>PBTY01000067.1 GCA_002729235.1 Rickettsiales bacterium | reverse complement strand
AGTTGAGGAGCGCAAGTTTGCGGAAACAATTGATATCACCTGGCTAAATGCTGATTTAGGGGTTAATGATAACTTCAATCTTCGCTACTCATTGGATGGGGGAGTTACTTCAGTCAATATCAATTCAGTCGGTTATACGTCACTTACTAATAGTGGAGATTCTTCTACTTATACTTTCACCATGCCAGATTTTGGTTCGGTACTGGATCAGAACATTGAATTTATCGTAAGAAATACGACCCGTTTACTCTCAGATACAAGCAATGCAGTCCGTGTATATTTCGAGCCAGATGTGGTGATTGTCTCACCCACTGGAGTGGAGGAGCGCAAGTTTGCAGAAACGATCGATATCACCTGGCTGAATGCCGATTTAGGGATAAATGATAATTTCAATCTTCGCTATTCATTGGATGGAGGTGTTACTTCGGTGAACATCAATTCAGTCGGCTATACGTCACTTACTAATAGTGGAGATTCTTCTACTTATACTTTCACCATGCCAGATTTTGGTTCGGCACTGGATCAGAATATTGAATTTATCGTAAGAAATACTACGCGTTTACTTTCAGATACGAGCAATGCAGTTCGTGTGTATTTCGAACCATTAGTTGATGTAGTTTCACCTGTTAATGGGCAATTTGTTTCACAAGGAGCTACACTACCAATCACCTGGCTGAATGCCGATTTAGGGATAAATGATAATTTTAATCTTCGCTATTCATTGGATGGTGGTGCTACATCCGTAAACATCAATTCGGTAGGATATACGTCCTTAACTAATAGTGGAGATAGCAGTACCTACAATTGGACCGTACCAGCTATTGAAAGTACCTCGGTGAAAATGATTGTCCGAAATACATCAAGAAATGTTTCAGACACCACCTTATCCTTCACCATCTGTGCTACCTGTCCTGGGGTTGCACTGTATTATCCAAATGGTGGTGAGTTGTTTCAACCTGGAGAGACAGTAGACCTGGGATGGACCCTTGGATCTATCTGGAATACAAGTGATAACATCAGCATTGATTTTTCTGAGGACAACGGTGTGTCTTACTCCAATGTTTTTTCTGGTACTTATTCTGAGGTAGCAGATGATACCTATTCATGGACTGTGCCTTCAGTTCAAACCACAGAGGGTCTCATAAAAATAACCAATACCACTTCTGGTGAAGCAGATAGTAGCGACGCGGTTTTTACAGTGGCACTCCCTCCAGCAGCACCAATTGATTTATTCGCAGTGGAAAATGTTGGTAATTCAATAACCTTAACATGGACCGATACGGCTTCTACAGAAACAGGTTTTCGAGTTCAGTATTCTACTGATAATGTGGCCTGGACGAATTACAGTGCAGTCTTAGCGGCAGATACCGAAACATATACAACCTCCACTCTTTCTAGTAATACTGCATACTGGTGGAGGGTGGTATCGCTTTACAACTCATTGTCTAGTCCCAGTAATTCAAGGTATGCTGGGGCATATATTGCTCCAGGAAGAGCTTTGAATTTTGATGGCACTGATGACAAAGTTGATATTGAAGGAATTACGACATTTCAAAACACGCAGAATTTTTCTATTGAATTATGGTCTTCCTTCGATGCTTTAGGAGGATTCGATGTGTTTTTTGTTTGTGGATCTTCTGGTACACAGCGTGTGGATTTACAATTAGATGGAGCTGGTGGAAGTTTATTAGGAGTGGTTTCGAATGGGTCAGAGGCATACGGCAGAACTGCTACGATTCTTGAATCAAGTAAATGGTATCATATTGTAATGACTTTTGATGGAACCCAAAGTTTAGATGCCGATCGTCTGAAAATTTACATTAACGGAGTTCAGGATGTATTGACTTTTACAGGGAGTATTCCAACAGTAACAGGATCTCTTCCTTCAGGAGTAACATTAGGAACTTATTATGATGGTACTTTCCAATTTTCCGGATCATTGGATGAGCTGAGGGTTTGGAATTACACGTTGACAGAATCAGAAATTAACGATCATATGTTGTCCACATTGATCGGAAATGAATCAGGTTTGGATGCATATTATAGATTTGATCAACCTGCTGGATCAGATATTTTACCGGATAGAAGCATTTTCACAAATGATGGAAGTTGGTCAGGATTATCTGGGACTAATTCCGCAGCAAATTGGATTTCTTCTGGTGCTTTTGCAGATCCTTCTCCATCCATTACAGTAGTATCACCCAATGGTACTGAAAGTTATAATGTGGCCGATACCATTCAGGTCAGTTGGAATGAGCTAAATATCGAACCGACAGATTCCATCGCTATAAGCTTCTCTGTTGTGTCTGACGGAGATTTCATTCTTATAGATAAAGGATTGTCAAGTACGTATTCTGGAGTATTTGACTGGGTTCTTCCAGATTCTATTACCACACAGGCATTAATACAAGTAGAGAACCTGACACAATCCGTATCTGATCAAAGTGACAATTTCTTTACGATTAATGCACAGATTATACCGTCTGTAACGGTGGTTGATCCAAATGGAGGAGAGTTTGTGGAAACAGGTACTAACTATACCGTATCCTGGAGCGACGTGGCTTTTGCATCATCAGATAACATTGCGATAAGTCTAAGTATGGACGGAGGTTCTAATTTTTCTATCCTTTCTCAGGGTACCTCAGGTACCACTTATCCAGGCAATACCTTTAGCTGGGATGTGGGAGACAGTACATCTACTACAGCGTTGATCATGGTAGAAAATATTACGCAGGATCTTCGAGATACTTCAGATGCTGTCTTCACCATTGGATCGGTAGACCGTAGCATCACGTTATTAACTCCAAATGGAGGAGAAGAAATTGTGCAGGGATCTGCACAAACGGTGAGCTTCGAAGTGGAGGGTTTATTATTAACTGATGTGCTCATTTTTGAGCTTAGCCTTGACAGTGGATCTACTTTTCCTTATCTAATAGCCCAAGCTCCTTTATCTATTTATACAGATAGCACATTTCAGTGGACAGTAAGTCAGCCTGTTTCTTCCCAGGCATATTTTAGAGCTAGTGTTAGCGCATATGGTATTGCAGACACCACAGATACCGATTTCAGTATTGTTGAACCAAATTTGGCACCTTCTTTTGATAGCTACAATGCCACAATAATTGGTGATGAACTAACACTTGATTATGCACTCAATGAGGCAGGAACTGTCTATATGGTTGTCCTCGAAGATGGCAATGCCATACCAAATGCCTCTCAAATGAAAGATGCAGCCACTGGTGGACAAGCTCTTACGGGACAGATTGTAACAGGAAACTTTACTTATGACCAATCTCCAGATGTGGTTAGGGAGCAGGTAGCCTCCGCTTTTGTAAGACAATCATTGTTTGATATTTATCTCACGGCAGAGGATGGAGAAGGTAATCTTAATGATGGTTTAGCCATTCCCAATGTTTTGGCTCAGTACTCTCCGCTAGAATCTGATTCGATTGTGGTATCAACCATTTATAATGTACTTGGAGGGGAGACCTGGCAGAATACGGCAACAGACTGGAATACGCTTGCGCTTTCTGAGCGTTCCGAGATTGTAGTGGAGAATGACCGGATATCTGTCCTTAATCTATCGGATAAAGCAATTGAAGGCTCACTAGGTACAGAGGTTTTAGGCCTGGATTCATTAAAAGTCCTCTTATTGTCTGGTAACTCATTTGAAGGGATTCCTCTATTAACTGGACTTACGGAATTAACCACTCTGGATGTGTCCGATAATCAAATAGATTTAGGAGATCTGGAGCTGAATGCAGATTTATTTACTGAGGATACTCAATACAGTCCACAAGCAAACATCGGAACTCGAGATAGTCTGACAATTCCACAAGGGAGTTCATATTCTTTTGACATAGGCGTTGGGGGAGTTAACAATACCTATCAATGGAAAGCGGATTACTACAATACTTTCGAAGAGAATTTTGTAAATGTAGAAGGTGAAACAACTGCCTCTCTCACGATTTCAGCTTTAGGTTTTGATAATATGGCGACATATCAATTGGAGATTCAGAATCCACTGTTGCCGGGTCTGGTGGTAAATACAGAGCCAGTCCAATTGTGGGCTACAGCAAACCTTGACTTCACCGTGTATGGAGATAACGATATTTTGCTTGATCAGGGATCAGCTTATGCGCTCAGAAATCAAGGACCTGGATTGCCATTTGATTCGATACCAAAATTGGAAAATGGTTCATTTGATCCAGAAGGTTTAGTGTTTACAAACGGTAAAGTGATCTTTGAGAACCTCCTACTTGGAGATTATCTCATCGCTATTCGTGCAGATCCCAATTCCTACTTACCTACTTATTATAAAAACACATTCCTATGGGAAGAGGCAGATACCTTGACTTTAAGACAAGATGTTTTAGATACGATGACAATGTTCACGGTACCACCAGCTTTAACCCCAGCTGATGGGTCTGGAACATTAGCGGGTACAGTAGAGTCAGACTTCAATGCGGATGAAAATGAAGGTAGAATTGATGCCAGAAGAAAAGTAAAACGTGCTGGTTGTTCTATCAGGAGGTTTGTACCCAAAGGACGAACTGATCAAGACGAAGAAGGTGAATTTGAATTGATAGCATATGTGGAATCTGACGATGAAGGTAAATTCAAGATCGAAAATATTCCAGCAGGACTTTATCGCTTCAACATCGAATATCCGGGGATTCCGATGGATGAAGACTCTTACGTAGAATTTGAAATTGGTGAGGAAGGATCTACCAGCAACAGTATTGAACTACAAGCGACTGTTACAGAAGATGGAATTTTCGTGGAGCGTATCAATTTGCTTTCGGCATCCTGGTCCACAATTGATGTTTCGATATATCCAAATCCCGCTACAGATTATGTAAGCATTGATTTGGCAAAGGAGTTAAAAGGCCACTTGATCAGAATTGTAGATGTGAAGGGACGAGAATATTTACGAAAAATCTATGATGGTGAGAGTGTCATCAAATGGGAGACCGTCTTGATTCCTGATGGAATGTATTTCCTCAATATCGTGGATTTAGATGCCCATCAAAGGACTTTAACCCGTAAAATCGTAGTAAGACATTAACATTTAGGGAGTTTACCTACCCGAATAATGGTATATTTAAAGATAATATAAAAAAAGTCATATAGTTAATCGGTGATTTATTACATTTGGTCTGCCAATTTTAAGACCTCATCGAAATTAATCACCGTTCACTCCTCTTATTCGCAGTTGGTTATGCCTTTTTGTGCCTTGCCGCAACAGCACAAAACTCAGTAGGAATAGGCACTGAAACACCAAATTCCAATGCAGTATTGCATCTGGTTTCACCTGATGGTAATCAGGGATTTCTAGTTCCACAGGTGTCTACAACTGAGCGTACGGCCACAACTTTTACAGACAATCTGGCTTCTGATGATCAAGGGCTATTAGTCTTTGATAGTACTGAGCAGGTATTCTACTACTGGTCTGGGTCAGTTTGGACTTCACTAAGTGCACAGCAATTAACTGCTGGTACCGGCCTATCTATTGTGGATGGTACTATTTCAAATACAGGAGATCTTGATGATCAAAATGAGATTCAAGATTTGAGTCTTTCGGGAAATGATTTGACCATCACGAATAATTCCAGTTCGACGACTATTGATTTATCTCCCTACTTAGACAATACGGATAGCCAAACGCTTTCCTTTACCAGTACGACATTAGCTATTACCGGTGGAAATAGTGTGGATCTGGCTAGTCTTCAAGACGGAACAGGTACGGATGATCAAACAGCCACTGAAGTACCAGTAACATCTTCAGGAAATTTAGCTTCCACCAATGTTCAGGACGCCCTTTCCGAACTTCAAGGAGATATCGATGGCATTTCTGATACTGATGACCAGACTGCCACCGAGGTTACAGTAACACCTTCAGGAAATTTAACATCCACCAACGTTCAGGACGCCCTTTCTGAAATTCAAGGAGATGTGGATGGAATATCTGATACAGATGACCAAACCGCTAGTGAAGTTGTGGTAACGGCCTCTGGTAATCTAACTTCAACCGATGTGCAGTCGGCTTTGCAAGAACTTCAAGCAGATATTGATGCAGGTTCTGCTGGTGGTGATATGCTGCAAAGTGTCTACGACACAGATGGTAATAGCACGGTGGATGATGCTGAAACAGTCAATGGATTAACTGTACTTACCGCAGTTCCTGCTGGGGCTGTATTCACGGATGCACAGTCTTTATCGTTTGACGGTTCTAGTCTTACACTTTCTGGGGGTAATACTGTGAATCTTTCTTCTCTTGGAGATGATGCTGATGCTGATGCATCCAATGAGATTCAGGATTTAACTTTTGATAGAGACGTATTAGGATTATCTGGAAGTGCAACAACTTTTGACCTGAGTGGATACATGGATAATACGGATGCTCAGTCTTTATCTTTTGACGGAACCAACCTTGATTTAACAAATGGAGGAAGTGTGGATCTATCTTCATTATCAGATGGAACTGGTACGGATGATCAGAATTTATCTTTCGCTGGAACTACTTTGACCATTGAAAGTGGCAATAGTGTTAATTTAAGTTCATTACAAGATGGTACTGGAACAGATGATCAGACTGCCACTGAAGTTAGTGTAACGGCAGGAAATGGAATGACTTCTACCAATGTACAGTCTGCTCTTGCTGAGCATCAAACAGACATCAATAGTCATACGTCAAGTATTTCCAGTTTGAACTCCAGTGTATCTTCTCTTCAATCTTCTAAAACAGAGTTCCTTACACTAAGAGCATCTGATTTTGTAGTTGAAGGAGCCACCAATTCGATTGAGCTCGGCACTGAAGGAAATAAGGGATTCCTTATTTCTGCTGAGAATAATTCCATTGTCACAGCTACTGCTGTATTTAGACTGCCTAATGGTGCTTCTGTCGATGCAGTTACAGGTTATCTTGATCAGGGAAAAAATGGAGCAGCGGCAAGTATGGGAGCTAAATTTGTATTGTTGAATGCTACAACTGGTACGCAATTCACTGAAGCTATTGGGACTACTAAAGCAGATGGAGTTGAGCAAGTCGATGCAGGGAAAGGAATTGAGTTAATAGATAATAGCAGATATATATATTACATATTTATACAAGGCTCAGGAGGAACAAGTAGCAGTGTTGGTTATGCCGAGATTTACAATGTGACCATCCAGTATTCTTACAACAACTGATCATGAAAGGTTTGAAATTTCTGATCATATGGTTCCTTTCTATACCGATTGGGCTCTCGGCTCAAATGGTAAATAATGGTGCTCAATTCACTGTATCGGGAAGTACTACCGTTTCGGGTATTCCCACTTTGACCAATGGAGGAACCATTAATAATGAAGGGACTATCCAATTAACTGGAGACCTAATTAATCAGCAGGCGTATGATGGGTCTGGAGAATTAGTGCTGCTAGGCGCTTCGCAGGAAATTGATTTAGATGATACTGTAGCAATTTTGACTCTTGGCGGATCTGGAGATCATTTTTTGAGTTCTTCACTTCAGGTAAGTGATCAGATGAATTTCAATAATTCCAGATTGCTTTCCAATGACTTTCTGACTTTGCAGGAAGCTGTAACTGTTTCTAACCCAACATCCTCAGCATATGTGGTCGGAGCACTTTCTGTGTCAGGGACTTCAGACATGACATTTCCAATTGGCACCAGCACCAATTATCTTCCAGTTGATATTTCTACTATTGATGGCACTAACCCTCAATTGACAGTTGAGGCTGTTGAATCAGATCCTGCCGGAATTGCTGGTAAAAACTTGTTAGCCGTCTCAAATGATAAATATTGGGATATCAGTTTATCCTCTGGCTCAATTTCATCTTACGAAGTAAATCTGCCGGTAAATGGGGAGACAATCTCTACTTCCATTGATGACTTGCGTATCGGTTATTCTTCTGATAATTCTACTTATGTTGGACAAGAGGTGCTCTCTGTGTCAGGAGATTTATCAACCGGTCAAATCAGTTCCCAAATTAATGGAGTTGGAAGACTGGCTTTCGGATCTTTCTTTGATGAGTCTGTTAGAGCGGCGGACTCTACAGCTTTGGTCTCACTTTACAGTCAGACCGATGGAGACAACTGGAATGATCATACTGGTTGGATGGAGTCTGACTTAGATGACTGGTTTGGTGTGATTGTGGCTAATAAACGACCTGTTTCGCTGCAATTGCCTACTAATAATTTGGTGGGTAGTATTACAAGTCTTGAAAACTTAGATAGTTTGTCATCAATAGATTTATCAGGTAATCAGCTAAAGTCTGTTGCAGGATTTTCCACTTTACCTGCAATAGAAAGTTTAGACATTTCGAATAATGAAATTCAGTTTGGTGATATCGAACCACATATTGGCGTTGCTGACTTTACTTATGCACCACAAGGCCGTGTGCTAGACACTTTAGAAGCCTTTGAAGAAATTGGAACTACATACTCAATAGATCGAACCCTTACAGGAAGTGCAAATACCTATACCTGGTTTAAAACAGCAGACGAAACCTCACAATTGACGGGAACTAATCCAGTATTGGGTTTGCCCATTACCTCTTTTGAGGATGAAGGATATTACTTTGCTGAGGTATCATCTTCATTAGCAACAGCGCTAACCCTGACCACACGTCCAATATATTTGAAGGTATCTTCGCTGCATAGGGATTCCCTTGCCTTGGCTAGTATGTATACCAAGATGAATGGTACAGGCTGGGAAGGTGCAGATAATTGGGTTGATGCCGATTTAGTAGATTGGTTTGGCGTGACAATCGAAAACAACAGAGTTACTCAGGTGTCTCTAAGTGATAACAATTTGGTGGGAAGACTTCCGAAAGATATTTTGGACATCCGACAATTGGAGTTCTTGGATTTATCAGGCAACCGAATTAGTTCAGTTCCAGATTTTCACTTAATGCCTAACCTAACTTCTTTGGATCTATCAGAAAATAATCTGGATTTCGGTGATTTGGAGCCATTGGTGGATTTAACTTCTTTGAGCTATTCTCCCCAGAGAAATTTTGGATCCTCACTCATTGATACGCTTGCAATTGGCAGCTCTGTAGAGTTTATCTCTAGTCTGGATGGCACTAACAACAGCTATCAGTGGTCTTATGAAAATCTATCAGGTGTTGAGGAGGATATCCCTGGAGCTATTAGTGATACCTATGAAATAGTAGGTCTTGCCTACGAGAACATGGGAACCTATCGCCTGCAAGTTACCAGTCCTTTGGTTCCAGACCTGACACTTGAGAGTTTCCCAAAAACCGTTTGGGCATCAGGTTCCATTCGATTCCATGCAGTAAATCAATCTGGATCTGACGTAAATGATGGAACTGCCTATTTGTTTAAAATTATTGAAGGTGAACCATATGATTCATTGGCTCCTGTTGCAGGAACTACCGAAGGGTATGTCTTTGACGATGTTGTTTTAGGGGATTATTTGGCACTGGTAGAAGGAGATCTGGATTTGTATTTGCCAACATACTTCTCAAGCACTGATCTTTGGTCTGAGGCAACTCCAATTGAATTGAGAAGTGACCTTGAAGAAACGATTACCTTGGTTTCTCAGCCAGGAGTTGGTCCGCTTGGTCCAGGTGAAATCCTTGGTACAGTGGAGTCTGAGTTTGTGGATGAAACTTCGGAAGGTCGTATCAATGCACGTAGAAAAGTAAAGCGAGCGGGCTGTTCAGTCCGTCGATTTGTGCCTAAGGGTCGAAACAATCAAGAAGATGGTGAATTTGAGCTGGTAGCTTATGTACAATCCGATGACGAAGGACGTTTTGAGTTCACCGACCTGGTAGCTGGACTTTATCGTTTCAATGTGGAATATCCTGGTATACCAATGGATGAAGATTCTTACGTGGAGTTTGAGGTGGGAACTGAAGGTTCCGAAAACAATACCATTGTGTTAGAGATCTTAATTACTGAGAATGCGGTAACAGTTGTCAAAGTAGATCAATTAGGATTTTTCAAAAAATATTTTGAAGGTCTGGAAGTATATCCAAACCCTGCAGACGACTTCCTAAATATTCGATTCGACCAAATCTTATCTGAGTCCATCGAAATACAATTAATGGATTTATCTGGACATGTTTTGAAAACGGAACAGGTAAACTCCTGGAGTCCTAATCAGATTCAAATCAATGTAAACGATCTGGCTGATGGCATGTATCTGATGCGCTTCAAAGACGAAGAAAGTAGTCGTAAGTCAATGGTGACGTACAAAGTGCTGGTTAATCACAGGTAATAACTAACTGCCATCTGAAGGCCCATTTCCATTTAAGGGTGTAATTGGAAATTCCAGCGTCTGATAAAATGCTAGTTAATTCTGATTTCTTAAACCCCCTTGCAACCGAAACTGCTGCATCATTTCGAACCATAAATGATTTGGAAAAAAGTCGGGTGATCCATTTAATGGAATAATAAGCTAAAAAATGTCGATGCAGATCATTTACGATGATCGCCTTTTTAGCTTGTTTGTTGAATTGTTTAAAAAGGTCCACAAGTTCATCATGGGTAAAATGATGAAGAAACAGGCAACAGTGAATCACGTCAAATGATCTATTTTGAAATGATGAACTAAAAATATTCTCTTCCAAAGCTGAAATATTCTTATGTGTCGCTACATTATCAACAGCATAATCAATAATATGGGGATTGGCGTCAAATCCAACGTACTGTGCTGAAGGGCACAAACCACTCATCCTTTTGAGAATATCTGCGCTACCACAACCCAGATCTGCAAACGAATCAATTTTACTTGATTTTAGTACTTTTTTGAATGCTGATAGACTAATTTGATTGCCACCCAACAGTTGATTAATGGTATCGAGTTCTCGCAATGTTTGGGCAACGACACTTCCAGAAATGGATAGGTCATCCATTATTTCAATTTCGGTAGATCGACGCTCAAGATTCATCCTTTAGAGATTTTGAGTAGCATGCTTTCCATTGTTAACCCAGGTCCAAAAGCAAAGCTTAAAACCTTATCTCCTAGATTCTTCTCGTCAATTTGCTGCATCAATTCTTTCAAAACAAAAAGTACAGTAGGCGAACTCATGTTGCCGTAGTTCTTAAGGACATGGTATGCATTTTTATTCTCCCCCTCAGAGATACCCAATTCCTCTTCGATTACTTTAAGGATTTTCCTACCTCCTGGGTGAATTGCAAAATGCTTGATTTGGTCAGACTTGAGATCAAATTGAGAAAGCAATTTATGAGTCAATTCCTTTATTCCTCTTTTGATAACCAACGGTACTTCACTGGACAGCTTCATATCAAACCCAAAATCGTCAATGTTCCAACCCATTGCCTCCTTTCCTGATGTGTCAACATCTGCAAAGAAGCCACATAGTTCTAGTCCTAAGCGTGGTGAGTTGTTTTCAATAATCACTGCAGCAGCTCCATCACCAAATAGTGCATTGGATAAAATGGCGTCTTCTGTGGTGTTTTTTAACAAATGAATACTGCAGAGCTCTACTGCCACTATGAGCACCTTACTGTCAGGAGATGCTTTTACAATTGAATTGGCTACTTTGATTGCATTGAAGGCGGCATAGCACCCCATAAAGTTAATTGCAGTGCGTTGTATGTTTGTTTTTAAAGATAATTCTTCAATCAATTCAATATCCAGGCCTGGCGCATACATTCCGGTGCAGGAAACCGTGATCAGGTGAGTGATGTCAGATAATTGTTCTTTGGGTAAACAATCATCAACAGCTTGTTTAGCTAATAAGAGGGCTTCCCTTTTATATAATTGCATTCGCTTGGAAACGGTGGGAAACGGATCAAGATTTTGGTCCTTCGGAAAAAAACTATAAGCATCTAAAGTTTTCCCAAAATCAGATAAAACGGAATGTCTGTAAGAAATGCCACTAGCACGATACATCAGCTCAATTGTTCTTTTGATTTCAGGTGTGGTTCCCAGGTGGCGAAGCATAAATTCACCTATCGTTTTTTGACTCAACCTGTTTTTCGGAACGGCAGTACCAATTGAAGAAATGAATGATGACATATTTGGATGAAGCTACTTAATTATAACTAACTTTTCGCAACAGGTTCTAACCAACTGAATGAAAAAGTCCACATTAATACATTTAAGATTTCCATTTTCTTTTTTCCTGTTACCTGTATTCATGTTTGCAATTGCATGTTTGCCAGAGATCAATTGGAATAGCTTCCTGCTTGTTTTTGTGGTTTTACACTTCATGCTCTATCCTGCCAGCAATGGATACAACAGTTACTTTGATAAAGACGAAGGAAGTATTGGTGGGGTTCGGCAACCACCCAAAGTATCTAGAGAATTACATTCTGTTTCCTGGTTTTTGGATTTATTGGCCATAGCTATAGGCTGGACCGTTTCATGGTATTTTGCCTTAATGTTGTTGGTTTATGGGTTGGTTAGTAAAGCGTATAGCCATCCGGCAATTAGGCTTAAAAAGAGACCAATTCTTGGATGGCTAACTGCCGGAGTCTTTCAAGGTTATTTTACTTTCCTGATGGTTTTCGTGGGAATGGGTTTTCAGGATATGTTATTTGAAACAAATATCCAATGGGCCGCTTTGCTAAGTACTATTCTTCTCTTTGGGTCTTATCCGATGACACAGGTTTACCAACACGAGGAGGATGGTAAACGTGGGGATATTACACTAAGTTTAATTTTAGGGGTTTTGGGGACCTTTCATTTCACGGCTATATGTTTCACTATTTCAGTTGCCATGTTTGTTGGGTTTTTCTGGATCTACTTTTCTGAGGTAGCAGCAATAAGTTTTTTAATGGCACTTACTCCAGTGTTGTTGTTTTTTGGTTGGTGGTACCTAAAAGTGAGAAAGGATTCAGAGTTGGCCAATTTTGATAATACCATGAGGCTAAACCTCTTATCAGCTCTTTGTCTTAACGCCTTTTTTTCCTGGCTTATACTTTACTGAAAGGTTCGCCGTGTGTTTGCTCAATAATTGAGTTGGTGATGTTTTTGAAAAAACGTCCGATAAAAACAGCAAATGAAGAGGATAGTGAAGAACTGAATAGCGCTTTTTGAATAACTCTGCCTTTAGCAAGGTGAAATTGATAGTGTTTTCGCCAGATATTTTGATACTGAGACGTTATTTGATCTTCGTTTATTCCATCTGGATGATAATGATCCAAAATAGCCTTAGATGCCAGTGCAGCTGATCGAATAGCCATGGCCATGCCATTGCCCGCCAGTGGAGTGATCATTCCTGCGGAGTCCCCAATCATGATGATACCATTTAGCACAGGTTCCTTTGCCCTGAAAGTGATCTCATTGATGACTTCTGGCTTGTCAAATAGAAATTCAGAATTGTCCCAAATTTCACGAAGATGAGGGTTTCTTAAAACTACTTGGTGTTCAAATTCGGGTAGGTGTTTGTACTTTTTAATTTGATCTCTATGAGCTAAATAACAGATGTTAAACTTATTAGACTCTATTCTGCTTACACCACAATACCCACCAACGAAGTTGTGCAAGGCGATGGTGTGGTTATCGAGATTGCTGGTGATATGATATTTGACACCTACATAGGGAGACCTGCTCTGAAGGAAGTTTCGCTTGAGCTGTTGATCTAACTTGGCGCGTTTTCCATGTGCCGAAATGACAAGATTAGAATGATATTGCTCACCTGAAGTGGTGGAAACTGTCCAGTGATTGTTTTTATCAATGGAAGACACTGTGGTTTTTTCCATCAAGGTTACTCCTAGCGAACGTGCTTTTGTTGCCAGCCAATTATCAAAAGCATATCGACTGAGCCCAAATCCTCCTAAATCTAGTTGTGTTTTGAAAAAGCTTCCACTAACTGAGCTGATCAACAGTTTATCAATGGCTACCGGATCAAGCTCCGAAGGGTAGATGTCGTGTGATTCCAGGAAAGGGATAACTTCATTGGATATGTACTCGCCGCAGACCCGATGGAAAGGATATTGCTTTTTCTCCAGAAGGAGCACGTTGAGTCCTTTTTCTGAAAGCAAAATACTGGCGATTAGCCCTCCTAATCCGCCTCCAACGATAGTAACATCATACATACAAATTCTTTGATGACAATATTATATCATTCGTCTTAAGCGTAGCTTGAGTTTGAGTTTTTTATCATCTCTCCAAAGAACTACTCGTAATTTTTTACCTTCTCGGGACCTAAGTATAGAGATGACATCAGTGAACTTGCTGTTATGTAGATTTTTTCCGTTTATGGACTTTATAACGTCTCCTTGTACAATACCAATCTCTTTTGCTGGAGAGTCATCTAGCACACGAACGACTCGAATACTATCGAGACCTTTTCCGAATACACCAAGCACCATACCACTCATGTTGTATTCAAATTTTTCATTGTATCGATCTCCTTTGGTGACGTATAGAGCATTGCTATTGTAATCAAATGTGGTGTTGAAGCGAGACAAAATATCTCCACCTACAGTTCCTTGTCTGGAGCCCCTCTTTATAGCCTTCATATAGCTTCCGGAGATCGGAATGGAAACCAAGGGTTGGTTAAAATTAAAATCTAACACGGAACATCCTCCCATTCTTCCGACATAACCGGGAATCTCTCCTGCTAATCCTTGACCCAGAGCGGTTGGAAGTATTTCTTTGGGCAAGTTGATTTGGTTCATACTATCAACATCCAGTAGCATGGCATGGCTCGCACCAGAGTCTACCATTAAAGTAACGGTATCTACTCTTTCCTTTTGCTGTACACTCATTGTTATGAATGGCTTGGTGTTGATAACCTTCATCGGTATCCTTGTTTGAGATTTTCTTGGTTTGAAAGTGTCAGGAGAATAGAAGGTCAGTAGTTTATTGTCATAATCAATATTGATGGTAAATCGGCTGAATACATCATAACCGATAATCCCATATACTTCTACACCAAGATTCTTATTCAACTCCAAATAGTCCTCTTTCAGTACCAACATGTTTAGTCCCACGCCAGAGATATCCCCAGGTAATGACATTTTAATGTTTGTTGCCACAAAAGCCTCCAATGAATCCATTTCCCCTGGAGCATTAACATTGATCTGTCGGACATAATTTAGTCCTAACAGATCCCCAAAAAGCTTTTCAGTAAGGATGGCAGATTCCGCACCGGTATCGAGAATAAATTGTAGCGTGAGTTTGTCATTAATAGTGACTGGGATGACTATGAGGTTGTTGTATATCTCAAAAGGAACTTCTATTTTCTTGGTTTTTGGAGGCATTACAAAGCCAATCTTACCCTGTCCATGTCCGTCATTTGGCAAAGCAACGGCGCTCACAAACATGGCAAGGTTCAGTAGAAGACAATATAATCCTAGCTTTTTCAACATTTGTTTTAATAACAACACAAGGAATCGTACCCCTATGGTTGGTGCAGAGATTTCTTCCAAACTGATAATCATAGGGACTAGTTCACAGGATTTCCTCTTTAATTAAGTTACAGGAATGCTAGGAGAATACTGAATGATTCGCCAAAAAAGAGAATACCAGGTTTCGGTAATTAGTCGAAAAGTTTGGTGATGTCTTCTTTAGTAAGGCTTTTCACGAAGCTTTCTTCAATAGTGATTAGGTCTTGGGCAAGTTGCAGTTTGTTTTGCTGCAGTTTTAGAATTTTTTCTTCTACGGTATCTCTAGCGATAAACTTGTAGGTAAATACTTTATTCGTTTGACCAATTCGATGGGCTCTATCAACTGCTTGAGCTTCTATGGCAGGGTTCCACCAGGGATCCAAAAGGAATACATAATCTGCTTGGGTCAGGTTCAGTCCGAGTCCTCCTGCTTTTAAGGAAATCAAGAAAACTGTAACCTCATCATTGTTTTGGAATCGTTCTACTTCTGCCTTTCGGTCTTTCACGGAACCATCAAGGTAGGAGTATTTGATTTTCTGATCTTTGAGATACTTCTCAACGATCTTCAGATGCTTCACAAACTGACTGAAAATCAATAGTTTATGATCTTTTCCCAATGCATTGGAGATCATATGGCAGATGTCTTCAAATTTTCCAGAATCTCCATCATACCCCTCATCCACCATGCTCGGGTGATTGGCAATCTGTCGAAGTTTTGTTAAGCCTTGTAGGAGAATCATTTGCGACTTCTGAATTCCATCATGTTCAATGACATCCAAAATCTGATTTCTGTATTGATCGCGTTCTTTATCGTAGTATTCTCTTTGCTTTTCAGATAAGTCACAGTAGCGAACATTCTCTACTTTTTCTGGTAGGTCCTTGGCCACCTGAGTTTTTTCTCGTCTAAGAATAAATGGTTTGATTAACGCATTGAGCTTTCTTGTTCTATTCTCGTCTCTTTTCTTCTCAATCGGAATTTGATACTCTGTTTTGAAGAACTTTTGACTACCTAACAAACCCGGGTTTACAAAAGACATTTGAGACCAGAGGTCCAAAGTGCTATTCTCTATAGGTGTACCAGTAAGAATCAGTTTTCTTCTAGATTTCAACTCGCGTACAGACTTGGAAATGATCGAATCTGGATTTTTAATTGCCTGAGATTCATCCAATATGATGTAGTTGAAATAGAATTGATTCAGAATTTCTGTGTCAATTCTTACAATCCCATAACTGGTAATTACTATGTCGTATCGAGCAAACTTCTCTGGATCCTTATCGCGTCCTGTACCGGTATAGTTAAGAATCTTAAGGTTAGGGGTAAACTTGTTGGCTTCCATTTCCCAGTTATAAATGAGGGAAGTCGGCATAATCAACAAACTAGTTGACCCATTGTCCTTTTCTTTTTCACTCTGCAAGAGAGTTAGTGTTTGAACCGTTTTACCAAGACCCATGTCATCGGCTAGACACCCACCAAAAGCGTATTCATTGAGGAAATGAAGCCAGTTGAACCCAGCTTGTTGGTAAGGTCTAAGATTTCCCTTGAACTTGGCCGGAAGCTCCACATTTTCAATGCTGTCAAAATCCATCAATTTTTCCAGCTTTCTGGTCATTGCTACTTTCGCATTGTTGTTGTCTTTGAGGTCTTTGACCAAAGACACGTGCATCTTATTCAGAGTGAGATTCTCATCTCCTTGATGAGCGAAAGCAAACAGGTCACTATACTCCTCCACCCAACGATCAGGAATTACCGCATACTCTCCGCTTGGAAGTTTAAACTCGCGGTGTTTGTGTAGAATATGCTTCCGAATTTCAGAGAAAGGGATTTCGTAATCACCAAAACGAATGACTGCCTTGATATCAAACCAATCGATACCTTCGGAGATTTCCAGATCGATACTGGTATTTCCAAGGAAATATTTTTTGACGGACTCGTCTTGTTGATTGATTTCAAATCCACGAGATCTTAGCTCGTTGAGATTTTCATTTAGCCAAGAGATGGCATTGGTCTTATTTAGTGTCGATCTCGAACTTTTAAGTTGAAGACCTGTTTTGTTAAGTGTTTCGATGAAATCCTTTTCCTGCGCCGAATCCCTTTTAATTCGGTGGAAAATATACTCATCATTTTGTCTCTCAATAGAGACACTAACCTGTTTGAGTTTGTCCGCTTTGTAGGAATAGGTGCCATATTTGAAGCTTAATTCAAATAGAATTTTGGACATGGATTCCTCGCCATTCTCCGTATTGTTATTGTCAAACAACGAACCTGTAGTTTGAGCTGCAGTTGCTAATTCTGAGAATGTTAGAACAGGTGTTGGTGTGAGCGCCTCTGACTTGATTTCAAATCCTTTTGCATACACATCAAAGGAAGCAATCAAGGGAGCTACAAATTTCTTGTAATAAGTCTCTTCAACGTTCTTAGGTATTAGGATGAACTTCTTATTGAAGAATGGTTTAATCTTTTTACCATTCACTTCTTTCTCAAAGGTGAACAGTGTATCATTCACCACCAGCCACGCTGGTTCTTTGCATAGAAGCAAACTGTTGTTTTGATAGAAGTCTATTTTTTCTCCGCCCAACTTAATCGTTGGGAAGTAGTGGGTATTCTCTTCATTTCTACGGAAGTGGAAAAGAATCGTCGCTTTCTCGTCAGTTATGGAAATTGGTTTCCAGGCAGGCTCCCCATCTTTTCCCATTTCGAAAAGCTGTTTGCCACTCATTAGAGACAAGACTTTGGATCTTCTGCGTTCGAGGTAACGATCTATTTCATCCTGTAGAACCTTATCACCATTATTTTTATCAAAGACCTTTAAGAAGAACTCTTCCATCTTGAGTTTCTTCTTATGAAAATGGTTGAATACAGCTTTCTGCTGCATTTCGTCCATGGTTTTGATTAACTCATAATCATTTACGTCCAGGCCAGAGTCAAATTCATCTGCATTTTGAGCAGAGATATTTTGATGGGAATAAGTAAGATTTCCTTTTTCGTTTAGTTGTATTACGAATGACTCAAACAAGAATCCTAAGTACTCGTGTTCGAATAATGAGTAAACAATTTGAAACGGCTGATCTGGTGATACCTTCATAAGTTTTTATGCCGGGCAAATTTCGAAGCTAACAAAAAAGGGGTTAAAAAGCACCACTTTTTTGATAAGAGATTGTCAAGATTTTTCCACAACAAAAGCGTTGTAAACGAAGGAATTATTGTAACTCGTTGAGTGCGATATTTTTGGAGGCGCTAATCGCAGGTTGAATTGCCGTGATCAAAGTGATGAAAATGATGCACAGTATAGTATAAAAAACGTCCATCCATTCAATTTTAACAGGATAAGCATCCATGATAGCGGTTTGCATGCCCATGGTTACTAATCCAAACTCTTGCTGCAAGAAACTGACCAGAAGGCCAAGTAGCAGACCTGTGAGTGCTCCGGTGAACGCCACAATGCAGCCTTCAAACAAAAAGATATTTCTGATGAGCTTTTTATCGGCACCTTGAGCTGTCAGGATGGCCACATCTTTCTTTTTGTCAATGGCTAGCATACTAAGTGAGAAGAAGATGTTGATGGAAGCGATAGCAATGATTACAGAAAATGTGAGGAAGACAAAAAACTTTTCATAGGACAAGACTTTGTATAACCCTCCATGCACCTCCTCATTGGTCATCACCACAAACTCATCTCCTAGAGCTGCTTGTATGCTTGTTTTTAATTCATTGATATTGGAACCTTCGCTCAATTGTATTTCCAGACTGCTTCTTCTTCCCTTTTTGTTGAATAAATCTTCAGCAAAATCGATCGGGACAAAAACTAGATTTTCGTCGTATGACTTTTCAATGGCGAAAACACCTGCGGGTAGGATGTTTTTCAATCGATACATTCTATCAGGATTCGTCATTCCCGGCTTGATTTCATCCGGGAAAACCATTTGAATGGTATAGAAATCATTTTTGGGATTGATTGACAGGTCAAATTGTACTCCTCTACCGACTATAGCATAATTAACCCCATCCTCTTTTAATTTTAGATTGCCGAAAGCCAGATAGTTGTCCAGACGACCTTCTTCAATGAAGTTTTCAGAAATTCCCTTAACTGTCGCAACTCTTTGTGCATTGTTATACTTTATCAGCGCATTGTCTTCTAATACATCAGTGATGAAAGTAACCTCTGAAAATTCGGCAATAGCTTGGTGTATATCATTAGTATAGTCAAAACTCTTGCCATGAGCCGGTTTAACTACTAAATTGGAATCCACACTTCCATAAAGTCCACGAAGTAAATCTTCCATCCCGTTGAAAACAGAAAGTACGATCACCAATGCCATAGTGCCGATAGCAACTACCAACATTGAGATGATGGATATCACGTTGATGAAGCTCTTTTTCTTCTTGGATAAGAAATATCTCCTTGCTATGAAGTAGGAAAGATTCACTATTCTTCTTCGTCGTTTTTGTCTGCTGGAGGAATATGAAGGCTATCTATCAATTGGTCCATTTTGGACGCTTCCTCTTCTGTGTTGTCATGGAAGAACGCAATCTCCGGTACAATTCTTACTTGTTTGCCTATTTTGTTTCCCAAATGTCTTCTTACTTCACTCTTTTTCTCATCCAGATTGAAAAACACGTCTTCGGCATCTTTGATGGGAAAGACACTTAGATATACCCTTGCAAGGCTGAGGTCTGGGGACATTTCTACTCCGGTTACAGTAACCAGACTGTTCCCAAAATAATGTCTCGGGTCTTTCTGGAAGATCTCACCTAAGTCTTTTTGGATCTGTCTGCCAAACTTTACTTGTCTCTTACTCTGTGTCATCTTGCAAATATCAGCGATTTTGCATCACCTACCATCAATTTAATTTGTTAATTTCGAACGCTAAAGACCAGAAAACATCTCATTTTGCTCCAGTTTTTCAGAATAAACGATCCATACCGGATCATATTTGTATTCCTAATTCTAGTTACCATACGTGTGGTATGGCTTGTTGTGGGGCTTCCATTATCCATTCCCGAGTTGAAATGGTTATTAGTTGGTCAGCGATTAGGAGATGGGTTTACCATGTATCGTGACCTGTATGATTACACAGGGCCGGTTGCGGTTTTTTTCTACAAATGGCTCGATATTATTTTTGGCAAAAGCAGATGGGTTCATGTTATTTTTAGCACTTTGCTGATCACCATTCAGGCCAGTATGCTCAATGGTCTGCTCATAAGAAACAAAGCATATAATGAAAACAACTATCTACCAGCATTTGTCTATGTGATCTGCATGAGCGCTACTATGGACTTTTTTTCATTAAGTCCACAGTTGATTTCGGTTACTTTTATCATCATGGCGCTAAACCATGTCTTCAGAAGGATCGATAATGTGATTACGGATGAGTTGTTTCTTTACAGTGGCATTTATCTGGGACTGGCACTGATGTGCTATTTGCCCTCGGTAATCTTCTTTGTCATTTTCTTATTGAGTTTGATTTTGTTTTCCTCGGCGGTAGCACGTAGAATTCTAATGTTCGTATATGGTGCTTCTGTTGTCTTTATAATTATCTGGGGCTATTACTATTGGTTTGATGCTAGTGCAGATTTATTGTTTGACTTTTTCGTTACTCCGTTTTTGAGAGATAAGGTTTGGTATGTTGGTTTCCTTGAGTTGATTAAGATCAGTGCCTTCTTAATTTTAGCATTGCTGTTGGGTATTTCAGTTGTGTTTACTCAAAGAGTCACCAACTTTCAGCAAAAAATGCAGCAAGTTATGCTCTTATTCATTGTTGCTGGTTTTGGAATATTATTTCTGAGCAGTGATTTGATGACAGCAGACTTAGTCTTTTTTGTTCCGTCAATTACCTTTTTCCTGGTGTATTATTTCCTAGGGCTTAAAAGACGGTTTTGGAAAATTTTGTTGCCATATGGGCTTATCATCGGGTTGGTTGCCTATCCCTATTTTTGGATGAATTCTACTGTCATTGATGCATTAATTGTAGCTAATGACAATAGAGGAAATGAGCAGTCAGAGGAAACTTTGATGGGTATTGGTCTGGAGATTAATGACTATCGGAATTATCACTTAGGAGGTCCTTTTTTAGATCCTTTTGTGAGCAATCGTAAAATTGAACAACTCAATTATTTCGATGGGGTTTCTGGCATGTTTTACGGGATTACCACCTCTGAACCTGATCTGATCCATGACGAATTAGGTATTGCTCCGACCATTTTTCAGAGGTTCCCCGAATTTGCTAAAAGCTATGAGCAATCGGGGGCTAATCATTATCAGAAAATCAGCAACTGATTTTATCCACTCTTCTTTGATGTCTTCCGCCTTCAAATTCTGAGTTTAGGAACGTTTCTACAATCGATTCGGCCAATTCGTAAGCAGTCCATCTGGCAGCGAGGCAAATGACATTAGAGTTATTGTGCTGTCGGGTCACTTCAGCTAAATCCGTATCCCAACAAAGTGCGGCTCTAATATTTTGATGCTTGTTAGCCGTAATGGTAACTCCTTGACCGGAACCACAGATTAACACTCCAAAATCATGATTTCCAGATTCAATTGAATCACAAACAGGATGGACAAAATCTGGGTAATCGGCGGAATCCGCAGAGAAAGGACCAAAATCCTGTACTTCATATCCTTTCGATTCCAGGAATTTGACCATTTTTTCTTTGTGGTAATAACCGGCGTGATCGCCACCAATTGCTATTTTCTTACTCATCGACTTTTTGGAGTTCTGTGGATTGTTCTTTTTTAATGACTCTGGCTGAAATGAAGATACTCACCTGATACAAACCAAATAATGGCATTGCAATCAGTATTTGGCTAAATGGATCTGGCGGAGTTAACATCGCACCTAATATCAGTATCACAATGATTGCATGCTTTCTATAAGTTCTCATGATCTCAGGAGTGATCAATCCTGCCCTGGTCAGAAAATATACAACAATAGGAAGCTGGAATAAGATCCCACAGGCCAAAACCAATGTAATCACTGTAGAGATATAAGAAATGATATCAAACTCATTGAGAATACTTGGGTCCAACTGGTAATTGGCTAGGAAATTCACAGATAGTGGAGTCACAATGAAATACCCAAATACAACACCTATAATGAAGAGTAAGCTCACAAAGAACGTTGCACCTCTTGCTGCATTTCTTTCCTTAGGATAAAGTCCAGGTTTTATGAACCTCCAGATTTCCCAGAATGCATAAGGAAAAGCACAGATTATACCCACCACAAATGATGAAGTGACGTGCATAGAAAACTGACCTGTCATTTTTCTACTCTGTATGATAAAAGGCAATTCATCAATACAAAGAGCTTCAGTATTCAGTATTTCCGAAAGCTGACACAGCCATCTGTAAGTCAAGAAATCTATTCGACTTGGGCCGAGCAAAATAGTATGAAATACCAGAGCTTTTGCAAAAAATGCTGCTACGGCAAAGACCATAATGGCCCCTAATGACCTTATCAAATGCCACCTGAGCTCTTCCAGGTGGTCCAGAAAGCTCATTTCTACCTCTTCCTCTATCTGATCTAGGGGCATATATGCTTATGAATATAATGGGAAGTTTGTCATCCACTCATTAATTGCAGATTTCACTTCTTTTAGTTTTGCTTCGTTTTCATGGTTACTCAACACCGCATCAATGAAGTCTACAGTTTTAGCCATGTCTGTTTCTTTCATTCCACGGGTGGTGATGGCCGCAGTACCTACCCTGATACCAGAGGTGATGAACGGGGATTTATCATCAAAAGGTACCATGTTTTTATTGACGGTAATATCCGCCTGGATCAGCGCATTTTCAGCATCCTTACCGGTAATACCTTTAGATCTTAGGTCTAACAGCATTAAATGATTGTCTGTTCCCCCGGAAATCAAATCATATCCTTTATCTATGAATGCTTGTGCCATCACTTTCGCATTTTTCTGCACTTGCAGTACATAATTCATGTATTCATCAGAAAGAGCTTCACCAAATGCTACCGCTTTTGCTGCAATGATGTGCTCTAATGGTCCTCCTTGTGTGCCTGGAAAAACTCCTGAATCAAGGATTGAACTCATTTTTCTTACAACTCCTTTTGGAGTAGTGATGCCAAATGGATTGTCATTGTCTTCTCTCACCATGATCAAACCACCTCTTGGTCCTCTCAATGTTTTGTGAGTAGTGGTAGTCACAATATGGCAGTGATCCAATGGATCATTCAATAAACCTCTTGCAATAAGTCCTGATGGGTGAGAGATGTCTGCTAGTAGTACAGCCCCAACTTCATCAGCAATAACTCTGAATCTTTCGTAATCCCAATCTCTAGAATATGCCGAGGCACCACAGATGATCATCTTAGGCTGAACCTTCTTAGCGGTTTCTTCCACCACGTCCATGTTGATCAAGCCAGTTTCTTTTTCAACACCGTAGAAGTTTGCATTATAGTATTTACCTGATAGGTTAACCGGAGAACCATGAGATAAGTGACCTCCATGGGAGAGATCAAATCCCAAAATGCTATCGCCCGGTTGTAGACATGCCAGGAATACGGCTGCATTGGCTTGTGCTCCAGAGTGGGGTTGCACGTTAGCCCAGGTTGCGCCAAACAATTCTTTGATTCGCTCAATCGCTAAAGTCTCAACTTTATCAACCACTTCACATCCACCATAATATCTTTTACCAGGGAGTCCTTCAGCATATTTGTTGGTCAACACGCTACCCGCAGCTTCCATCACCTGTGGAGAGGTGAAGTTCTCCGAAGCAATTAATTCGATTCCCTCGATTTGTCTTTTCTTTTCTGCTTCGATTAACTCAAAGATTTGTTCGTCTCTTTTCATGTCCAATGTAATTGTACCAGCTAAAGTTTGAGCGGGTAGGTGGTTTAGTAATTGAGCGCCAAAATTAACGGAACACTATCATTTTACCAATCTCAATTTTGCTCGTTATTGTTCAGGCAAAAGGTTATTTTAGCTTTTCAACTTTTGAGAAGCGTGAGATGCTAGACGAGCTAAGAAAACAGATAGATGAAATTGACGATGAGTTGATCAAATTGCTCAATCGCAGAATGGATATTGTGAAAGAGGTAGGTGCTCTTAAGCGCAATGACAATAGTGCTATATACAGGCCTGAAAGAGAGAAGGCTATAGTGGATAGATTGGAGGCAAATAGTAACGGTATACTGAGCCGTGCGGCGATTGAAGCGATATTTTTTGAAATTTTTGCTGTAAGTAGAAATTACGAATTACCCGAGCGCATTGCTTATCTCGGTCCAGAAGGTAGTTTCACGCACCAGGCGGCCGAAAGTCGATATGGAGCAATGAGTGACTACATTCCTTTGGATACAATTCCTTCAGTATTTGAATCTGTAAAAACATCCAGAGCACGATTTGGAGTTGTGCCGATAGAAAACAATCAAGAAGGAACGGTTCAGGAAACTATTGATTTGTTAGCTCAACATAAACTGACCATAGCAGCAGAGATTGTTTTACCAATTCATTTTGCTTTTGCCAGTAAAGAAGATAATCTGGAAAATGTAAAAGTGGTGTACTCTAGAGATATCGCTTTTCGACAGTGTAAAAATTTCTTGAATGACTATTTCAAACATGATGTGAAGTTGGTTCCGGTGAGCTCAACAAGTCGTGCGTGTCAAATGGCTGGTGAGGAAGAAGGAGCTGCGGCTATCTGTGCTCCAATTGCAGCTCGTCAATATGGTTTACCTATTCTTTATCAGAACATTCAGGATTCAGCTGATAACCAAACACGGTTTTTGATCATCAGCCAGAATTTTGTCAACCAAATGAGTGGCCAGGACAAGACCTCCGTTATAGCCAAGCTTCCTGATGAGCCTGGGGCCTTGGTACGGTTCTTACAGAACTTCCAAAATGCAGGAATTAACTTGTGCAAAGTAGAAAGTAGGCCTGCAAAGAAAGGAACGACGTTTAAATATGTATTCTTCGTTGAATTTGAAGGTCATTTTCATGATGAGAAGGTTCAAAATACTATCAGACCATATGCCGATGATATCATGTGGTTGGGTAGCTATGTTCAGCTATGCTAACTTTGGTGTGATAACCTGAAAACCTTGGCTAAAACAAAGACTACTTTCTACTGTCAAAACTGCGGTGCGAATTCCCCTAAATGGGTGGGCAAATGTCCTGCCTGTGGTGAGTGGAATACCTATGTAGAGGAGATTGTATCTAAATCCTCAGGATCATCGGAGAAGGAAATCTGGCAAGACGAGTCCAGGCCTAGAAACAAGCCGACAAAGATTCAGGAACTACAGTTTGACAATCATCATCGTATTGAAACCGGGAGTGGAGAACTGGATAGAACTCTGGGAGGAGGAATAGTGCCTGGTTCCTTAGTTTTGATCGGTGGAGAGCCAGGAATTGGTAAGTCAACATTGCTACTGCAGGTGGCCATACAGATGAAAACGGTAAAGACGCTCTACGCTTCTGGAGAAGAGAGTTTGGAACAAATCAGGATGCGTGCAGAACGAATTGGTATCGATGCGGAAAATTGCTATTTGCTAGCAGAAACCGCTCTATCAGACATTCTAACACACGCTGCACAGCTCAAACCAGACGTGCTAATTATTGATTCTATTCAGACATTGTATACAGATAATATCGAAGCCTCAGTAGGGTCTATTTCCCAGGTGCGCGAGTGTACTGGTAAGTTGATGAAATATGCCAAGCAAACCAATGTGCCTGTATTCTTGATTGGTCACGTCAATAAAGATGGTGCTATTGCAGGGCCTAAAGTTCTGGAGCATATGGTGGATACTGTTCTGCAGTTTGAAGGTGATAGACACTTGTCGTATCGAATTTTAAGAACATCAAAGAACAGGTTTGGGTCTACTTCTGAGCTCGGCATTTATGAAATGCGCGAGTCGGGATTACGCGAAGTAACCAATCCATCGGAGGTGTTAATTTCTCCTCGAGAAGGCTTTTTAAGTGGTGTTGCTATTGGAGCTACGTTGGAAGGAAACAGACCATTGCTGATAGAAGTGCAGTCACTTGTGAGTCCAGCTACCTATGGTAATCCTCAGCGAAGTACTACCGGTTTTGATGTCAAGCGGCTAAATATGCTTCTTGCTGTTCTGGAAAAGAGACTTGGCATACGCTTAAGTGCTCAGGATATATTTCTGAATATGGCAGGTGGTATTAAGGTGAATGATCCGGCACTGGACTTATCTATTTGTGCAGGTATTTATTCATCATTTGATGATATAGCTATTCCAAGTTCGATTTGTTTTTCAGCTGAAGTAGGATTAGGAGGAGAGATACGAGCAGTTAATCGTATTGAGTCCCGAATAACAGAAGCAGCAAGGCTAGGTTTTTCTCAAATCTATGTTTCTACGCACAACATAAAGGGAGTTGATCTGTCCAAGTTTGATATTGAGGTAAAAGCCTTTAGCAAATTGTCGGATGCATTTGCCGACCTATTCAACTAGTTTTTCTTCTTTTTCTTGCCTTTCGGAATTGGTGCACTCCTTTTCGTTTTCACCTTTCTGCCTCCAGATGGAATTGGGTCACTTTTACCACCTCTTACTCTTTTTTTGGAAGATGGAATTGGGTCGCTTTTGCCTCCTGTTGCTTTCCTCTTGGTTTTAGGGATTGGATCACTTTTTCCAGCTCTTACTTTCTTTTTTGATCCTGGTATCGGGTCACTTTTTCCACTTCGTAGTTTCTTACTTTCTGACGGGATCGGATCACTCTTACCCCCAAATACTTTCTTGGTGGTTTCTGACGGAATGGCCTCACTGATTACCTCTCCTTCGTAATACTCGTTTTCGGATGGTATGTCTGCTTCAGGGTTTGAGTAATCTTTTTTCTTTCTTCGATTTTGTTTTTTGATGATCGTATAGATGCCTTCTTGATCTTTTACCTTCACCTTCTTACCAAGGAAACTATTAGAAGATGCTCTGGATTTGGGTTGTTTGATAGAGCTTTTTTGGCCGAATGGAGATTCACTTTTAGTATTGGATTTTTTTCCAATGATGATATTCATTCCTGTCCGGAAGTCAAACGCTTTAGCTTTAGTGAGGTCGAAGTTCCAAATATGATCGACAGCCAAGTAGTATTGAACCGGTCCTCCTTTGATGGATAGTCCCGCTCCGATATTCATGAATTGTTGTGGAAGACGGGTTACACTGGCAGAACCTACAAAGTATTTTCCAAAACGATGACGGTATCCCGCACCAATCAAATAATTGAAGTTGCCTTTAAGATATCTGGTTCCCAAAGATCCTATAATCTCACCACCTAAAGGTGTTTTGTAGGCAATACTGGTATACACCTTAGGGTTTAAGCCAGTAGTGTAGGCATCACTGGTTTTCACCATTCTATTCTTAAAGCGGTTGATCAACGAGTCCTCAATATTTTGCTCAAGATTACTCGGGTCTTTAAGGTTTAATCCGCTATACCTCATCACTGTATCTGGAATGGTATAGTTGGTGATGTCTTCTTTCCAGGAAATAAAACCAAGATCTACTATTGATGCAGAGAAGTTTACATATTTGTTTACGTCCATAGACATACCAAAATCAGCAGAGACACCCGCATTTCCATTGTAGATTATGTAGCTAACCGGGTCTATAGTTGATTTGCCTTGTAATACATCAAATCCGCTTGTTCTTAGCGCCGCATCTTTCAAGTCCAAATCTAGCTGATAGTCAATATTATTAGTGGTCAGTTGAGCGGTATAGTTGGAGGTACTTGCATTGGCAATACCTTGAAGGTATTTCAATCTCGCTCCTACATTCATTTTTAATGATGGAATGGCCCCACCAAAACCTACCCCAATTTCTCTGAAATAGGTTGAAGACATTTTTGTTTTATCAATTTTTACGGCATCACCAAGAAGTGTCAAGTTGCCTTCTATAGCAAACTGCATCAATTGCTTGGAGTACATCACATCTGATTCTACCCGCTCATTTGCGAAAAGCGAAAAATGCATGCCATTGTTTGCGGTATAAGCTAAATGAAAAAGCCCTATATCAACTGACGTACTCACGTAGTTATTTCTTTGTAATGAAGCTAAAAACCCATTTAAATCAATTTGATTACCAGATTCTGTTCTGACAATGGCATCTGAATAATCAAACTTATTGTTGATGTTGACATGAACACCTGATAGAACAGGTAAACCAATGAATATCTTTCCCTCTGGGAGGTATGAAGGATTGTAAAAGCTATTTTGGAATGTGGCGTTTCCTAGATTGTAGAAACTAATGCCCGTCTGAGCAAAGGTTCCAATGGCAAAGAAGACAGTAACAATTAGAAACGGTATTTTAAGCTTCAACCTCATAGTTTAATATTCAGTTTGCCTACTGCAGATACCTGTACATCAAGTTGGTAGTCTGCTAGTATTTTCACAAATATGTCTCTATTGCTGGAGGGGGTGTTTAGGGTGAGAATAAGTTTAAGTCTGCTTCCTTCAGCCAGGGCATCTATTCCATCGCTATTGATAGGTATATCTGACACTTGTCTTCTGCTCTGGGTTACCACGCCTTGTAAATTCAAGAACGGGGCTTCAAGTACCAGTTTAGAAGGAACTGAGTGAAGGACAGAATCATTGTCATTTAGAATTTCAAGAGCTACCTGCGCCGAAAAAGGGAATTCATTATCTGACACCAATCGAATACTCACTGAATCTGACTTGTCAAAATCTAACCCACCACCCAGATCAAAGAATACATCTTGAGTGACACCATCAAGTGATAGCTCCATGGGTAGTTTGATTTCTATGTTGGTGGAGATCTGGCTATTATCCATTACAAAATTGGAAGCGTTTGGATCATCCGGATTAGTAATGGAATTTAGACTGAAACCAATCGTATTTGGGGACACCCCTAATAGTGCTCTGAGGGATGAATTTTGTGAATTCAACGAAATAGTTGATTCGGTAAACTCACCTGGATTAGCGGCACTTTCTATTATTTGAGGGTTTGTGGCGGCACTACCAGTCAGGTAAATGGTGTCATTGCCAGTGGCAGTGCTATCCACACCATACATGCCATTGAACAACACACCTAAAGGAAGGCCAAAAGAGCTAGAGAATTGAAAATTGATTTCTGGACTTCCAAATCGCAGCCCACTTTCACCGAGATAGGAGAAAAACTTGACATCAAGGGTTTCATTACCTACATCAAGAGTGTCTTGCCCAAACTTTCCGTAAATGACACTAAATTCCTGGTCTTGGTAAGTAAGCTTGATTTCAATACTGTCATTAATAGCGATACCTTCTCCGGGACCAACAAAGATCGAAATGTCTGCGCTTAGCCCAAAAACATTGCCTTGCGCTTCGTCAAAGGAAAGTTGTGTTTTATATCCTTCCAGATTTACTGAGCTACTTGTGGTACTATTTCCATTCAAATTTCCTGCAAATCGAACACTCTCATTGGTCGCAATATTGATTGTATTGGCAATCGAAATGTCATAGGTGATTTCATGGGAAAGAAATGAAGTGACGGACATGATCATCTCTCCTGATTTATAGAAGATGCTGTCTACTTGTTCATCATTCTCTGAGGGGTACCGAAATACAAAGTTTTGATCAACATCTATTACCTGACTTTCACTTGTAGGATTGACCTGATCTACAAAGATTTTTTCGGTGTTGACTACATCTTCTATTGAGATAATTTCGCTACCTGAATTGAAGCTTGCTGTATCGTAGTAAACAAGTTGGATAAGGGATGTACTATCTTCAGAAAGATTCAGTTGAGAATCTCCTGCCTTGTCTATTAGCTCACGCATGGTGTAGGAAAGTGACCCCAGGGGAATAGCAACACTAGGCTCTAAGGTAGGCTTCTCCAGATTAGAGAAATCTATTTCACCCACATTGCAACCAATGCAAGCGAGTGTTATAAGTAAAGCGGCGGCAAGTGATTTCTTCACGGTTACAAAACTCGTTAATTCGAAACTAAACCAGGATCTTTTTTTTGGCCTTTTCATTATAACCGGCAATCCCCTGTAAACCCCCAGTATGGATCATAAGAATCTCCGATCCTGACTCAAAAAAACCTTCTTCAATCAGTTTCAAAGCACCAAAATACATCTTCCCAGTGTAAATTGGGTCCAATTGGAGGTCAAATTTTTGTTTGATTCGATTAATTAGGTCAATTAATTGGTCGGATACCCGTCCATAACCACCAAAATGGAAATCCTTCATTATCTGGTAGTTCTTAAAACCTATCTTATTCTTTTTCAATAGCAAACTGAAATCTTCGTCCATCCAGTCACCTTTCAGTGAGGAAATTCCGATTAGTTTTCCTTCATTCCTCATTCCTTTGAGTATACCAGCCATCGTGCCTCCTGTTCCATAAGGTGTAATGAGGTAGTCATATTTTTCTTTTAATTCATAAACAATCTCCGCACACCCCTCAATTGCCAAATAGTTGGTTCCACCTTCGGGTAGCACATAGTAATTAGGGTATTTGTTTTGAATTTCATTGATTGAAGATTTACTCGTTGCGAAGGAATTTCTTGTCAAGAACTCTAGTCGCATACCTTTAGTACTTGCGAATCTCAACGTATGGTTGGATGTTTCATTGAGCTCATCCCCCCGAATTAGACCAATTGATTTTAATTCATTCTCGTGTGCAGCAGCTGCAGTAGCTGCTATGTGATTGGAATAGGCTCCTCCAAAGGTTAATAGGCCTGAGTAGCCCAGCTTTTTGGCTTCCTGGACATTGTATTTGAGCTTTCTCCACTTATTCCCCATGATATCTGGATGAATTAAGTCATCTCTTTTCACACTTACTTTTAAATTGTTTTGTGCAAATAATTCATCAAATAGTGGTTCAACTGGTGAAGGAAGAGTGGCCATAACTCGAAGTTAGATAAATTTGCAGCATGGCTGAAATAGAAGAAGAAGGACAAGAAGAAGAGTTATTTGAACAACACCACATCATTGCCGACCCAAATCAGGCAATTTTGAGAGTTGATAAGTTCTTGATTGACCGTCTTCCAAATGTGACTAGAAATAAAATTCAACAAGGAATCAAAGATGGTTTTGTGAAGGTAAATGGTCAGCAGATCAAACCAAACTACAAAATACATCCCGGTGATTCCATACAGGTTTACATTTCCGAGCCTCCCAGAGATGAGGATGTCGTACCAGAGGATATCCCACTAGACATTGTTTTTGAAGATGAGTATTTACTGGTGGTTAACAAGCCTGCAGGGATGGTGGTGCATCCTGCCTATCAAAACTGGACAGGAACTTTGGTCAATGCGCTGGCTTTTCATTTCCAAAACCTACCTGAAATGAAAGGTAATGAAGGTAGGCCGGGATTGGTGCATCGCATTGATAAAGACACCTCTGGGCTCCTTGTAATTGCTAAAACGGAGCAAGCCATGAATGGGCTGGCCAAGCAATTTTTTGACCATAGCATTGAAAGGACCTACTATGCCTTGGTTTGGGGAGAGCCTGATCCTGCAGATGGTACCATCAATGTAAATGTGGGTCGTAGTTTGAAGGATCGTCGTATTACAATGGCCTTTCCAAAAGGCGATTTTGGCAAAACAGCCATTACACATTACAAGACCTTAAGAACTCTTAGGTATGTGAGTTTGATCCAGTGCAACTTAGAAACAGGAAGGACTCATCAGATTCGTGCACACATGAAATATTTGGGTCATACACTGTTTAATGATGCCACTTATGGAGGCGACCAAGTCTTAAAAGGAACCGTGTTTTCAAAGTACAAGCAGTTTGTGCAAAACTGCTTCAAAGTGATGCCTCGCCAGGCACTACACGCCAAGTCTTTAGGCTTTATTCATCCTGTCAGTAAAAAACAGATGCAATTTGATTCAGATCTTCCTGAGGATTTCGTAAATGTGCTGGACAAATGGGAAAACTACGTTACTCACCATTCAGAATAGAATAATTTTCATCTTATTGAAAATTTCCATCTTCTTAAGATTCAAGAAAAAAATGCAGTCAGGAAAATCATATTTTTAATAGAATGTGACAATGATGAAATAATGGCAATAGATTGGTCTATTACTCTGAATTTCAGTGATTTATAGAAATATCCGAATTATGAAATCTTCATATTTCTTCTTAATTTCTGTATCACTAACCAACTATTAGACTACTATGTTGAGGATATTCCAACCAATATTTTTTGCATTGGTGTTATGCTATAGCTCTTTGCTTTTTGCCCAGGAAGATGCTCAGATTTATGCAGATGCTGTGCAATTGATGGAGTCAGACGAGTTTGAAATGGCTCTCGATGCCTTTAGCTACATCCCTGATTACGAGGATACCAATTACAGGTCTGTGATTTGCGCATTGCTTAGCTTTAAATATCGCAACACACCAATTGATAAACTGCTAGCGTTCAAAGACACACCTGAATCAGATGAGCTATTTAACTACTGGCTTGGAAGAGTACAGCTCAGACGGTTTCAGCTTGCAGAGGCCGAAGAGTCTTTCAATATGTTTCTAAACGATATTCATTACTCAAAAGGGTCTGAATTTTATAAGTCTGATGCTGAGACTAAACTTTTGTTGATTCAGGGAGCATCAGAAAAAATGGTTATTGCTCCACTGGAGAGTCCAATTAATTCACGTTATGCAGATTTACCTGGAGCTTTTATGAGTGGAGGAGATCAGCTAATATTCATGTCTGATAGAAATGGACAGGGCTCTTTTGAGGTTTACAAAACGGACAAAGGTTCCTATGGATGGAATGCTCCGGAGGTTATTTCACCTACAAAAATACCCTCAGAGTTCTTGAATGTACTGAATGTAAAAGAGTCACTGGTATTTTTAGATCCTGACAATAAGCATTTGCAAAAGGTGGATGTAACCGGTGGTAGTTGGAATGTACATGAGGATTTGGATCTTGCTTTTTTACAAGATGCTCATCACATTTACATGAACAGGTATGGTAATCGAGTGATTTTTTCTAAAAAGGTCGATGGAGGACATTTGGATCTTTATGAGTCCTACAAATTGAGGTCCACAGGAGAGTGGATGGACCCCACACCAATTCCCGGCCAGGTGAATGGTACCTATGATGAGGATTACCCGTTTTTAACTGAAGACCGTTCTCGACTCTATTTTTCATCCAACAGACCAGGTGGTTTGGGCAAGTGTGATATTTATTACGTAGAGATGGATCCAGATACCAATCTCTGGGGTAAACCAATAAATGCCGGATTACCTGTGAATTCTGTTGATGATGATATTAGTTTTTCGATTAGTTCTGATAATAAGACTGGGTTGATATCATCCAATCGTATTTATTCTTCAGGGGATCTGGATCTATTTGTGGTGGAAGTGAAAGACTAAACGAATACGCCAATAAGGCTATCGAGGTACTCCCTGTTATTGGATAGTCTCGGTACCTTATTTTGCCCTCCAAGCTTACCTCTACTCTTCATCCAGTTGTAGAATGTTCCTTTTGGAACATTATGGACGATAGGAGCAACTAGTGCCAGGTCTTTGTGACGCTTAGCATCATAATCGGAATTAATCTCTCTTAGCTTTTCGTCCAAAATCTGTTTGAAACGGTCAAGATCATCAGGCTCACGATTGAACTCTATAATCCATTCATGGCACCCCTTGGTGCCAGCATCCAGATATTTGGGGCCTGCAGTGAAGTTTTCCATTTCAGCAGAAGTGCGCTCACAAGCCAATGAAATGGCCTCTTCAGCGTTTTCAATAATTAATTCTTCGCCAAAAGCATTGATGAAATGCTTTGTACGACCACTAATCTTGATTCGATAAGGGTTCACGGAGGTGAATCTCACTGTATCCCCTATTTTGTAGCGCCATAAACCAGAATTAGTGGTAATAACTATTGCGTAGTTTTTGCCCACTTCTACGTCTTCCAAGCCAATGGTTTTTGGATTTTCTTCATCCCACTGATCTGCAGGAATGAACTCATAGTAGATTCCATAATCCAACATGAGTAGCATTTCTGTAGAGTCAGTCTGATCCTGAATCCCAAAAAATCCCTCAGATGCATTGTAGGTTTCCATGTATCGCATTTGATCCGAAGGAATCAAACTTTTGAATAGATGTCTGTAGGGTTGGAAGGCAACAGCCCCATGAATGAATGCTTCCAAATTTGGCCAAACGTCCAGAACGGACTTGGCTCCTTTGATTTCTAAAATTCTCTCCAATAGCACTATGGTCCATGTTGGAACTCCAGAGATGGAAGTGACATTCTCATCCGCAGTATAATGAGCCATCTTTTCGATCTTCTCCTCCCATTCATCCATTAGCGCTATGTCTAGCGATGGAGTTCTTACCATTTGTGCCCAGAAAGGTAAATTCTTAATCAGGACAGCTGACACATCTCCATAATAGGATTTGGCATTCTTATCAAACTGGTTGACTTGTTGGCTTCCTCCTATCACCAGGTTTTTACCCGTAAACATCTTTGTTTCAGGGTAATTATTCACATAGATGGATAGCAGGTCTTTACCTCCTTTGTAATGACAGTCTTCCAGTGCTTCGTTTGAAACGGGTATGAATTTACTACGAGCGTTGGTGGTACCAGAGGACTTAGCGAACCAGCGCACTTCGGTGGGCCAAAGTACATTTTGGCGACCTTTCATCAACCGCTCTATGTATGGGAAAAGGTCCTCGTAGGCAACAACCGGAACATTTCTGCGGAATTCCTCAGCGGAGGTAATGGACTCGAATCCATTCTTAATTCCATATTCTGTTTTGGCAGCCTTGATCAAAAGTGATGATCGCAGTTCTTCCTGTACTTCATGAGGATACTTCATGAAGAGTTCTATGTCATGAATTCGTTTCTTCATGACCCAGGTTAATATGGAATTGATGATTTCCATTAAGTCATTTTTGGTCTTTTCAGCTCAAAGTTTTTACCAAGGTAAACTCTTCTCACTTGCTCATCGGCTGCTAGTTCTTCAGGGGTGCCAGCTTTCAATAAATTACCTTCAAACATTAGATAAGCTCTGTCCGTGATGGACAGGGTCTCATCCACGTTGTGATCGGTAATTAAGATACCAATATTTTTCTCTTTAAGTTTTGAAACGATCGATTGAATTTCTTCTACAGCAATGGGGTCTACACCAGCAAATGGCTCGTCCAGCAGCACAAATTTAGGATCTACTGCTAGCGCACGAGCAATTTCCGTTCGCCTTCTCTCTCCTCCAGACAGTACCATACCCAGGTTTTTGCGCACATGGGTCAAACTGAACTCCTCTAGCAAACCTTCCATTTTTTCCCTCTGCTCGGCTTTGCTGAGGTTGGTCATTTCCAAAACTGCAAGGATGTTGTCCTCTACAGATAACTTTCTAAAAACAGAGGCTTCTTGAGCTAGATAACCGATGCCTTTTTTGGCTCGGCGATACATGGCCAAATCAGTAATATCCTCCTGATCCAGGTAGATATGACCATCGTTTGGTTTGATCAAACCAACAATCATATAGAATGAAGTGGTTTTACCTGCTCCATTTGGACCTAGTAACCCCACGATTTCTCCCTGGTTTACGGACACGGAGATGTCGTTCACTACCTTTCGCTTCTTGTACTTCTTTACTAAGTTCTCTGCTCTTAACTCCATAATGTGCTTTGGCCCTGCAAGATATCAAGCAATTTTTACATCCTTAATATTCAATTGCAGGCTTTTGTTTCCTCGGTATTCATTTTCCTCGATTTGATAAGCAATGTCAAACAGCTTATTACTTTCTAGTAGTGCTGCTTTTTCTGCCAATCCAAACCCTATAGCATCATAAACGAATTCCTGGCCATCTTGATATATGCAGACTTTTAAATGTTCTTCTTTCATGATTTTGGCTGGGTACTTCAGCTGGACATTTCTGCTGATGAAGATGGGCTTTTGGTTATGTGGACCAAATGGTGACATCTGTTTGATAATAGAGTAATTCTTATAATTGACGAAATCCAGATCAACTTCTAGATCCACATCAATTTTTGGTGAAAGAATGTCACTTGCTATGGTGCTAGCAACGATCTCCTCAAATTTTTGCTGAAAAGCAGGAACATTATCTATTGACATGGTCAAGCCTGCAGCATGTGTGTGACCTCCGAATTGTTCTAGCAAGTCACTGCATTGTGAAATGGCGTCATGGATGTCAAATCCTTCAATGGATCGGGCACTTCCAGTAGCTTTTTCTGATGATTCCGTCAAAATGATGGTTGGTCGGTAATATTTTTCGATACATCGTGATGCCACTATTCCTATGACCCCTTTGTGCCAGTCATTTTTAAAAAGAACAGTACTTCTAGCAGTTTTTAATTGCTCATCTGCCTCTACCATTTCGAGTGCTTCTTCCGTTATTGACTTGTCAAAATCCTTTCTCTCACGGTTTTTAGCATTCAGTACTTCTGCAAATGCCTCCGTTTCACTTGGGTCCTTTGCAGTTAGTAGTCTTACAGAGTCATGAGCATGTGTTAACCTGCCAGTGGCATTGATTCTAGGCCCTATATAAAAGACGATGCTGGAGATATCAAGTTCACCTTTTAATCCGGAAACATCAATGAGGGCTTGAAGTCCAGGGCACGGGGAATGATTCAGTTTTTTTAAACCATAAAAGGCCATCACTCGATTTTCCCCAGTTATCGGGACAATATCTGAAGCAATACTTACTGCCAAAAGGTCCATGAAATGGAAAAGTTCTTCCAGATCAATGGAGTTTTGCATACAAAAGCCTTGAAGGAGTTTGAACCCTACACCACAGCCAGAAAGTTCTTTGTATGGGTATTTACAATCCGCTTGTTTGGGGTCCAAAATTGCCAGTGCATTTGGTAGTTCGTCTCCTGGTAAGTGGTGATCGCAAATAATTAGGTCAATATCATATGAGTTTGCCAATTTTGCTTTGTCAACTGCTCGAATTCCACAATCCAGGCTAATAATTAGATGAATGCCATCTTCCTTTGCCTTTTCAATTCCTCTGGTGGAGATACCATATCCTTCAGTATATCTATCAGGGATGTAGTAGGTCAGATGCTCTGAAAATTTTCCAAGAAAACCATGCATCAGCGAGACAGACGTAGTACCATCCACATCATAATCTCCGTAGATCATGATTTTCTCTTGCGAAAAAATAGCATCACAGAGCCTGTTAACTGCTATATCCATTCCTTTCATCAAGAAAGGGTCATGTAAATCATTGAGTGAAGGGCGGAAGAAGGTCTTGGCATCTTCGAATGTTTCGATGCCTCTTTGAAGTAATAATTCTACGAGTTGGGTATTGATGTTCAGCTCTTGTGAAAGAGTTTCTTTTTGATTTTGATCAAACGATTCCGACAACACCCACCTTTTATCCATGTGGGGAAATTAGGAGAATTTTAGGAAAGAGTAAAGTGACTTAAAGTTGGAATTGATAATTCTAAATCATTTCATCCAGATCACGCTCACCGATGAAATAGTTTTGGTACCAGTATTCGTAATCTTCATATTTGACACAGTCAAAATCATTACGTTCTCCTAGAACCACGAAGTTGCTTGGCTGTACCCATCCTGAGAACAGTGTGGACTGAGAAAATGGAAGGTCGGAGATCCTCAGGATCTTATTCCCTTCATAAAAAATCGGCGATGCTTTACGAGTCATAGAAACTGGGCAATTTATTATGCAAGCATACTATATTCTAGTGTAAATCCCTGCATATGAGCATTATGGTTGTGTTACTAATTTCACTAAAGGCAATAAATCTGATTCTTACCCCCAAGCAAATAAGTGATTTCTATGAATTATATTGGGCAATAATTACAAAATGAAGATCTCGTTAAGTGAAATATGGAATTTTTCAGACCTAATTGAGAGCAGTGAACAGGGCTGGTCTTATAATTTGGTAGCTGGAAAATGTGTAGTGAGTAATATTTCACATGAAGTATTGCTGATGCTCAAATCTGATGAAGGTTATGATTCTGAGCTTCTGCCGGAGATTTTTACTTTTCGAGAAATATTATGGCAACCAGATGTATTCACTGAATCGACAAGTAGTTTGCCTGGATTAAGAATACTAAAGGCGCATTGTGAAGAAACAGTGGAACAGTACACTCAATCAGATCTGGAAACCTTCAAAATATATAGTGAACTATTGACGGGTTTGTCCAGGAGCTGTGATCAAGCAATTAATGCTTTGGAGAAAGGTAAAATGTCTTCCAATAAAGTGTTGGGTACATTTCGAACTGAGGCTTTTCCCATTGTAAAATTCTTTATATATCATCCAATGAACCGTCTGGATTATTACAGAGATGCAGTTAATCGGCTAAATTATGCTGTAAAGGTGATGCTCACTCAATTCAACGGAAAGTATACAGAACTGGCAGATCCTTTCTGGGAAGTGACTTATGCTAAGAATGAAATGAATGAAAAGTCGAGCCTAAAACCTGCTGAGAACGAAGAAAAACCTTAGTTTTGGCGGCCGGTCCAAGTAAACTAAAGTTTAACACAGCCGTATGTTCCAAAGATCACTATTCCAATCTATTAATTTATGGAGCTAAATCAGGAGAATGAACGCCGAGAGAGAATCCGATTTTTCTTGCGCAATCTATTCAGAGGTCTGATTTGGTTGGTGGTTGTTGTTGGTGGTTATTTCTACCTGGAGGCCAACTATGACATCACACTCAAAGGGATATTGGGTGATTTGTATGATCATCCTACCATTATCTATTCCATATTCTTTGTGTCTGAAGCAGTTTTTGGGATTATTCCACCTGAGCTCTTTATGATTTGGGCATTGCGCGAGGAGATGATTTGGCAATATATTTTAAATGTCATCGCCTTATCGGTGATATCCTATCTGGCAGGAATGCTCGGGTATTACGTTGGTTCACATTTCAGTACCACCAAGTTCTACAGAACGGTTCGAAAAAATTATCTCGGAAGATTTGAAAAACATTTAAACCGCTTCGGTGGATTCTTAGTTATCGTAGCGGCATTGACACCATTACCTTTTGCCGGAATTTGTATGCTAATGGGCACAGTGAAGTATCCTTACCGGCGCTTTCTGCTCTTCGCAACCTTCCGGTTTGCCCGGTTTTTCGTTTATGCCATGTTCATTTGGGAAGCTCATATCCTGTAGTAAAGAAGATTTTTAGTAATGAAGAAAGGCGTATTAATGGTTAATCTGGGCACTCCAGATTCTACTAGTGTTGCAGATGTAAGGAAATACCTTAGAGAATTTCTAAGTGATAAGCGAGTAATAGACATCCCTGATGTTCCACGATGGATGCTGGTTAATTTGATCATTGCACCATTTAGAGCACCTAAATCAGCAGCAGAATACAGAAAGTTGTTTACAGAGCGTGGCTCCCCGTTAAAATATTACACCGAGGATCTTTTGGATCCACTACGCTCTATTTTGGGGGATGAATATGTGGTAGACTACGCCATGAGGTATCAGAGTCCATCTATTGAGTCAGGACTGAACCTATTGAAGGAAAAGAATGTGTCAAGCATCCATGTCATTCCGTTATTCCCGCAATACGCCTCTGCAACGACTGGATCTGTGATTGATAAGGTGATGGAGATTGTGAAAGACTGGCAAGTGATACCAGAAATCAAGTTTACATCCCAGTTTTTGGAAGATGAGAAATTCCTTCAAGTCATTGTGAATAATGGTAAAAAGTGGATGGAAAAAACTGAATACGATCACTTCGTATTCAGTTATCATGGATTGCCAGAAAGACAAATCAAAAAAGCTTCTGTTGGTAACCAATGTCAATTAGGAGCTTGTTGTAACAAGTTTCATGAGCGAAATCAGTTCTGCTACAGAGCTCAGTGTTTCCACACAACAAGACTTGTGGCAGAAAAGCTCGGAATTCCTGAAGAAAAGTACACCGTATGTTTCCAATCTCGATTGGGAAAAGATCCGTGGGTACAACCATATACTGAGGAGGTGTTGCATCAATTGGCTGAGAAAGGGATTAAGAAAGTACTTGCATTCTCACCAGCGTTTGTTTCTGACTGTCTCGAAACGACCATCGAAGTTGGAGAAACCTACCAGGAAGATTTCATTCATGCTGGTGGTGAGCAATGGGATTTGGTAGAAAGCCTCAACGATGATCCTCTTTGGGTGGAATCTTTGGCTGGGCTGGTTACTGCTAATTAATTAGCAGTCGTTGTTTTTCTAACCCTTCAGAGGTATAAATCTTTAAAATATAGAGTCCTTGTTTCAGAGGAGGAACCTGAAATTCTCTGTTCTGGATATCCTTATTTTGATAATAAGTTTTTCCATCCAGTCCATGAATAATGACCTCATTCACTGATTTGGAAGTAGCCAGGGTCAATTGATGAAGAGGTTTAATAGGATTTGGGAAAATGGACAATGCATCGTTTACCTGCACAAAATCACTGTAAGTGATCGTATCCTCTTCTACCCCATCAACTAAACCAATTAGTTGCACATCAAATACTCCACCATAGATATATAAAGCATTTCCACCATCCCTCCACTGAGCGTAGGAGGGTTGTGCTCCCTCCAGTCGCCATACATATGAATCATATCCGAAACTCAGGTTACTAAAACCGACAGATCTTCCGGCATCAATGACCAGGTCCGTGGCTCCTATTTCCAATTTCCTGCCACAATAGTTCACAAGATCCTGTACTTCAAGTCTAAGGTCTCCTAGCATATTGTATACATTTTCTCCCGGACAGGCAGTGCTACACCCATCTCTATGGCCTGCTATATGCCCAATAGAACCTAATGGATGACTGGAAAAGGTGGTGGGATCAAGATCTTCTTTGGCGATTTTGAAACTAGCTAATTCTTGTAGTGTTTGCCAGGTAGCTGAGGTAACACTTGCCGTTTCATAATTGCCCAACAGGCAGATACCCATTGTCGTGCTGTTGCTTCCACAAAAATGTGCTCCAAGCACATTGTCCTGCTCTCCTCCAGCTGGATCTCTACCAGCATATAAGTCTCCATTTTGGGCTATTAGGTAATTATACCCAATATCTGACCATCCATTGGACTCTGTGTGATATACATAAATGTCCCGAACCACCTGGGTATAGTTGGTTGCAGAATTAGATCCTGCTGAGTGATGTACGATCACATGCTCCACATTTGTGAAGCTCCTGCTGTATGTGGGTTCAGGTAATCCTGCTCGCCAATCACTCTGCAATATTGGATTGATGGTGAAATCACATTCGTCTTGCTGGGCTATTCGCGTGTTGTGCTCTATAGTTGGTACAGGCCCTGAATTGATTAAGTGCAAAGATCCTGCGTAATCAGAGCTAAAACTGGTAATCTGTGTTGCACCATCTAGTGATTTGTAATAGGTAAATTCAGGACCGTCAGCATCGAATGGAATGGTTTCCGTTTTACCATTGATTGACAAATCAATTGAGTTACCCTGAAATATATTCGTTCTAAATACTACGGCAGTTGCTTTTCCCGACACAGCAATTCTTTGATTTGATTGAATCTCAAATCTTTTAATTAGCTCCTCTTGAGAATAAGCAGAGAAAAGTGACCCAGTAAGAAGAAGTAGTAAAGCTGTTTTTCTATACACCAATTGCTAAAATTTCATTCAGTTTACTTATAACGTAATCTACCTGTTCTTTGGTATTAAATCTACTGAATGAAAAACGAACTGCACCACGCATTGGGTCAGAACCGAGGGCTGTAAGAACGTGTGAGCCGACATTGGAGCCACTACTACAGGCACTTCCTCCAGAAGCAGAAATTCCATTGATATCCAGGTTGAAAAGCAGCATGTCATTGTCTTCACTCGGAGGTAGACTCACATTCAGCACGGTGTACAAACTATTATTCAGGTCAGCAGAGGTGCCATTGAAGTCTACTCCCTCAATATTGGCTTTTAGCTGATCTATCATGTATTGTTTCACACTTTCAATATGCGAGCGATGCTCATCCATATGTGAATAAGCAAGTTCCAGAGCTTTGGCTAATCCAATAATTCCATAGACGTTTTCAGTACCACCGCGCATGTTTCGTTCCTGAGCTCCACCATGGATAAACGGATGAATTTTTTTCTCGTGATTGACGTATAGAAAACCTACTCCTTTTGGGCCGTGAAATTTATGAGCTGACCCTACGATGAAGTTGGCTTTTAGTTCCTGAAGATCATGTTTGAAATGGCCCATTGTTTGAACCGTGTCTGTATGGAATGTTGCTCCATGCTCATGACAGAGATTGGCGATAGCGTCAATGTCATTTATGGTTCCAATTTCATTGTTGGCGTGCATCAAAGAAACTAATGTATTCGGATCCTTTTTTAGCAATTCATCAATTTGATTGATATCAATGTTGCCCTGAGCATCTACATCAAGCAAATGCAAATTGATATCTCCTCTTTTTGCCAGCATCTCCGCAGTGTGGAGCACTGCATGGTGTTCCAAACCAGTTGTGATGATGTTTTTGACGCCATATTCATCCACCGTGCATCTCAATGCTGTATTATCAGCCTCCGTACCTCCAGAAGTAAAGAAAATTTCGGATGGAGAAGTATTGAGTAAGTCAGCAACCTTCTTTCTCGCCTTTTCGATGGCAGCTCTTACCTGTCTTCCATGAGAATGTATGGATGAAGGGTTGCCATAGAAGTCTAGCATATAGGGCTTCATTTCTTCAAAGACAGCCTCGTCAAGAGGAGTTGTTGCGGCGTTATCTAAATAAACTTTCTCCATTGATTTGGGGGATTATTCATTAATCTTGCAAAACTAAAACATTAAATCCACCGAAGTAATAGGTTATGAAGGATAAGGAGATGAGTAGGAATATTTTGGAGTACCTGAAGCGCATACAAGCAATGGCAAAGACGGGATTGACCTATACGGAAAATCCTTATGACGTTGAGCGGTATGAAGAAATGCGGGACTCTACTAACGAGTTAATTGCTCAGCTGTCTAATGCTTCATTGGGATCTATTCAATTTCATTTTGATCAGCTAGATGATGATTATCCAACTCCGAAGGTAGATGTGAGGGGAGTTGTTTTGAAAGAAGGTAAAATTTTGCTCATACAGGAGAAGACGGATCAGAAATGGGCCATGCCAGGTGGATGGTGTGATATTGGGTTTTCAGCTTCTGAGAATGTGGCTAAAGAAGTGTTTGAAGAAGCAGGAATAAAGGTGAAACCTGTTCGGATATTATCTGTCTGGGACAAGGCGAAGCAAGACCACCCACATGATGTTCGTTATGTGTATAAGATCAACTTCCTATGTGAGATTGTTTCAGGGGAGTTGAAAGTAGGACATGAAGCGCTTGATGGAGGCTTTTTTGCAATCGATGAATTGCCACCACTGTCAGAAGTGAGGAATACGGAGCGTCAAATTAAGAAGTTGGTGGAGTTGGCAGAAAGTGGTGAAATTGATTGGGATTAAGGATGGATGAAAATCCTATATATCACAGAAATGGACTGGCATTAGCAGGCTATGACGTGGTTAGTTATTTCCTCAATCAGCCTATGAAAGGGAGCTCAATCTTTTCTCATGAGTATCTAGGGCTGGAATGGCGATTTGTCAATCAAAAAAATTTGGACCTATTCACAACCAATCCGGAGAAATATCTCCCTCAATACGCTGGTTACTGTGCTTTTGGTGCCGCGAACGGATACAAAGCCAAGCCTAAAATGAGTTCTTACCACGTTACGGAGGAGAAGCTTTATCTCAATTTCTCCGACTATGTGCAAGAGCGTTGGCTTGCGGAGCGAGACCAGAAAATAAAAACGGCTGACCAAAAATGGCCAGCCACAAAATTATCAAAACCAATAAGCGTTAACAGGCATTGGGTTTATGCTAAATATAAATTTTTAGGACTTTTCGGTGTGGATACACTTAAGTGAGTCATCATACCTCCGTAGAGATCAATTCTTTAATGTCCATCATTAATTTTTGAGCCAGATGATCAGCCGTAGATTGGCTTTCAGATTCAGCATATATTCTTATGATAGGCTCAGTATTAGATCTTCTTAAGTGCACCCACTCTTTATCAAATTCAATTTTCAACCCATCGATTGTGGTGAATTTGTTTTTTGAGTATTGAGACTTCAATCCCTCCAGTACCTTATCCAAATCTAAAGATGGATCCAATTCAATTTTATTTTTAGAAATGTGATAATTCGGATAAGTAGAACGAAGCATCGACACACTTTTACCAAACTCAGCAAGATGTGAAAGGAATAGTGCAATACCAACTAAGGCATCTCTTCCATAGTGAAGTTCTGGTAGGATCACTCCTCCATTACCCTCTCCACCTATTACAGCCTGCTTCGCTTTCATTTCTGTCACCACATTTACCTCACCTACTGCAGATGCAGTGTAGCTTCCTCCATGTTTTTCGGTAACATCACGAAGAGCTCCGGTTGACGATAGATTAGAAACCGTATTACCAGGCTTCTTTTTCAATACATAATCAGCAACCGCTACAAGGGTGTATTCTTCACCAAAAGAGACACCGTCTTCACACACCATTACCAATCGATCTACATCTGGATCTACAACAAACCCGACATCATAATTACCTCCAGCTATTTCACTACAGATATGTGTAATGTTCTCTGGAAGTGGCTCTGGATTGTGTGGGAAAACTCCATTTGGTTCACAGTAAAGCTCAGTAACCTCTACATTGAGTTTCTTCAATAGTTTCGGAACGGCTATTCCTCCTGTACTGTTTACCGCATCTACGGCAACCTTGAACCCTGCAGCTTTAATCGCCTCAACATTTACCAGGTCAAGAGCAAGTATTTGATCAATGTGCCAATCTATGTACGTATCATTAGCTTCATAGGAACCAAATTTCTTTGGGTCTACAAACTCAAGATCAGCAGACTCTGCCCATTCTAGCACTTTTTTGCCATCATCGGCCGATATGAACTCACCTTTTTCGTTCAGGAGTTTTAGAGCGTTCCATCCCGAGGGATTATGACTTGCAGTGAGGATAATACCTCCATGAGCTTTTTCATTTACCACAGCCATTTCTACAGTAGGAGTAGTGGACAAGTCTAAGTCTATGACATCAATACCCTGCGCTCTCAGGGTACTTTCCACAATGGATCTAAAAGTGCTGCCAGAAGGTCTGGCATCTCTTCCGATGACTACTTTTGGTTCGCTGTGTCTCTCTTTGATCCACATGCCGAAGCCTGCAGTGAATTTAGCAACATCAATAGGCGTGAGCGTCTCTCCAACTTTGCCTCCAACAGTGCCGCGGAGACCTGAGATAGATTTTATTAGTGACAATCTGGTATTTAGGTTTTAAACAAGGTGATAGTTACCTCGTATGTGTTGACGATATTCTAAACGGTTAAACTTGTAGTGGGTCTATTAGCTAAATTTAGCCATTACCTTATTTACCTCGGAATCTTCTTTTCCGCAGGACTCGCTTCCTGTCATGGTTTTACCGCAATAGCCACAGGTAGCTCCTTCTTTGTTGAGAAACGGGCTCTGTGAAGCACAAGTGCCTTTAAATTCTCCATCTTTTTTGAAGATCAGTCTCACTGACATCAGGACGAAAAACAATGCAATAAATCCAATTCCAAGTAATACAGTAGCCATAGGGTTACAATTTGACGCAAAAATAAGAATATTTGTGTTCAACCCGAATCAATGAATAGATTTCTATTCTCCGTTCATCGAATTTGAGTTGAGAGCCAGACTTTCTAAAGCTCATTCCTTTAACAATTCATATCTCACAATGATTTCATTATGCCAAGAAATTTGACACAACCAGATCCAAAACGTGCCATCAAACTCAATGCTTTTGATCGTCTTCTGACTATCATGGACGAGCTCAGGGAAAATTGTCCCTGGGATAAGAAGCAAACCATGGAGTCACTACGTCATTTGACAATAGAAGAAACCTATGAGCTTGGAGATGCCATCCTGGAAGATGATATGGAAGAGGTGAAAAAGGAACTAGGAGATTTAATGCTACATATGGTCTTTTATGCAAGAATAGGGTCGGAGAAAGGTGCATTCGATGTGTCAGACGTGCTAACTGAAGTGTGTGAGAAACTGATCAGAAGACATCCACACATTTATGGAGACGTTAAAGCCGAAGATGAAGACGCTGTGAAAGAAAACTGGGAGAAGATCAAATTAAAGGAAAAGGGTAATAAAACTGTACTTGGAGGGGTTCCTGGTTCTTTGCCTGCTATGGTTAAGGCTATGCGAATCCAGGAAAAGGCGAGAGGAGCTGGATTTGACTGGGACCAAAAGGAGCAAGTCTGGGAAAAAGTAGAGGAGGAGATGAATGAATTCAAGCAGGAGTTCAATATTGAGGATAACTCCCAGATTGACAGAGAGAAAGCGCAAAATGAATTTGGTGATTTACTGTTCTCATTGATTAATTATTCTAGATTTATAGAGATAAATCCGGAGGAAGCACTGGAACGGACCAATAAAAAATTCATCAAGCGATTCAACTATCTTGAATCAGAATCGAAAAAAGATGGAAAAATACTTTCTGAGATGACGCTTGCAGAAATGGATGAATATTGGAATAAGGCCAAGCAGCTCTAGACTTTAGACATGAATTGTTCTTATCATAAGGCCACTTTAAAAGGGCCTTTTATTTTTAAATAATATTACTACATTTGTAGTATAACTATTATGATTGTAGTATGAAATTCAATCAAAGCGAAGAGCAAATCATGAAGTATCTATGGAAACTGGATACTGCCTACATGAAGGATTTGGTAGAAGAATTTCCGAATCCAAAACCCGCCTACACTACTGTGGCGACCATGGTTACTCGAATGATTAAAAAGGGCTATATCGGATTTACACAACGAGGTAGTGTAAGAGAGTATTATCCAAAAATCCGTAAAGCGGATTATTTCTCTGGTCAGCTCAAGACCATGATGAAAGATTTCTTCAATAATTCAGCAGCACAATTTGGATCATTTTTCGCTAAGAAAACAGAATTATCTGTCGATCAATTAGAGGAGCTTAAGCGAATGATCGAAGAGGAAATTGCAGAAAAACGAAAGGAATCATGATACGATACTTCATTCTTTCATCACTGTTCATGGCCTTTGGATTGCTATGCTATCAGGTGTTGCTCAAACAAGAAAAGTCCTTCCAGATCAATCGCTTTTTCTTATTAGCGAATATATTGATTTCCCTGACTATTCCATTCATCAGTATTCCAGTTGACTTTTTAGGGCCACAAGAAATTATTTCAATAAGCCCAATCCACATAGTCGATGAGGGGATATTGGAGGCTCCAACACTTACAGAGTCAACCTTTCCGGATAGGAAATCAGATTCATTATTTTCCTGGTCATGGCTACTGCTGATTCTTTACTCTGTAGGTGCTGGATTCATGGTCCTTCGATTTGTAAAAGGGCTTTTGAAAATCAAACAAATTCGACGGCTAAGCAAACCTACAGTTCACCAAAATGTATTCATTAACCTAAGATTGAGTCAACCTTTTTCATTCTGGAATCGAGTATTTCTATGTAATGAAGAACAGCTGCAGGATAAGCATTTGATGACTCATGAGATGGTGCATGTAAGTGAATTGCATTCGTTGGATATTCTATTAATGGAGTTATTAATGATTGTTTACTGGTTTAATCCATTGGTCTACTGGTACAGAAAGATCATTTCACTCAATCATGAATATATAGCAGATCACAAAGCACTAACTCACCATTTAGATATTAAGGAATATTTGCACAAGGTCGTTGGAGTCTCCCAAAACCACCGTCCTCAATTGACTCTGGCAAGTAATTTCTCTTTTATTTCACTAAAAAGCAGATTAATTATGATTACTAAAAAAGAGTCNACACAACCCATTAAATCATTCAAATGGAGTTTAATCCTGGTGTTATTATTGAGTTTATTCTCNGCATTTACACTGAAACCTACCNNTGGTATCAATGAACCTGAAAAAGAGTTTGTTGTAGTGATTGATGCCGGCCATGGAGGAGAAGATCTGGGAACGAGTAACCAGAAAGGTCACAATGAAAAGGATGTGGTGTTGAGCGTTGCTAAGCTATTGCAAGAAGAATTTGTCGGGACGAATGTTAAAGTAGTGATGACACGATCTGATGACACCTACTTGACGTTGGAGGAGCGGATTGCAATGACCGAAAATGCAGATTTGAATGTATCTCTGCATATAGAAACTATGGATAGTGATAGAGAGCTTCAGTTGTTTATATATGATGAGAGCATGCCATATGCGGAGCGATCAGAGCATATTGCGAGAGTTATGGCACTACAGTTTGATGATGAAGATTGTGGTTCTGTAGGACACTCTACCTATCGAGTATTGCGTGAAGCAAAATGTCCATCGGTGATGGCGATTTTAGGGGTGTTTTCAAATCCTGACATGGAGAAAAAGATGCTTTCCAAGTCTGGTCAGAAAGATATTGCTGGCAGGTTGAGTAAAGCTATTCGTATTGCATCATTGTAAATGCCCAAGTCTACAGAGAGAATTCATGGATTAGATTTTATCAGAGGGATAGCTGTTCTGGGCATATTTGTCATGAATGTAGAATCATTCAGCTATCCAGCTCCATTTAAGCCTGCTGCCTATGGGTTTGAGGTTCCTCTAGATCACGAAGTAAGGTTCTGGGTCTATTGGCTGTTTCAGGGTAAATTCTTTGGCGTTTTTGCACTTTTGTTTGGCGTAGGGTTCGACATATTTCTGAGTAACCTGGAAAAACGAGGATTGGGTCTTCAATCCATTGATGTCTACGGCCGGCGTTTGCTATGGCTTTTCGTTTTTGGTGTAGTTCACAGTATTTTCTTGTGGACCGGGGATATTTTGCATCATTATGCTATTTGCGGACTTCTGCTGATTCCTCTCAGGTCCTTTTCTCAGAAAGGCATTCTACTTTCCATTCTGCTCTTGTCTCTTGTTTTATTTTACAATGACTATCAACGAGTAGATAGTCGTCAGACCAAATATCAGGAGTATCAAGACGCTATTGCTGTAACTTCTGAAAATCGAAGTGCTAAACAGAATAAAAGTATTGAAGCATGGGAGAGATTAATTGCTCAGCCTGAACAAGAATTTCTAAATGATAATGATCCTAGACTTGGTGGATATTGGTCCAATTTTCAGGAAAATTTAGAGCATGTTGGTTTTAATACCGGGAAGATTTTTTATGCTGGTATTCTGATCCGAACCTTGATTCTTATGCTTGTTGGAATCTGGCTGTATCGAATGCAAATTTTCCAGGACTATCGATCCATAAAGGGATATTGGTTGTGGACTATTGGTGTATTGATCGTTGGATTGCTAATGAACTATTTTAGGAGTGCTCAATGGACATTTCATTCCAATGAACCAATTCTGAGTTATTGGAGAGCCTGGTCAGAAACGTTGGCTAAAGAGATACTAGCAACTGGGTATGTGCTTCTATTAAATGGGGTTTATCAAAAATTAAATCAACCTTTGACCCTCATCAACAAAGTAGGAAAAATGGCTTTGAGTATTTACATTTTTCAGACCCTTCAAGGAGTGTTGTTTTTCTATGGGTATGGCATGGGTTATTACAATCATTTCTCCAGATCAGAGCTATTGGTTATCATTCTTTGTGGCTGGGTTGTGCAGCTCTTGGTTGTATACTGGTACACAAAGTATTTCACACAAGGTCCTTTAGAATATGTTTGGAGAAAATTGACTTATCGGGAGGCTAAAACAACTCTTTTATGAATTGGTTACTTAGCCATGAAGATCACCATCAAGACTCGAGTGAACTCAGGTCTGCAAAACGTCAAATCGGGCTTTACTGAAAAACTATTTCTCGCACTTAACCCACCTTTTCCACCGGTTAAACTTTTGGAGTTTGGAGGATGTGAAACTGGAGATATTGTGGCGTTAAGATTGAATTTTATTCTCTTCAAGCAAACATGGACCAGTGAGATCACAGAGGATGCTCAGACAGATAATGAATGGTATTTTGTTGATCAGGGAATTAAGCTTCCATTCTTCCTGAAATCATGGACTCATCGCCATTTGGTAAGAAAAGAAGTGAAGGGATCATCGATTATTGACGATATCTCTTACACAACAGGTACTTTGATTACAGACTTATTAATGTATCCTGTACTCTTAGGGCAGTTTTTATATAGAAAACCAGTTTATAAGAAGCTCTTTAAATGAAAAAAGCAGCTCACGAAGAGCTGCTTTCACCTGTAACTGGTGTCTTTTGGTATTAAGCGTCTTTCCATTTAATGGTGCAACCAATGGCTCTTTTGCTTGTTACCGCAGGTTTTTTGCCTGCAAGTAGCGCGTCTACCGCGTCTTCTACATATTTTTCGCTAGCGTCTGCAGCTTCTCTAGGACTATCATCAATAGCTCCGATGTATTCTATCTTAAACTTACCAGAGGCTTCTTTATTGAGGATATAAACATGAGGTGTTTTTGTGGCTCCGTAAGCTGTAGCAACTTCCTGACTGTCATCTCTCAGGTAAGGAAAAGTGTACCCTTTCTCATTTGCTCGCTCTACCATTTTCTCCATGCTGTCATCAGGCTGCTTGCTCACATCATTTGGATTGATGGCAATTACAGGGAATCCCTGTGAAGCATATTTTTTATCTAATTCAATTACTCTTTGCTCGTATGCTTTAGCGTAAGGACATGTATTGCACGTGAAGACGACAATAAATCCTTTGGCTGAACTATAACTCGATAATGACACGGTTTTACCGTCAATATTTTTCAAAGAGAAATCTGATGCATAGTCGCCAACTTCAAAACCAGCTTCACTCGCATCTGTAGCATTTACAAATAAAACCGCAACAGTAACTAGAAGTCCTGTAATCATTAGGATCGTTCTTTTCATAGAAGTACTCATTTTGATGATAAACTTTTTACAACCTGTACAAGCTCATTCTTTTCGAAAGCTTTCTCGTAAAAATATTTTTTGCCGGATGGAGATACGAACAACGTCGCAGGAATAGCCCCGCTCCATGCTTCGCTTATTTTCGGAATGTATTCGTCGTAATTTGTTGAATTTAGCAGATACGTTTCTGACTGAATTCCTTTTTTGGAAATCAGTTTTTGTGCTTTTTCTAAATCTTCTGGAAAGTCGAGACTTACAAAGATCACTTCAGCCTGTTTGGCACTGTTGACTTCCTCAAAATAGGGCATCTCTTTGACACACGGCCCACACCAGGAAGCCCAGAAATTGTACACTCTAACCTGATCACCATTTTCGGCAATCATATTATCAAGTGATTCAACTGAGATCAATTTTACCTCCTGCGCATTGGCCACTAAACCAATGAGGAGAATCATAGACGCAAAAATGCTACGCATGTTACTACATACGTATTTGGGATATAAAAGTTGGCTGAATTTATTTGTTGTACTTTTCAAAGAAAGCCGGTATAAATATGGTTGTTTGTGACTGTTTCGTGTTAATAAATTAATAACATTAGAAAACACCTCTAGGTAATTTTCTATGTTGCTTCATAATTTATAAGCGATTTGCCTATGATAAAATTGGAATGGGAACTTAATAAATCTTGTTATTCATGCCAATACCCCAAAAAAATATTTATTCACATTTTATGCACTTTATCCACACTCACTGAAAAACAACCCATAAATCGCTGATAATCAGCATAATATATGCTTGTATCTCAATTAGTCGCCTGTGGATATCTCATTTTGAAAAATTTTAGTCGCTAGATTCTATAAAAATAGCCCTGAGACGTCTGAATGACGATTATTCCTTGGTTTGACGAATTAACTTCTTCCTGTACGCATTGAATATACGCGACTTAGACACAAAACCAAGGTATTTACCCTCATCAATCACGGGAAGATTCCATGCTTGTGTTAACTCAAATTTATTCATGACGGATTGCATTTTTTCCTGAGGGCTCACCTGGGCAGGTGGTTTCTGCATTATCGTCTTGACTATCAGGTCGTTTTGTTTTTCACGATCAAACATGATCTCGCGAATGTCATCCAAAGTAACAATTCCCTCCAGCTCGCCATGTTCGTTGATCACTGGAAATATATTTCGTTTGCTAATCTTTACGAGATCTACTAATTCCTTCAAAGGCGCATCCGGATGAATGGATAATAAGTCCTTTTCAATGATTTTTTTGAGGTCTATTAGGCTTAGAACAATCTTGTCTCGATCATACTGTATGAGATCTCCTTTTTCAATCAATTGCTTGGTATAGATACTATACTTTTCAAAATAGGAGATCGTGGTGAAACTGATTGCAGATACCAGCATCAAAGGAACAAACAGCATGTAGCCACCAGTTATTTCTGCAATTAGGAAGATGGCTGTCAAAGGTGCATGTAGAACTCCACTCATTACTCCACACATGCCTACTAAAGTGAAGTTGCTGGAACTAATGGCTCCATATGGATACATTACATTGACCACTTTGGAAAACAAGAATCCAACGACTCCACCCATGAACAGTGATGGTGCGAAAACTCCCCCGCTACCTCCTGACCCAATAGTCAGGGCAGTCGCAAAAGGCTTAACCAAAGTTATCATAAACAAAACCCCGATAATAACTAATTCCTGGTCTGCCATTGAGTAAAAGAAACTGCCACTGAAGAAGCGCTCGTGATTGCCTTTTAATAGGAATAGAATGGAATTGTAGCCTTCCCCGTATATTGGAGGGAAGACAAATATGATCAATGCTAGCGCTAATCCACCAAGAGCGGCACGAGCATAGGCATTGTTGACGCTATCAATAAAATTTTCGGTGAGATAATTAACTCGAGTAAAATAGAGGGATGCAAGGCCAGAAATAATACCTAATAGAATATAGTATCCAGTGTCTGACGCCTGAAAATTGTCAATGATTTTAAAGGAGAATAACACATCCTCTCCTAAGAGAATGATCGAAATAAGCTGTCCACTTACTGAGGCTATAAGAATAGGTATGAACTTGCTTATTTTAACTTCTGTCAGAATGACTTCAATAGCAAAGATAACTCCTGCTATTGGAGAGTTGAATATGGCAGAGATGGCACCTGCAGCTCCGCACCCTATTAATAAGGTTCTTTTCTTGTAATCCAGATGAACAAATTGCCCAAAATTGGATCCAATCGCTGAACCTGTTACTACGATTGGTGCCTCCAGTCCCACCGACCCTCCGAACCCAACGGTGATCGCACTTTTGATCATGTTGGAAAACATGTAGCGCTTACGTATTCTACTAGAATTCTTGGAGATTGCTCTGAGGATTCTTGTGATCCCATGACCAGGAGTATCTTTAAGTACGAGTCTTCGTATGAGTATGGTAAGAATGATTCCGATCGCAGGGTAAACTATATACAAATAGTTGATTTTTGTGAGGTCGAGGTTTTGCTGAAGCAAATGCTGTACGTAGTGAACAGTAGTTTTCAGAGTTACCGCAGCAAGGCCGGCAGTAAGACCTATCACACTGGCAACGATCAGAAGGAAGTTGTTGTCGCTGATGTGCTTGAGACGCCACACCAAAAAGCGCATGAGGTAATGAGAAAATTTCTTACTGATTGTTGACACCTCGCAAAGTTACCATTTAGCGATTAGGGAAATCCTTAATTGAACGCAAAAGTCACATGGAATTTACCCAAATCAAAGAGACCTGCCTATATGTATCGGATTTAGATCAAAGTTATGTCTTCTATCACCACAAATTGGGACTCCCTTTAATCTCTAGAGTTCCGAATAGGCATGTTTTCTTCCGATTGGGTTCATCGGTGCTACTATGTTTTCTCCCTGAGGTAACCAAAGAAGAGCAAGAATTACCACCACATTATGCATGGGGCAAGCAGCATATTGCTTTTGAAGTAAACCAAACGAAATATTCGGAAACAAAGGAATCGATCATTCAAAAAGGAATAGCCATTACTCATACCCATCAATGGAAAGGTGGTTTTGAATCTTTCTATTTTGAAGATCCCGATGGTCATGTGTTGGAAATTGTGCCTCAAGGAATGTGGGAATGATTCTTATTTTGAGAATGGCTAGTTCATTTTGAATTAGATTTTAGATTAGAACCTTACTATACAGGCAAATTTAGAGGGTGGACTCATTTTTGGCATAGTCTGATTGTTATCACTTAAACTACAAGATTATGAAAAAGCTAAAGATACAATTGATGTCACTGACATTGTCCCTGTCAATAGCTGCTATGCCTATATTAATGTCAAGTTGCAAAGCATCGAATGCAGCTAAAGGTGCTGGAATTGGAACAGCGGCCGGAGGAGCAATTGGAGCGGTTATCGGTAATTCCCAAGATAATACAGCAGTTGGAGCGATAATCGGAGCTGCCGTAGGCGGTACTGCAGGGGCATTGATTGGTAGACACATGGACAAGCAAGCCGAAGAACTAAGAGCGGATTTGGAAGGAGCAGAGGTAGAACGTGTTGGAGAAGGTATCAAAATTACCTTTGACTCAGGTTTGCTATTTGCGCTGGACTCTTATGATTTGAAACCCGAAACTCGAAACAATCTAAATGAGCTTGCAGAGACTTTGAACAAATACGACAATACAAATATTTTGATTGAAGGACACACTGACGCGACTGGATCGGACTCATATAATCAGACGCTTTCTGAACAAAGAGCGAGCTCAGTTTCGTCTTATTTAGCCAATCAAAGTGTATCAACAGGAAGATTGACAACCATGGGTTATGGAGAGTCACAGCCTGTTGCTGACAATTCCACTTCAACTGGGAGAGCTCAAAATAGAAGAGTAGAAGTGGCCATATATGCCAACGATAAGATGAAGCGAATGGCTGAAAACGGAACGCTATAAGAATACTTTATTTGAACGCGCAATCAAAAAAAGGGTCGCTATTTAGTGACCCTTATTATTTCTTAGCTGATAAAACCTCCATTTTTCTGGAGCGCTTCTTCAATGTATTTATAGCTGGAAAGTATCTCAGGTTTTCCGTCAACAATGGCCACATCATGTTCGAAGTGTGCCGAAGGCTTCTTGTCCGCTGTGACAATAGTCCATCCATCTGACAATTGAATGACTCGTCGAGTTCCCATGTTGATCATCGGCTCAATGGCAATAACTAATCCCTCTTTCAGTTTGGCACCTCTTCCTCTCTTACCATAATTTGGCACTTCTGGCGACTCATGCATTTTCTTGCCTAATCCGTGACCAACCAATTCTCTAACTACTCCATAGCCAAAGCTCTCGGTATAGGTTTGAATGGCGTAACCGATATCACCAATTCGATTGCCCGCTACCGTTTGCTCTATTCCTTTATATAGACTGTCCTTGGTGACTTTTAGAAGTTGCTTGACATCATCTGGGATCTCGCCAACCGCAAATGTATAAGCATGGTCACCGTAGTAGCCATTTTTGAAGGCTCCACAATCCAATCCAACAATGTCACCTTCCTGAAGTGGTCTGTTGGTAGGTAAACCATGGACCACTTGCTCGTTTACCGAGGTAATGATGGTATTAGGGTAATCGTATAACCCAAGAAAACCTGGTTTAGCACCTTGGTCTCTGATGAATTCTTCAGCGATTTTATCCAATTCCAATGGGGTAACACCCGGCTTGATGTGCTCGGCCATGAGTCCCAGGGTCTTGGATACAATTAATGCGCTTTCGCGCATTATTTCTATTTCTTCTTTGCTTTTGTACTGGATCATAGGAATAAATGAGCCCCAAAATTAATACAAACAAAAAACCCTCCGACAATGCGGAGGGTTTTTTATGCTTAGTAAGCGTATATCTATTAAGATTTTGTCACTCCTTCAAGTACTTCTTTGATGTCAATTCTTTGTCCATCTTTATAAGAAACGATGAAAGCATCTTTTACTCCCATTTCTCTCAAGTACTTTTTCAATTTGTTAGCTTCCCAGTAGTCTCTGAAAGCTCCGATGGTATATTTGTTCATTCCATCCTGAGATTCTTGACTAAAGTTGTCAGTATTTTGTACTGCATCACTCATGTCAAGGCTTTGGTAAGCTCCGATCTGAACTTTGAATACTACTCCAACTTGATCGTTGATTCCACCTTTGTCTACATTCACCGGCTGAGCTGGTTTAGAACTTGCATCTGCCAGCTCATCTCTCAACTTAGAAACCTGGCTTTGTAAAGAAGAAATTTGATCATCCTTGTCAGCTAATTTGTCATCTACTCCAGCCAATTCGTTTTTCAAGCTGGCAGTTTGACTTTTAAGCGACTTGTTTTCCTCTACGAGTGTTTTGAAAGACTCCGGATCCAATCCTTTGATTCTCTTTTTCCACTCTTTTTTCTCTGATTTGGATAGTTGTGCAGTTGCGTTAAAACCTACTGCAACGAACAAAACAAATACTGAAAGTGCGACAATTCTTTTCATACTTATAATCTGTTGATTCATAATTATTTACATAACTAACACTAAAGTATTAAAATAACTATAAAAAAGCTAAAAATTTACTTTTTTAAGCTACCAATCATATCTTCAGGACGTACCCACTCATCAAACTGTTCAGTTGTCAAAAGACCTAATTCAATTGCTGCAGCTCTCAGTGTTGTTCCCTCTTTATGTGCTTTTTTAGCGATTTTAGCAGCATTTTCATACCCAATGTGGGTGTTCAACGCCGTTACCAACATCAAGGAGTTTTCTAATTTTTCCTTGATAACCGGATAATTTGGCTCAATTCCAATTGCACAGTTATCATTGAAAGATTCACAAGCATCACCAATCAATCTCGCTGATGTTAGTACATTGTAAACCATCATTGGTTTGAATACGTTCAGTTCGAACTGTCCGTACATGCCGCCAGCAGAAACGGCTACATCGTTTCCAATTACCTGGGCACATACCATTGTCAAAGCTTCACATTGCGTCGGGTTAACCTTACCTGGCATGATAGAAGACCCTGGTTCGTTCTCTGGAATGATGATCTCACCGATACCACTTCTTGGCCCTGAACACAGCATTCTGATGTCGTTACCAATTTTCATTAAGCTAACAGCCAATTGCTTTAATGCTCCGTGAGTTTCAACCATCGCATCGTGAGCAGCCAAGGCTTCAAACTTGTTCTCAGCAGTTATAAAAGGTAATCCGGAGTTNTCNGCGATTTTCTTCGCTACCAGTACATCGTAACCTTGAGGAGTGTTCAAGCCAGTACCAACCGCAGTACCTCCAAGGGCTAATTCACTCAAGTGAGCAAATGTGTTCTCCAAAGCTTTCAAGCCGTGGTTCAATTGAGAGACATATCCAGAGAATTCTTGTCCCAGACTCAATGGAGTAGCATCCATAAAGTGTGTACGACCGATTTTCACCACATCCTGGAACTGATCTGACTTAGACTTAAGGGTGTCTCTTAGTTTCTTCACCTTAGGAATGGTGTTCTCTACGATGATTTTATAAGAGGCAATGTGCATTGCAGTTGGGAAGGTATCGTTGGATGACTGACTCTTATTCACATCGTCATTCGGGTGGATAACCTTTTTGTCGTCGGTTAATGAACCACCATTGATCACGTGTGCTCTGTTAGCCACTACTTCATTACAGTTCATATTGGACTGAGTACCAGAACCAGTTTGCCAAATCACTAGTGGAAATTGATCGTCCAGCTTGCCTTCTAGTATTTCATCACATACTTGTGCGATCAAATCCTTCTTTTCGCCACTCAATACACCTAATTCATTATTTGCTTGTGCAGCTGATTTTTTCAATATAGCGAAAGCCTTAACTACCTCAAGAGGCATTTGCATGTTCACACCACCAATCTTGAAGTTGTTTCTAGATCTTTCGGTTTGTGCTCCCCAATATTTGTCCGCGGGTACTTTTACTTCCCCCATGGTATCGTGTTCCGTACGGAATTCCATATCTATCTATAGATTATTTGATGAAAAATTTTGATATCCAAAATTAACCGAAACAACGTGATTTAGTGAATAACGCAGAAATTAAATGAGGTGGACATTTGTTCATTTAGAAGCGTTCTGTTGTGGATGAGTGGTTATGTTCCAGAATAAAATCGACATGAATTGCAATTCAATATCCAATGATTTGGGAACCAAATTGTCTATTTGAGGATTACCAACTAGATTTGCTGTTTAGAATGATTCTAAATAAATGAAAAAGATCAAGGTTCTGATTTCAGATTTTCAGTTTCTGACACGTGAGGGACTCATCCACATGGTGAATGAGAAGGAGCAGTTTGAGCTGTCGGGAGTAGTGGAAGGAGCTGATGAAGTGATGAAATCGGTACTTCAGGAGCANCCGGATGTCCTGTTAATGGATTATGAGGGTGANGATCCTGTTCTTAAATCTCTCTTAACTCAAGTCGTCCAATCCAAAGCCACCAATGTTCTGGTGATCACCAACGAAGATAAGCGCGAGCACATCAAGCCATTGCTCGACATGGGAATCAAAGGGATTGTGACCAAACAATGCAGTCAAAGTGAAATCCTGAATGCGATAGAGTCGGTCTCCAAGAATACACGTTTTTATTGCAACAGGATTTTGGATGTGCTGATAGAGAATGAACAAGAGGCCAAAGAAGTGGATTGTGAACCTACGGATCTTTCACCTAGAGAATTTGAAGTATTGCAACTAATTACCAAAGGTCATAAGACAGTGCAGATAGCTGATGAGTTAAATGTCAGTGTTCATACTATCAATTCTCATAGAAAGAACATTTTGAAGAAATTAAATTTGAAGTCTCCAACTGAATTAATTGTATATGCAATGGAGACTGGGTTGGTGAGGGCATAATTCACTAGGACTAGTGATTGTAGTTCTTTACCACACGCTGTTATTTTGTATTCAATCCGAAAATAGATGCAAACACTCGATTTACTTCAACTCAATAAAGCCGTAACTGTGAAGAGTCTTTCACCAAATGGTGTTACTTCCAAGCTTGTTGATATGGGATTGTACCCTGGAAAAACGGTTGAAGTGGTGTTTAAAGCTCCTTTTGGCGGACCAATCGCCATAGATTTGGATGGATACACATTGTCTCTGAGAATGGATGAGGCATCACTCGTAGAAGTGGAGTAATATGAAGATCTCATTAGTTGGTAATCCCAACTCAGGAAAAACCTCTCTTTTCAATCAACTTACAGGACTCAACCAGCGGATCGGAAATTTCCCCGGTGTTACGGTAGATAAAAAATCTGGTAAGCTTAAGCGATCGAATAGCGAAATAGAAGTGCTCGATCTGCCAGGTATCTATAGTCTATATCCCAAGACTCAAGATGAGAAGGTCGTGTACGACTTGCTCAGAGATAAAAACCACAAAGATTATCCGGATAGAATTGTCGTAGTAGTGGATGCTTCCAATCTGGAGCGAAATCTATTGCTATTTACACAAGTGCTGGATCTGGGAGTACCTGTGACGATGGCCCTCAACATGACCGATGTTGCTGATAAGAAGGGCCTTGTCATTGATATTGAGAAATTGAGTGAGGTACTTGGTGGAATTGATATTCTTCCAATTGTTGCCAGGACCGGCAAGGGGATCAATGAATTAATCGATCACTTAGTTGAAAACAAACCTGCAAAAACAGCAGAACCATTCCTTGGCGGTGAATTTGACAAAGGGCAATTCCTAATTGACGATCCAGAGGTTAGGAAAGAACGTGTAGAGAATCGATACAAGAAGATTCGTCAGGTGCTCTCCTTCGTGGTGAAGCAAATGCCTCTTCCAAAATCACTGATCAACAGACACCGTACGGCAGATAAAATCTTAACACANCCATTCTTCGGATACGTGATCTTCCTCGGAGTTCTTTTCGTGATTTTCCAGGCGATCTATGCCTGGTCGGAATGGCCAATGGATTTGATTGATACCTTGTTTGTATCAGCAAGTGCGTGGATAAAAGATACNTTNCCCGAAGGGATGTTGACCAATCTTATTGCCGAAGGAATTATCCCTGGGCTTGGNGGAGTGGTGATTTTCATTCCGCAGATCACCTTATTATTTGGTTTCATTTTCATATTGGAGGAGACCGGTTATATGAGCCGAGTCGTATTTATCCTTGATCGATTCATGAGACCTTTTGGCTTGAATGGACGAAGTGTGGTTCCGTTGATCTCTGGTGTGGCGTGTGCTATCCCGGCTATTATGGCGACTCGTACCATTGACAACTGGAAAGAACGATTGATCACCATCATGGTGACTCCTTTGATGAGTTGTTCGGCAAGACTTCCAGTGTATACCTTATTGATTGCGTTGGTAGTGCCAGACACAATGGTAGCTGGTTTCATCAACCTGAAAGGGTTGGTGCTTTTAGGACTCTACCTGATTGGAGTAGTTGCTGCTTTGTTGGCTGCGTTGGCTTTCAAGTTGTTTGTGAAATCCAGACAAAAGAGTTTTTTGGTAATGGAGCTTCCTTTGTACAAAATGCCACGTTGGAACAACCTGATTGTGACACTTTGGGAGAAAGTAAGACTTTTCGTTTTTGATGCGGGTAAAATCATTTTCAGTATTTCAATTATCCTATGGGTATTGGCATCTTTTGGTCCTGGAGACCGAATTGAGGAGGCAGTATCCCACATACCACAACCAACTACTGAAGAACAAGTAGAGGAATATGAGAAAGAAGTTTCTTCTACGAGTCTTGCTAATTCTTACATTGGAATCCTTGGTCACAGCATTGAACCGGCCATCAAGCCGCTGGGGTACAACTGGCAAATTGGTATTGCATTGATTACCTCTTTTGCAGCACGTGAGGTGTTTGTAGGATCTATGGCAACCATCTACTCGGTAGGTGAAGACTTTGATGATGAAGCCACTTTGCTGGATCGGATGCGGTCTGAAAAAATACGTGGTACGCAAGAGCCAGTCTACACTTTTGCGACAGGATTGTCTCTGATGATCTTCTATGCTTTTGCGATGCAGTGTATGAGTACGCTGGCAATTGTCCTACGTGAAACTAAAAACTGGAAATATCCATTTATACAGTTAGTCTACATGACATCATTGGCGTATATCGCCGCATTGATTACGTATCAACTGCTAAAATAATATGGCACAAACACTTCTGGTGATCGGATTATTTGGAGCAGCGGCCTTCTTTTTAGGGCGCAGATTGTATTTACAGTTTTCAGGTAAGAAACAGCCCGGCTGTGAGAAGTGTGCGGCCAAAGAAATAGCAAGCCACTAACACCACCGACGAAATTTCAATATTGAATTGAAAATGTCTAAAAAGNAGTTTNTGTCATCCTGAACTGGTTCCGCATGGCANGTCAGGATCTGACTTAAGCTACGTGGCACACTTACAGATTCTGAAATGAATGCAAACGGCTAGTTTCAGAATGACCTGATTTACAAACTTTTTAGACATCCTTAAATTGAAGTGGGTTTTGAAAGACTCACTACTTCTAGTGATATGATTACCTACCCATAGCTATTGTATGCACTAGATTTTTAAGTGAATTTTGCTATCTAGAATTATTCTAAATAATGAATAAGGAGACACCAATAGAGGAGCAGGGATTTCAGTCATTTAACCCATTTGATAAAGGTTCAATGATGGAGAGCACGGAGTGTGTTTTCAAGAAATGCTGCAAGAAGTATAAGAAGAAGGGAAGACACTGTAAGAAGTGTCCAAAGATCTAATGGAAAGTACGAAGGAGCTTATATACGAGACAGCTAACGCGTCTTTGCATCAGTGCGATGCAACGGAAAACTATATCCTTCACTTTGGTGGGGATACGGTGACATTTCGTGCATGTGAGCTGATCACCTTCAAGCGTAAAATCCAGAAAATCGACTTAGCCACTTTGCTCTCTAGCGAAACTCCAGATGTGGAAATCATCCACATGCCACATTGCGATCGCATTTTCGCTTTATCTATTCACAATGTCCTTGAGCTTAAAGATCTATTCGGTGGAGCTTTCACCATGCTGGAGCTCAACAGCGTCATCCACAGACAGCTGGTAAGGAAGGTTTTTTGATTGGAAGTTAAATTCCTTTGGTTGAGTCTCAACTCATACCTTCAAAATAGCAAATAAGTTTGGGACAAGGCTTTTCACTGATTCAGAAATCTTCATGTACGTCTTTGTGACCTTTCCACTTTGGATATTGGCTACATTTTTAATGATATATGGCTCAGTCGTATCCAGTAAAATAATGTTATCAAAATCTCTTAGTGAAGTGTCTAGATTTTCCAATCCTTTATGATATCGTTCAATGATTTCATTTTTGCTCACAAAGTGGCCTCCGTTTTTAACTCTGTGATCTACACGTTCAAAGCAAACATCAATAGATTGAACCATTAGAAAGATGAGATTGGTCTCGTACCCAAGTTTCTTGGCACGCTTACAGATCTCTAGACTAAATGGTGTATGAAAGTTAGTTTCAAAGGCGATATCCAGATTATCGCCTATTGAAGATTCAATGTACTCTGAAAAGGAAGTGTTGGTAGTGCTTCTTATCCCTTCTATCACTGAAGGATCATAATTGAAGTTCTTCCAATTTAGATCAAATTGTTTATCCCAATCGAAGGCAATTAGATTGTACTTGCTGAGTATTGCCGTGCTGCTTGTCGATTTACCCGCACCGTTCGGTCCTCCAATCACAAACAGGTTTTTATTAGACATTTTTAGCTACAACCGAGATTTTAGGTTTAGTGTGCTCAGTTGTAGTATGGACTTTACGTTCTCGATTCAGGACCTTCGTTACCTCTTTAATTATTCTATCCGCCTCTTTATTGATATCCATAGGGTAAAGATACTAAATTGATAGCTGTATTTGATTATTGGTTTCTTAAGGCTAAACAATTTCTAAAGCCTTTTTTCATACTTCTTTCTGATCTCGTCATGAGGAGTCGCTTTTTCTCACTCTTTCCCAAGAGGAGATTTGAACTATCTAAACTCGTTAGGATAATCACTATCAAGAGGGGTTGCTGACATCATCCACAGACAGCTGGTAAGAAAGGTGTTTTAATCACCAGTATTTACGTCCTGATCAATTCTTTCGATCACTGTTAAGAATTTAGAATATTTTTCATTCCCAGTTGATTCATAACCTTTCTGAAATTTGTCCTGAATCCATTTAAGAATTTGAGGATACTCTGGATTCCCAGAAAGTTTGGCGATTACTAATCTCTTGAACCAGAAGCCCTCATTAAAAATAAATTTGACATGAGATGGGCCTGCTTGAATGGTCGGATTGGCATGTTCATCTAACCATTTTATATCAATACCTTTTATAAATGGTAAAAGGAGGTTTTTATATTCTTCCAGAATTAGCCTATTAACTGAATCAATATCTTTCTTAGTTTCAATGATTATTCCTCCACCTTTAGCAAGTGGAATTTCGTTATGGATGTCTAGTTTAGGATCTATATCTGCTCTATTAACCCCAATTGTTATACTTGGTAATTGATCAGATAAATCAAGAAAATTTCGATATTTCTCCCATGGTTCTTCTACATAATCGAACCTGACAGACAAGCCATAGACAAGAATAAACTTTGAAAAGTACTCATGGATTACGAATGTAAAATTGATGAAGCCCTCATCAATTTTACCGTCAAAACTTCCAAAATCATTCAATACCAAACCCTTTGTAGATAGTCCGATTTTTAATGTTTTAGTTAGCTCTTTTTCTATGTAATTTCTAGACAGCATAATAATCACTCAATTATACAACCCCTTCTTTAGAATAGTTTTAAATTATGATTCGATAAGCTCAATAACAATCTTTTATTGTTCCTTTGTTGTTGTAGAATTTAAACACTTTGAATGCTATGAAGGATATTTTAAGAAGACACTCAGTTCTCAAAGACGAGATCGTAGACATAATCAACAAACAAGTAAAAATGGAAGCTCAGTCATCTGCAGCATACCTCGCTATGGCTGCCTGGTGTGACAAAGAAGGCTATGACAATTGTGCGGAATTTTTCTTCAAACAATCTGAGGAAGAACGTAAGCATCAATTGAAGTTTTTCCACTATCTTGTAGACATGGAAGGTGATGCTATTTCACCTGCTGTGGATGAGTCACAACATGAGTTTGAAAAACTAAGAAGTGTCTTTGAAAAAGCACTGGAAATGGAAATGGCCGTAACAGACGCTATCCATGATATTGTAAGACTTTGCCGTAAAGAAGGAGATCTTGCAACAGAAGAATTCTTGAGATGGTTTGTGCAAGAGCAAATCGAAGAAGAATATGTCGCTAGAAGATGTCTAGAGTTGTTTGATGTACTGGGAGAAGATAAAATCGCTCTTGGTATGATCGAAGAAAGAGTTCTAGGTGTTAGCTACGACGCTGGAGAAGCTTAAGATTAACATTCATACACCTGTAAAAGGAGAGTCATTCATTTGGTTCTCCTTTTTTTATGTCTTTTCACATATAGGCTTTCGTGTCTGATTTTTTGTCAATAATGAACGTAAGATTATAATTCTAACTCAAGAATAACAGACACTAAAAAATTCTTATTTGTGACTTTTCCATCGATGAAAAGTCACCAAAAATCTAGGCCCGAGTTCATTTTTATACGCTTTTTAAAATCAAAAAACAGGGATAAAATAAACTCGCCATTATGTTGGTCATTTATGATTGATATGTTTTGGTTGGCTCAGACAGTATTTTATCCTTATCTGTTTTTTACTTCCAAAAAACTAAAATGAACTAAAGGCCAACCTTCATGATGGATATAACCATGAAATGATAATTATCTAAGTTGACATAGTGACCTCAGAAGTAGTGATCGTCTATCACTATTAGTGACACCATTTCACTACTTCTCGCATGTTGAAAACCCTTATCAATAGCGATTGACGGAATGATCTGATCGGATCATCTTTGCATTATTTAGAACGATTCTAAATAATATGAATATCTCATCCTACGATACGTTTTTTATACGGCTAGAAGAGCAAGTCAAAAGTGCTCCGAATAATCGTAGGCAAATTATTACCAAAGCCATTAAGGAAACCCATTGTCCTTATCTGCTATCCAAGCTTCAGGAACTGCAGCAGGCGTACAAAGCCAAGGCATTCATTGTCGCATTGTTGTTATGTCAGTGGGTAGCTGCACAAACAACTCATACCGTACTAGATCTGGATTCTGGTCTGCCATTAATTGGTGCTACGGTGGTTATCCAAAGTGAGACTTCTTCTGAAATATTCATTACCAATCAAAAAGGAAAAGTAGTCACTAATCAGCTGACTCCTTATGTGATGCAGATTTCGCATGTAGGTTATGAGACCACTCTGGAGGAAATTACTAATGAAGACCAGCTCAGCCATTACCTAAAACCTACTACTGCCACTTTAGAAGAAGTGGTGGTAACCGGACAGTTTGAACCTCAATCTGCTCGAAAATCTGTCTATCAAGTCAAATCCATTGATTCCAGACGAATTGAAGCACAGGCTGCCACCAATCTACAGGAAGTACTTTCTAATGAACTAAATATTCGATTTACCCGGGATAATGCCACTGGTAGTTCGGGTTTGAATCTTCAAGGTTTATCAGGGCAGAACATCAAAATTCTTCTGGATGGAGTTCCAGTGGTTGGGCGATCTGGTACAGCCAATGAAATCGATTTGTCTCAAATCAATGTCCAAAACATCGAGCGAATTGAGATAGTGGAAGGGCCACTTTCTGTGAATTACGGCGCAGATGCATTGGCAGGAGTCATCAATATCATCTCCAAAAAGGAATCCAATTCGTTGAATCTGAATGTTCAGGTTCAGGAAGAGACCATTGGCAAAGAGTACAGTTGGTTTGATGATGGATTGCACAATGCGTCGGTTCAGGTTGGCGGATCTATTGCTGAGAACTGGTCTGTAGAAGGTAATGTTCGGCTTAACAATTATGGAGGCTGGACTGGAACGGGAACCAAACGTGATAAGATGTGGTATCCAAAGGATCAGTTCTTTACTGGTGGTTTAATCCGATACGCTGGTAACGATTTTGATATCTACTACCGACTGGATTACCTGGAAGAAACGATCTCTAATTTTGGTGAAATTCAAGATTCCAACCCTTTGAGAGACCCTTTTGCCATCGATGAGCAATACCTCGCCAATAGAATCAATCATCAGATCCAAGCCAACACTCATTTCAAAGACATTACTCTTAATTCAGTTGTTTCTTTTACTGATTATGAAAGGCGAACGCATCAGTTCTCCTCTAATCTGGCAACAGGTTCCGAGAGTACAACTAGTGCGAGTGAGCAGGATACAATTTATTACTCTTCCTTTTTCCAGCGTCAGACACTAACCAATAACCAGCCCTGGACTCTCGGTTCTGTAGGAATCAATATGCAATTAGGCTTTGATTCTGATCTTCAAACTGCTGGTGGTTCAACGCTTTCTTCTGGAGATAAGCACTCAACAGATTTGGGAGTTTTTACTTCTGTAGAACTGGATTGGAATCGATTGAAGGTTCGTCCGGGTGTTCGGTTGATTTACAATAGCCTGTTTAAATCCAGTCCTACGCCTTCTGTTAATGTCAAGTATGGTTTCAATGATCAGTTGACTTTGCGACTCGGTTATGGACGAGGTTTCCGCGCTCCATCCATTCGAGAGTTGTATCACGAGTTCATTGATGCTAATCATAACATCGTAGGAAATGAGAATCTGAACCCTGAATATTCACACAATGTCAATGCCGATATTGATTTCCAGTTGAGTACTAACCTTGATTTCAAACTCAGCGGATTTTACAATCACATCGATAATCAGATTACTTACTTCACTCCTGCCGCTTCGAATCAACCGACCAGTTATGTCAATCTATTAGTTTATCGAACTACTGGAGGAACATTGGAAGGTGAGTGGAAATCTAAAACCATTCAGATTAACTCTGGAGTTTCCTACATCGGGAGATATCAGCGTCTATCAGAGACCGAGGATGTTCCCCAGTTTGTCTTCTCTCCTAACGCAAACCTCAATGTCGTCTACAGCCTGCTGGATCATTGGCAATTGGCGTCTTATTACCGATATACTGGAGCCAATAAAAGCTATCAACTCATAGAAGAAGGTGATGAATCATTGCCTCAACTTCGTCAAATAGAAGATTTCCATTTCTGGGACATTAACCTCACACGATCCATCAAGAATTTCAAAATAACGGCTGGCGTAAAAAACCTGCTGAATGTCACATCGGTCAACAGTAACCTTTCTTCTGGAAGTGCTCATGGCGGTGGCACTGGTGCTACATCCATCGCTTATGGGCGCTCCTGGTTGCTGCGACTCAACTATCAATTTTCAAAACAATAACATTTAATGAAACACTTTATACTATCAGCTATTCTTGTAGCCTCTATTTTTCTGGTGTCCTGCAATGAGGACGATCCTATTCCGGTGCCAATTCAAGTAAACTTTTCGAGTACTGAGCTGGGGATTTCTGAATCAAATCCGTTTGTATTGGTTGAAATTGTTTTTTCCCGAACTACTGAATCTTCTGGTGAACTTGTAATTGAAATTTCAGAAGACAAACTTATTCAGGGAGCAACTGCAGACTTTTTTACAGATCTGAGTGGTGAAAATGCAACATCATTGACCTATTCCAAAGGTGTGGAGTCCGTTGCATTTAGCGTTCTTGCAGGTACTGGTTTAAACATCGAACAGGATGAGTCAATTACTTTGACAATTTCTCAAGTAGGTGAAAATCAAATAGTGGGAGAAAATGCCGAGTTGATCATCACTTTCGGTGAGAATTTTATCGCAGAATCAGGTCAGGCAACGCTTGATGCTGGGGGAACAGATTTTACCCAACAAGCGTATTTTGACTTCAGCAAAAACTCTCAAACAGCTGTCGACAAATATTCATGGGATCTTGGATTCTATTCTGGATCTGAGAACCGAGTGACGGTAAACAATTCCGCGAATGTGATGGCCAGAGCTTTGGATGTTACCGATTTGGCTGCGGTGTCTGCTGAAGATACGTTAGGGTTTTCTGCTGTAATGTCTGTACCAAATTATGATCCTTCTGCCGGCGCGTCGGTTTGGATTGATGATCAGTCTGGTGATCTTTCTCTGACGGCATTCGGGGAAATAAGCGCCACCTCTGATGACGCAAAAGTGTTCATTATCAAAAGAGATGGAGAAGACAGAAACTGGAAGAAAGTGCGAGTTTATTCCACAGAATCGGGCTATACACTTGAATATGCAGATATTGATTCAGAAGAATTCAATACCGCTGAAATCAGCAAAAATGCGGCTTTCAATTTTGTTCACTTTGACCTGGACAATGGTGAGGTAACTACTATTCCTGAAAAAGCGTCCTGGGACATTGTTTACGGTACCTATGCCTTGCGTTATCCATTCGGTGCGGCGGCTATTCCTTATGGGTTTAAGGACTACATTCTGATCAACAGAAATGATACGCAAGTAGCCGTAGTTACTGAGTTAGAGTATTCGGCGTTTGCCAAAACAGATGTTGACGGATTGGAATTCAGTACCAGCACAGATGCAATTGGTGCAGAATGGAGAGCCGGAGGTGGCCCAACTAGTGGCCCGGCAGTATACGAAGACCGATTCTTTGTTTTGAAAGACTCTCAGGGCAATCACTACAAGATTCAATTTCTTTCATTGACTGATGCCAGT
>PBTY01000066.1 GCA_002729235.1 Rickettsiales bacterium | reverse complement strand
ACTTCCGGGCACGACCCCAGCGCTTCAGGGACTCTCACCCTTTGGATCGTCCAATTCCTTGGACTATATTCACCATTCAAGGCACACACATGCGATATGGACGAATGGCCAAACTACCTATCTGATATCTCAGTGCAACTTGACCGTGAAGCTGCCCATTCTGCCGGCTTTTGTGCTTCTAGTGACTTCTTTCTTTCTGGGTTTTGACTTGCGGAACGCAGTGCTTCGTAGATGCCGTTGTAGGTGTTGGGCAGTTTCACTATTTTACTGCTTTTTACAAACTGATATGGCCACTCGCCATATCTGATCGTTACCATGCATAACTGCACAATGAGAAAATTTTTCCTAATCATTTTCAGTCTTGGACTATTCCAACTTAACGCACAGACTTTTGATGCAGCGCAACTTCTTGGAACTTGGGAACTCCTGTCAACTGAAGATGATGCAGATGATGACCTTCCTAGTATTATGGATACAGGTGAGGACGAACAAACAACCATGTCAACTCCTGAAATTATCCTTTTCTTTCAAGCGAACAACGTACTTGATTATTTGCAGTCAGGAAGTCAATTTAAGGTTCAATATCAGTTGCAAGATTCTGCTCTTTATCTGGGAACAACTGAATACAAGATTCTCAATCTAACTTCATCCGAACTTATCCTTATTAACGAAAACGAACTCTTTCCAACAACCTACACCTACGCCAGAGCAGACAAAAAAGTCGAACCTATCAAGGAGATAGAACTGGTTGAAGAGTTTTATTCGAACGGACAACTGAAGATACAGGGGACAAACGAACGCGGTTTTAGAAACGGAATCTGGACTGAATGGTATGAGAACGGAAACGTAAAATCAGTCAGCCATTTTAACAATGAAGCCTTGCTCATGAAGATTGAGTTTAACGAACTTGGGGAGGTAACTGCCAAGACTCGGTTGAACTTTCAAACCGGCGAATACATACGAGAATAAACGCATGGTAACATTGTGTATGGACGCATGTGCGAACAGAGCTATTTGGCAGTTTCGGTGAAACTCGACCGTGAATCAGCCGCTGAGGAAACTTTTCTGCTTTCTGCAAAGCTCAGTTCGCAGGAGTTATTGATCTTCTGAACGCACTGCCACTTGGATACTTTGGAAGCACCGGCAGATTTCACTATTTTAGAGCTATTAGCCAGTGGGGCGCACACAGCTCCATACACGGGCGTTGTACGCAAGCTGAAAACACAATGCAACAAACAATAACATACAGACCATTTGAAATTAATTCAAGGCTTAAAAAACCCGAATTATGGATTGGAATTATTGTTTTGACAATCGGATTGTCGATAGTTCAGGATTATGTGTACAGCCGAGTTCAGAACACAGGGTTTTACCTATCGGAATCTTTGCTTTATAATAGCATTTGGGCTTTTCTCGTTCCTTTGGCACTTTTACAAATCCGACTGTTGAAACGTTTCAGTTTCAAAAGAAATTTTGGAAAGTTGGGGATTCCAATTGTTTTGGGTGGGGCATTTACCTTGGTACATATTTTCATATTCTCTACTTTTTTTGTCTCGGTTAGTTATCTTGCATTTTCCCCGACACATCATTTCTCCCATATTTTCAATGCTGCCCTTTCCAACCAGTTTTATGTCCTTGCACTTTTTTATGTGTGCATCCCACTAATAGCAAGAACGGTAGAAAAATCAAAACAAGCAATTCCCATTGAAATCCCTGAAAGAATCAATGTTAAAATTGGCTTGAAAACTATCTCCTTAAATGTAGAAAGCATCGAATTTATTTCAACCGAAAAGCCATATTCTGCAATAAATTCTGACGGAAAAAAATACTTGGACAATCGGACATTGCGGGATTTTGAAAATATTCTGAACTCCAAGTTTTTTGTTCGTGTACATCGTTCGGCAATCATCAACAAGAGTTTTGTCAAAGAACTGAAATCAAGACAAAATGGCGATTATGATTGTATCCTCAAAAGTGGCAAAACGGTAAGATTTAGCAGACATTACAGAACAAACTGGCAAAACCTACTCCAGTAAGACCATTCTACACACCACATAGCAAATTTTGGGGTTCGACATTCAAAAGATATTGTCCTGACCTCCTATTTTTGGCTCAAAACATTTTTATGACAGCATTATTTAAAATAGGCGTTATCCTGTTTTCAGCCTTCAATCTTATATCCTGTAACGGACAAACTAAATCTACTATCACCTCTAATGAAGAACCATTAAGTGATGATTTTGACGAAATTATGCCATTCGCCTACAAAATGCCAACCGACTTATCGTCAACCGATACAAGTCCTGGATGGAAGCAAAACGGACAAAAAATTTCGCTCACAGGCACAGTTTACGAAAGAGACGGGAAAACGCCAGCTTCAAACGTAATTCTCTATTACTATCACACCGACATTCACGGAATTTATGCAACAAACCCAGACGAACCATTGAATATGCCAAAAAACAAATTGGGGCAAACTCACGGTTATATTCGGGGTTGGATAAAAACAGGAGATGACGGAAAATATACCATAAACACAGTATTGCCCGGAACCTATCCGAGCAGGGAAGAACCTGCACACATTCATATAACCGTCAAAGAAAAAAATATGGAAAAACCTTATTATTTGGATGATTTCGTATTTGATGATGACCCGTTATTGACTTCCCAAAGAAGAAATAAATCGGAAAATAGGGGCGGAAGTGGTGTCATCCGATTTGTCAAAAAAGGGAATTTATGGATTGGCGAACGCAATCTGATATTAGGCCTGAATATTCCCAATTATCCCGTACAACCTGACAATCACGATAAATCTGGAAAAAACATTGGAGAAGATTTGAGTTCCTTTACCCCTTTTCACGCCTTTGGTCCCGACAAAGGAACGAAGACCTGCCCGATTTGTAAATACGGTTGGTATCACGGAATCTTATATTTTGTAGGCAATAATCCAAATTGGCTGGACATTGAGAAATGGTTGGTGTTTTTGGACAATGAGAGCCAAAAAAGGAAAAAGTATTTAAAGGCATACTTCATCTATGGAAACGAGAAGCAGTACTCAAAAGAGAAGCGACTTTCCGATTTGGAAAAACTGGGCAGTGAATTGCAGTTAAAAAATATTGCTTTGACCTTTGTTCCTTCGTTCTCGGACAAATCTTCGGAAATTTACCTGAACAGGGTGAACCCAAACATCGAAAATACTTTTATCGTTTACCGAAGAAGCAATATCATTGGAAAGTTCACGAACCTAAAGCCGACCGAAGAAAATTTTGCCAAAATCCAACAACAGCTTGACCAAACCGACAACGAATATTTCAAACTTCCAAGAGCTAAAAAGGAATAAAGCCAGCGTACAACATTGTGTATAAGCAATAGCGGGTTAATGCTTAAATTAAGGCTGTTACTTTTCTTGTCGCTACTGCAAATTTATTTGCTTTTCGTAAATTAGCAAATAAATTTTTGCAGTAGCTTACGTTTGTGCTAAATCAAAAGTTCCGGCTACCGAAATCCGCTACTGCTCATACACTTGACCGTTGTGGTGCATTCCGCTATGAAAAAAGAGATTCGAATTTGCGATGAGTGTGAAAGTGAATACTTTGCTAAGTCTTCCGAAATGGCCAAGTTATGTCCCAACTGCTCACACTTTCTATATGGCTATCCGAATTGTCAACATAACTTCGAGAACGGGAGATGTGAAAACTGCTACTGGGACGGCTCAACAACGAACTTTATTAACGAACTCAAGAATAAGAAATGACATTTCCTGAAGCCATAGATTGGCTTTCATCGAAAACACTTGACGACAGAACGTTTTTCATCAAGCTCTTTCTTTCTGATTTAACGGTTATGAACAGAGCAATTTGGGACGATCATAGAACTTCGAACGAAACCAAAATTGAATGCTTCAAATGGTCGAATGAACTTAGCCACCGAATATTGAACTTGCTTTTTGAATTAGAAAACGATCGGGATAATCAATCAGTAAATAAACTGGCGGAAAATCTTAAATTCTATCAACAACAATCGAAGGAACTTTCAGGACACCTTGCAGCCTCTTTCAGAGGAACGATTGAACGGTTTAACTCTCTGAAAAATAGATAAAACGACACCACAACATTATGTATAAGGCATGTGCTTGTGTGCTTTCTACAAATTGTATCAGGACTTGACCATGAATCTGCCGCCGAGATATGGCAGTGCTTTCTACATGAGGCATCTCGCAGGATTCCTGCCTCGCCGGCAGGCGGGTTTCACTTTCCGAACCTGCCTATGCCGCCAGGCAGGCTTTGCATGGACCCCCTTGCCAGGTGCAACAGATTTCAGTATTTTGCAACTCATTCCGCATGACTAAAAAACAAATAAAACAAGTATTCAGAATCGTATTGATTGTTAGCTCTTTGGGCTCTCTGTTTTTTGTACCATGGCTGCTAGTCAAAGCCTGGATTATGCCACTTCCTGATACCGTACAAGAACAATTGGATGAAGCCATTGGTCACGGATTTGATGGCGTACTTGTCTATATACACCAGAAAGACAACCCTCCACAATACTATGCTGCAGGATGGCATGATCGAGAAGCTCAAATACCAGCCAAACCTAAGGCTCTATTCAAAATTGCCAGTATCAGCAAGCTCTACGATGCTGTCGCGGTTACAAAATTGGTTGGTGATGGACGCCTTTCAATAGACAAAACCATTGCTGATTATTTACCAGAGCTTGTAGGAAGAATCGAAAATGCAGAAAAAATCACGTTGAGATTAATGATACAGCACAGAAGTGGAATGCCCAACTTTACGGATACTTACAATTTTTGGGCTGCACCTACACAGACCTATGAGGAAAGTCTCGCATTAATACTGGACCAACCGGCCAACTTTGAACCCGGTGAAGACTATGAGTATTGTAACACCAATTATCTGTTAATCAACAAAATAATGGACAATGAATTGGGTTACCCGAACTTCCAATATATTCAAGAGGAAATTTTAACTCCGCTGAATCTTACCAATACGTTTAGCTCGCTTGAGGAAGTGAATTTAGATAATGTCATGAGTGGCTACCACGTTGGTCATTCGTTTGATTTAAAAGCAGACGAACATGGCATGTTAGCCACCGCAGAAGATGTGGGAATTTTTCTTCGTGCATTGAACGATGGCTCCGTATTTAAACCCGGAGAGCAGGAAATCTATACATCTATTTATGAATATGAGCACGGCGGTTGGGTACCGGGCTACCAGAGCTTTGCCAAATACTACGAAGATCTGGATGCAGTAATTGTAGCATTCTACAGCACCACTGATTCCAAACTATACAACTGGAACTTATCCGAAATCATCAATAGCAGAATTTCGAAAATATTGAAGAAACAAAAAGACTCTTAAAAACACAGAATCGGATAGACCTTTAAAGAATCCTGTGCATTGTTACATGAGTCATTCATCTTAATCAAATCATCAGTTTTGCATTCTTTCAAATAGTAGACACCCTTCTCCCCCTATCCAAAATATTCATTGGTCGAAAATAACTTGGAGCTGTGCTCGCCTATACTTAAATTATCAGATTAAAACCCCGAGCACATGAAAGTAATTCCCACCGTTATCTTCATCCTTGGCCTTTTCCTCACTGACCTTCACGCGCAGGGATCACTGACTGAAAAAGCGGAAACTCTTGCTCACAAAGAACGCGTTTCGATCAAAAAACGAGCGTACGAATTCTTATTAACCTGGAATACTTCAGCAGACATGATCCGACCTCTCGAGAAAGAAATCGCTTCCAAGGTCAAGGAAAACAGGCAGAAAGGAAAGGATCCTTATAGAGGTCTCGACCGCCTTCAAGGTAAATATGACGAAGCAGTCTTTGATGATGGCACGGAACGATCCTTTCTCGCAGAGAGTTTCGCTCAACCGATGCTTCATGAACTCAAGAAATTCGGATTGGATTTACCAGCAGCGGATATTTACACCGCTCAATACGTCATCAAATATGTACTAGGAGTACCTCGATTCAATCACAGGGAATTGGATGTAGATGATCATGATCAAATGGAAAGAGAGCTTGCCTCTCTGATCTCTGAATACCCAGATAATGATGCCCATGACCAGGAGGTTGATGGACATGTCATAAGGATATTTACCGAAGAGGCTGATGCTTATTTCGAGAAATTTGTAGCGGCCAATCAGGCAGATTTAGCGAATGGTTTTGGTTCTTCAAATGGTCCAATAACTGGCTTATCCAGCATGACTTGTGAGGAGAAATACAAATACCTTAAATCAAAAGGTATTATGCATTAATGGCTTAAAACCAGAAGACAAATAACCTAGTTTATGAAGTTTGATTAGATTAGTCATTGCTAACTGATCAAAACTCATGAATCATCTGGAATTCATCATACAACTGCTTGATATTGCTATCTGGCCCTTCACAATTCTCGTCGTATTTCTTTTATTGAGAAAGCAAATCATTCACCTCGCGCCTTTCATTAAAAAAATCAAAATCAGTGAGCTGGAGTTAGAAATGGATAGTGAATTAGCTAAAATCCATAAAGAAGCCGTGGATGAATTTGATCAAACATCTATTGACTGGAGAGTAAATCTGATGAACATAGCCAATAGTTCGCCTAGTGCGGCTATTCTGGAGGCATGGAAAACCATCGAGAGCAAATCTGAGAAACTCATTCTAAAGTCGAATCCTCAAATAGACCTGGACACTCCTACTAGATACAAACTCATGCAAACCACGTTGATAGATCAAGAATTAATCGAATCCAAGAAAGCGAAGATCTTTGATGACTTAAGACAATTGAGAAATCGTGTAGCCCATGCAGAAGGTTTTGCTGTGAGTAAAGAACAAGCCTTGAGCTACATCTCCGTGGCTATTGCACTTGCAGAATACCTGGATGAGAAATTGCGCTGATTATTCCTGACAATTGAGATAAGTGAAGCGAATACTACTCCCATCCTCTGCAAACTGTGATAGTGCCATTCCTGTGCTATTGTATTTGTAAGTGTAGTTGTTTCGCGCTCCAGTTTGTTGGTCCACCACAATATTTCCTGAAGAGAAAAATTCCGCATCAGGCAGAGCTACTCGCACAAAGAATGGAATCAGAAGGCCTTCTTAAGGACTAATACCCTGATCGTATTGAAAAAACCGCTCATCGTATTTATAAATCTGTTGATTCAGATCCCATCTAAATTTTTCTACATGAAATACATTTCCAGATGCGTCCAGATGATATAACCCATGCCCTAATTCGGCAAAGTCGCCGGTGCTGGCCACCCTGGACATATTAACCTCAATCAAATCGTTTGAATAGCTGATATCATGCGTTAGCAACACGTCTTCTGTCGGGAAATGACGTATAATTTTGTAGGGACGACCATTTTCATAATTCACTCGCATGAAGGGAAATTTGCCCGGATTCAACTGATCCAAAATCACTAGCCAGTCAGGAAACGAATTGAATCGATAAGAAGCCACTGTCTCTATCTCCTCATCTGTTTCATATTTTTGGGTTACCTGATAGATTTTACCTCCCGAAATGGTCACAAACTCAAGCCGATTCCGATCATCCAAATGTATGGTCTCCAGAATGCACTCACTTAAAGCTGGCTCACTTTCCTCACATGAAAGCGTCAGAATAAACAGTAACATCAAGCCCAGGGTCCATTTCATTCCTAGAAAGTAATGAATTATTCCCAACTTATTCACTCTGACTATCGAAATCTCTACTTTCTGAATTTCAATTTTCTCATGCCATTGAAATAAGCCATCATCATTTTCAATTTGGATCCTCCTTTGCGAGACATCTCCATGGCATCCCACAGTTCTTCTGGGATTTGATCCAACTGGTTCATTTCTCCTGCTCCTTTCAGCCATTCACCACCATCAATTGTAATCACTTCACCATTCACATAAGCCGAGAAATCAGAAACCAGATAAGCTGCCAGATTAGCCAACTCCTGGTGCTCTCCTACTCGCCCAACGGGCACCTTTGTTGCAGGATCAAACTTCTTCTTTAGATCACCTGGCAACAATCGATCCCATGCCCCTTTAGTAGGGAATGGACCCGGAGCAATCGCATTGGAACGAATACCATATTTGGCCCATTCCACTGCCAGTGATCGTGTCATGGCCAAAACTCCTGACTTTGCACAGGCAGACGGCACTACATATCCTGATCCTGTCCAGGCATAGGTAGTGACAATAGACAAAATATTTCCAGGGTGTTTCTCAGCGATCCAGTCTTTACCAACTGCCAGGGTGAAATTGTAAGAGCCTTTCAGTACAATGTCTACCACAGTATCAAAAGCTCTATGAGATAACCTTTCTGTGGGGCTAATAAAGTTACCTGCTGCGTTATTGAGTAAAACATCAATTTTCCCAAAGTTAGCTTTAGTGTCTTTGATGACCTGCTCAACCTGGTCATACTCCCTTACATCACATGCCAGGGCTAAAACCGGATTTCCAGTCTCATCTGATATCTCTTTGGCGGTTTCTTCCAGGACATCCAGTTTTCTACTGGTAATCACCAAATTGGCTCCCAGTTCAGAAAAATAAGTACCCATGGACCTTCCCAATCCGGTACCTCCACCTGTAACGATGATTGTTTTACCCTTGAGGGCATCTTCCCTCAGCATGCCTTGTGTGTATGTCATATCTTTTTTGGATTAATACCGAAAGTTAACCAAAAAAGTATGACATGAGCCTACTTCTGTGGAAGCTTATGCATCACCAATCCATATAGGAATGTGCCCAGAATCGCGGATAGCAAAACCACTCCAAAAACCATGAATCCATTACCAATAATGATATAAATAGGACCAGGACAAGCTCCTGTCAGTGCCCAGCCTAACCCGAAGATGGTTCCTCCGATTAACGGTGGCCAAAAGCGCTTTTGCTTAGGTGCAATCTCTATCAGGTTGCCATCAATATCTTTAAGCCTAAACCGTTTGATTATCTGGATGGAAATAATCCCCAACACCACTGCCGAACCAATCACACCGTACATATGGAAGGATTCGAATCGAAACATCTCATAAATTCGATACCATGACACCACTTCAGCTTTCGTAAGGATGATTCCAAACAATATACCTGCTAACAGAAATTTGATCTTATTCATAAGATGAGAGGTAAAATTAGATGTGTCATAATCAGCCCCCCAATAAAGAAGCCCACTACAGCAATAAGTGAAGGCAACTGTAAATTGCTCAATCCTGAGATTGCATGACCAGAGGTGCACCCATCAGCATATCGGGTTCCAAAACCAACCAAAATCCCTCCTAATACTATAAAAACAATGCCTTGTGCAGAAAGTAAATTTTCCCAATTGAAAATGGACGTAGGCAAATAATCAGAACCAGGATCGGCAATTCCAAAAGCCTGAAGTGACTCAATGGTTTTTACATTTAAGCTTATGGGTTGATCGGGAGATAAATAATTGGCAGCAATAAATCCTCCAATGATACATCCAGCAACAAAAAAAAGATTCCAGACAGCACTACGCCATTCAATCTTAAAAAAGTCACTAAACTTTCCTGCTCCACCAATGCTACAGATTGTTCTTAAGGTTGAAGAAATCCCAAATGATTTCCCAAAAAACAGCATTAGAACCATCACCACGGTAATGAGAGGCCCTGCCACATACCAAGGCCAGGGTGCTTTTAATACTTCCATGCGCAGATTTAATCGTTATTGTTGGCGAGTATAACACTGAAACCTATAGAAAGGATCAACAAAATCGACGAAAAAATAAAAAGATGTCTTCAGCAGTACATTATTGCATGTTGGCAATCCACTCACGAATTAAATGAATCCCCTCTTCATGTTGTAGTTTACGTCCCAGCTCTGGCATCATTACCCCAGGATCCAAAGACTCGATACGATGCAATAGAATTGATTCCTCCGGCTTTCCTGGTACAATTCCATATTTCATTCCTCCAGATCCACGACCTGCAGCTATTGGGGGCTTATTCACCCCTATTCGATACAAGTCTTTCTCTGAAGCCATCAGATGCAGACCTGTGTTTTTAGCTGGTCCTTCAGCCCGATGACAATGCGCACAATTGATTTCTAACCAGGCACGTGCCCTTTCATCCAGGGTACCAGAGGTTGGATCATCCCATTTGGCTAGCCGTGGTATTAGATCTAAGTCAGGAAGAGAGTCTATCATGTCATTTTCAACCCAATAGATTAATTGATTTTGTGCCCCCGAAGAATAACCAAATGAGTGATTAAGTTGGCGAGCCGTTGGACCTATAGGACTCATCTTAGCATTCTTTTCATGACAACTTTTACACTGCACCAAATTGGGAACAGAATAATTAACCTTCTTGACAATTCCTTCGTCATTAGTCCAACTAACAGGTAGACTTCTCCCTGCGATTTCAAGCTGTGCTTCCGTTTGTTCCTCATTCCAAACATAAGTCAAAGCATTCCATCCTTTTTCTTCGTGAATCAAGAGTCTTGTCTCAATAATTCTCCGGTCACTATCTGCCTTAGTTAAGTCATTTTTATAATAAAAGTTCTTAATCAAAATGGTCCCTTTCGGGAATTCCATTACCTCATCATTCGAGTAGTTAGCTAACTCATTTGAAGGTAATTTTACAAACCTGGATTTAAGGGCATAATCAGTAAATAGCGGTGTCTGTAAATCATAAGGAACAACTCCCTCGACAGGCACCAACTTATTGATTGGAGCCTCGAAAAGTTTCCACTGAGAAAGCTGCTCTGGCACATCTAATTTAGCCGATCCAACCAATTTTACCTCTTCTATTATTACGGGCTTTTTATTATTGGAACAACTAGTCCACAATATCACTACACCTATAAATAATACAATTCTTAATAGACTCATAAAATCGGATCAATTTGATGTCCTTCACATTCAAAAGGTGCGATATCCTGATTAAGGTTTTCAAAATCGTTGGCAGCATCAAGGCTTGCAAACTTCACAGCGCTCTCCTTAACACAGAGACTAAACTTTGCATCCTCCTTCTTTATGCCATCCCATACAATATCCGGAGTAGCAAATGGAAACTTAAACATGAACAACAATCCAAAATCATTTTTCAGGGTAGGAAACCAATGCTTGTTAGCATATAAATTGTTATGAATAAAAATGTCAGTTGGGTAGGGATCATATATCTCATCAACTTTGGACATTTCTATGTTTTGATTTAGTTGTGTTTCTTCTGATGTGGACATTGCCTCCACTATTTTGTAACTGGCAATTGCTACTCCAACCGTTCTATTGTTGATCATTTCATTACCAAATATTTCTATGTTTCGAGTTGCCAACAACATCAGTCCTGTACCAGGAGGGACCGTCGCAACCACGTTGCCTTCAGGTGCAAAATTCCTAAAGTTGTTACTTACCATTTTATTATTGAATACGCGGGTTGTATGACCTGTTTGTGTAAGACCGGGCATATCAAAAACCAGGATACCTCCAGTATTGTCATGGGCATAATTATTATAAACTTCCACCCATCTTGAGTTCTCACTTTCGATACCTGCTACATTGTAGTAGGCTTCATTATTTCTAACGATTACACTGTCTGACTGCCCTACATAAATACCAGCATCCGAAGCACCAATTGCTATGCAATTTTCAACGAGGACATTCTTGCAAAGTACCGGGTAAAATGCATAAGCACCATTCTCTTCTTTAGGTGTTCCCGTCCACTGTGACTTTATGTTTCTAAAGGTGATTCCGTCAGTATCTGTCACCTTAATATTGTCACCCTTAGCATTCTCAATTGTGAAATTTTCAATGAGAATGCTAACGCCATTAGCAATTTTTAACCCTTCAGCACCCTCTTCCTGGCCTTCAAAAGAAAGTATTGTTTTGTCAATACCTTGTCCTCTAATAATCAGATGTTTATTACCATCCACTGAAAGTGATCGTGTAAATAAAAAGTGCCCTTCTGGGAGCTCTATTACCGCAGAATCTCCTGCAGTGATCAATTGAGACTGTAAATCACGCTCTATAGACTTCCATTCTGCACCTTTCTCTTCAATGGTATAGGTGGAGCAGGAATAAAGCAGTAATCCGAAAATAAAAAATGGGAATGTAGTTTTCATTCCCATAAGTTAATCATTCTTTTTTAATAGGCTAATACACTCCTTTTATCGCTCTTTATCCATAAACTTTTATAGCAGTAATCACCTCTACCATTTAAACAATTTGAGTATCTATATAGCTACGAATCCTACCTCCTCTTTAGGGTATCAAATTGATCACTCCCAACAGAAGTATTACTAAACATTTTTCCAAATCCATTTGGATTTTAATTCAAGTGTTCAGACCAACACTCAGCCTCAAGTGCGTTCTTTTTATTGACATAACCACTCGTGAAAGTCACACCGAAATAAAGATGGATTATGGTAAATTCATTAGAACTTACGGCCAATTGATCTCAAATAATTTGGATGTGAAATTCATGATTCATTAAGCATTCAGAATGAAGACCAACATACTTTAACAGGTCCAAGCAAGACTGTGCACATCATAACAATGCGCAAAGATCAAATTGCATTCAACGTCAGTAAATAAGCAACAATGATTACTACATTAAAATAGGACAAATCACATACACCCACACATACTCCATGAGGCGCAGATCACTGACTAAGCAATAAAACGAATCCGCTTCATTACCCCAACCAATCTGGCTTTGTAGTAGCTACCTTAGCATCCAGCATATTCAACAGCTGGTACAAACCGAAATATGTTCTGTTGATATACAAGCCATGACGGGACCCTCTTGGGTGTTTTGAATTTCTGAGTTCCTTCATGTTTCCAAGACGCTCGCTTAAATCGTAGATCTTCTTGAAATACTTGTCATCAGCGAAATCAAATGTATCACTATGGAAGGGTTCTCCTAGCAACATTGTCATCTCCTTAAAAATGGAAATGTACAATTTCTTCTCTTGCTCAGAATCGTCTTCATAAATGAAATTCAAATGATATAAGACCGGAATCAGTGCCTCGTCATCAGCTATGAGATCTTTACTCATCAATCGGAAATAAGCCTCATAAAAATCTTCAGGAATTTCCTTTACACAGCCAAAATCTATGATACCAAGCGTGCCATTTTCACGCATTAAAAAATTACCAGGATGAGGATCCGCATGGACCTCTTTGAGGTTATGAATTTGATGATGATAAAAGTCCCACATTGCCTGACCAATTTGATCCTTGATTTCCTGTGTTGGATTGGTGTCCAAAAACTCTTTGATGTGTTTACCATCTATCCAATCCATCGTGATCACACGGGCAGCGGACAGCTCCTCATAATACTCAGGAAAGTGCAAATTATCGATATCCCTACAGGCCTGACTAATGCGTTTTGACCTGAACACCTCCAACTTATAATCTGTCTCCTCCAGCAGCTTACCTTCTACCTCTTCCATGTATTGATCCAGCTCTTTTTCGTTTAACCCAAACAATCTAAGAGCAAATGGCTTCACTAGCTTTAAGTCTGATTTTACACTCTCAGCTACCCCGGGATACTGGACCTTTACGGCCAGCATTTTTCCATCCTTTTCCGCCCTATGCACCTGACCAATAGAGGCCGCATTTACTGCGTTTTTTGTAAAAGATTCGAAGATGCTAGTGGGAGATTCTCCAAAGTATTTTTGGAATGTTTTAACCACCAGTGGGTACGAAAGTGGTGGAGCACTATATTGGCTCATGGCAAACTTATCCTGATAAGCAGTGGGAAGAAGATTCTTATCCATTGCCAGCATTTGAGCTACCTTCAAAGCACTTCCTTTTAATTCGCTCAGTGAATCATAAATATCTTCGGCATTCTCCTTGTCAAGTTGATCTCTTCCAGCTTTTGGGTCTTTCAACTTTCTCCCATAGTGCTTAATATAGTTACCTCCTACTTTAGCACCTGTTTTTACAAACCTTGCCGCCCTGGACACTTTACCCACAGGAATTTTTCCTTGCTCTTTCATATATTGATATTCTGACTCTGACTTACTTATAGACCAAAAATTTATTAATCGATGGTTTTCAAATAGATATAACTATCGCTGCTGAAACATAAACTTTGCAAAATCGATCATGGAGTCTAAAGGCCCCTTTCCTACCAGGTCAAATGCAAGATTTACTGATTTCTCTATGGCTGCATCGGTCTTTTCAAAGTCCGTACTATCATCGTTTGCCCAAAACCGAGAAATAAACAGGAAATGCAACCAAAACGCCTTGCTGTATTGGTTTGAGAAAGGTCGCTCCATGATTTCGGACGTATCTTTTCCTTCGAGTATCAAATCATGAAGAAATTCTTCAAATACCTGTTTTAAAGAATCAAGGAAAAATGGAGAGCTTTCTGTCTTAGGTGTTTCTTCGAAACGTTTCAACACAAAGCTTCTGTGCTCTTTCAGCGTCTCCAACCAGGTGTAGTAAAAAGCTAACAACTTTTCGCGCACTGAATAATCAGTGTAAGCCTCATCATTCTCAATAGCTTTTACTGTTTCTTGCAACCAATCGGCCCAGATGCTTCGCTCCAACGACCTAAAAGAGTTGAAATAGTTGTAAAATTCTTTCTCACTACTTTTTAGTCCTTTTGCAAATGCAAAGACAGATGGAGGATTTTGGCCTGTAGTTAATACTTCCTCTATATATGCTTGCTTAAATTGCTCGGCAGTTACGCTTTTCTTACGTTTGTTCGAAGTTGCTTTTTCCATACTGCTCGTAACCCTTTGAGTTGCAGAAAAGTTTGACCAGTAAATGAAAAAAATTATGAGATATAGTTTTGTATTACTTACCCTCCTTCTTTTAAACGTAGGAACTGCTCAAAGTCCTTCAGCAATAGACATACTGGATAGAGCAATCTCCTATCACGACCCTAATAACTCATGGCCATCGTTTCATGGCAAGTTGTTTTTAACAGAGTATCGAGAAACGGAAAATCGTTCTACTCAATTCACCATCAACAACTCTATTGGAAAATTTCTTTTTGAGCGAGGTGATGTGAGTCATGGCATGCTGCTTGACTCCTGCTTTATCATCTCTAGTGATGCAGACTGTGAGCGAGTTAATACAATCAGAAACTATTATCTCTATCTCTGGGGCCTTCCAATGAAACTAAAAGATAATGGCACGCCTCTTCAGAAAGAAGTTAAGATAATAGAAGACTGGCAGGGACGTCAAGTATATGCTCTCGATGTGAACTATGAGCGTGAGAACTGGTCCTTCTTTTTTGATCAAAACACTTACGCTTTGATTGCATATCAATTCTATTTCAACTACAAAGAAGGTGGCGAATTGATTCTGTTAGAAGACGAGGTGGAGTATGCCGGAATGAAGTTTCCAAAGTCGAGAACGTGGTACAGCCTCCCAAAAGAGGAGTATTTAGCAAAGGATATTCTGGATGCAATCAAATAAAAAAAGCCTCCCTTTCTAGGTGGGAGGCTCTTAACCAGCGGTGAACAGATACAGAAGTATTCTGTGAATTATGGTACTAAGTTAGACCATCAACATCTGTACTTCAATACCCTAAATATGGTATTTTTCAACTCACCACTTTTGGAATTTTCTACTACTTTTTACTAATCTTCACCTGTTGTTTAAACGTACCGGAACCGTCTGAGAATTCCAGGAAGTAAACACCTGATTCAAATTGAGTAAGATCAAAACTTGTATTATGATATCCCATAGTTGGATCCAATTCCTGACTAATTAAAACACTTCCTTTCAAGTCTCGAACCACTGCAAACAGGTCATCGATTTTTCTGTAGACCTGAAACTGAGCAGCCATTACGCCAACCGTTGGGTTAGGATATAACACCACGTTCTTCAAGAATGGTTTTGGAGTCCACAATACTTTATCCGTCTTTACTACGATTCCATCTTCTGTAATAGTGGCAGATATTTGATATAGCTGGCTCTCCTCAGTATCGCTTACTACGATTTCTATATCTGAATCCTCATCCATAGGCACTCCTGGATACTCGATATTTAAACGATAGGTACCAGGCTCGATATCTGTAAAGGTGAAGTTACCGTCATCATCAGACTCCACGTAAGCATACAATTCATAAGTACCTTCTTCATCTTGATTCTCTCTTCCTTTAGGTACAAAACGACGAATAGAACATGCTGCGCGCTTGACTTTACGCCTTGCATTGACCCTCAAATTATCGTCTGTATCATCTGGCAAGTCGGTTTCCACAGATCCTTCAAATGTTGCCGCTAATTCATTCTGAACGGGAGGTTCAGGCTTAAACTCCATCTGAATATCAATAGCACTGGCAGCCTCTCTCAACAATAGGGTATCAGCTTGTTGCCAGAATTGTGTACTTATATAATAAGTCTGAATAACATCAGGGAAAGTCACTGGATTTTGTTTCACGAGCAATATGAAATCACCAAGGACAACATCCTTAATCTCATAATTACCCTGACTATCTAATTGTGCACTATCAGACTTTTCAAAAGGCCCATCATAAATTCTGTAAATTTCAACCTGACCATCTGTTAGCAAAGTCCCAGCACCATCAGCAACGACTGTCCCTGCCACATCAGTAGAAGCCCAGATGTTTTGATTTCTGGTTTCCAAAACCAAACCAGGCAACGCATCATTAGTAGCACGTAATCTATAAGAACCCATGTTATCATAATTCAGATTACTTAGAGCAAGTGAGTTGGTTGTAGCACCCTCTATGATTACAGCTTCCTCGGGCTCTGGCAAATCATCAAATATCCATTGATAAGTATTACCAACACCAGAAACCTCAGCGGTTAAAACAAAACTACTATCAGCGCGTACGGTATCATTCCTCGCTTCCAAACCTATTCGCTTTTGGGGACTATAATCGTACTCTGCAATAGCTGTGTTTAGTAGCAAACTTGCAAACCCAAGTCGGTTTTCAGCCACATTTAGTTTGGTCAAAGATGGCATAGATGTCAAATCAGGTATTTTATTGATACTATTGTCCTGAAAATTGATACTATCCAGCTTGGCCAGGTTCACAATGATATCCGGCACGCTATTCTTCAAATTATTTGAAGGCAAACTCAAGCCTACAACGCGTTGATTTTCAATGAATACGCCATTCCATGAAGAGATATCAGAGGACTGAAGCCAACCATTATTATTAACCCATTCATCCCCTGCCAAAGCTTCATACAAAACTGCGAGCACCGCAGAATCCTTTGCCAACCCAAACGAAAGAACGATAAAGTTACCAGGAATGAACCCGGGATAAGTTGCTACATCTGCACTACTAGCTAAATCAGCAGTAGCTGCAGGGTCTCCTATGGAAGAGATATTGCTGTAAGAACCACCGGCAGATATTCCACCACCAGCAGATCCAACATACGCTGTATTGGCAAGTTGTCCAGAGGACACGTGCACAATACCTATGCAAAATATAATGGTCAATAATCTATTCATCATTGTATGATTTAAGATCACCATTATTTGTTTTGACCTACTGATTCAGCCTCATTTTCAACCTTTAATGAGAGCATTTTTTTAATTAATTCCACCTCTGACTTTAAGGACTCCAGTTCGTCAGAGTCTTTGGATGCCAACTCAGCTTTTAACTCGCCATTTTCTTTTTCTAATGTGGAAACCTTATCATCCAGCTCCTTTACCGCTTCGATCAATACTGCTACCATTTGGGCGTAGTTAACAGACTTGTAGCCATTAGCATCAGTATGTACAAACTCCGGATAAACTTCCTCAACTTCCTGAGCGATGACACCAATTTGTCTTCCATCTCCTTTATTCGAGTCTTTCCAGAAATAGGATGTTCCTCTTAATTCTCTGGTTTTGTCTAAAGCACCTGTAAGCGTGGCAATATCCTTTTTGTATCGTTTATCAGATGTTTGATTCACCGCGTTAGCAGTAAGATCACCCAAAATGCTTATTGACCCAGCTGTTGCATCGGCAACAAATGAATCGGCTGTATCATTTCTAAGAATAAATATGTTAGATCCTGCTTCATAGAAGAATTTACTCTGACTTGCAGCATTTTGAATAGAAATACCTCCATTATCAGATGCCACAAAGAAATTTGCTGCAGACCCACCGTCCGTTCTATTGGCTGAGATATTTCCTCCTGAGCCATCAAGAGAAACTCTGGTAGTTCCTGAAGCATCTCTAATTTCTAAACCTCCAGCGCCAGTTTCATTGAGATTAGCCATAAGTGCTACGGTATGTATTTGAATACCATCTTGCACATCAAATAAATCGAGGAAACCAAATTCATGGGTACTGTCAGAAGTAGCTGCAACTCCATAATTGGAAGCTGTATTGAACCATGTTCCACCATCTGTTTTCGTTCCATATAAATTGAAGTTTGGAAGGTTATGATTCTCCCAATCTCTTGAACCTAAGGAAATATTTGGCGTAGAAGTACCCCACAACTCCAAATAACCTGCAGAGCCTGTGGCATCGCTACCACCTGTATTTTGGTTTACGCTCAATCTGGCATATCCTCCTCCATTACTTTTATTAATCTCGAGCATAGCAGTTTCCTCATCCGGATTATCACTCAACTGAGTAATTCTAAACCTTCCTAAACCATAGTTCAATTGTTTAGACCCTTCAATATACAATTCTGGAAGTGCGCCATCAGCAAATGATCCAGCAAGCAAAGCTCCAGTAAATGTCTCGGTATCATCGTAGCTTACCAGCTGCATGAAGCCATCGTTACCAATACCTCCAAACCAGCCAACATTTACATGATTTTCATTGTAGGTGTAAAGATTACCACGGCCTTTGTTCGTTGTTCTAAGCTGTGCTCCAATATTTCTTAAAGAGTCATAGAGACCTAAATATCCTCCATAACCAGAACCAACACTTCCAAGAATCACCTTCGTGGAGTCATTGGCTCCATTAAGAACTAAGCTTCCAGCATCTGTAGAGAAGATATTTAAGTGAGCTTTCAAGCTGCCAGACTCGTTCAACAACTGAACATCCTTGGAAACAATTGAATCATTAGCAGGAGCACCGTTCACTAATAATTGACCACCTACTTCCACATCTCCAGAAAAATATCCTGAACCTGTGCTACCATCTAAATATACTGATTGGGTAAAGTCACCATTCCATAGTGTAAGAATACCATAATCATCAGCACCACCAGCCAACGTATCAACTCTCAATCTGGCCTTCGCTGCATCAAATTGATCATATAAATACAATAAACCGCTGTTTCCACCAGTGAGCCCACTGGAACCCAGGATAGCTGTACGGGTGGTGTCAGAATTTCCATAAAGGACTAATGAACCGGCATTATTTGCTTCAAAATAATTTAGATGTGCTTTTAGGTTGCCATCTGGAGATAATAATTGAATGTCTTTAGTAGTGAGACTATCGAAATTTTGAATATTGCCACCTAGTGAATTTCCATTCAGAACAAAATCACCATTTACCTGAACATCTCCATCAAACCATCCTGCCCAATTATCAGTACCATTGAATGCGGTACTATACATACCTACGTTCATACCAGGACCATTAGCAGTGAATTCACCACCATAGTTCTCAGTTCCATCAAATGCAATGGCTCTTAAACCATAATTTCTAGCGGGGCTATTAGCTTGCATGTAAACCCCTGTATTTACAATAGTATCAGACCCATTATTAACCTGTGAAAAGAAGGAACCTCCAGAGTTGTCTACACCCTGGGAACCCGTAGCCCAACCAGATAGACCAACATTTGCATAAGAATTATTGTAAGACTCTCCTCGCATTGCTGTATTGTAGCTAACTCCACCATTACCTGGTCCATCAGAGTAAGCTCTAACAGCTGTTGGTTCTTCTGTATCTGTATTGAAAAACACAGTTAGTGGATTATAAATCGTATCGATATTACCATCAACTTGCTGCCCATTCACTAAAAAATTACCATTTACATTCACATCTCCATCAAACCAACCTGCCCAGTTTTCATTTGGACCATTGTAAGCCAATCCATGTACACCAATATTTCTGGAGCTATTGGTTCCAGAAGCTATTCCTCTTACACCTATATGTTCATGTGAACCTGGACCGTATGCCTCCACGTAAGCTCCAATTTGCATGGAATCAGATTGAACAGAATTTGCTCTGCCCCATAGTGCCCAGTTCATACCAGAACCACCAGCATATCCAGACATGGCAATACCATGACCTGCTCCCTGAGCGGTATATTGACCTTGAATAACGCGTCCTCCAACATCGGTAGACCCTGTGATTGCACCTAGCTGCGCCAATCCATATACTGTAGGGTCAGTAATCTCAGAATAATTCTGGAGTGCTCTACCGTTTTCGGTATCTATAATCAAACCTGAATTTAAACCCTCGCCTCGAGCCTCAATGTAAGCTCCAATTCTAGAACCTGTACCAAAACTAGTACCAGTACTATTGTTGATGGCATTTAGAGCTACCGTGGAAGTATCTGTTGTTTCCGTAATAACAAACCTTCCAGTTTTAGAGCCAATAGGGGCATAAATCATCACTGGTGACAAATCAGTATTGTCCACATTGATTGTCAACTCAACTGCATCTGTCAGATCAAATAAAGTATCAGGAATTGGAGTAATACTACCCAGAATTACACTGTAATATCCATCAAGAATAGAAACTCCTTCATGAGTTTCAGTCCAGCCTGAAGAAGTAAATCCAAATGTAAATGTTTTGGTACCAGTTACTGGTTCATCATTTTCAGTTAGTTTACCCTGAAAAGGAATTTTTTGTGCAGTAAGCCAAAATGACCCAAGCAAAAAAGTTAATGTGAGTAAGCGTTTAATGATCATGTTACGGATAATTTAAAATTTGAGCGAAAATTAAATCTAAATACAACCAGTTGCCATCGCTATATTTAGGTATTTTACCCATGGTTGGGTGTAGTTTGGCGGATTTGAGTCTGAAGATAGATAAGAGTGAAGCATCAAACAATCTCCTTTAGACGGATATCTTGAGTCTTATTCAATGAATTGGCAAATCCTTGAAAATCATAAAATAAGGCAGTATTTTAACTATTAGCTAAGATAATATTTCGACGAATGCCCTCAACAGAGACCATAGAGCATCTAACACAAGCAGGTATGTTGGTCAATATGACCGATGATCCACAATTCATCATCATATTGGCTCATGGAGCAGGCGCAGGAATGAATCACACCTTTTTAGAGGACATGTCTCAATTACTGGAATCCAAGAGGACAGGGGTAATTCGGTTTAACTTCCGTTATATACCAGAAGGTAAGAAATTCCCTTCATCACAAAAACAATCAATTGAAGATTGGCTATCTATTTTCCACTTGGTTCGTGAAGCATTTCCTAATGTGCCAATATTTATTGGGGGTAAATCCTATGGGGGAAGAATGGCTTCTCACATGATCTTGGAATTGGAAGATCAAAATGATGTGAAAGGGGTCTTCTATCTTGGATTTCCTTTACATTCTCCAAAGAAAGTAGCAACTACTAGAGCAGAGCATCTGGATAAAATCTCCATTCCTCAGTTATTCTTGCAAGGATCCAATGATAAATTAGCGGAAGTGAGCCTAATAAAGGAAGTGAGCGATGGCTTAACTAAAAGCACATTTGTACTATTTGATTATGCAGACCATAGTTTCAACATTCCTAAAAGAAATGGTGGAAATCTCCAGGTAACAAAAGAAAAACTGGCTGAGGTCATTTATCAATGGGCACTCAGCCAGCTAGAAACTAATTAAAAGGTTAGGGTAATTGTTTCTTTCTTTAAATTTTGTGAATCGGGGCCAACCATGATATCAAAGGCTCCATCTTCAGCTACAAACTCATAACTAGTGTTGTAAAAGCCCAGATCCTCTTTTGTCAACTCAAATTGAACTACTTGACTTTCTCCTGCTTTAAGTACCACTTGCTTGAAATCCACCAAACGTTTTATTGGCTGTGTAAGGCTTGCCACTCGATCTCTAATATATACCTGCACTGTTTCTTTTCCTTCCACTTTTGATTGGTTAGTTAGGGTAACGCTCACAGATACCATCCCATTTTCGGGTTCTGCCTGCAATTCGGAATACTTGAAGTTGGAGTAACTAAGACCATATCCAAATGGATATACCCCCTCATTAGGTGAGTCGGTGTAATGAGACCAGAACACTAGTCCATTATCAAACGCATTGGTCACCGGACGACCCGTATTCTTTCGATCATAGTGCAATGGCTCCTGCCCCACGTTTACAGGAAATGTGACAGGTAGTTTTCCAGATGGATTATAGTCACCAAACAACACATCCGCAATGGCATTCCCTGATTCTGAGCCAGCAAACCATGTTTCCAAGATAGCTGGCGCCTTAACCGCTACCTCAGGAATGGCCAAAGGACGTCCATTCATTAAGACGACCACCACATTTTTATTGACTGCCAAAAGCTTGTTGAATAGCTCCAACTGTTTTCCTTTCAATCCAATATCTGCCTGGCTTCTGCCCTCTCCTGTTTGATAACAATCTTCCCCTAGTGCTAATACCACCACATCAGACTTCTTCGCCAGATTTATCGCTTCCTCAAAGTCTTCTCCATTATCATCGGCCCAGTTGAGCTCATGAATAAAATCTCTTCTACCCTCAGTAATGGTATATCCTTGAGCAAAATTCACCTTAGTCTTCGAGGAAGCTACATTACGAATGCCTTCTTCCAGAGATACCGCGCTATTAGCTATTGCCTGCGCTCTCCAATTGCCCAGAGGTATGTCCTTACTTCCTGCCAACTGACCTATAACAGCTATGGAACCGACATTTTTAGAAAGTGGAAGTAGGTTGTTTTCATTCTTCAGCAATACCATTGTGGACCTGGCTACTTCTCGAGCCACAGTTCTGGTTTTGTCATTGAAAACCAATTCACTTTCTCTCTGTGGATTAGAATACTTATAAGGGTCCTCAAACAAGCCTAGACGGTATTTGATGGTCAAAATTCTACGAACAGCATCATCTAGAAGCTCCATATTTACTGCACCACTTTCCACAAGCGTCTGCAACTCAAATTCATATATTCGAGCTTCCATGTCCATGTCACTCCCTGCTTTGAATGCCAATAAACCTGCGTGTGCAGAATCTTGAGCATAGCCATGGGTCAGCAGCTCGCCAATTGAGCCCCAATCGGAAACCATAAAACCGTCAAATCCCCATTTGCCTTTCAGAATATCTCTTTGGAGATACTCATCAGCTGTAGCTGGTACGCCTCCAATTTCATTGAACGAATTCATAAAAGTAGCTGCACCGGCATCTACAGCAGCTTTAAATGGTGGTAAGATCACATTATACAAGGTCTGTAAAGAAACATCAGCCGTGTTATAATCTCTTCCTGCCTCAGCAAAGGCATATCCAGCAAAATGCTTGGCGCATGCCGCAATGGTTAATGGAGTAGATAAATCATCACCTTGATAGCCCTCAACCCAGGCTTTCGCCATGACAGATGTCAAGTATGGATCCTCGCCAGCTCCTTCCATTATTCTTCCCCACCGTGCATCCCAACTCACATCTATCATTGGAGAGAACGTCCAGTGTAAACCACTTGCCGCAGATTCTTGAGCAGCCAATGCAGTTCCTTTTTTTACTCCTTCGAAATCCCAGGATGCCGACTGAGCTAAGGGAACAGGAAGCATGGTTTTGTAACCATGAATCACATCGTATCCAAATATCAAAGGGATACCTAGACGACTATTTTCAACGGCCATTCGCTGGGCTTCACGAGTTGCTTCAGCAGTAAGTACGTTAAGCATTCCACCAACATACCCTCTGTTAATATTATCTGCTTTGAGTTGGTTATTGGTATCTTCAGGTACAGGCCCGGTAAACTCCCAGGTTCCATTGTACATATTGGTTTGACCAACCTTTTCAGAGATGGTCATTATAGAAAGCAGACTATCTACTTTCTTTGAAATTTGTTCCTCCGAAAGCTTCTGAGCATGACTACTCATTGCAACCATCAGCAGAACAGCTAGTATTTTATACCTCATTTTCTTTGATAAACTTTAACATAATCAACTTCTAATGTCTGTGGCCAAATTGAATCATCCACCCCATATTTACCACCCCAATTACCGCCAACAGCGAGGTTCAGTATCAAATGAAACTTCTGATCGAAAGGCCATCCTTCATAATCCTCCTCTCCTTTCACAAGTGTCAGATATTCCTTGTTGTCAATAGTCCAGATCATTTTATCCTGGCCCCACTCAAATCCATAGACATGAAAAGCTGAGCTGATATCACCCAAAAACAAACTGTCAGATTTCTGTGTACCAATTATGTGGTTAAATTTCTTTGTATGAATGGTTCCATAAACCATCCCTTGATTGTATCCGACATGCTCCATAATATCTATCTCCCCATCAAGCGGCCAATCCATTGATCGATCAAGAGTTGGGAGCATCCAAATTGCCGGCCATGTTCCTTTACCTTCAGGTAGTTTGGCAGACACTTCAATTCGCCCATATTGCCAGTCTCCTTTATTTTTGGTGATGAGTTTGGCGCTTGTGTAGTCTCTATCTTTGAATGTTTCTTTCAGCGCTGTGATTTTGAGACTTCCATTACTTACCTCCAGATTCTGAGATTGATCAGTATAGTATTGAAGTTCGTTATTACCAAAACCACAGTTAGATGGACACCCATTACTAACTATTATATTCCATTTAGTGGTATCCAATTGATCGGAATTGAATTCATCTATCCAAACCAAAGATTCGGTTGTTTCCTTTTCTTGATTATCGGTTTCAGTAACCTTTGGTGTGCTACACTGCCAGACAATAAGTGAGCTTATCACCAACAATAAATTGCATGTGTTTTTCATCATTTTAGGGGCATTACTGTTTTTGGAAAACTCGAATGTAATCAACAATCATGTATTGTGGGAATGTCGTAGAACTGTTTGGGCTTCCAGGCCAGTTACCACCAACAGCTACATTAAAGATGAAAAACTGATCTTTTCTAAGTTCTGATAACGCCGCTGGTGTAATGTCAATTTCATGAAATTGCACACCGTCAAGCAACCACTTGATACTTGATTCGTCCCATAGGATCGAGAATACATGGTATTCATCAGCGAATAGACCCGAAGACAATTTGGTGTTACCTCCATAATGCGCATAGTCTCCATTGTTATCCCAGTGGACCGTTCCATACACTACATTATCTCTGCCATCACCTCCACCTATTAGCTCCATAATATCAATTTCACCACATGCAGGCCAGCTCACCTGATCAATATTTACTCCAAGCATCCACAGTGCTGGCCAAATACCTTGTCCATAAGGTAATACCGCTCTTATATCTACTCTTCCAAATAGAAACTCTTGCTTACCCTTGGTAATAATCCGAGAAGATGTATAATTAAAACCTCCTCGTGACTCCTCTTTAGCCGTGATTACAAGATTACCATCAACCATAGAGGTGTTTTCACTGGTATAATATTCTAGCTCGTTATTTCCCCAACCGCTATAACCATTACCTATTTCATAAGTCCAGTCTTCCAGATTCAGAGATGATTGTTCGAATTCGTCTTGCCAAACTAGATTCCATCCATCATAGCTCGTTGGAGATTGATAACCTGAAGAAGGAATTACCAATTCATTTCCTGGAGGTTCGTCATTGTCCTCAATTGTGATCGTTATCAGTTCAGTAGTAATTTCTACGTTTTCCGATTGAGGTACTAAGCTTACATAGAATGACTCCTCTTCTTCATAGTCTTCATCTCCTACAAGATTAATCGTGATGGACTCTCTCATGTCTCCTGCGGCAAAGACTACTGCCCCAGAGCTTGATTGATAGTCTTCATCAGCCTCTGCTGTACCGTCTTTAGTCTCAAATGAAATGACGACATCATCTGCTTGAGGAGTGGAAAGAAACAAATCTAGAGTAACAGGTCTGGTACTTTCAGTTTCTGTAATTGAGATATCACTCGAAGTAAGCTGTGAAGGGTCAATTGGGGTTTCACCTTCATCGCCACATGAAGACAAAAGTGATAGTATCATTAAGAATAAGATAGCTTTAGTTGGCATGAACTTTATAAGTGTTATTTATACATAGGGTGGCTTCATGCCACCCTATGTGGATAATTAGAAGTATGAAGAAATGTGGAAGCGAACTTCCAAACTAATTATTCGATAACCAAATTTCTAACATATACAGTAGCCTCTGTAGAGTGTCCACCTCCACCGAAACCGATATAGAACATATCAAGGTCAGTTCTGTCTTTAGGAGTTGAACCGTCTTGAAGTGCAACCCATGCTGGAGTAGTCACATCAAATGTCAATGTCACCCAGGTATCTAGATCAGTTACTTCTTGTTCCCACTGATAGATATCTGTCCACCATTGCTCAGTTGCACTAACATCAGCAAATCCTACAACAAAATTCTTAGTTAATGATCCTGTAAAGTCGTTTGAACTTGGCACATACACTTCCAAAGTGATTGTAGAAATGTTATCAAACAAGATGTCTTTAGGATCTGGACTTACTCGCATTTGAGCCTCCTGATAATCTGTAGCCACTCTCTTGAACTCACCTACTTTGGCAGCAGCGGCATCAGCTGGATCATCTGCTCCTACTGTGATGAGAGAACCACCAGCAATTGTACCTAGCTCTACATAGCTATCTTCAGCAGCAAACGTATGAGAAAGCTTTTCAAATGCAACATTATCCAAATCTGAACCAAACTCTTCTTGTTCAGTAACAATAGCAGGCTCCAATGATGCATCAGAATAACTTGCATAAGTAATTGGCCAGTAGTTATCGCCATAATCAAACACTACATGCAAAAGATCATATCCTTCCAATTGCTCAATAGTAGCACTGAAAGTAACTGAATTAACTGGGGTAGTTGTATAACCATCAGTAGTCAATTTAGGGATACCGATCCATGCTCCTTCACCTTCAATAGTGATTTCATTAGTAGAAGTACTGTAAGTATAGGTATGAGAAGCTCCTAACCAGGCACTTACGTCATCACCACATGCATTCACAAGGGCTCCAGATGTCACATCCATACACTGCTCAGCAGTTACGCTTTGATCACAACCTTCCACATTATTAAATAGACCGTACTCAGCCCAGAATCCTCCCATATCATCAAATGTGTATGTTCCATCTAAACTAAAAGTGAATGTCTGCTCATACATACATGGACGAGAACCGTCGTTGGTCAAACCAGCCCAGTATCCAGCAGGAGCTTCAGCGCTTGCTCCTAAAGACATACAGGTTCCTTCTCTGTATAGTTTCCAGGTTTTAGAATCATCCCCAGCCAAAATTCTAAGGGCAGCAAATGGATCTGTAATAGTGATCTCTTCGCTTCTTTCAGCAGTTCCGCCATCACCGCTTGCTATTAATTTTACGGTGAAGGTACCTGCCTCTGCATACTCATGTACTGGATTTTGGTCTGTAGATGTATTTCCATCACCAAAATCCCACTCGTAGGTATCCGCTCCCTGGGAGAAGTCAGTAAATGTTACTTGAAGGTAATTTTCTTCACTAATCACATATTGAAAACTTGCGATTACCTCTTCTGGCTCTGGTTCATCTTCAGTACACGAAGTAGTAAACACTGCTACAAACAACGCTGCAGCCATAAGCCAACCGTATCGATAGGCACTCATAAATTGCTTCTTCATTTTGATAGTTGTTTAAGATATTTAATTGATAGTCAGATTATTATTGAAATAGAGAGCTCTCTGGGTATGTAGTCAACTTGGTTGCCACACTTGTTTCGTCCAATGAAATTGGAATCCAGCTAGATTGCTCATTATTGAAATTTCCGGAGCGCAATGGATCGGTGAATAGATCAGAAGTTGCTCTACCAGATCGTACCAGGTCATACCATCTGTCGCCCTCTCCTGCTAATTCCGCACGTCTTTCATACCAGATAAGCTCTTGCAGCGTCATACCTTCCTGAGACATCACTTGCTGAGCAGTTCTGAAAGATCCGGTATTGTCACCAGGACCTGCTGCACGCTCTCTTACTAGGTTTATGTAAGTCATCGCCGTTGCATCACTACCGCTACCTCTATGCAATGCCTCAGCGAGCATAAGAAGCACATCCGCATAGCGAATCAGGTGGGTATTTGGATCCTTAGTAAGATTAGGATCGCCTCCATTTACATTATTTCCATTGTATGCCAGGTAGTTCGCATACTTTTGTTGGAAATAACCTTCATAGTCGTTAGGATTTAGCTGTGTTACATCTAGAGCTGTACTGCATCCCAAACCTGCTAAATCAGCTTCCAGCTCATCAGCAGAAACAATTGCAGCATCTCTTCTGTATTCATCGTCAGACATGAAGTGGTCGTTGAGTTCTTGTGTAGGCATTAGGAATCCCCATCCCGGAGCATATTCCGTATGGCTATCACACAAACCTCTGATACCACACAGTTGTACGATACCATTACCTTCTATACCCTCAAACCATCCCCAGTCACTTGACCAAAGATTACTGTGTTGTGCCTCAAAAACTGATTCAATTGTGTTCTTCTGACCAAACGCAAATAGCTCAGTAAAGTCATCTAACAAGGCATATTGTCCAGAGTTTACTACATCATTCAGGTATTGAGCCGCTAAATCAAACTTGGCAGGATCATCTCCATCCATATCTGCCCAATACAGATACACCTTACCCAAAAGTGCCTGTGCGGAACCTCTGGAAGCTCGACCAACTTCATCCGCAGATAAAGTAGTTGGCAAAATTTCAATGGCATCTTCCAGGTCTTCGGTAATAGCTGTGAACACCTCTTCCATTGTACTTCTTTCGAGGTTAATATCATCCGGTGTTAGCAGTTGTCTCACAACAGGGGTTGGACCGAAATGACGGAACAAGTCGAATTGAAAATAAGCTCTTAGAAACTTAGCCTCTGCCTTATATCTCTGAACTGCTGGAGTTTCTAATTCAGATTGCAAAATCACCAAATTGGATCTGAATATTCCGATGTAGTTTTTTCGATATATCGGCTGCAGGATAGTATTGGTATTGGTTTCTCTGAAATCATCCAACTCTTGCCATCCCGGTTGATCGTTATCAGAAGGATCACCTCCAGCATTTGCGTTATCAGATCGAATCTCACCAAACATCACTGGCGAAATCCACTGACCAAAAGCCATTGACCAACCTACAGGATCATAAGCGGCAATCAAGGCAGCATATACCTGCTCTTCTGTCTGATAAAAGTTTTCTGATAGATACTGGTTTACAGGCTCTACCTCTAATAATTCTTCTTTACAGGCACTACTTAGCAGTAGCGCTAGTAGGATTACTTTTGATACTTTCATGAGTAATTTATTTTTTCGCTATTGCTTGAATTACATGGAGATTTTAAGACCTCCACCGAATGTCTTGTTGGAAGGATAGTACCCCTTATCAATACCGGTGTTGAGAATCCATCCGTCCGTACCAATCTCTGGATCAAATCCTCTATATCCAGTAAGTGTGAAAATGTTGTTGGCAGTGAAGTATATTCTTACTCCACTGAGTTTAACTTTTTCAAGAATACTAGATGGTAAATTGTAGCCGAACTGAACATTTCTAAGACGAAGGAAACTTCCATCTTCCACATAAAAATCTGATGGTCTTTGATTTCCATTAGGATCATTAGAAACTAGTCTTGGAAGGTCTGAACTTGGCTTTTCTTCAGTCCAACGATCCAGCCAGAATGTCTGATAATTGGTGAATGTGATATCTGATCGCTCATATGTTCGGTAAACATCCTGTCCAATTTGGGTGCTTAAAAGTGCACTAAAGTCAAATCCATTCCAGTTTGCTGATATATTTAAACCTATGATGTGATCTGGCCACGGAGAACCGATATTGGTGATATCGTCTGAGTTAATCACTCCATCACCATTGACATCTGCAAAAATTAAATCACCCGGTTTTGCATTAGGTTGTAATGGATCACCATCTCTATTCAAATGGGTGAATACATCACGATCACTCTGGAAAATACCAAGAGTCTTATACCCTACAAAGTGACCAACAGGTTGCCCTTCGGACATCCTTGTGATTACCTGGTTTCTAACAGGCCAGCTCCAACCATTAAGGTAAGTCGATGTACCAGGAACCTCAATCACTTCATTCTTGAAGGTGGTGTAATTTAGTTTCGTGCTGAAATTAACTTTTCCAATGGATTGTCTGTAGGAAATAGAGGCATCGATCCCCTTGTTTTGAATCTCTCCCAGGTTAGATAGTGGGAAATCTGTTACTCCCAGGTATCCAGGAACCTGCTCAGTACCAAGAAGATCTTTTGTGCTCTTCACGAAATAATCAATTTCGGTTGACAACTGATCATCCATGAATTTCAATTCAAGTCCAAGATCAAACTGGACACTTTCCTCCCATTTCAGATTAGGGTTTGGCACAGTTGCCAAAGCTGAGCCCCTATTCAGAGCCTGAGTTGATCCGAGGGCATAGGTGAAGGCATTAACAACTTGTGAGGAATAACCTAAATCCCCTATTCTGTCATTTCCATTAACACCCCAGCTACCTCTAATTTTCGCGAAGCTTATGAAATTAGACGGGAAAAAAATCTCATCAGAGATGACCCATCCTAGGGATAAAGAAGGGAACAAGCCCCATCTATTATTTGCTCCAAATTTACTTGATCCATCTTTTCGAATGGTTGCACTGAATAGATATTTATCCTGATAGTCATAAATGATACGACCGTAATAACTAATTAATCTAGAGTCAACTGAAGCATAACCATAAGCCAGGTCACTCGTATCCTGACCTGCATCAATGTAATGGAACTGCTCGTTGAATTTAGCCGCATCTGGAATGTTTAAAGTAGACCCTCCGGCAGATCTAAACTTTCTTCCAAGGTAAGTGGTTCCAACTACAGCGTTGATTGAATGTTGACCAAAATCTTTCTGGTAGTTCGCGTAGTTTTCAAACTGCAATGTTTGACCAAATCCATAACCCTGAGAAACACTATTATTCACGCTGAAAAATGATGAATGATAGAAGTAATCTGGAGTGAATGATCGGTAATCATACCAGCTAAAATCAATACCCAAATCACTATTGAGGGTTAAACCATCAATTGGTTTGATTTTCAAGTAAACATTACCCTGAACTTGATCAGCATGTCCTTTGTTATTGGCTAAGAACAATCTGCTTAATGGGTTGACATATTCTTTTTGAACCCACCTGGACTGTGCAAATCCATACTCAGCATCGGCATCATAAACCTCTGTAAGCGGATCATAAGCAAATGCATCCACGATAACAGTTCCAAATGCATTGTTAGTACCAATGTTCTGATTTTCAGTTCGATTTAAATAGAGATTCTCTCCTACAGTCACATAGTCATTGATTTCCTTAGTAGAATTCAGACGTATAGCATATCGCTTATAATTGGACTTTTCACCACCAATAACACCGTTCTGATCCCAATACTCAAGGGACATGTATGCGTTATTTAATGTAGCCGACAGTCTGTGATTGACCTGAGTAGATTGATTAAAGATTTGATCCATCCAACTCGTGTTGGCAGTCTCATCTCCCACATTTGGAAAACCTAAAGCATTAAGATTATTGGTCTGGCCTGAATTGGCAAACTTCTCACGAGTGAGTTCAATGTACTGCTCAGAATTAAGCATCTCTGGAAGTTTCCATGGATTGGAAACAGCAGTAAATCCTTCGTAAGTAATTTGCCCCTTTCCATCTACTCCTTTTTTAGTAGTGATAATAATAACTCCATTAGCTGCACGTGCTCCATAAATTGCAGTAGAAGCCGCATCTTTTAGTACTTCCACAGACTCAATGTCGGATGGATTCAAGTTATCAATTCCGCTAACTGTTAACCCATCAACAATGAATAATGGACTATTATCTCCGTTAGTACCAATGCCATGAATTAAAATTGACTTAGAAGATCCTGGCTGACCAGAGGACTCTCCAACTATAACACCAGAAATCTGACCATCAAGGGCAGACTGCACATTTGCAACTTTATATCCTTCTAAACTTTTAGCGTCTACTTTGGATATTGCACCAGTTGCCACTTTCTTCTGTTGAGTACCATAACCAATCACAACCACCTCACTAAGCTCTGAAAGAGATAGACCTAAGCTAGCGTTGATGATTGATTGACTTCCCACTGCTATTTCCTTTGTCTCAAAACCAACAAAAGAAACGATAAGAATTGCGTCATCTCCAGATATAGTCAGAGAGTAATTACCATCTATATCTGTAATGGTACCATTAGAAGTTCCCTTTTCTAATACGGTAGCACCTGGTAGTGTGGTACCGTCACCCGCATCGGTAACATTACCTGTGACAACACGTCCCTGCGCAAGCGCAAAAACTGAACTCATCAGCAGGCCTATGACCATAAGATGCTTGAATTGAATGATTTTCAAAAGACCCATCTAACAATAATTGTTTTTTGTGTTTTTAATAATTACCACGCCTCTTCTTTGAATTATTTTCCTGAGAAACGTTTGCACAATCTATAGGTAATGGGTACATCGAAAATGAAAATACACTACATCATTAATACATCATTCTATTTTTTATACCACAACAATACCACAACAAAAGCCATAATAAAGGGCCATAATTAAGCTCTAATAAGCTTTTTAAAATTTTCTTAGTTATCTTCCATTTCTCAATTAACTCATCAGAGCATGGCTAATTGAGACAAACAACCCTAAACCTCAAATGATGCGACCAGTTTTATACCTTTTATGCTTGTCTATTGTATTTTTTGCAAAGGCACAGTACGATTATTATGGTTTTTCCAAAATACCATTAACCACAACTTTCAATACAAACGACTATGATGGTGGTATTCAAAACTGGGATATCAAAGAGGATAAGCGAGGGTTTATCTATGTAGCTAACAATTTTGGATTACTAGAATATGATGGGGTTAGCTGGAGACGATACGTTGTTCAAAACAATACCAGACTTAGATCGGTGTTTGTTGATATGGATGGTCGAATCTATGGAGGTGGACAAAATCAATTGGGGTATTTTGCTCCTGACTCAACAGGGACCCTATCCTTTATCAGTATCAGAGATCAATTAGACAAAAACTCACGTCAATTAGAGGACGTATGGAAAATCATTAAGTATGACAACTCCATATTATTCTCTTCCTATGAGGGTATCTTGAAATATGACGGATCTTCGTTGGACTGGATGCCAGAATCTTTTGGCTCATCTGTTGCTTACGTCATTGGAAATCATTTGTATGCTCATTTTCCAGAGACCGGCCTCAGTAAGTGGAATGGTCAACGCTTTGATCATCTTAGAGGTAGTGAGCTTCTTGCCTCCACGTCTATCGCTTCCATATTGCCTCACAAAAACAATAGTTTGTTAATCTTTCAGGCGAACGGAAGTATCTATCATTATCAAAACGACTCATTCAGCAAATGGAACAATGAGGCTTCAGATTTTTTATCTCAATCACAAATCAATGTAGCAATTCTGCTAGCTAATAATACCATAGCAATTGGTACTCAAAACAATGGACTTTTGATCATGTCCACTGAAGGTAAGATTCTCAAACACCTCACAAAAGGAAAGGGACTTAATAACAGAACAGTATTGTCACTGCATGAAGATCAATTTAACAATCTATGGATTGGTCTCAACAATGGAATCAGTATGATCGAGCTAGGGTCACCATTCTCGATAATTGATGAACAATCTGGTTTGCCAGGTACAGGCTACAGTGCGATGCTACACAATGATCACATCTATCTGGGGACCAGCAATGGACTCTTTTACCAGGGAGTACAGCCAGACCCATTATCAATTGAATCCAATCAATATACGCTAGTTGAAAATTCTGGAGGTCAGGTATACAATTTGCAAAACATTGACGATCAACTACTCCTATCTCACCACGATGGTGCTTTCATTGTTCAAAACCAAAAAGCACAAAAAATATTTAGCGAGGCAGGTGTCTGGAAATTCACAAAAGCTCCTAACAGTAATTCATTACTCATGGGCACCTACGATGGATTTTATGCATGCAACCCTTCTAAATCACTCAAATTCAATAAATTGGAAAACTTCAGTGAGTCTAGCCGAGTGTTTGAGTTTCTCAATGACAGTACTTTGTTTATGACACATGGCTACAAAGGAGCCTATAAACTGAGTATTAATCCACTTGAGCAAGAGATTAAAAAAGTTAAGTTTTATGGTTCTGAGAATGGATTTCCTTCCAATATCCTTATCAACGTATTTAAACTTAGTGATGAACTCATTTTCGCCGCAGAAAGTGGCCTCTATAAATACTCTGGTCAATCTGACAACATGATTCATGTTGCAGAGCTGGAGAATTATCTTGGTGCCAATAGTCATGTGAGTGAAATGTCTCAGGATTTAGCAGGCAATATCTATTTTCTGAGTAATGCTGGAATGGGTTACCTTGAGAAGACCTCATTTGGTGGTTACGAACCCCATGTGCTGGAATTTTCAAGAATAGTCAAATACCTATCTGATGATTTGGAAAATGTAAGCATCATTGACCATGAAAACGTCTTTTTTGGTGCCAAAGAAGGATTCATTCACTACAATCCTAGTGTTAACAAGGTAAGAGATCAACCGTTCCAAACCTACATCCGAAGTGTAACAGCAAAAACAGATCGTGACGAAACCTTATACGGTGGATCTGGTCAATTAGACATAGAAGAAAGTGAGCTCCCCTCACTACCTGCTTATTTCTCCTCACTAAGATTTAAGTATGCAGCCCCGTTCTATGACGGACAGGACGATCTTCAATTTCAATTTCTGCTTGAAAACTTTGAAGCTGACTGGTCCGAATGGACAATGGCGACGGAAAAGGAATATACCAATCTCTCTCAGGGTGATTATACCTTCAAAGTACGGGCAAAAAACGTGTTTGGAGAGTTGAGTGAGATAGCCTCGTTTACCTTTAGAGTGTACCCTCCATGGTACCGATCAAAAATTGCTTACATATCATATGCCATCATACTGGTAACAATTTTTGGTGTTTCAATGCTCATTTTGGACATCAAACACAAAAAGGATAAAGAAGCCCTTACCCAAAACCAGAAACGGGAGCTATTGAAAAAAGACAATGAACTGGTAGAGGTCTCCAAAAAGTCTGAGGAGCAAATCTCACGTCTCAAAAATGATAAACTTAGAGCAGAAATTGACCATAAAAACAGAGAACTAGCTACAACCACTATGCACCTGATCAATAAAAATGAGTTCATGCTTACGGTTAGAGATGCAATTAAGGAATCTGGGAAAAATGGAAATAAAGATGGCTTCAAAAAGATCGTTAGAGACATAGATCGGAATCTATCCGAAGATGAAGGATGGGAACAATTCACCAAACATTTCGATCAGGTGCATGGAGACTTCCTATCCAATGTTAAAAAAGACCATCCTGGCCTCACTCCACAAGAAATTAAACTATGTGCTTACCTAAGGATGAATATGACTTCAAAAGAAATTGCGAACCTCCTCAATATATCAGTAAGAGGGGTAGAAATAAGTAGATATCGCTTGCGCAAAAAACTAAATATTAGCCGAGATGTCAACCTGGTGGAATATATGATGGAGTATTAAGGCTGTTAATAAATACTAAAAGACACAACGTATCGAATAATTGATCGTTAGGCTAGGAGATTAACCAACTCATGCAACCTTTTTAAGCTTGCTGTCATCTCCAATATATGGATCAAAAACTCAACTATTTACTATTCACATTAGTGCTGATTGGCGCTGTGTCTTTAAGTCAAGCACAATCAATAACCAGTATCATTTATGATGCCGAAACCAAAGAAGCCCTACCCTTCTGTACTGTTGGCATTGCTGGAAAAAGTAGTGGCACAGTCGCTAATTCTGAAGGAAAATTCATTCTAGGACAAACGTCTTTCGAATCTGGAGACACCCTGGTCATCAGCCATATAGGCTATGAACAATACAAACAACCTGTGGAGTTGGTACCTTCAGAAGTATACATCAAATCTGTATCCATTGCACTAAATGAAGTTTCTGTCTTTTCAAGAGAACTGAAAGCCAAAGACATCATTGAGAAAATTCAGGAAAACTTCGAAACGAATCACCCAACAGCAGATGAAAAACAACGAATATTTCTACATGAATTCGAACGAGCAAAGATCCCTGGTAAGAATCGGATTACCGTGAATGAATCAGATTTTGAGGGCCTGGATGTGAGCACTATCCAAAGCCTAATTGATCGATTGCCCTCTGAATTTGTAGAGTACAAAGATCTTATTGTAGAGATGTACTACCAGGACAATAAATCTAAGCTAGTTCCAATTGAGGCAATTTCATTAGAGGAACAATCCATGATGGACCTTGCTGAGGAAATGGAAGAACAATTCGAAGATTTTGGTGAGAACATCAAAGAAAGTGTGAAAAACGAAGACCAATATTTCAAATTTCAGACAGGCATTCTTTCATTTAAAGCAGATATTGATACCGCAGATCAGGAAAGCGCTCCAGATACCTTGCAATATCAAAATGACACTGACTACTGGAAGTCTTCAGTTAAAGGTTATCAGAAACGATATGCTCATATCAATAGTGACTATTGGGAATTCATTACCAAACCTGGAAAATACAGATATACTAAAGGTGAAGTCACCATCATCAATGATGAATTGGTCTATCAGGTATCATTCAAACCTAAATCAGGTGGTTTGTTTGAAGGAGTCATCTATTGCTCCACCTCAACTTATGGCGTCTTACAAGTGGACTACAAATACGCTACTGGAAAAAGTGACGAGAACTTTCAATTATTAGGCATTGGTCACTCCATTGAGGATATCGGCGCCAGGGTGATGTATGAACATACCAAAGATGGCTACATGCTCAAATACATCAATGCCTACGAGGTTGAAAACGCCTCCATTGATCGTTCATTCACCTTTAAACGTAAAGAGAAGCGATTCATGTGGGATAAAACATTGAATAGACTCAATATAGATCTGGCTATGGCTTTCAGCATCAAATCGCAAATGGAACTGCTGGTTTTGGATCGTTCTGGATTAGATGAACCAGCCTTTGAATCTATTAAACAACCCGAAAAGTTTACATTCCGAAAGGAAATAAGCAATTCACCCGATATCTGGAACAATCAAACAGTACTTGCTCCAACCAATGAGTTATCTAAGTATCAACGGGTGGACTCAAAAGATTAACCTTTAGCTCCGCTTGTTAATTTCCACTGGGACAAGAGATATTGGATCATCCAAATCACAAAACTCTGGGTTGGAGACATGCAGTAATCGATAATGCTTTTTGATTTGCGGATCATCAATAATCAATGATCCTGAGCTCTTTTGATAAGCTGCAAACCATGGAGTGCCATCATCGGTGCACAGAGCTTGCATTTCGAGTTCATTAAGATGTCCATAATACATCATAATGCCATCCAGAAATTCCTTATCACTGTCTTTTATCGATTCTGGAATACCTGGTATTTCTACTGAGTGAAGGCTTTTTGCTTTCCCATAAAGCTTGTGAACTGATTCGATCACAGGACCGTGGCGATAAGCTTTAACCTTTTCAGAAATTAGTGGTCTTCCATCTATGGCCAGATACCATCCATGAGCAAAATAAGTTATGAACTCCACTTTAAAGCTGGTCATTTCCACATTGGAATCGGTCGAATGGCTCACCAGATACTGAGCAACTGTTAGGGCATTATACATAAGTGTCTATAGCTAGTTGGATGTCTAATATACGAAAGAGCACCGGTAAAATCCAAGAATAAATCTTATTTAATTAATATTTTTTATCAATATTATCCTAATTAATCCCATCTGTAACTCATCCAGCTAATCACCAGACCAATAATGCTGATTCCCCATCCGATGTGAACATTAAAAAAAGATATATAGATGCTAATCAGATTCAGCACTAGACCAATGCCCCAAATGATAGTTCCTTTTCGCGTGTATTCTGTAAAATTAGCTATGGCATGAATTCCTACAATACCCAACAATCTTTTACCCTCCATAACTAACAAGAAAACAACCATTAAGAGTAGTACGGATAACACGAAAGGTGTACCCCTCCAGTTTTGTGATATGGTGACCATCAAAATATTTAGAACTAATGGAACAGCCATAATCGCACCTAAAAGGCGATAACGAATAGTAAGCAACAGATAGCCGATGATTATCTGTGAGAAGGCAATAAAGCGAGCATATAGCGCAAGATCGTAAGGTTCCAATCGCTCCTCTAGCCAAACTGGACCTATCCATCCGAAATATCGATGCTCAAAATAGAGCTTTGCCATGCCAGCCCCAAAAAAAGTAAATCCTAAAAAGATACTTGTCGGCTTAACCAGTTTTTGCAATAATCGAATCATGAGCGAGTTAATTGATATAATAGAAGGACAGTTCTTCCCTATAAATGTTACACTTGGCCACATTTATTAATAAATTTATCCTTGCTTAACCACAAACTAACCAAACTTAAATGCACTCGCTTTCATCGTTGTGTCTTGTGATAATTACCCTGATTCCCAGCATTCATCTGAATCAGCAACCTGATTACACTAACTATCATCGAGAAGTCTTAAGAATTGAGGAACTAATAGCAGAAAAGCAATTCGAAATGGCATTAGATGCCTATGATAAACTGTTTGATAAATATCAATTCGTTTTTCTAAGAGAATACAAAATTGCTGCTCAGTTAGCTGCCCATTTAGGGGATGAGTATCGTACGTTTGAATATTTGGGATTTGGTGTGGCCAGTGGATGGACTTTGGAGGGGATTAAAAAACATGACAAACTTAAGTATCTCAAAAGAAACCCTCGGTGGAGTGATCTGGAATTGAGCTATGCAGCACTTAGACAAGATTATGAGTATCGAATTAATGACTCCCTTCGCCAGGTAGTAAAAAACCTTTCCAAAGAAGACCAAAAAATGGCCTGGAATTACCTTTTTAGACCTTCTGAGAAGTCCAAGAACAAATTCATAGAAAACGTAGCCATCCCAATTTCAGAAAGACATGTCAATCACCTCACCAATATCATCAAAACCCACGGATATCCCGGAGAGCAAATAATTGGAAATAGTGTTTGGGCTTCGACCATTCTTGGCCATCATAACTCACTTTCACCCGAATATCAACTAGCAGATAAATTATACCCTACCTTAAAACCAATTCTATTGGAAGCCATAAAACGAGGCGAAATGAATCCATATGATTACGCCATCATTGAGGACTGGTATCTAAGCGTCAAGTCTGACAGGCAAATTAAGAGTTATGGCATCATCAATCCTTTGACTCAAGAAGATTTTGATAGAAGCAATGAAATGAGATCTGATTTGAACATTCGATCTATCGAATTGCGCAATAAACTAATAGAAGTAGAAATAATGACGGGTATCGATCTACACCTGGGGCATGGTTCCTGGGTACGAGGCAAAATCATTGCCAGGGATTAATCCCAACCATTTTGTAGTTTATTACGTCTATTAAATTAATGATTAGCAACCTTACCAAACCGGCATTCTTCATTTTCTTTGCTTTCCTGTTATTCGCCTGCAGCGATGATGAGGATTTTGTTCCGATGATAGCTGGTGCATATGAAGGATATTATTACCATTCTACTCCCACTACACGCACTCTGCCCGTCACACTTTCACTGAGTTTTGATAGAAGAAACTATTCCGGTATTTCAGAGGACACCTTACAGCAATCTGTATTTATGGGGCAATTCAGTGTAGAAGGCAATGAAGTAACGCTTACCAATGGATACAATGCCATTGCCGAGAGTAGATGGAGTCATATCCTATCTGGAACCTACAGGTATGAGATAATTGATGAAACCATTCACATGAGCAGAGACCTTGAATCAGGGGGTATCGAAGGATTTCGATTAGAAAGAAAAGATCAATATTGAAACTGCTTATCCAGATCTGTAGATGATTTACTGAATCACAATATTTGAAACTAAGCCACAAAAACACAATCTCCAGTACGAATTATCATTATCCGAGAAAAGCACCTTTCATCACCAAATATTACTCGCTGCTCAACAATATCAAGTACTTATCAGTTGATACATGTAATTTTGAACTTATCACTGCTGATTTCAATTAACCCTTTCAGTACGCGATCATTTTGAAACTACCTATTCATGAATAAAACAGCGAAGAGAGTTCTCTACAGTATCATCATACTGGTAATTCTTGCCATCATCATTTACCCCAAGCTACCAAAGTCTGAAGACACAGCCGCCCAGACACCGGTTGCAAACAAAAGCCAGCAACTTACAGTGGATGCAAGGATTGTATCCAGGTCTCCACTTAAAAATCAAGTAAATGTTACAGGAAGTATTCTAGCTGATGAATCTGTAGTATTAAATAGTGAGGTGGCTGGAAAAGTAGAGCAGATTTTTTTCAAAGAAGGTCAAAAAGTCAAAAAAGGACAATTGCTGGTCAAACTCAATGATGACGAAGTACTGGCTGGCTTGGAAAAACTTCAATACTCTAAGAAACTGTCAGAAGACAATGAAGCTCGTCAGAAGCAGCTTTTAGAAAAAGAAGCCATCAGTAGAGAAGAGTATGAGACATCACTTACCCTCCTGAACACAACCAACGCTGACATTAAGATCATGCAGGCAAGACTCGATAAGCACCATATTAGAGCGCCATTCGATGGTATAGTAGGGCTTAGAGACATCTCTGAAGGTAGTTATTTAAATCCAGGATCTCGGATAGCAGAACTATACAAAATAGACCCTATTAAATTGGAGTTTTCGATCCCAAGTAAATACATTTCTTTAGTAAATGTGGGAGACTCACTAACCTTTACTGTGGATGCGTATGACGAGCAATTCAAAGGAACCATTTATGCTATTGAACCACAAATCGACCCTCAAACGAGGAGTTTGAAAGTAAGAGCTAAAGCTTCCAACAAGGATGCTAAATTGTTTCCAGGTCAATTTGCAAGAATCAATTTGATTCTGGAGACCATACCAAATGCTATGATGGTCCCAACCATTGCAGTAATTCCTGAGCTTAATGGAAAAAAACTATTCCTATATAAAGGAGGAAAGGTCAGTGCACAGCCTGTAGAGACAGGTATCAGAACAGAGGAAGAATTACAGGTAACTTCTGGAATTGTCCCTGGAGATACAGTCATCACCTCTGGAATCTTACAAATCAAGCAAGGATCAGCGGTTAACGTTAACATTTACTAATTATGGCGAGTCTATCCAATATTAGTATCGAGCGACCTGTATTGGCCATAGTGATGTCCATCATCATTATGTTATTTGGGGTAATCGGGTTCAATTATTTAGGTGTAAGAGAATATCCCAGTGTAGATCCCCCGGTAATTACGGTTTCTACTTCATACACAGGTGCGAGTGCGGATGTTATCGAAACACAAATCACTGAGCCTCTGGAAGAGTCTATTAACGGGATTGATGGAATTAAGTCCCTATCCTCTATCAGTGCGGATGGTAGAAGTAGCATTACGGTAGAATTTGGATTGGAAACCAATCTGGAAACAGCGGCCAATGACGTGCGAGATAAGGTTTCGAGGGCTCTTGGGAACCTCCCTCCTGATGCCGATCCACCCATCGTTACCAAAGCCGACGCGGATTCTCAACCCATTATTGCCTTAAGAATCTATTCGGAGAATAGAAACTTGCTGGAGATGACTGAGATCGCAGACAACATCTTCAAAGAAACCTTCCAAACCATACCCGGGGTAAGTGAGGTACGGATTTGGGGTGAAAAAAAATACAGTATGCGGCTATGGATGGATCCAGATCGTCTGGCTGCCTACGGGCTCACACCTCTCGATGTACTCAATGCAGTACAAAGTCAAAACATTGAACTCCCTTCAGGACGTGTGGAAGGCACATCAACAGAGCTAACAGTCCGTACCTTCGGTAGGCTCTCATCACCTGATGAATTCAATAGTCTGATTATCAGAGAAAGTGATGATGACATTGTTCGATTTAGAGATATTGGGCGTGCAGAACTATTCCCTGAAAATGAACGGACGTTGTTACGCAATAATGGTATTCCAATGGTTCTCAACGCAATCGTACCTCAACCAGGATCGAACAATCTGGACATTGCAGAAGAATTCTATAAGCGACTAGAGTCGCTGCAAAAAAATGTACCTGATGACATCAAAACGGAGATCGCTTTTGACAATACCGAATACATCAGTGAATCAATCAGCGAAGTGCAGCAAACCATATTCGTGGCCTTTGGTCTTGTGGTATTGATCATTTTCTTCTTCTTGAGAGATTGGAGAACTACTTTCATTCCGGTGATTACGGTACCAATTTCATTGATTGGATCTTTCTTCATCATGTATGCCCTTGATTTCTCCATCAACGTGTTGACTTTACTGGGAATCGTGCTTGCCATCGGGTTGGTAGTGGATGATGCCATAGTGGTGCTAGAGAACATCTACACCAAAATAGAAGATGGAATGGACCCGGAAGAAGCAGGTAAAAAAGGAACCAACGAGATTTTCTTTGCCGTAATATCCACGACAGTAGCTCTTACGTCGGTATTCTTCCCTATTGTATTCTTACAAGGATTAACCGGACGATTGTTTAGAGAATTTGGTATAACAGTAGCTGTAGCCGTTATTATATCCTCCTTCGTCGCATTGACACTGACCCCAATGCTATCCAGCAAAATGCTGAAACGCCGAGAGAAGAAACAATGGTTTTATGAAAAGACCGAACCCTTCTTTGTTTGGCTCAATAGCATATACAACAATGCCCTTGATAGTTTCATGGGTAATCGGTGGATATCTGGACTCATTGTAGTTGTTGCAATAGGCCTGATCTACTTGTTTGCGAAGCTCGTACCATCCGAACTCTCTCCTTTGGAGGATAGAGGTGTGTTTAGAATCATTGCTACAGGGCCTGAGGGTGCCACCTTCGAGTACATGGACGAATATGTCAATGAAGTCTATGATTTGATTGAAGAAGATGTTCCAGAAGCCAATTCCATCATCACCATTACTTCGCCTGGATTCTCAGGTGCAGGAGCGGTAAACTCTGGTTTGGTGGTAGCAAAACTGATTGATGCTAAAGATAGAAAGCGCACACAACATCAAATTGTAGACGCCATCAAGCCAAAAGTGGCGGCTAATACGAAAGCAAGAGCTTTTGTGGTGGAACCAGAATCTATTGGTAACCGCAGAGGTGGATTACCTGTGAGCTTTGTCTTGCAAGCGCGACAATTAGAAGATTTGAAAGAAGTGCTTCCTGAGTTTTTGGAAAAAGCTAACGCAAGCCCTGCGTTTGATTTCGTGGATCTCAACTTGAAATTCAATAAGCCTGAGCTGGGTGTACGAATAGATCGAGAAAAAGCTCGTAGTATGGGAGTATCTGTCCGAGACATTGCACAAACGCTACAATTAAGTTTGAGTGGTAACCGATTTGGCTATTTCATCATGAATGGTAAGCAGTACTATGTTATTGGGCAGCTAGAGCGTGCAGATAGAAATGAACCTTTGGATCTGAAATCCATATACATCAAATCAGGAAGCGGCGAATTAGTACAGATGGACAACCTGATTTCATTGGAAGAGCGCTCCACTCCTCCTCAGCTATATCACTACAATCGATTTACCTCAGCGACTATTTCAGCAAGTTTAGCTAACGGATATACGCTAGGTATGGCGCTTCAGGAGATGGATCGTATAGCAGACGAAGTTCTGGATGATCGATTCCAGACTGCATTATCAGGATCTTCTAAAGAGTTCCAGGAAAGCTCAGGAAACCTATATTTCGCTTTCGCATTGGCTCTCCTATTGATTTATCTGGTACTGGCAGCACAGTTCGAAAGTTTTAGGGATCCGCTGATCATTATGTTCACTGTTCCATTGGCTCTTTCAGGAGCATTATTGACCCTGTGGTACTTCAATGAGACGCTCAATATTTTCTCACAGATTGGAATGATTATGTTGATTGGGTTGGTCACCAAAAATGGTATTCTTATTGTAGAATTTGCCAATCAACGAAAAGAGCAAGGCTTCTCCATTTTGGAATCCATACAAGGTGCTGCCAAGATGTGATTTAGACCAATCTTGATGACCAGTTTATCCACTATTCTGGGTATTCTTCCGATTGCATTGGCGTTGGGAGCTGGATCCGAAAGTAGAGTATCGATGGGAATCGCAGTAGTTGGCGGAATGATCATTGCCACATTCCTGACTTTGTTTGTTATCCCAGCTATCTACACATTTTTAACTGGCAAGTCCAAAAGAGTTGCACGAGCATGATTAAATCCATCATCTTATTCATTTCCCTATCTGCTCAAACCCCGATGCAGTTAGACAGTACACTGACAGAAACAGAGGCAGTAGCTCTAGCTCTTGAAAAGAGTTATGAGATTCGCCTGGAGAGCTACAATTTGGAAATAGCTAAGAACAACGATACGTATGGCAATGCCGGTTTTCTACCAACAGTTATTGCTTCTGCCAGTACATCCAGAACCACGCAAGATGCTGAGCTTGAGTTTGCCTCTGGCGATGGACAGTCACGGACTGGTGCAGTATCAACTGCCCAAAACGCCGGTGTTAGCCTGAACTGGACCATCTTTGATGGATTGACCATGTTTGCTACGAAAAGTCGCTTAGAGCAGCTTTCTCAGGCCAACGAATCTATATTTAAGGCACAGGTTCAGACAACTATCTCCAACGTACAAAAGGCTTTCTATTTGGCTGCATTGGAGCAAGAACGACTAAAGCTTCTGAGAAGTAACCTGGAGCTTTCTGAAGAACGAGTAGCTATCAGCAAAGAAAAATATGAAGTTGGTCGGGCAAGTAAGATGGAATACTTACAAGCACAAGTAGATTACAATTCGGATCAATCCGATTATGTGCGCCAGAAAGAGACGATTGCTTTAAGGTTGTATGAATTACAGCAGATTATCGGTTTGGATGAAAAAGTGGATCATCTGGATCTGGAATTCGCTTATGACCTGAGCATGGTTTTGAGTAGAGAGCAAGCTGAAGAGCTGGCAATCAGTCAAAATCCTGATTTGCAAACCATGGAAATGAACCAGGAAGTGTCCAATATCTTCGTTCAGGAACTGGAGCGTTCTCGACTACCTTCATTGGATTTCAACATGGGATACAATTATGCCAAATCACAATCAGAAGCTGGCTTTCTTCTAAGCAATCAAACAACTGGATTGAATTATGGGCTGTCAGCTCGAGTGACCTTATTCGACGGCATGAACCAGTCGAGACAGATTCAGAACGCCCGTATATCTGCTGAATACAATCAAACCAATTATGAGCGCTACAAGACCACCCTACTCACTTCAGTAAGATCTGCCTTCCTTACTTATCAGAATGCTGTGGAGCGCGCCGATCTGGAAACTAAAAACCTGGAAGTAGCGGAAGAAAACGTCAGCATCGCCCTGGAAAGATATCGAGTAGGTAAATCCAACCCTTTAGAGATTCGGGAAGCGCAAAACAATGCAGTAGATGCTCAGATCAGGCATCTGGAAGCGTTGAATACCGCGAAGATTGCTGAAATAGAATTGATGAGATTAACAGGAGAGATCGTGAAGTGATCACTTCTGTTCACGTCTCTCCAAATGTTCAATAATAGCCTTTGAAATGTATTCATTGACCGTAAGCCCCACACGATCAGCTGCTACAGTTAGTAGCTTCAACTGATCTCCCGTTAACTGAATTTTCATAACGTATTGAACGGATAGCGACTATCCAATGTTATATTTTTAAAATAAATGTAAATATTATTGCTTAACCTTTTGGTAATGTCAAAAGGCTTACTACTTTTGCAATCCCCTAACGAAGCAAAGGGTTCTGAAAACGATCAGAAAAGCTTGTTGAAGTTATGAATTAGCAAGAAAAACTTAGCAGAAGTTAGAAAATTTATATCGCGGGATGGAGCAGTTGGTAGCTCGTCGGGCTCATAACCCGAAGGTCACAGGTTCGAGTCCTGTTCCCGCTACTAGGTAAGCCTCAAGAGAAATCTTGAGGCTTTTTTTATGCCCTTCTCCTTTTAAAAAAATAATACCTGCGGCCCCAAGATCAAATGGATGCCTCCAGTACCCGTACAAACCAGCACTGGAGGCATCCTTAATGACTACTTTAAATCATCTAGAGTCTCTAAACCAATCGATACTAACCTGGAATTTTTTGACGGGTCATTATGCGAATAAACTTCTCGAAATTGCGCAAATAAAGTTACCAGTTCCTTCAATTGATTAATCTTTGAGTCGATGATTTCTTGATCGATTTTCATAGCTTCTTTATCGATTTTTTTAACATTTGCATAATTAAGCATGATTTCAGATAACATTTTTTCGTTTTCAATCGTAGGCCGTTGCATTTTAGCCTTCAAGAACGATACGGCAATTTCCGAAGCATTTTTTAAAGAATCAGAGCTATGTCCTTTTTCAATATTAATCTCAGCAATCAATGAATCAACAACCCCCATCAATTTGCCAGATAGCTTTTTCCAAGACTCTTCATTTAGCGCAGTTAATCTAAAATCGAAAATTTCCTTTTCAAAACCTTCCATTTCTATTAGACAAGTTCAAGGTTCGTTTCACCTCTTAGGACTCCTGATCGACCCTCTTTGATAATCAATTGATCTCCACCACTTAGAGCAAAATATAATTCATTTATAGCAATTAATAGATCTAAGATTTCTTGTTTGCTTACATTATTAGGATCGACTATAAGACGAATATCCTGATTGAAGTCATTCGATTTTTCTAAAGGAAGTATTTGACTTCTTAAATCCGCAACTACCAAATCCATGCAATTTTCAAAAGTCTTTGCCGCCTGACTGGTTTGTATTCTTTTGCCTTCAAGAGTTAATTGAGCTTCTACAACTTTGTTCAGGGCTGAAAATTTATCCAAACGCAATATTATTTTACCATGAATAATCTTATCGTTTAATTCATCTAAGCTATTCATGCGGTCTTGAATCAAACCAATCAAGGCAGAATCAGCATCAAAATGTACTGAATGCATCTCTAATTTCATAAGGCGATAGATTCTTAAAATTCAAAAATTATTTATCTAAAATAACGGAAGTCAATTTATTATTTTCTCTTTCCAAAAAAAACAATTGAAAGTTATAAGGATTTTGCAACCTCTTCCTGGAAATACTGCCCTTTAAAACCTGGCATTTTTATTTAAATCCACACAGTGATCCTGCACGGATATTAGGGAGTACCTGCACGGATTTTGCACGAATTGAACTCTATGTTTCTCGCTGTTTCTTTGTCATAAACGGCCTTACCAGTGAACTTACCTTTTATTTTCCTATCCTTGGTAATTTGTATTGCGATAGGGTATCGACCATCTTTTTTTTTGATCGTGTCTCCAAAGTATTAATTTCAATGATACCATTCATGTAAAATTTATGCTTAAAAGCACGAATTTTTATTCCGTTTTCTTAATACAATCCTAAAACATTTGACGGTTTTACACGGTTTCAAGCGGTTTGACCAAAAACCTAAAAATGCATTTAAACGTAATTTAAGCTGTTTTATAGTCGTATGAAACCGATAATTCCAAAGCTCATAACTCGAAGATCACAGGTTCGTTCGTTTCACTACGGCGGTTCCACCATGGATCCTATTCCCTTCTGCTAGGCAAGACTCAAGAGAAAGCTTGAGGCTTTTTAATGTTTATGCCATGATAGCCACTTTCACCTAGTTTCCCCCGTGCATTTCTCGCTCATGCTCAGCAAACCATCCAGGCTCAGGTAGCTCATTGGCATAGATGTAGTTAACAATCCTCATTACTTGCTCTTTCGTTAAAGCAGTCTTTGGCATCACTCCAAACCTACGAACCGGACCGAACATCATCGCCTTTTCTTCACTAGGTTCAAAAACAAAATCCCCCATTTTAGACACAAACTCTTCTTTATCAGGGTATGACCGTAGATAACGTTGCTTAATTCCCGCTAAAGGTGGAGCTAGAATATCATCATGTGACGCTGTATTAGGATTGTGACAGGCATAGCAGGTCGTTTCAATCAGTTTCGCATCCTCTGATAACTCCTGAGAGACAGCAGTAAGTTCAGCTGCCTGGCTTTCCTTATTTTCAGGCTTCTGCTGCGCACACCCCACTGAAATGATTGTGCTCAAAACGATTAAGGTAACCCAATTTGATTTCATAGGTTAGCAGGTTAATGATTAAACATTAGTTGTTGGATCCTTGCATGATTGCCTGGTAATCCTCCTCACTTAGGAATTGTGGAACATAAGCAACACCAAGGTTGTCCAGGTTTTTCACAAAGGATCTGAGATGGTTTTTAGATCCCTTCATTAGGTTTTCAAAGACTAATTGTATGTCACGATTATCCACTGTTTGCTCCAGTTCACGTTGCAAATCCAAAATATCAATCTCTTCAATAGCAGCACCAACCTGCAGCGCCTCTGTCAGACTATTCTCTCCCAACTGGGTCAATGTAGAATACAAGTTGGATAGATCCTCATTCACAAAACTCCCGGGTATATCAGAAGCAACTGGATCCTCTAATTCATATTTATCAAGTAGACGAAGAACGGCATCCATGTGACTTTGCTCGCTGGAGGAAATTTTATCAAAGATCTTGACACCCCATTTCGCATATAATTGATCATATACATCTCTTGCTAGTTTCTCTTCTTCTCGCATAAAGATCAGTGCACTTCCCTCCAATTCACTCAACTCTTCAGCTGGCAACACGTCTAGCTCAAGCATGGAATCGGTAACCTCCGGACTTATATCGCTTAAATTGTCATTACATGATAGGAATAGAAGCGATAGCCCCAAAAAAGTATAAAATAAGGCTTTCATGTTATTCGTTGTTTGTTACTGTAATTAACGTTTTCTAGCGACTCTAGTCGGTAATAATTGTTACAAACTCTTAGTTATTTCCTCATAGAATTTAACCCAATCCATTTCTCGTCAATTGAATTGAATTTGAAGGTGTAATATGGGGTTGAATCCTTTTCTTTGCGACATGAAGGATATCCATGGAAGAGCCATTAGAGACTTTTACCAGAACAAACCAGACTCTACACTCCTACTTCACACCTCCTATGGTGAGACAGAGGAAATGCCAGTGGAAATGTTCTTCCGTGAAGAAGAAGATTTGAGTGTTTTGGAGAACCTCGCTTTAATTGAATGTTCTGGAAGAATTTTGGATATTGGTGCCGGTGCCGGAGCTCATGCCTTAATGCTACAAGCTCGTGATCTGGAAGTGTATGCACTGGAAAACTCACCAGGATGTGTGGAAGTTATGCGACTGTCAGGTGTTACTCATGTCATAGAGCAGGATTATCAACAACACAACCAAACCTATGACACCATTCTCCTGTTGATGAATGGACTAGGAATAGCCGGAAGATTATCCAACGTTTCTAATCTCCTAAAAACTCTATCCAAAATGCTAAACGATTCTGGGCAAATTCTGGTAGACTCTTCTGATATCAGTTACCTCTACGAAGACGATGACCTTAAGCCTGATCCTGAATACTATGGCAACATTCAATACCAATACGAGTACAAAGGCAATACAGGAGATTGGTTTGATTGGGTATATGTAGATCAGAAAACACTTCAAGGAGAAGTCACAAAAGCAGGGTTAGAACTCGAGATTCTGTACACGGACGAGAATGATCAATACCTGGCAAGAATTACAAAAAAATAATCCCGACGGGAACCGCCGGGATTTCGATCAACAATTACTGCAATCCAGCTGCAGTTATCGGTAAGCCCATTTGTACCTGGGCAATGGTTTCCTGAGTACCGTCATCAAAATGGACTGTGAAACGCATCATGTTATCTTCTCGAATGATATTGATACCAAACAATGGCCCCAAAGTGGACCAGCCAATACCAAATCCACAAGCTCCATAAGCAGCGCAGATATAGTCATCTGCCCAAGCATCAAGGTTTAAAGTATAGTCAATTTGATATGCTGGTGCCTGGTCTCTTGTTGCCACGGATATACCATCATAAATAATCCATGGTTGAGGACTATTGGACGGAAAAGATGGAATCCATCTCGTCCATACAGTAACACTATCCACAGACCGACTATCACCAGAATTGATCAGCGTACTAATTGTGATATCACGGTAAACCGTACTTGTGGAGTCATTATCCGGAGCGGGCAGCCTGAATAGTCGACCTCCCTCTGCAAATCCAGTAGTGTAAACAGTTGTCCCCGAAGCGTCCACCGCCGTAGCTGTCCAGTTGGTACTGGATACTTGCGGTGCTGGTGCCTCCACGGTATCAAATAAGTTTTCATCATCACAGGCAAACAAAACAACTGCCGCTATTAATGTATATACTATTTTTTTCATCAGTTCTTTAGTCTAAGTCCCAGAATACTTTTGCCGTAAGATCAGTGGTCGGTTCAATATTCTCATTGGCCGTTACCTCCACTGGTGGAATTGGAAATTTGTTAGGATATGGTCCATTCTGGACTACAGGTAAGTTGAGTCCGGTAGGGTAACCAGTTCTTCGATAGTCATTGTAAGATTCGATTCCATTACCAAACATGGCTACATACTTTTCATTGATGATCACAGCTAACCGCTCCTCATCGGTAGTCGCCGCATCATATGCAGTCAATACGTTCGTCATGTAACTGCTTGTCGCAGTTGCATCCATAGCCACACCTGCAAATCCAGCTACTTCTGAAAAAGAAGAATTTACCGCAGCTTGCAACAAAGCTCTTGGATCTCCTGATGTCCCGAGCATTAGTGCCGCCTCAGCTTCAATGAATAGTCTATTGGTGTATGTAATCATTGGGAAGATACCGGCACCCTGAAGCCCAAGTGTCTCATTATGAATAAGGAAACTGCCATCATCATAGGCGCCACCCACCGGATATATCCCGTGTATTGCTCGGACATTATCATCTCCTGGTGTGCTTCCTTCACCGCCATTCACACCTAACAAGGCAGATCCCGAATTTTGACGATAGAAATAATACCTCAAGCGAGGATCACTGCTAGTAGTCATTTTAGAAATCATAAAAGAAGACAGGTTATTCTCCAAACTACCTGCGGCCCAATCTGCTTGAAAATTTGGATGACGACCTTCTGGAGCATTTGAAGTAGTAAATCTGAATGTGAAATTCTCAGAGGCACTGCTAATGAGATTACCTTCAGAAAGTAATGCATCAATCGCTGTACTGGCAGTGGATGAATTAACCAATCTCATTTGATTGTACATCTTCAACTTCAAGGTGTTAGCCATTCGAATCCAGTCAGCAACATCTCCGCCATATATCAAATCTCCTGAGGACAAGGCCACTGTAGATTCACCATTGAGGTCAGTTATCCCCTCATCGATCAATGCAATGATCTGTGGATAGATCTCTGAACCCATGTCTACTTTGGGGTTAATTTCACTACCGTTCGCTTCAGAGAATGGAACATCACCGAACAAATCCACCAAAACACTGTAGATGTATGCTTTCTGAATCTTCGCAGCACCAGCATAATGCAATTCACCATTGGCCTCTGCCTGATCAATGATCACAGCAAAATCAGTGAGTGCACCGGCATAAATGGTCTGCCACTGATTGTCATAAGAAGATCCATTGAATCCCCAATTGTCAAATCGACCATTGATGTAATGCTGAACCATCGTTGCGGAAGCACGCTCTATCATGCTGGACAATGCCAGCACATAACTTCCTTGTGCAGCTGGCATCAGCTGAACATTACTTGCCTGAGCTGCAAAATTGGGATCATCATTTATATCTAGAAACTCCTGACAGGATGTGACAGACATCATCATCATCAATGCAGCCACATAGTATCTGTAACTTGTATTTTTTATCGTTTTCATAATTTCTCAGCTTAGAAGGTTAGTTTCAAACTTGCTCCGTATCTTCTGGCGTTTGGCACATAAGCAAACTCCATTCCCTGGCCATTTCCTGACCCTCTACCATTCGTCTCTGGATCATATCCTTTAGGCATATTAGGTGCATAAAACCAAAGATTTCTTCCTACGAGAGAAATTCTAGCCGATCCAATAAAAATATTCTCCAACCATGCTTTTGGAAAACTGTATGACAATCCAACTTCTCGTAATCTCACCACAGAAGCATCATACACATTAAACTCCGCAGGTGCATTACTGCTAGTTCTCCAGAAATAGTCATTAGCATCAATTTGGAAGCTATTAGGAATCAGATTACCTGAATCATCAGTTAGTGGAGTGCCTGGATTATTGATATCTCCATAAACTCCTGGGAGTAAGTAAGCCTGCTGGCGAGCATCTCCTTCAGCTGTTTCAGCTAGCACACCGCGTCCTCGCATAGCACTGAGGGTACCTGCATACAAGTCTCCTCCTTGCTTCCAGTCAATCAGGAAGTTGAGTGAGAAGCCTTTGTAATCCAAGGTATTGCTCACACCCAAAATAAAGTCAGGATTTGGATCTCCAATGATCTTCGTATTATCCGGATCGTTGATCCAATAACCAGTGGTTGGATTAATCAAATAATTACCAAGTGAATCTTTTGCAGCAGTTGATCCTTGAATAACACCATAAGGCTGACCAGGGACAGCAAATGTTCCCAAAGTGAAGAAATTAGAAGCTGTAGAAATTCGGGTAAGACCTTCTGTCAGCGAAACCACTTCATTTCTAATTCTAGTGAACGTACCATAGATATTCCAACTAAAGTCGCCAGCTATCACAGGTGTTAGATTGACAGCTACCTCCCAGCCTTTATTGGTCACTTCACCTGCATTTAGAGTTTCTGTAGAGAATCCATATGAAGGTGCTCTGGATACAGAGAATATCTGATCTGTTGTTTTACGATCGAAATAAGTCACATCAAAACCTGCACGGTTATTCAAAAACTTCAATTCAGTACCTATTTCAAACTCGGTGGTAAACTCTGGTGTAAGTGCAGTATTCCCGAGAGCATCTGATAATGTCAATCCTGCCCTGTTGTTGAAAGGAAAGGTTAAGCTTCCCAATGCGGTACCATAAGCACCATTCACATACAAACGCTCTTGCGTACTGTAAACCGGAGCATCATTCCCCACTTTACCATAAGCCAATCGTAATTTCCCGAAATTGAACACCTTATTATCGATATTCAATGCATCAGAGAATACAAACCCTAAAGTTGCCGCAGGGTAGAAAAAGCTATTGTTCTCGAGTGGCAGAGTTGAAGACCAATCGTTTCTACCAGTCAAGCCAAGAAATAGATAATCCCTAAATGAGAGAGAAACATCTCCATACATTCCAAGCAACCTTCTTTTAAAATAGGTACCGCCATTCGGAACAACATTCTGAGTATTATCCAAGTCATCAATTCCAAATACGGTAATACCAGTTCCACTAAACACCTGGCGATCTTGCTCTCTTTGATTCAAGTTATGACCTACTGTGGCTTTTAAACTAATATCAGAGCTAAGGTCCTTGGTCGCAGTAATGACAAAGTCTGTATTGATTGATTTGAAGAAAATATCATCCACAGTGATGTTACCGGATGGTGCGAACTGAGAAGAAGCAGCAAAGACTTGCTTATTACTCTGGGTATATGAATCATACCCTACTCTTAGGCTTACATTAAGCCAATCTGTGACATCATAGCCAAGATTCGTTGTTGTAAAGATTCTGTTTACACGTGATGAGAAGGGGTTCTCATATGCAGAAAACAACGGATGATCTTCACCTGTGCGATAGTGCTGATCCTGATTGTTCTCATCAATGTAAGGATACTCGTATGGATTGTAAGATCTTGGGATAAACCACAGTTGAGTAGAGAAACCAGAGCTCACCACTCCTCCACCACCTGTTGGAGGTCCTTGTTGATTGGTAGAAATGTATGAAAGCGAACCACCTACATACAAGCCATTGTTGAGTCGTGTGTTTGCTCCAACTTTGATATTTGTTCGCTGTAGTTCAGAGTTAGGGATGAATCCATCTGTATTTAAATGACTGGCTGTCAGCACAAAGTTGGAATTCTCGTTTCCACTACTGATCGAAACAGAATTTTCAAGGTTTACTCCAGTTTCAAAAAAGTCCGACACATTATTCGGATAGATTTGTAAGGGAACCGAATTTCCCATCCAATCTGTAATTGTACCAGACGCATTAGCTGGATCGTTCAGAATATCGGCTGGACTAGCACCCCAACTTCCAAAAAAAGCGTTGCTGAACACACCTGAGCCACCACCGGGTGTTCCTCCTTGAGAGAATCGATCCTGAAGCTCTGGTATACCTGCAACTTTCTCGATGGTATAAGAAGTCTGATAGGTTACTTCCATACCTTTCTTGCTTACTCCTTTACCAGATTTTGTGGTGATAAGAATGACCCCATTTGCAGCTCTTGAACCATATAATGCAGAGGCCGCTGCTCCCTTCAACACCGAAATGGATGCCACATCATTGTGGTCGATATCCAATGCCCTACTGGAATAAGGTGCCCCAGAAACCAGGGTATTCTGGGTTCTTGGACTTGAATTATCAAAAGGAACACCATCCACTACGAAAAGCGGCTGATTATCTCCTAATAGAGAGGAAATCCCACGAATATTAATGTTAGTAGATGAACCAGGAGCTCCATTAGATCCCTGAATGTTCACCCCAGGAATCTTAGCTGTAAGTGTTCTGATTATATCACCTTCTGCTTTATCCTGCACTGCTGTAGCCTCAAGGTTCGTTGTTGAGTAGCCAAGAGCTCGTTTATCGCGCTCTATACCCACTGCAGTAACTACAACTTCCTCAAGTTGCTGAGCTCCATCCATATTGACATCAATCACCGATTTGTTCCCTACAGTGATTTCCTTAGTCTCGAAACCTACAAAAGAGAAGACCAGAATTGTCTCAGAGCTCACTGATAGGCGATAATTACCATCTATATCAGTAATGGTACCCTGGGTAGTCCCCTTAATGATCACATTTACACCCGGTAGCGGTTCGCCGGTATCATCAAAGACCTGACCACTAACCGTCCTTTCCTGGGCATATGCACCTAACATTATTAAGGACGCATACACCGTAAGTAGAATTTGTTTCATACTACGTTGGTTTAGTTATTAATTTGATTTAGCAGGGTAATCTTAGATCAGACTTTTGTCCAATAATTGTAAAAAAGAAGAGTCCGATAAATAAGGGTTTTTGAATGCTGGTGAATACCTGGTCCCTAAAATGCAAAAACCGGCCAACGGCACGGTTTTGCAAACAGTATAATATAAAGAGGAGTGCTAAATAAGGGTATTGGATCACGAAGGAATTGTAAAAAAGAATACGTAACCCTGAATTGTAAAAAAGCGCATGGCAAGTTTTCGACCATAACATTTACTTTGTTTACATGATAGAAGTCCTTCTTTTTTGTTTGATCATGATACTTTTCATAGTTGTCATCTATCTCAAGTTTCAAAAACCACATTTGGACTCTGAGACGATCGATCACATCCCCCAATTAATAGAGAAGGAAAAACATTTTCGTGCTATTGATCAATGGATCAAAGAAGACAAGAGATATCTGGATAGCAACTTAAAACTCGAATCTGTCGCTCGATCTGTGCACCTTTCAGAGAAACAGGTATCTAGTGCGGTCAATACCATCAGTTGTCAAAACTTTAATTCCTACATCAATAAGCTACGAGTTACAGAAGCCAAACGACTCTTACTAGACCCTAACTACAACCACTTCACGATTGAAGCTTTTGCAGAAATGGTAGGTTTTGCGAATAAGGTTTCATTCTATAAAGCTTTCAAAAAGGTATATGAACAATCACCTGCAGAACTGAAAAAATCGCAAAACCACTAAGTCAAACAATACCCTTACCTGTTAACATTCATTGATGTTAACATTCCGAATTGTTAACTAAACAATCCTATTTGTTAACAAACAGATTGTTTTTTTGATAAGTGTACACAAGTGTACTGGCGTCTAGAGGTAAAACTCAAGATATGTACACGACTAACCAAACACATCCATTCAACTGGGACTATAAGAAGGTAAATGAGTCCAATCGCGACACTGGTGTCGCTTATTTAATCCCAGATAATAGCATTCATGTAATTACCAATTTAGGGAAACCAATAACACGCTCCCTGGTTGGTTCTGTCAGACCCTCTATAATTCCTAAAAACTCAACCTTTATTCTCGGTTGTCAAAGTAGAGCAAGTATTTTAGAGAGTGAAGAACTTAATTTCCTCGATCTAAAAATTCCTGCCATTTTTTCACAATTACTATTTGACTCCAATCAACCTTTTATCAGAAATCTGACTGAAAGCATTATTGATTTGGGGTTAAAAAATGAATGTGAGCTGTCCGCATATTTAGCCAGAGCTTATGATTGGGAAGCGTATGATCCAGATTTGCTCTTGGAAGATGTCATTGATTTAATCAAAAAGTACAAAGGAGAGATTAAGATCAAAGATGTCTTCGAAACACTTGGAGTAAGTAAATCCTTGTTGGAGCAACGTTTTAGTCTTGCAATCGGGCTTACCGCAAAAGAATTCGCCAAAATTGAAAAGTTAAATCATTTCATATCCAATTATTACAAATACAAGGATAGTCTCAACCTCACTCAGCTAACTTTTAAAAGTGGATACTATGACCAATCACACTTGATCAAAGACTTTAGATATTATACAGATCAAAGTCCAGGAGAGTTTTTGCGATCATATACCCAATGAAACGCGGATCTAGATTTTTTTACTGAAATTTGCCACATGATTAATCCTGATTTCAAGGCCGGCTTTGTCACGATCATGGGCAAACCAAATGTGGGTAAGTCCACTTTGATGAATCAACTAACCGGCGAACGAATTTCCATTGTCACCAACCGCGCACAAACTACCCGACATAGGATTTTCGGGATCATCACCAATGAGGAGCACCAGATCGTTTATTCAGACACTCCTGGCACATTAGATCCGAGTTATAAGCTACAGGAGCGCATGATGGGATTCGTGAAGAAATCTCTGGAAGATGCAGACATTATCCTATTCATGGTAGAGTTGGGAGAAAAGAATGACCATGAGACCTGGCTGGAAATGGCCAGGCAGACAGGAATTCCTATCATTTTCGCCATCAACAAAGCTGACCTGGCCAAAGGATCCCAGGTAATTGATAAGATCAATTACTGGAAGGAACTGTATGACTGGCTGGACCCGATTGCTTTTTCGGCTGTAACAGGCGACGGGATAGATGAATTGGAAAAACGAATCATTGATTTATTGCCTAATCACCCACCCTATTTTCCAGAAGATGAACTCACTGATAAAAGCGAACGATTCATTGCTTCTGAGATCATTCGGGAGAAAATATTTCTCAACTACAAGCAAGAAATCCCATACAGCAGCGAAGTGGTAGTGACGTCCTTCAAAGAAGAAGAGAACATCATTAGAGTAGCTGCGGAGATCTATGTAGAGCGCAATACACAGAAAGGAATTATCATCGGCAAAAAAGGAGAAGGCATTAAAAAACTGGGAATTGAGAGTCGCCAGGAGATGGAAGAATTCTTTGGCAAGCAAATCCATCTGGAAACCTTCGTGAAGGTCGATAAAGACTGGAGAAAAGACGACCAAAAACTAAAGAAATATGGGTATTAAGAGTTATCTTTAGTGTGGTTACTCTTTTGAACACACACCTCACTTAGATGATGGAAATTTTACTTGTCGACGACCACAAGATGGTTCGTGATGCCTTTAGTTTTTACTTTGATGACAGTACTGATTATCGAATTAAGAAACAGGCAGTCAATGGTGATGATGCATTGAAGCATCTGAAAGCTGATTCATTTGATTTATTGATTACCGACATCAATATGCCAGTCATGAATGGCCTCGAGCTCGTCCAGGCCATCCGAGATGAGGGTATCGAGATAAAAATCCTGGTAGTATCAATGTTGGATGACATCAAATCAATTAAAAAAATGCTTAACATGGGCATAGAAGGCTACATCTAAAAAGACTCCGGAAAGGAAGTAGTCATGTCCGCTATTCAGGCGATTGAAGCGGGAAATAATTTCTTTGCTCAGGAAGTAACACAGCGTGTCATGGAAAGCATGGGTGGTAATGGCATAACCCCAAAAAACCGGCTAACAATTGAAATTGAGCTCAGCACAAGAGAAAAAGAGGTGTTAAAGCTGGTATTGGATGAAAAGACCAACCAGGAAATAGCAGATCAATTGTTTATAAGCGTTCGCACCGTAGAGGGACATAAAAGAAGTATGCTTACCAAAACGGGATGCAAAAATCTGGTAGGCCTGACCATGTATGCCATAGAGCATAACCTGGTAGAAATCGGTTAATTAGCTTTCGGTAATTTCACCAGAAAAGAGCTACCAAGGCCTAGCTCGCTCTCCAATTCAATGGTACCATTGTTTAGTTTTAAAAACTCCCGTGTAATGGACATTCCCAAGCCCGTTCCTGGAATATCTTTTACATTATTCCCTCGGTAAAAGTCATTGAAGATTCGCTCATGATCCTCATTCGGTATGCCTATCCCATAATCTCTTACAGTGACCTGGATTGAATTTTCAAGGGTGTAATCAACGGTTAGTTCTGGGTTAGGTTGGCCTTTAGAATATTTAAAGGCATTTGTAACGATATTAATCAACGCATGTCTTAACAAATGATAGTCTCCTGTAAACTCTACAGATTCACCACATCGATTTAATCGAAGCGTCCTTCCATCATCGGTTATTTGATCAATGTCTTTGATAATGTCATCTATCAGCGTATCAAGATTAAACGTGATGGGATCAACACGCATATTATTGGTCTGAGCCTTCCCAATCAACAGGATGTCTTCCATCAGGTCTACCAGACGATCTACTTCCCGAATCAACCTCGCGCTTATCCGGTCTAACATGGGATGCTGAATATCTACCGCCTCTAATAATTGCATATTGGATTTAATGACGGTAAGAGGAGTTCTAAACTGATGGGAAGCCATAGCAACAAAATTTGATCTCATTTTGGACAGCTCACGCTCCAATTCTAATGTCTTTTGCAGCTCTTGTTCAAATTTCTTCTGTTGAGTAATCTCTTCAATGACTACACTGACACGGTTCTTATGATCATACCCTTTATAAGGGTGTGTAGTCACCATTAGCCACTCAATTTCTCCTTTGCGGTTGATATGCATACAATCCAAACTCTCACCAACTTGCTCAGTCAATGCACGTTCTACCATTTGGGTCATTTCTATCCCATTAGGGTCTGTCCAAATATCAGCGACCTTATTACCTATAAAGTCTTTGGTTGGTATATGAAACCGTTCTTCCGTTCCGATGACACGTTCGAATCGACAATCCTCATCAATAACAAAAATGAGGTTATCAGTGGCCCGGATCAGCGCATCCAAATCATTATTGGATAGAATCAATTGTTCTTCAAAATTTTTGCTCTCTGTAATGTCCCGGCATATACCAAACACCTTGACAGGCAGCCCCTCTTCAAATATCACTCTGGAGCTATTACTTATGTATCTTTCTTTTTCCTGCCGATCGATTATTTTAAACTCAAGCTTATCCCAACTTGATCCGAACTTATCAAGAAAAGCCTCCAGATTAGTCTCTATCCCCTCATGATCCAATGGGCGTACCTTCTGTAGATACTCAGACCAGCTGGGCTTATCTCCCTGTTCAAAATCATGAATGGTCAACCAGGAGTCAGAAAACCTACTATTCGAGTGATCCAAAACATCATATTCATACCAACCTGTATTTGATATTTGCTGAGCTCGCTCCAACTTATCCTGAGTTTCTCTCAACTCGGTAACATCTTGAACCACTCCAAATATTCTGGTAATTATTGTTTGTACGAAAGTAAATTCGAGCTGCACATTAAACCATTTCTGTTCTCCTTTGACCAGCACTCTCACATCTTGATTGAGAATAGGGTCAGATGGCTTAGCATCTAAGGCAAATAACATCGCTTTCTCCCAGGACTCTTTCTCAACAATGGATTTAAAATACTCAGCCGTAAACCGATCCTGATCATCAAGACCAACCATTGGTTTAATACTAGAAGAATAAACAGTTCGTGAATCAGGTATATAATACTCAAACCAACCTATTCTGGTAAACTGTGTAACCTTATCTACTAGATCTGGATTGTACTGAATATCGGGATCGGCTGATAAAGGATCGGCTCTTTCAAGTTGCTGCTGAATTTGATGCAAAGACATTGAACCTCTTTTTACCACGTTGGCATCGAAGAATCTAGAGGTAATGATCAGCTGCTTATCTGGAAACACCTGACTTTGCATAATATTGGTTATCCATTTATAGCCATTGATTGGACACTTAATTCGAAAAGTTAATTGCTTTGAACGACCATTATACCAATGATCCAGATGTCGGTAAATGTTCTGTACACCTTCCAGATCATCTGCATGAATCTGATCGTAAAAAGTAGAAAAACACGGTTTACTATATTTAGGCAGATTCAAAAATTCAAACAGACTGTCTGACCAACTTTGTTCTGTTTGGTTTGATAGAATAATCGCTTGAGGAAGATCAAATAAATTTGAGGCTACCATTGTCGTAAACTTTCATAAGGCGGATACGACAAGAATAGCAAACATCCATTTGGACTAACCAAATATTACTTCCCAGGACAAAACTTTACCTGCTCAGACAAGTAGTTCACTTGGGGTATACCCAAATTGATCCTTGAAGGATTTGGAAAAAGACGAAATACTTTTAAATCCAGACTTTTCTGCCGCCTCCCCAACGTTACAGTCCCCCGATTCTAATAGGGCTTTTGCTTTAGAAAGTTTGAATATTCGTACATAGTCTTGAAAGGATTGACTACTGTACTTCTTCAATTTCTTTTGAAGACCAGATGGCGATAGCTTCATCAGCTCAGCAATGGTTTGCAAACTCGCTTCCTCTAAATGAGTCTCAAGCTTCCCATTGAGTTTCTGAATAAATTGCCACTCCGGATCATGAGAACTTGCCACATCTACCTGTGCACGTAGTAGATTATGCCTTAGATTCAGTAAGTTCTTGATTTTGTAGGAGAGCTCACGCATATCAAATGGTTTGGTCACATAGCCATCAGCCCCAATTCGGTAACTGTCCAATTGGCTATTATAATCAGCTTTGGCCGTCAACATAATAACCGGAATGGTGCAATATTGATTATTTGATTTCAACTTTTGCAGCAGCTCTATGCCATCCATTTTAGGCATCATGATATCGCTGATAATTAGGTCAGGAAACTTTAATTGAATCAGCTGGAGTGCCTCCAATCCATGTGTAGCCTCCAGAGTAAGGTAACCCATGGTGTGAATCAGGTCTGATACTGTTTCTCTAATTCCAAAATCATCCTCAACTAACAAGATTGTTTGTTTCATAGCCTGGCGGAATTTGCAGCTTTCGTCCTTCGAAAACTTATATATAGGTACAGGATTTTACAACAATTGTTAGCCCTAAACACCTCAAATTAGGCATTCTACCGATGTTTTCACCTCAAATTCAGCAAATCACCTAGTGAGTCCTCACGTGATTCACACACGTATCAGATACAGGAAATATGATCAAACCCGTGTTCTTCTTAAAACAGTATTCTCCGCTAATATTTACCCATTGGAATTATCAATTTTGATCCAGGTTTAAGAAGTACTTAAGCCAATGAACACATTAAACGCGAACGCCATGTTGACACATATTACACAAGAAATCAAAAGGAAAAAGCAAGCCAGTAACTCTAATCAGAGATTACCTCTTGTTCGATATCAAGCAGATAATGACACGTTGATTATCAAAGAATCAAGTAAGCGATTAAACTCGCTACACATGGAGGCAATTAAGACCATTATCGCTGATCATCTAAATGGCAATAATGAAATTGATATCGCTTTACAATTGGCAAATATCAATATCCAAAGCCTCTCACTACTTTTCGATTTATTCAAATTTTGCAATGGACTTCAACAATGGAAGAAGAACATCAATATCACTTGGTACATGCCCCTAAATCAATCCAGAACGAAAGAAATAGCCCTGAATCTAAAGGAGATATACAAGCTTAATGTAAGAATATTTCACATTAGTTGAATGTTCTGTGTCAAAAACAGTACCTTAGCCTTAACCTTCCAAATCTAGATCCAGCTAATTAGGTAGGAAATTAAAACCCATCGTTGATGGGTTTTTTTATGCAGTACAACTCAAACGGTTAGTTGGTATTTTGTTCCATTTCCAGGTCGGCTTTCAATCTCAATAGTGCCATTGATTTTCTCTATCCGGTAATAGAGGTTTTTCAACCCCCCATTACTGAGTACTTCATTGACCACAAAACCAATTCCATTATCATTAATTTCTATGGAATAGATCTCTCCTAATTGTGATAGATTGATTGAAACTGCAGTGGCCTTAGAATGTTTGACCACATTGGTCATGATTTCGGAAATTATTGGAATCAGCTCTAGACACTTTGCTAAATGAGGTTCGTTAGTCATTGAATAGTTATAGGATATCTCAATAGGTGTGAACTGATCAAAATTATTTATCATTTTATCCAGCGTCACCTTAAATCCATTGACCATTAAATCCTGGGCAGCATTGCCGTCGAGCAAGTTTCTGATCTGTAGGAATGCGACATCTAACCCGTTTTTAATATTGTACAACTCTTGACTTAACAGTGACCAATCTTCTTCACCATTCTCAATGATTCGCTCCAGGTTCATTTTAAGACTCACCACTGTTTGCTGCACATTGTCGTGAATGTCCATTTTCATTCGATCAGCCTCCAACTTTTTAATGGACTGAACCAACTCATCCTGATGGCTTAGGCGATACTGGATACTTTCCAGAAGCTCTTTGTGATCAAACGGCTTCATCAGGTAATCATCAGCCCCCATTTTCAACCCTTCACGTATATTCTGAGAGTGAGATTTGGCACTTAGTATAATGAATGGAATAAACTTACTCTTTCCAAAAGAACGAACCGCCTCCAACAACTCATAACCATTCATTTTTGGCATCATTAAGTCTGAAATAATTAGATCAGGCTGGTGTTTTACCACTTTGAAAAAACCCGATTCGCCATCATCAGCAGTCACCACCGTGTAGCCACTACATTCCAACAAATCCTGTATGGTTTCTCTAATGTTAGGCTCATCCTCTACAATTAGGATAGTGTTCTTTTTATCTTTCATTATGGTGACGTATTAATACAGTAAATAGTGACCCCTCGCCCAGTTCGCTTTCTACTGAAATGGTACATTTATTAATTTTCAAAAACTCAGAAGTAACCGAGAGTCCAAGTCCGGTGCCTGGTATATGACTCACCTCTTCCGATCGATAAAAATCTTTAAAGATCCTGGAGAGGTTATCCTCGCTGATTCCCAAGCCAAAGTCTTTTACGATGATTTTAATACTATTAGCGGATGAATAATCAATAGTCACTACTGGATTCGGTTTTTCATAGGAGTATTTGAACGCATTAGTAACAAGATTTAAAATAGCCTGCCGCATCAATCCTTCATCTAATTTGGCCATTCGTTGATTACCAATAACTTCCAGTTTAAGTGAACGACCATCTTTTTGTGACATATCCACATCCGTTTTGATGCTTTTGAGCAACTGATGTAAATCAATCATCTTGAATTTCGGTTTAATGGCGCCAGATTGGGCCTTGCCGAGTGTCAAAATATCTTCCATCAATACAACCATGCGATCCACTTCTCTTGTCAATCGTGCGGAAACCTTTTTAGTCAAAGAATCATCTTTCCCTGACAAATCAAGCAACTGCATATTGGACTTGATCACTGTCAGAGGTGTTCTAAACTGATGAGAAGCCATGGAAACAAAACTGGATCTCATCCTGGATAGTTCACGCTCCATTTCCATAGTCCTCCACAATTCCTCTTCAGCTTTCTTTTGTGTTGTAATTTTTTCGATCATCACACTAACTCTTTCTTGCTCATCATACCCCTTGAAAATATGTATATGGGCTCGATACCAATCAAATACACCTCTCAATGTGTATGGGTAATCATGCCGCCCAGATTTGCCAGTTCGAAATGCATCATCCACCATTTTACATAACACTTTCCCATTGTCATCCGCCCAAATTGTCTTTAACTTCTTCCCAATGAAATCTGCAGAAGGAATGTGTAATTTGCTTTCATCATTAACAATAACTCGCTCGAACGTCAAATCCGGTTTCGCGATGAACACAATGTCTTCAGTGGCTTTGATCATTGCCTGAAGGTCATTATTGGTCATCAAGAGCTGCTCTTCAAATGCCTTCCGCTCACTAATATCACGGACACTTAGCTGGATCTTCACTGGCGTTTCTTCAATCAGTACACTAACGTTTGCTTCAACCCATAGATACTCACCATCTTCTCGAAATAACCGAAAAACAACCGCAGTTGATTCCTGAGCGAATAATAACTTTGGTAATATGTCTCGATTAAAACGCAGCTTGTCTTCTTTGTGCATCAGCTGGGTAGCCTCCATCCCAAGAAGTTTGTATTTGGAGTACCCAGACAAATCCTCCACATAATCGGAAGCAAAGGTGATCACCATTCCTTTTTCTCTGGCCTCTAATAATAAAATGGCATCTCGACTATTTTCGGACATTAGCCGATACTTTCGCTCACTCTCTTTCAGCGCTCGCTCAGTAACCCGGGATTTCGTAACATCGATAGTTGTTCCAAAAATCTTTGACGGCTGACCATCCTTGTACACCACACGGGCACTATTACTGATGTAACGTTTGTGCCCATATCTGGTAAGTATCCTATAGTCAAGATGATACCATTCATCCGGCATTTTGCTCAGAAACTCAGCCATACTCGGTATCATTTGTCGATCTATTGGATGAATCTTATCCAGAAAGTCATCTATCTTTTTGGGCTGATGGTCAAAGTCATGCATATCCAGCCACTCCTGAGAAAAACTACTTCTAGCTGGATAAATCATATCGTATTCGAACCAACCGGTCTGACTAATTTTTTGAGCACGCTGAAGACGATCTTCAAGAGACTTAAAACGAGTAATGTCCTGAACAGTACCCATTACTTTAATCAACTTGTTGGAAACTGGATCTCTCACATACTTGCCTATGTTTTGAGCATAGCGCAAATCACCCGACTTGAGAGTGATGCGATATTGAAATGAATAACCGTGCTCATAAGAAGGAAATTCATGAGATATCTTATCCAGCTCCCTTACGTCATCAGGATGTACTTTTTTCCAGAACTCATCGCGATCATAATGATCCAATTCATGGATCGACAAAAACTCTTTAGAGACTTTAAGCTCATCATTGGTTACATCATTTTCATACCATCCTAATTGTGCCAATTCGTTGGCATGAGTCAATTGAAGTTCTTTAAGCTTGATCTCCGTGATGTCTTTGGTCACCGCAATCACCTTGAATGGCTCCCCGGAAATAGAGGATTTAATTACCTCTCCTACACTCTCGATGTACCTGATTGTTCCATCAGACATGACAACCCGATACTCGAAAGGTAGCCAGCCAGTATAATCTTTGTATAATGAATTCCTTGATTCTACCACACGCTCCTGATCATCTGGATGAATGCAGGCCAGCAACTCATTGATTGAGGGCATCCTGCCTGTGAATTCAAAGCCATGCATCTTGAGGTACTGATCGGACGCTAGTGATTTCTTCTTATCAAGTAGATTAATTTCATACCAGCCTACATTGGCGATCTGTTCTATATGCTGGAGTCGCTCCTGCGTCACCTGATATTGAGTGATGTCTTCAAAACTCCCCATCATCTTAAGCATTCGGCTACCATTCCACAGAGAAGTACCACGGCTCAACCCGTAAATCAAATCACCATTTACAATATGTCGGGTTTCAATTTGAAAGTCGGAATTCTCTTGTGAGAGCTCATTAATGATCTTTTGGAAATTTTGAACATCTTCGGGAAATGCAGTAGTTGAAAAGTCTTTAAATGATAAGCTGGTTCCATGATGCACCCCTAACATATTGTATATCTGGTTGGACCACTTGATACGATCCTCATCAGGATAGTATTCCCAGTAACCAATACCTTCAAAAAACTGCGTAAGCTGATTCACTTTAAGTTCCCTGGCGATTTCATCCCCCGGAATTACTTCTAATTGAGACTCGACGGCAGGCTTGACAAAAAGAAGAATACCTATATCATCACCAAATTCCTCTTGCTGAACAAATAAGAACAATTCTTGATCATATGTCGCACTTACTAATTTAAAATCAACCGCATATTTGCTAGATGGTCTCTCAATAAATGTGTGATAAATATCTTTCACCTTGATGCGATCTGAGTCATGAATTGAATCAAACAGGTAGTCGAGTGTAGGATTGTTGATAGGTTCCAGCCCGAGAATCTCAAACATTGCGGCTGACCAATAGCACACGGATTGATCAGGAATGGTGAAAATGAATGCCCTCCTAATTTTTTCTTTTGTGAGAACTGATTCCTTTATGGCGGCAAGAGATTTCATAAATGCTTTCCCAAATCTAGTATCAGAAAACAGTCCATTTTGGCAATGTACCTCCATGGACAAGTATTTACGTATGCACTACAATCTTGGATGGCGAGAGACCAAACTGCGTTTTGAAAGAGTCTGAAAAATGAGCTAAATTCTTAAACCCACTTAAATAAGAACTCTGACTAACGTTACACTTTCCTGACTGAAGTAAGGCTTTGGCTTTACTGAGTTTATATCTCTTCAAATAGTCACTGAAGGTATGGTTGGTATATTTCTTGATTTTCTTTTGAAGACCAGAGGTCGAAATTCCTAATGAATCCGCAATACTGTCGAGACTTGAATTATGAATATTGTCTCCAATTGCCCGATTAAGTTCCGATATAAAAATGTAATGTTTTAAAGCAAGAGAAGAGTTGATTTCATCAAACTGGCTCCAAATAAGTGAGTCACTTAGATTAATCTGATAGTCTATTTGAAATATTAAGTCATCTGCCTCGAATGGTTTGGTAATGTATGCACTAGCACCAATATCAAGTGATTTAGACCTAACTTCATGATCCACCTTTGCTGTGAGCATAATGACAGGTATTTGGTAGAGTGAGATATCGGTCTTTATTAACTCTAATAGGCGCGCTCCATCCATTATGGGCATCATGATGTCAGTGATAACCAAATCTGGTAGAGATGACCCACTTGAAAGTTGGTCCCAGGCGTCTTTGCCATTTATCGCTTCACTAACTTTGTACCCACACGAATCCAATAAATCTGAAAGCGTCTCTCGTATACCGAGATCATCTTCGACAATCATTACGTGAAAGTTCATAATCGGAGTATTACGTCATCACACACCGAAAAATACTGGTAGGTGTGCAGAATAGTTTCAATTTATCTAATAAATCTATCAACAGTATACACATGTTTACAGGTTCCACATAAGGCAAAACATATAGGTTTTTTGCCTATCCGTCTTATCTGATAAGTCATCATCCAATTGATGAAAAGAAGTAATTATAACTAACTGTTGTTAGCATTTCACTATTCAGAATTCGCAATTAGCTGAGATAATAAAAGTCTTTGATCGAAAAGATCTAACTTTGCGGCACAATGGCAAATATCGTAGCAATAGTAGGGAGACCCAATGTTGGCAAATCAACCTTTTTCAACCGATTGGTGGAAAAGAAACAAGCCATCATGGACAATGAGAGTGGAGTAACGAGAGATAGACATTATGGCTACTCTGAGTGGAATGGCAAGACGTTTACCGTAATTGATACTGGAGGATATGTGGAAGGCTCTGAAGACATCTTTGAGGGCGCCATTAGAGATCAGGTAAAGGAGGCACTGAATGAAGCCAATGTGATCCTCTTTATGGTAGACTGCCATACCGGTGTTCACGGATTGGATCAGGATTTTGCCAACGTAGTACGTGAGATCAAGAAACCAGTAATCATTGTTGCCAACAAGGCAGATAACGCAGAGCGTTCTTACATGTCCAGCGAGTTTTATCAATTGGGCATATCCGAACAAATCTTCCCAATCGCCTCGATTAGTGGATCTGGCACTGGAGACCTTTTGGATGAAGTTGTAGAATATTTTGAGCCAGAACCAGAAAAAGAGGAAGAAAATGCTGTTCCTAGAATCGCTATAGTTGGTAGACCTAATGTTGGTAAATCTTCATTTTTGAATGCCTTACTTGGAAGGGACCGATCCATCGTGACCAATATTGCTGGTACCACAAGAGATGCTCTGGATAGTAGATACAATCTCTTTGGAAAGGATTTTATTCTCACCGATACGGCAGGTATTCGTAAAAAAGCTAAGGTTAAAGAAGATATCGAGTTTTACTCTGTATTACGGGCTATTCAGGCACTTCAGGATTCAGATGTTTGTGTAGTCGTGCTAGATGCCACTAACGGTATCGAAGCACAAGATCTTAACATCATCAACCTGGCTCACAAATACAAGAAAGGTTGTGTGATCATGGTAAATAAATGGGATTTGTATGCTAAAGACCATAAGTCTGCCGATGAATACAAAAAACATATTGCAGAAAAGCTGGGTCCACTATCATATATACCAGTGGTCTTTACTTCTGTGCTTAACAAACAGCGAATTTTTAAAGTGGTGGAGTTAGCCCTGGAAGTAGCTGCTAACAAACACAAAAAAATCAGCACCTCTCAGCTCAATGAGAAGATGCTCAAGGAGATTGAAAATTACCCTCCTCCAGCAGTGAGAGGGAAACACATCAAGATTAAATACATTACGCAGCTCCCTACAAACTCTCCAACGTTCGCATTCTTTTGTAATCATCCAAAAGATATCAAAGAATCTTACGAACGATTCTTAGTGAATAAGCTTCGATCTCATTTCGATTTTCAGGGAGTTCCTTTAAAGGCAGTTTTCAGACAGAAGTAAGAAACAGTTCGGTAGTTGCAATTATTAATAATTTCAACAGCCACTTTTGCATTGTTTCACTCTCAACCTTACGGTTTTATTAAATTTTAATTAATCGAAGATTTATTAAAATAATTTTCATATTATCGTAGCACAAATTAACATTTACATAATATTAACTAAACATTTCTATGAAATTGAAAACTGTCTACGCCGTAATGTTATTAGCTATTTTGAGTATCGGATCATACTCTTGTAAGGAAGATGAAACTGAAGTTCTTTCTTGTAATGAGAAGGCCGAAGCTTACAATGATGCTATTCAAAATTTCTCTGACTATCTCGATGATGAAGAGTCAGAAGCTAATTGTGATGATCTAAAAACCAACTGGAATCCAGTAGTGTCTGCATACAATGATCTTTGTGACGAAACCAAGACAACAGAAGTGACTGAGAGTTACACAGAATTATTGGCTGTTGTGCAATTCTATGGAGCACTAATTGGATGTGACCTATAAAGACTCATATTAGTATTTAGAAGAGCCCATTTCCAGTGATTGGAAATGGGCTCTGTTGTTTTCTTACCATGTCTTTTATTATCTAAGTCAGATAATTTATCATTGACCTACTTTTTGGCTAAGGAATTTGAAAACAGAGGACGTATTTAAAAGATTTGTACCTATACAAGCAGTGGATTACTGTGTGAAGCTGATTGATTACTTTGGTTTTGAGTTTAAAATCAAAAAAAACCGTCAAACAAAACTGGGAGATTATCGGTATTCCCACCAAACGAAGAAGCATACAATCACCATCAACAACGACCTAAACCCCTATGCTTTTCTGGTCACCTACCTGCACGAAGTAGCTCACCTCGTGACTTTTGATGAACATGGTAGAAAAGCCGCTCCTCACGGTACCGAATGGAAAAACAACTTCAAGCGAGTAGCTAAACCCGTATTGAATGAAGAAGTATTTCCACCCCCAGTATTATTAGCACTTACAAACTATTTTAAAAACCCAAAGGCAGCTAGCTGTTCGGACCCAGTCTTGTACAATATATTAAGACAATTTGATGAGCCTACCGATGAAATTCCACTGAGCAAAGTAAGTATTGGAGAGCTATTTAAATTTCAAGGTTCTTCCTATCTCAAGCTGGAGAAGAAAAGGACTCGAAGCGTTTGTCAGGAGGTAGATTCCAAAAAACGGTATTTAATTGCGGAAATTGCCCGGGTAAGGCCAATTACTGAATAATCCACAACAAATAGAATAAAAATTATAAATATTGTAATTATTTCAATAGTTTCTATAACTATTCAAACTCTGGTATTGATTTATTAAATTGGTGCAAAAGATCCAGCATGGCCAACACCATTTCCATTTACAACTTTAAAGGAGGAGTCGGTAAAACTACCACAGCACTTAATCTGGGTATCAGCTGGGCTAAATCATTCAAGGTTCTTTTAATCGATTTTGATCCTCAATGTAATCTGACCAATTCAATAGGCCCAGAGAAAAGTGATTACCCATCAGTATATGATTATCTCAGAAAGGTCATGCACGATCATGAGATATCCCCAGAACCAGAAGTAATCAATCCTTACCTTCACTTGATCCCAGGAGACCTCCAGATGACTCAAATAGAGAGCAATAATCAGTTCATCTCATTTGGTCGAGAAATGGTCGGTAAATTGTTGATGCACTTCCGAAGAGATTATGATTTTATCATTATGGACTGCCCTACCAACTTTGGGGTTTTGGTGAAGTCCATCATTGGGGCATCTAAGAACATCCTTGTACCAGCAATAGCTGATAATTTCTCCATGACAGGAGTAAAAACACTGATGACCTACCTGGCGGCTGTTGAGAATCACTCGCTAAACATTCTAGGAGTCTATTTCAATATGTTCAATGATAATCTCAACCTTACTTCCAAAAAATTTGAAGAAGCCAAAGACCTATTTGGGTCATTGATATTGGAAAATACAGTGAGCAGATCGATCAAGGTTGGGGAAGCCAATGATGCTGGGGAAGCCATAGAAGATTACTCTCCAGATAATCATGCAGCTCAAGATTTTATGAAACTTAGTGATGAACTTTTAGCCAAATTCAATAGTCAGACACTAAATCCAGATTTCGTTCTACCTGATCTGTTAGAACGTATGAAACGCTAAATTCCTAACCTCCTTTGCAACAGACTACTCACCACAAGATACAAGGCTTGAGGACTCATTGTCCGCCAGTTGATAATCTGTAGCTGCCCTCCAAAGTTGATATAAGTATCCACTTCATATGTTGCCATTTCTCTTTCTACAAAATCTCTGAAACAAATGGCCGCAATCCAGCCCTGCCTGCCAGACAGGCTGGCCTCCTCCACTTCTTCGAACCATTCCTCATAATAGCTGTCATCACTACCATGAAAGTTGAGAATGTTCTCCCCTATCAAAATGAATTTATGAATACCCTGACTCAATAGATGCTCCACCACGTTTCGTTTCAGGTGCATGACATCATTATTCAAGGCATCATTCCACTCACCGATGAACTCAATAATAATAAAGCCTTCCTGGTAATCAGCATACAGAATTTTGAGATACAATGTTTCTGATCCGAAAAAGTCCCACCCTGGATCAATAAAATAGCCATATATATGCTCAGAGTACAAGTCATAGTTATACTCTTTACCATAAAAAGGAGACTGCTCATCATGACTAGAGTCATAATGAGCATGCCATCCATAATATGGTTCAATTTGATGCATTATTTGACGATCACTCGTGTGTATTGGGCAGATCCATCAATACGAAGACCCAATACATAAGTTCCTTTAGATACCTCTGACATGTCAATCTTACGATTCTGCACAGATCCACTTTTAACAATTCTTCCATTCAAATCCGTTAGCGTATAGCTCATCGTACTGTACGAATCTATATTCAGTTGAATCGTCGAAGAAACCGGGTTCGGATAAACTACAACACCAATTTGAGGAACATCAAGTACAGTTCCGCTTCCTGCAGAAACCAAATCTTCTTTAGATCTAGGGGATAATTGATAATCGGAACCGAATTGACCCACAAATCCTGTTATTGAAAATTCACCCTCTGGTACAAGTGTGCCTACCAATGGATGACTCGAAGACCCAATACGAAGGATCAAAGAACCTGTGGGATCAAAAATATTGAAATTCCCAGCTGACCCACCACCAGCAAATGTTAACCCTGGTTTTTCAAATTGTACATTCTTAATAGTAACAAGCTGAGACTCCAATTCTTCTCCAATCTCTGAGATGGTTACAACCTTAGCATCAGGTACTGCTACGTTCTGAGCAATCAACGAGATGACTATTGGAGACTGCTCAATCTGGAGTAAGTTATTGTATTCAGACAACCCTCCACTTACTACAACACTATCACCATATACCAGTGACCCAGATTCATTACCAGCGTCAAAACTTCTAACGACAATTCCGGCAGTACCATCATAAATCACTCGGCTAGAACTACTGTTATTCCCTTCATCAATAACAACTCCTGTGACATATACCACTGATCCAAGATCCATAGTACGCGCTTCTGCTATGCTTATCAGATTGACCGTTCCTTCAGTTCCCTCGACTTCCATGGTTACATCATTGGCACCTTCAGATGAATGTGTCACTACTTGTGTATAGCTTGCTCCGCTTTCTTCTGATGGCGAGAACTTTATATAAATAGTAAACGTCTCTTCGACCTCCCCCTCTGTATGGGCAAGACTTATTGAATTACTATAAGTTTCTCCATCTACCGACAATTCGAATGGCACCTCCACACTCACCTGAATATCAGATGTCAAATTATTTCCTCTTAGAGTGTATTGTTGAACGAAAGACTCTCCGACAGCTACTGTACCAAAATCAGTAGCAAAATTCAACTCATCTATCACCAAATATGGATCATAACTACTTCCATAAATGTCTGCCACCCATTCAGGATGATCGATAAAAGGATTTCTATTCCCTTGATATCCATAGGCCTTCTCATGACGATCAATTTCATATTGATCCACAGGATCTTCTTCATGCCACTTTATTAGAGTTCTCAAAACACCTAATTCATTATCTCCAGTATAAGTTTTACGATCCATCAGGCTTAGATCAAGGGATTTGCTCTCATAGCGCATATCCATGTAGAATAGGATTCTGGCAACATCCCCTTTAATTTCATCTCTCGGTTCGAAGAAATCATCATCTGTGAACGTATCAGGTGCTTCACCTTCAGCATTGGTTTCTGAATCCTCAATATCGTGAAAGTCTTTATTGCTCTTAGATACATTGACAGTTACATCAGCAGGTCTTAAATTATGCACGTCCGTATAGGCTGTATCAGAATCATCTGAAAACCCATGGGATGAAGGCCACGTATGCTCTCTATTCCAAAAATCTGGTTCATTGTTGGATGCAAAATTTTGCTTAGGAATAGACACATTTTTATAAAATAGAATGATGTTGTCGTCGTTATCAGGATCCTCGTCCAGGTCAGGAAGAATGGTATCCCTAAATTCTCCATAAGATCTTTTAGTATGCCCTCTAGAGATTTGGTGTAATTTTAATTTAAGTGCTTCACCCACCAGCGATTCGGTCCCGTCATAATACCCATCCGGGATAGTCTGAGCAGACAGATATCCAAAAGCAACGATTAGAAGGAGTGTAATGATGTTTTTCATTATTCAATTAAATCAAAAAAGGGGAAGCGTGGCTTCCCCTTTAAAAAGAAATATTTTGTTTTTACTGTTCGAATGTGACAAACTCGCCACCTTCATAAATCACATAAAGTGATCTAGAACCAGCGCCTGGTTCCCATGTAGCATAAGTCACCAAATACTTTTGACCTTCCTCAGTGTTAGGGTAGGCAACCATCAGTCTACCAGTGATCGCCTCAAATCTTTGTTGCTCAGTCCACAGAGTTACATCAAAGTTTCGGTATGAAGCAACTGACTCTGAACCTGCCGCATTTTTATCAGCCCAGTTTTCAGAAATCCAAACCCAATCATCAAAAGCAAGAGTCAACTTAATGGTATTATCTGGCACCCACTCTCCATCAGACAATCCGAATGAAAGAGATTGTGGAGTTACCTGGAATCCATCTCCATAAAGAACCCATTCTCCGTCAACTAGCGTGAAATGAGCTAAATCATCCTGAACTCCACCGTCGTAATATACATAGCCTACCAGGATGCTAGTTCCCTCTTCAGCAAATTTGAATTCCTCACTTAGGTAAACAGGAATTTTCGCTTCTGCCTCGTCCGTATCGCTGAAATTAGAAAAACTCTCACCGAAAAACTCTCTATATGTAGAAGATGGCAAAGGCCAAACGTACATCCATCCATAAGGAGATGTCTTTACAACTCTACTCTCTACATCATATTCTACATAACTCCCATTGTAGTAATCGTGAGTTACGTCTAGATAAGCTCCAGTAGATGCGTCAGGCATTTTATATGCTGCATAGATTGGCAAATCCCCATCTAAGTCATCAAAGTTGCCATAAGAGTAGCCTAATGCGTCGTAATCAGCATCCGTAACAGTAACCTCTGTACCAGTGGCAAAATATGGAGAGCTACCATTGTATACATTATAAGTAACCAAAGCTGAAGACCCATCGGCTAAATAACTGAAAAGCTCAGCCATGATTGTCGGAACTTTTTCCTTTGCCTCATCTTCACCACTGAAGTTTGGAAATGACTGATCAACAATATCATAATCATCTTCAGTCAATGTGTATTCAAAGTCTTTTACAACACTGATCAACTCGCTATCCGGATCGATATCCAAATCGTTATAAATGTCATCCAGCGACTCTTCACATCCAACAAATAAAAATGTAAGTGCAGCTAGAGAATAAATGAATATATTTTTCATGTTCTAATTCTTTAGAAGTTTACTTTAATAGTTGCAGTCCAGGTTCTTCCAAGACCGTAGTATACTGTAGATGTGCTAGCCATACTACCCTGACCATCCGTAGCATCAGAGATGTACTCAGCATCCAAAAGGTTGTTGATGTTTCCTAAGAATTTAGCATCGAAAGGACCGAATTTGAAGCTGTAAACCAATCTCATATCTAAAGTAGAGTAAGCTGGTGCTTTCCATGGCTGAATCAGCTCACCATTCTCAGGAGCAGTGTTTCTATTAGTTACACTGTAATCAGCATACATGTTACCAAAGTAGTTGTAAGAGAATCCTAATTTCAAATCCTTAATAATGTAGTAATCAAGATCTCCTGCCAGTGTAGTCTGAGCAGAGTTACCAACTTTCAAATCTTTGATGAATAGACCATCGATGGTAGCATCTTCTACTACATCACCTGTATTTTGATCTCTAACGATAGTTGAGTCTACATTACTTGCCCAAGTCCAGTCACCGAATGAAGCCATACCACCAATTTCAAGAGACTGGAAAGGCTTGTATTTGAAATCAAGCTCGATACCCTGGTGTAAAGCGTCAACACCAAGAATGTTTGCATAACCAATTTCAGTTCTCTCACCAGTTCCTACAGCAACCTGATTTCCATCAGCATCAAGGTCATACAATGGTACACTAGAAGAATAAGCTTTGTCTAACCAGGAAGTTCTGTAGGCGTTGATGTTTGCACTAAAGAATTTTGATTTGTAGCCATAACCAAGCTCTAAGCTCAATACTTTCTCGTTTTCAGCATCCTCGTTGATATTCGCTGTTGCGATACTTCTTTCACTGTTGAATACAGCATCAAAGATTGGAGCCTTCTCGAAATAACCCGCATTAGCGAATACATTGTGGTTTTGAGTCAAGTTGTAGTTTCCACCACCTTTTACTTGATATCCGATGAAGCTGTATGTATCAGAAGTAGCATCTTCGTACATTCTCTCCTCCATAGCATAAGAAGTATTGGATACAGACAAGTTTAAGAAAGCAGATAAATCACCTTGCTCAAATTCAGTTTGTAAGAATACTCCCTGCCATCCAACAAGTCCGCTGTAATCTTTGCTGTATTTACCACCTTCTCCGATCGCTCTGTCTTCACCATCTACGTTATCATCACTGATCACATAATCTGCACCAAGCAAATCTGTTACAGTGTAATAGTGAATACCTGTATATTGTCTAAGATCTAAACCAGCCATTACATTTATATTGCTAGTAATCTCTCTTGAGTAAGTACTCAACACACCCAACCAGTTGTGATCATTATTAGATGCAGCTATCCAGGTAAGCGCTTCACCACCGTTTGCCACATTTGCATCGAATGCTGCATCATAGTCATATTGACCATCTACAATAGGTACATCAGCACCACCATCTCTTCTTCCTCCACCAGTACCGAATGAAGCATATACTGAAGTTGATAGTTCAGATTTAGAATCTACCGTCCAGTAATGGTTCAAAGAGAATTGAGGCTTGTGATAGAAGTTGTAAGATCTGTTATAAACCTGACCATTCAAGTAACCCCAATCTGGGTTGTATTTGATTCCATCAGGATGGCTTTTCCATGCAGCAATTGATTGACGTGTACTTCTCTGACCGTGAGTTTGAGGAGCACCAAATCCAGTTAAAGAAAGGGTGTGGCTTTTGCCAATTGCTTTGCTCAAATTGAAGAAGTAGTTGTAAGCATCAAAGTTCAAACCTTGAGTAAATCCATCACCAGTAGTTCTTGAACCATAAATAGTGAAAGCCCAACCCTCATCAGTCAAACCTGTAGATAGAGACAAACCTGTAGTTGTCCAGTTGTTGTTACCAATTCCATAAGTGATTGATCCACCTTTGTCCTGATCAGCAGCTTGTGTAACGATGTTGATTGTACCTCCAATAGATGGTACAGCAACTTTAGCAGCTCCAAGTCCTCTTTGAACCTGAACACTTTGTGCAACTGCAGTAAGACCAGCCCAGTTAGACCAGTAAACAGCTCCATTTTCCATGTCGTTAACAGGAATACCGTTGATCATTACGGCAACGTTCTCCGAATTAAATCCTCGAACGTTAACTCTTGCATCTCCAAATCCACCACCTTGCTTTGTCGCATAGATACCTGGAGTTGATTTTAAAAGTTCAGGAAACTCCTGATTACTTGCTCTTTCAACAATCAATTCTTTCTTTAAAGAAGAAACAGCTACTGGTGTCTTTCTTTCGACAGCCACTGAAGCTATTACTTCCAAAGGAGATAATTCATTTGCGCCCGGAGCCAAAGTCACCTGACCTATGCTCGATGACTTACTTGCATCTACCGTTTTCTCTACGGTCTCGAAACCGACAAATGAAATTAAGATTGATGTAGAACCTGTTGAACTAACCTCAAGGCTAAAGTTTCCGTTGAAGTCAGTAATTGTTCCATTGGTTGTTCCTTTTTCAACAACACTAGCACCTGGCAATCCTTCGCCTGTTTCAGAGTCAATTACAGTACCTGTAATCGTGCTCTGAGCGAACGCCATAACTGATGACATTAGCATCAAAGTAATCAGTGCATAATTGCGTAAAGTTTTCCTCATTGCGTTTACTGTTTGATTTATTAAACTCCTGCAAAAGTAGAACTAATGATTGCCTTGGAGTTTTCAGAAAAGTTAAGTTTTACTACGAATTTATAAACTTAACTTAACATTCGTTAGACGAATGATTAAGCTCTTTCAAGATTTTTGAAATATTCAGAAAGATATCTGTTATTATGAAAAACAAACAAAACGATGAGGTTTAAAGTGGTATAAAATCAAAATTTTATACTTAACATTAACGTAACATTGAGCTATTTTTGTTCACATTAAATTAGCATACCCCTCAATTGCAGCGCGAACACTACCAAATTTTTGCAATAAATCTTCAGCCTTCCTTTCATCTATTTGCAACTCCTGAACCAACATTCGAACACCTCGTTGTTCTAACTTTTTATTGGTAAGTTGCATGTCTACCATTTTATTCCCTTTTATTCTCCCAAGACGGATCATAATACCGGTAGTCACCATGTTTAATATCATTTTCTGAGCCGTACCGGACTTCATACGGGTACTTCCTGAAATAAACTCTGGACCTACCACCACTTCTATTGGGTAATCGACAGATCGACCTAATCTGGAATTAACACTACAAGCCACACAACCCGTGAGTAATCCATGTTTTTTGGCGGCTTCCACACCTCCAATGACGTATGGTGTATTGCCAGAAGCGGCGATACCAATGACCGAATCATTTGCATCTGGTTTAAATCCTAAAAGATCCTCCCAGGCCTGGTTCTCATCATCTTCAGCAAATTCCACTGCCTTTCTAATGGCGCCATCCCCTCCGGCAATGATTCCTATGACCATATCATGTGGCACTCCGAATGTAGGTGGGCACTCTGAGGCATCCACCACCCCTAACCTTCCACTGGTACCAGAACCGATATAGAACAATCTCCCTCCTTTTTCCATTCTGGAGGCTATCTTATCAATTAAGGTCGCTACTTGAGGTAAAACAGCCTGTACAGATAACGCTACTGTCTGATCTTCTTGATTAATATTAGAGACAATATCCAATGTAGACATCTTCTCAATATGATCGTATTTGGATGTTTTTTCAGTATCTGGAATGTTAGCCATTTTTTTGATGGTATAGGGTTAGCCCGGCAATCGGGCTTTGAATAATTCTATTAATTCGGATTGATTTTGAGCGGGCCACGGCATTCAATATGTTTCCAAAATGAAATGCAATTGACCCAGAAAAGCTAATTTCTGAAGGCTTGTCACCTACAAAGTATTTCTCAAAGAATTCATCCAAACAATCGTAAATTAATTGGTACAACTCTTCCTGTGATTGGTTTATTCCCAAGAATTCAACAAACTGACTAAAGTACCCTTTGGAATTACCTGATTGATAGACCTCTTGCAAAGCATTAGCTTCATTAAGTTCTGTAAATGCTTTCCTTATCTTATCAGTCAATGGATCACTAAAATGTCCTCTTAAGTAAGAGCGTATAAAAGCGCTACCCAGAGCAACTCCACTCCCTTCATCACCCATCAGATAGCCCAAAGAAGGGATTCTATTGTCAATAACAGAACCGTTGTAATGAAAGACTGCACTTCCAGTACCTAAAACTCCTACCCATCCAGACTTTTCTTCCAATAAGCCACGTGCTGCAGCTAAAGTATCTGGATAAACATTTATTTGTTCAACATTGAGATAGTCAACGAGCGTATCCTTGAGCGTTTTACTATTTTTATCACTCACTCCAGCTCCGTAAAAATGAAGCACTTTCAGTGATAGATCAAACAACTCGGTTGGTAAGGAATCTTTTAATTGCTTCACATCATCAGAAGCAAGGTTGAAGCCTTTTGTACGGAATTGGGAAATTCCTTCATTAGAAATCAATCTCCATTCTGTACTGGTTCCTCCGGCATCAGCAATTGCTATCATAAGGCTAAGGTGCCAATTTGTTGATACCTTTCAAAAACCTTCTCTGTGTGCGGTGCATCAGGAAGCTCGTCGGTAAGATCCTGACCAGCCCAATGTTCGTAATGTTTGCCGTCTCGCCATAATCTCGAGGCAGTTACATCATAGATTCTCCCCTGATAAGCCACCCAAACCTCTTCTCGGTCCTGTCCGTTTCGCAACGCCAATTGTGCCCTGGAGTATTCTTTCATCTACCGAAACGTCACCAATGTTATACCACTGCCTCCCATCTCAATATGTTCATCGACAGTTCGCTCAACGCTACTATGCCCCTTTAGGTGGGTTCGGATGACATCTCTAAGTATACCATGGCCTTTGCCATGAATGATTCGGACCTGATCAGTTCCCAACAACAAAGCAGAATCGATGTATTCATCAACTTTCATTAAGGCCTCATCGGCGCGCATTCCACGCACATCAATTTCCCCATTGAATTGAGTCATTTTCTCCACCATATTCATTCCGCCAACACGTCGTGAACGTTTCTCTTGCTGTTGGTGCGATACATTAGCTCTAGTCAACTTCTTGAGATCGATGAATGAGATGATGTTGCCAAATCTTACCTGGGCTTGTTTACCTTTCAAATTCATTACTTCGCCTGAAGTATCTTGTCCCTCTATAGTCACACTGTCGCCCACGTTAATCTCCGGATTTTTCTTTTTTACAGAAGCCTTTTCAATAGCCTTATCCTGCTCTTGTTTGTATTTATCTAAATCCTCTCTCAAAGCCTTGGTCTTGGCTTTGTCGGCTTTTGTTTCCTGAATCGTTCGAATGGTATTTTCAATGCGCTTATTAGCATCTTCTACTATTCGTTTTGCTTCATGCTTTGCTTCCTTGATCAGACGCTTTTGCTCTTCTTGAAGCATTCCCTTCAAACTCTCATAGTCAGCTTTGATGGAAGACACTTCCTTCTCATCTTTCTCCAGTTTTTTGGTCAGTTTTTCATACTTACCTCGCTCCTTTTCCAGTGCATTCAATAAGTGCTCATAGTCTACCTGACTAGTGCCCACTTTACTCTTCGCATCCTCTATGATATGCTTAGGTAGTCCTATTTTCTTAGCAATCTCAAAAGCGAAGGAACTGCCGGGTTTTCCTACCTCCAACTCAAATAAAGGTTCTAGCGCTCCAACATCGTATTTCATCGCCCCATTAACCACTCCTGACTTATTCTCAGCAAATTTTTTAAGGTTTTGATAATGAGTCGTAACCACTCCAAAAGACTTACGCTCGTTCAACTGCCCAAGTATCGATTCGGCAATCGCACCACCAAATTGGGGCTCCGTACCTGTTCCGAATTCATCGATTAAAAACAATGTATTTCGATCAGCCATTTCTTGAAAATACTTCATGGCTGTCAAGTGAGAGCTGTAAGTACTTAAATCATTTTCCAACGACTGGGTGTCGCCAATATCCAGGAAAATACTTCTAAAAACACCGAAAGTCGATGCTTCACTCACGGGAACCAGAAAACCACACTGAAACATGTATTGAAGCAACCCCACAGACTTCAGAGAAACCGATTTACCACCGGCATTTGGTCCTGAAATGACTAAAATTCTGTTGGACTGTCTATTGAGTTCTAATGAAAGAGGAATAGTTGACTTTCCTGTTTCTTTATGGGCCAACCATAGCAATGGGTGTTTGGCTTGATGCCACTTGATTTCAGGATTCTTGGTTACCTCAGGTTTCACACCTTCAATTTCCAATGCAAATGCCCCCTTAGCATGAATGAAATCCAACAACCCAATGAAAAAAGAACCTTTTTCAAGGTCGTCCATGGATTCACGAACAAGATCCGTAAGCCTTGTCAGAATTCTTGCAATTTCCCTCTTCTCCTGGTACTGTAGCTCTCGAACTTCATTGTTCAGTTGCAAAGCCTCTGTAGGCTCCAGGTAAACCGTTTGTCCAGTGGCTGATTCATCATGGACAAACCCTTGAATTCTTCTCTTATGCTCTGCTTTCAAAGGAATAACCAGCCTGCCATCCCGTACAGTAACAGCACTGTCCTCATCAGTAAGTTTATCTTGAATGGCTTTTCTGAGAACTTTGTTGATTGCAGTTCTGACAGCTTTCTCCTTCTGAATCAGCAGCGCTCTTATAGAGGCCAATTCCGGGCTGGCAGTATCCCTTACAACACCCCTCTCGTCAACAATCTGCTCAATCTCCTTGATCAGCTCTAGATCCGCAATGAATCCATAAGTCAACGAACAAAGCTGTGGATACTCTTCCTGGTTTTTTTTGACATATTGTGTCCATTGATACAACAGTGTTAGCAATGATCTAAGCTGACTGAAATCTTCCCCTTGAAGAAAAGTACCCTTGACCTTGATTTTCTTTAGGAATACTCTCAAATCTTGAAAATCGCGTGAAGGTAAATTATCTCCTGAAGAGAGTATTCTAACCATCTCATTGGTTTGATCCAACCATTTAGAAATATCATCAACACGCGATGAAGGTCGTACCTTTTCTAAAAACTCAACACCATGATCAGATTTACACCTGGCTCTTACCAGCTGGATTACCTGATCCATTCCCAATTTCTCCTGAATATCGTTAGGGTATTCTAACATCAATTTATATTACCTGAATTTACGTTACCTGATTTTTGTCTGTCCAACAGACTGTCTACCACCTGATCGTAGATCCCCTGCATTTGATCAATCTGATCTACATAAAAGGCCAAAGACTCTGTATATTGCTCCTGACTAATTCCCAAATCATCGAATAGCATCTTCTCATAATGGTTATAGACCACTTTGCTGCTATCACGTGATAGGTAGAGTTTTTTAACTTTCGCCTCCAAAACATGCACCTCTATGAGAACTTCTACCATTTGATCTCGTGTAAGTACATTTGGTGGTCTCTGAGGCTTGCTTTTAGAGCAATTAACGAATATTAACAGAGTAAAAACTATAAAAAAAGAATTTCTCACAAGCTTAAGTCTATGCGTTCGTATAATTTTGTACAAATGTATCGGATCGTAAGAAGCCAAAAATACTTTGCATGAAGGAAATCCTTAAAAAGCTGAGAAAATATGAAATACGCGTGCGTAAAGCCATCAACTCTCAGATGCAAGGTGATTTTCACAGCATCTTCAAAGGTTCCGGTCTAGAGTTTGATGATGTCAGAACCTACCAATACGGCGACGATGTTAGAACCATCGACTGGAATGTAACGGCAAAAGGGCACGGAACGTTTGTAAAAACCTTCATTGAGGAAAAAGAACAAACGGTAATGTTCATTCTGGATGTTTCAGCATCTCAAGAAATAGGTTCTGCCAAGCGTCAGAAAATTGATACTGGTAAAGAAATAGCCGCACTCCTTGCATTATCCGCAGTAAAAGAAAGTAGTGCAGTTGGTTTGTTATGTTTCTCTGACCAAAAAGAGAAATACATTAAACCTGGCAAGGGAATGAAACATTCCTATGAATTGCTTTCCAGTATATTCAACTTAAAACCAACATCCAAGAAAACAAATCTGGATCAAGCCATTAAAACCACGCTTGGCATACTGAAAAGACGAGCTGTGATTTTTTTGATTTCTGATTTTATTGATGAAAACTACATGCACAGTCTCCGAGGTATGGCTAGAAAACATGATCTGGTGGTAGTTCAGTTGTTTGATAAACGTGAGTCACAAATGCCAAACCTTGGCATTGTACCATTATACGAAAAAGAATCTGGAAGAACGCTTTGGGTCAACTCCTCTTCCAGTCATTTCAGAAATGTTTTAAATAAAACATATGGCAAAAACACCTCAGAACTTGAAACATTCTGTAGAAGAAATGATGTAAACTATCTATCTGTTGAAACTGGGGATGATTATGTCCCTAAATTGGTTCGATTGTTTAGACACAGGAACAAGTCAAATGCGCAACGTCCGAGATAATTTTATTCTTTATATATCATTTGTCCTTTTAACTCTGCACAGCTTCTCCCAACAGGTAACTGTAAAAGGTGGCTTCGTTCAGGATAGTGTACGAATCGGTGAAGACATTGAGTACTGGATGTCTGCTAGCTACCCTGAAGCATTGGATATCGTCCTTCCAGATACGTTGTATTCATTTACTCCCTGGGAGTTTTCTGACAAAAAGTATATTCCTGGATTACTTAAGAACGGAATGGTTTATGACTCTGCCGTTTATACCCTTCAGAGTTATGAAATTGATGAAGTACAGTACCTGACACTACCTGCTTTTTTGGTTAAAAGCGCTGACGATACGGTAGTCATTGAAGGCACACTCGATTCCATCATCTTTACGACCATGCTGCCTCCTGCCACAGACACTTTGAGCCTTAAAACCAATTTGGCTTATCAGGATGTTGATTCTATGGTGAACTACCCACTGATTTGGATCATTTTAGGGATTCTATTGGTTGTTGCGGTCGTCGGTTTGCTGGTATTTGGCAAAAGAATACAAAAAGCATTCAAGCTTAGAAAGCTCAAGAAGGAATACCAGAAATTCACACAGCAATTATCTATCAATATTCAAGAGCTTAGAAAGAGTCCAAATCAATCACTCGCAGAGAAAACGTTGGGAGAATGGAAGGCTTTCTTAGAAACTATGGAGAAGCGTCCATTCACGAAATTGACAACCAAAGAGATTATGTCTCTGGAGTACACCAATGAACTGAATGGTACGTTGAAAAATATAGACCGATGCGTCTACGGTGGAATAATTGATGACAATCTGTTCAAAGACTTTCAAGCCATTGATGATTTCACGCAGCACAGATATACGGTAATTACTGATCAAATAAAGAACAGCTAAGAATGGAGTTTTTAGACAATTGGTTTTCACCTAGCTGGTTTTCATGGTCCAAATTAAATTCTTTTGATTGGGAACAACCTATGTGGTTTTATGCCTTGGGAGTCATTCCAGTCATTCTAATCCTTCGCTGGATAATCCTAACTCAGTTCAGAGACAGGTTACCTATTGCACTGACAAAAAATGATATTAAGAATGATCCTATTAGCCTATTAAGATTCATCCCCCCAATCCTGTTCTATGTGGTCCTAGCACTGATCATTGTGGCACTGGCCAGACCCCAGTCTACCAACGAACAAGTTGAGCAGTGGAGTGAAGGGATTGATATCATGCTGACTATTGATATTTCGGAATCTATGCAGATTGAGGATTTCAAGCCCAATCGACTAGAAGCGGCCAAAGATGTTGCGAGAAACTTTGTGGCCGGCAGATTCCAGGATCGTATTGGTTTAGTGGTTTTCTCTGGGGATGCTTTCTCTAGATCTCCCTTGACAACCGATTATGAACTATTGAATAGCTATATCGACGATATTTCGTTTGATCTGATAGAGAATAGAGGCACGGCGATTGGGAGTGCTTTGGCCGTATCCACCAACCGACTAAGAGAATCAGATAGCAAATCCAAAGTGATGATCCTCTTGAGTGATGGAGACAATACAGCAGGAAACATAGACCCAATCACCGCAGCAAAACTGGCTCAAGCATACAACATTAAAATCTATACGATTGCCATAGGAAAAGAAGGTAAAGTACCATTCGGTACAGACTTTTTTGGAAGACCTAGATATGTGGAAAACACTCTGGATGAAACCAACCTCAGAGAAATAGCCAAAATAGGAAACGGCAACTTCTATCGTGTGTCAGACAAAGCTGCTCTGGAGGAGGTTTTCAATGAAATTGACGCACTGGAAAAAGCAGAAATCAAAGAAACACGCTATAAGGATACTACGGATTATTATGCCATCTACCTTAGATGGGCACTGGTTTTTCTAGCACTTTGGTTATTGACCAAGTCCACGTTCATTAGCAATGCAATGACGGATTAAACTTTCTATGTGCCAACCAGTTGATCAGGTATGAACTACCGAAAACTCCAAAAGACAGATCTGGAGATCTCTGAAATTAGCTTTGGCTGCATGTCCCTTGACCTAAGCGGCAAGAACAATGAGAAGATTCTGCAAAATGCATTTGATCAAGGCATAAATTACTTTGACACAGCAGACCTTTATGACAAAGGTGCTAATGAAGAGCTAGTCGGTAAAACCTTAAGACCAATAAGAAATCAAGTAATCATTGCAACAAAAGTTGGGAACGAATGGCTACCTGATGGCTCAACATGGAGATGGAATGCCAGCAAATCATATATCTCTCAGGCGGTAGATAAAAGTCTTAAGAGACTACAAACTGATTACATCGACATTTATCAATTGCATGGGGGCACCATGGAGGATAATCATGAAGAAATCATAGAAGCCTTTGAAGAACTCAAAACGCTTGGTAAAATCAGGCATTATGGCCTCTCATCCATTCGACCAAATGTCATCAAATCCTTAAGTGAGCAGTCTAATATGGTCAGTGACATGCTTCAATACAGCTTGCTGGATAGGCGACCTGAAGAAAATGTATTGAATGTATTACACTCCAATAATGTAGGTGTGATGGCGAGAGGAGCTCTAGCAAAAGGACTGCTTGCTGATAAACCAGCTAAATCTTATTTGAATCATTCTGAGGAACAAGTTAATCACCTTCAAAACTCTCTGAAGCAACTATCCAATGAACACAGAAATCAGGCACAAACTGCAGTCAAATTTGTTCTGCAACATCCTTCTGTCACAACTGCTGTTGTTGGATTTAGAACCCTGGAGCAACTCCAGGGTATTATCAACCTAAGTTCTTGTCCAGATTTGTCCAAAGAGGAAATGCAATTACTTTCAGACTCAAGCGTGGCGCATCAATACGATCAACATCGGATTTAGTACACTACAACAGGGTACTCATCCATCATTCGACCAATACTGGCAACTAGCTGCTGCTCATGAGTCCAGGGCTCACTTTGACCAGCATACCCTTTCCAAATCATTCTATTAGATTTAGCTTCAATCAAAAACACCTGACAAGCATCTGCTGGTAGATTGACATTACGTTTGTAACTATTCTTGATCATGGAATTTTCAACCTGATCCTCTTTTAGCCATTGATTAATATGGCACTGATCAAACTTGATAACTCTGGCAGGTTGATAGAAAAACTTACAGGAAACTAATAAGTCTGGGTTTTCTTCAGTGTACTTATAGCCCATTGCAATTAGTCTCTTGAAGATGGTGTTTCTCACGATTTCTTCTTCATAAGCTCCGTTTCCAGAGTTAACCATATTCAAGAAAGTAAAGCTTTTGTACTCTTTGAAATGCCCATGTCGATCATAATCGGTATCCAGCACATATGGCTTTGGAGAGCAACTCATTAAGGTCATAAAAATAGAACAAATCAATAAAAAGGTCATTCGGTGGATTTTCATAGATATAGCATTTAATTTACCATATCCTAAATATATATAAGTATTTGTTGTAATTATCACAACATTTTACCTATCTCATTGCAAATGACAACTTTTTACATTTGAACTATTTTTGCTTTTCAATAAACAGTTGCACTTCATTTTGCAATTCAAACAGAGGGATTGACCCATTCGCCAGAATAACTTGATGAAACTTTTGTATATCAAACTCATCACCAAGCTGTTTTGTAGCTACATCGCGAAGGCTTTTGATCGTTAGTTCACCGATTTTATAACTTACAGCTTGTCCTGGCCATCCTATATACCGATCGATTTCGGTGTTGACCTCATGAATCGATAAGGCCGTATTGCCACTCAGAAAATCAAACGCACGCTGACGATCCCATCCTTTGTAATGCATACCTACGTCCACTACTAACCGACAAGCACGCCACATTTCATAAGTGTAACGTCCAAACAAGTCGTATGGCGTCTCATACATGCCCATTTCCTCACCCAAATACTCCGCATACAAACCCCAACCTTCTCCATAAGCACTGATGTAATAATTCTTCCTGAAGTCAGGAATATCGGCAGTCAATTCAGCGGCTACCATTATCCCCAAGTGATGCCCCGGAACTGCCTCATGGAGAGTAAGTGCTGGCAAGGTATAGAATGGCCTACTTGGAAGATCATAGGTATTGACCCAGTAGATGCCAGCTCTGTCTGCCGCTCTGTTTCCCGGCACATACCTTCCTCCTGTATAGGTTGGTGCAATTTTGGCTGGAACTGGTTCGACGGTAAACGGTAGCTCGTATAACTGGCTAAACAATTTTGGCAGTTTACCTTCTGCTTTTTTACTAAGCCATGCTGCCCTACTCAATAATTCCTGAGGAGTTTTTGCATAAAATTGAGGATCCGTTCTTAAGAAAGTGATAAAGTCTTCAAAATTTCCATCGAACTCCAGATCAACTATAATCTGATCCATCAAAGCTCTGATTCTTTTAACCTCTGACAAACCCAAATTGAAAACAGAATCGGGGCTCATCTGCTGAGTGGTGTAGAATTCAATTCGATCTTCATAGTATTCCTTCCCATTTCTAATACCAGAAACACCTACTACGTCAGGAGACTTAGGTAAGTATTCAGACTCAAAAAAGGCCTTTAGCTGTCGATATTTTGGGATTACTTCCTTACTCACCAATTCGGCTCCTTCCCTTCTAATTCTCAACTGATCTTCTTCATCTATGGAATTTGGTAATTGCAAATAAGGTTGATAGAAAGTATGCTCTTCGATAGCTGAATTGGTCCACGACTCAAGGTGCTTTAATGCATTCTGTACAATCACTTTTGGACGCATGACATCTACCTTCATTCCCTTCTCAAGTAACGAGATATTGTAATCAAGAAAAACTAAATATGATCTTACCCACTTTTTATAATTCTCATAGTCTTCTACATCTAAAAATTGCTTTCTACCAATACTGAAACCGATATTATCATAAAATCCCCCTTCCGCATTAAAAGGCATCAGATACACCTGATATTTTGTATAACTGATATCATCCTTTAATTTCAACTCCAATGTAGACTTAGTGATTTGATCCTGCCGGCTCAGATCTCTCGAATCGATTGCTTTTAGTGTCATTAACACCTCCTCCATCTGACTGGATGCCTCTAGCAGTTCTGATTCAGAAAAAATAGGATAATGTTGGTCCACTGGCAAATCAGGCTCATATACTTTTTCGAGAGAATCTAGTTGCTTAAACACTTCTATCAATTGTTCATTATCCTGAGCCAACAATGAATTGGAAATAAGTATCAGAAATAAAAAGGAGATCTTTTTCATAGAATGTACCGAATAGACACTAAATCTAACACATCTTTACTCTTCAATCCCAAATCGCAATGAGCAAAGAGTACATCGACGATCAGGTTTTTGAGAATATCGATTTTCGTTTGAATCCTTTACCTATTGGTGAATATTCTGATTGTCAATTCAGTAAATGCTCATTTGAAAATTGTAATCTATCAGGTATCACGTTTGCAGATTGTGAATTCACTGAATGTGACATGAGCAACGCCATTCTTGGTGACACCTCATTTAAAACAGTTTTATTTAGAGGCTGTAAAATGTTTGGACTCCAATTCAACAATTGTCGAGAATTCCTTTTAGAAATGAATTTCATTCAGTGTACTTTGAACTATAGTACATTACATGGATTAAACCTCACCAAAACACTATTCAAACACTGCGATTGCCTCGAGGTAGATTTTGATGGGGCTAACCTCAGCAGAGCAGTATTTGAAGAAACAAACCTAAAAGGGGCTATATTCAATAATACCAACCTTACACAAGCCAACCTGACTACCGCAAACAATTTCTCTATCAATCCAGCAAATAATATTCTTAAAAAAGCATCATTTTCAAGATTTAATATAAGTGGATTAGTTAATCACCTAGATATTAATTTGAAATAATCATTTCAGTATTACCATACACATCACATCTTGTCCGTAGATCATCAAGGACCTACCACTGATACGATGAATTGACCCTTCATGGTCGTTTGGCGTTGATTATACCAGATCAAAACTAAACTCAAATTAAAATGAAAAAGGCAATTCTTGCACTAGCTGTGGTGGCTTTAGTGAGCACTACCGCTATATCCAAAACAAATCCATCTGAAGCTTCTTCTAGTAAATTAACTCTTTCTTCGGTTGAGGATGCCAAACTGTATTTAAACATGTCAACTGAAGAAAAAGGGACCGTGAAACTAAAAATAACTGACGAAGTGGGAAATCTACTTGTTGCTCAGAACGTAGCTTTCAAAAAATCCTTTTCCCTCCCTATTGATATGTCCTCTTTGGAAGAAGGCAATTACACAATCAAGGTAGAAGCAAATGATGAGATCCTTGAACAAAATGTATTCATCAGCCAACTACATCAGGAAGATGTTGCTGCCTTTCTTAAAGAAAAAGAATCAAGAAAATTTGAATTGAAAGTATTTCATGAAAATACACCAGTAACAATCAAAATCGTGGACGAATCGGGCAATACCTATTACTCTAACAGAGTAAAAAATCAATCCAACTTCACCCAGGTTTTTGATTTATCTGAGATAGATGCATCAACCCCGCTGGAGATCATTGTTTCGGGAAAAAAATCAAGAATAATTAAAACGATATAACTAAACTAATTAATAACAATCCTCTTCATATCAAGGTGCTTTAGAGTTTTGCTCAATAGCACCTTTTTTTTAGTTAAACATGTAGTTGTCCAGCAGAAAGTAAATCATCTGAAAACCGAAAAGGATCAAAATCACTCCAACGGATCGATTGAGGATAAGAATCTTTTTTGGAGTAACCATGGTTCTAAGTCGATGTGCCACAAAGGCCTTAATAATATCTGTGCTCAATATTGTGGTTAACACACCTGCAAAGAAGGTCATCTGAGAATTGAAGGTGTATTCATACTTCGTAGCCACTACTCCAATAATACTCACCCAAAACACGACGATAAATGGGTTCAGGCCATTAAGTACAAATCCTTTAAGCAAGTATTTCAAGTAGGAAAGATCCTTTTTGTTCTCGATCTCGTCTTTATAAAGTTTTGGTTTTTTAAACCAGGAATAGATGCCATAAAAAATTAGGATAATCGTACCCAAGATACCTAACCAAAGACGAATTTGTGGTTGCTCCAATAGCGATGCTACACCCATTAATGACAATAGCACATAGATGATATCACTCAGGCTAATACCGATCGCCAACAAAATGGCACGCTTAAACCCTTTCTGAACGCTTGTTTGAATCAAAGCAAAAAAGCCAGGCCCAATAGAAAAGATAAAAACTAATCCAAAAATTAATCCAGTTAAGTAAGGATGCATTAATGCACGTTTTCGTTTTGCTCCGAAAGGAATTTTTTCCAATCTACAGCTTTTTCATTTTTTAGAACACGTGGAAATTTATTTTGTCCCCCCTCCTTGCCATGAAGCTTCAACCACTCGTAGAATAGTGAAGTGGGAACGATATGAACTGAGAAATCCTTTAAAGCATGTCCTCGTTCAACTTTGTAGTCATCATTGAGTTCCATCAATTTCTTATCCAACCCTTTTGCCAGCACTGATTCATCTATTTCATCATCGGTGCCCACGTACCACCTATGACCAAACAAACTCCCACTTGGCTCGCCAATCACAGTAAACTCTCTAACAACAAAATTGAGCTCTTCGCTTACAAGTTCGATTGCTTTGTTCATATTATCTAAGGACAAGTGTTCACCACATAAGCTCAGAAAGTGCTTGGTGCGTCCTACGATATTTATCTCCGCCTCTTCTACTGATGCAAATTTAATAACATCTCCGATAAGGTAACGCCAGGTTCCGGCATTCGTGGTTATCAGTAAAGCATAGTCCTTACCCTTCTCCACTTGACCGATGTGCAAGGTTTCTACCTGCTCTCTTAGCTCACCATCATCGGTAAAGTTCTTTTCATTGAAAGGAATAAACTCATAAAAGATACCGTTGTTCAAAACCAGACGCATGGATTTGCGATCCGGATATGCTTGAAAAGCAACAAATCCTTCACTTGCTAAATAGGTCTCCATATAAATAAGCGGAGTGGACAGCAGTTTTTCAAATCCTTTCTTATAAGGCTCAAAAGATACTCCTCCGTGGACAAAAATTCTCAGGTTGGGCCAGATGTCATGAATAGTTTTGACACCATAATAATTAATGATCTTCTCCATGAGAATTTGAAGCCATGCAGGTACGCCTACAATTATGCCTATATCCCAATCCTTTGCCTTTTTCGTAATATCATCAAGCTTCGACCCCCAATCAGAAGCTTTCGCAATTTTTTTTCCCGGTTTGTAAAAATGCTGAAACCAAAATGGAATTTGAGCCGTGGTTATACCACTTAAGTCGCCTTCAAAGTAGGTTCCATGCTTGCGGAGATTAGTACTTCCACCGAGCATTAAGATTCCTTTGGTAAACAAGTCTGTTGGTAAGTCATATCTGGACAAGCTCAAAATCTGCCTAACACTCGTTTTTCGAATAGACTTGACCATATCCTTGGTAATAGGAATGTATTTAGACGTTGCTCCAGAAGTTCCGCTACTCAGAGCGAAATACTTGATTTTACCAGGATAGCAAACATCACGTTTCCCATCTTTGGCCGATTTCCACCATTGATCAAATATTCGATTGTAATCAAAAGTTGGGATAGCATTTGTGTATTCCTGATAGAAAGTATCAATCTGTTTGCCCTTAAAAGATTTAAGAATCTTATCAAATCCATAAAATTCACCAAACTGGGTCTGCTTAGAGTGAATCAATAGTTTTCTTAATTCCTGTTTTTGAAGCTCAAGTGGTGAGGTGTATTGTTGTTCCAGGCTTTCACGTAACGTAATACCTTTTTTAAGGAGTGTTCCTAAAATTGCCATAGCTAGTTGCTTTTGTAGAGCGTATTTTTACATTAATTTGGTCACTCGTCATTAATTACTCGCTAAAGTTAACCAAGTCGAAACCAATCTAAACCTGTCAATGAGTAAAATAGCCGACAACCTATCAAAACTTAACAATGAACTAGAACCTTATGAGGCACGGTTGATTGCTGTAAGTAAGACCAAGCCAGTAAGTGATATACAGGAAGCTTACGACCATGGCCAGAAGGATTTTGGAGAGAATAAGGTTCAGGAGATGACCGACAAATATGATCAGCTCCCTACGGACATTAGATGGCATATGATTGGTCATTTACAAAGAAATAAGGTAAAGTACATTGCGCCATATGTCTATTTGATCCATTCAGTTGATAGCGAAAGGTTATTGAGAACTATCGATAAAGAAGCGGTGAAAAGTGACCGAATCATCAACTGTTTACTTCAAGTTCACATCGCCGAAGAATCAAGCAAATTTGGGTTTGACGAAAACGAGTTGTCACAACTTTTAGATAACAATATCTTAAAGGAAACTTCGAATGTTCGCGTAGTTGGACTGATGGGAATGGCTACCAATACAGAGAATGAAGCTCAAATAATACGTGAGTTTACCGGATTAAAAATGTTATTTGATCAAGTAAGTGAGAAATACCAATTCAATAATTTCAACATGAAGTATTTATCGATGGGAATGAGTAGTGATTATCAAATTGCATTGGATTGTGGAAGTAATATGATCAGGATTGGGAGTACATTGTTTGGAGAGCGGAATTATGGGTAAGCAGTTTTCAATTCTGGGAGCCGTACTGGGCGGTCTAGTAGTCGCCATAGGAGCGTTCGGAGCACATGCTTTGAACCCAATACTTGAAGCTAATCAGCGTGTAGACACTTTTGAAACTGCAGTACAATACCACATTTTTCACGCACTAGCATTATTAATTGTAGGAGTGATTACAAAAGAAAAAACCCACCGATTGCTTAAATCAGTGGGTTATCTATTTCTTTTCGGAATCCTGATCTTCTCGGGATCACTTTATATTTTATCAATCACCAACATTACCTTGTTAGGAGCAATTACCCCACTTGGGGGTGTGGCATTCATCCTGGGATGGATTTTGTTGGTAGTTTACCTGATTAAATCTTATTGACCATCTTCTGGCTCAGCAGTAGCAGGCTTCACATTACCTTTGATAACTATTCTCTCAGTACTGTTCACTGCATTAGAAGTAATGGTAATAATTTTATTTTGCATTCCCATTTTACCTCTACTGTTAAATCGGATAGTCATTTCAGTAGTCTCACCTGGTGCTAATGGCTCACGATTCCAATCAGGAGCCGTACAACCACATGAAGTTCTTACAGCTGATATTACCAAAGCTTCGTTACCTGTATTTTCATATTTAAAAACATGAGTAACAACATCTCCTTGAGTGATCTCACCAAAATCATAGGCAGACTCAACGAAGGCTATTTTAGGTCCGTTTTGGTTCATCTCAGCATCAGCGTTTTGCGCTACTACACCAAACCCTACGAATAAAATGAATAAACTTGCTAATACTCTCATAGTTTGAATTCTTAATTAATTTCCAGTAAAGGTAACGAAGACTAACAGAATATGTTGAAAAATATGGAGGAATCGGCAAGTAAACGTCTGTATGAGAACAAAGTGAGAGTGAGGGTCTGTGGCATATTAGTTGAAAATGAAACCATTCTTCTTTTAAAACACGAAGGAATCGGAAATCATGGATTTATTTGGTCACCTCCAGGAGGTGGGCTAGAATTTAATGAGGATGTTCCATCCACATTGATCAGAGAGTTCAAGGAAGAGACCAACCTGGATGTTGAAATTGATAAATTCTTGTTCGTCAATGAATATCAAAGCAAAAAACACCATGCTATTGAGTTGTTTTTCAGGGTGATACGTACTGGAGGAACCGAAGAGCTTGGCAACGATCCGGAAGTCCCTGATGAGGAGCAAATCTTAACTGAACTAAAATGGATTAGTTTTGAGGAGCTAAAGAGCATCCCAAAAGATAATCTTCACAACATTTTTCATGAATTAGATCATCCCAGAATGATTGTGGAATCAACAGGCTTTTATAAATTTGAAAGTATTTCAAAAAATTAGGGTTTTACAAACAACCTAAATATCCTTATTATTGCAAAAAACCTAACAGTAAATGAGCAAGACAAAAATCTTTAGTATAGTTTTCGGAGTATTGGCGTTGTTCTTGGCGTGGTACTTATACAACTCAATTGACTCAAGTATTCAAGAATCAGAGCGCATCGTGAAAATGGAAGCCCGTATTATCGAGCAATTGAAAATGATTCGTGAGGCTGAAATCGCTTACTTATCTGTTAATGGCCAATATACAAGTGATTGGGATAAGCTGATTGCATTTGTTGATACAGGCGAATTCTACATTACCGAGAGAAAAGAATTCATCAAAACCCTTGCTTACGGTGCAGATAGTTCTTGGGTTGAAATTGACACTTTAGGAACTGTTCCTGTGATGGATTCATTGTTTACTAAAGATAAGTGGCCTAGATTTAATCTATCAACACTTGTTTATGTACCTGGTGTAGAGCCACCAACCAAGTTTTCGGTATGGGCTGATAAAATTGATAAAAGTGGTGTAAAGGTTAACGCCATAGAAGTGTTTAACCCAAGCCCGATCAACCCGGCAAGAGATGAGGAAAGTGAATATCAAACTAGAAAACCACTTCGTTTTGGATCTAGAACAAGTGTAACGACATCAGGTAACTGGGAATAATTTTGAGTGCATCAACCACAACAAAGACTTACAAACTTGTCAAAAGAATAAAGGCAGGGGGCTTCGATAAAGAGAAGCTCCCATCCTATTCTCTTTGCCTACAAATTGGCACAAGAGATTTTCAGTTTAGTGTGGTTAATAAACAAACGAATAGCTGTCTTTACATTGAAGATTACCGTCTTGAAAATATAAAGACCATCAATACTAGACTTGAAGCTATCATGGAGATCACAGAGAAGCATCCTTTTCTTGGATCGGATCTGTGGGACAGTATCAAGATTAGTTTTAAATCGCACAAATTCTCCTTAGTACCTTCTTCGTATTTTCTGCCAGAGGCATCCAGTGATTACCTGGCTCTAAACGCGGAAATAAAAACTAAAATCGAGGAAGTCTATTACTATAAGCATATCGCTAGCAGTGCTGTAAACATCTTTGCCTGTGATAAGAAAGTAATCTCCTGGGCCAAGTCGAAGTACAAACAAAGAAGTGTTCAGGTGATCCACCAGGGCAGTGCATTGATTGAAGGAATTCTCAAATATGACGACCATTCCCACGAAAAAACGATGTTTTGCTTCGTAGACAAGGGAATATTACACATTGCTGTAAGTCAGAAACAAGCCCTTCAATACTACAACCAGTTCGCTGTTCGCAAGAGTGAGGACTTCCTAAAATACATTATGCTGGTTTTCAAAGAGCTAAGTATGTCTCCAAAAACAAGCAGCCTAGTTGTTTGGGGTGCTATCAAAAACGATGCTCCTCATCTAGACCTTCTTAAAAAATACATTCGAAATATCTCACTGGGTACCAAACCAAACTTCCTGAAGTTTGGACCTGAGTTTGAAGAGGTCCAAGACCATAGATACTTTGATATCTACAGCATATTCCTTTGCGAATAAATGAAAAAAGTAGCCATTTTTCCAGGTTCTTTTGACCCTTTCACTAAGGGACATGAAGACATTGTTCTCCGCAGTTTGAACTTGTTTGATGAGGTAATCATCGGTATTGGACATAACAGCAAAAAGAAACGTTACTTTGATCTGGACTTTATGGTTCAGAAAATTGAGGATGCCTTTAAGGATTATGACAATGTCAAAGTGATGGTTTATGATGAATTAACTGCGATTCTGGCAGAGAAATACAATGCTCAGTTTCTAATTAGAGGGTTAAGAAATACCACAGATTTTGAATATGAGAATAGCATCTCCCAAATCAATAAATATTTGAATACCAGTTTAGAGACTGTATTCCTAATTACTTCACCCGAGTTGGCACCGATTAGCAGCAGTATTATCCGAGAAGTGCACAAATATGGGGGGAACGTTGAACCGTTTATCCCTTATAAACTCTGATCATGTATTTTTAGGAGTTTGTGATACTCCTGCACCACCACACGAATTGAGCGATAGGAATTGTACAGAGCTGCTCTCAATTCACTAAGTGTCATCCAACGAACTTCATCAATATCTTCCTCCACCTGCGGCCCCATATTGGTGTCATCCACACATTTCATCACATACCAGTGAGTCTTTTTGAGTACGTACTTTTTCTTATTCACATACGTATGCCAGGTCGCATTGATCTTCTTCTCAATTCTAACCTTAACTCCAGTTTCCTCTTCCACTTCCCTTTCGGCACACTCTCGCTTCTTCTCACCCTTCTCCATCTTACCTTTCGGGATATCCCATCTTCCTTTACGGAAGATTAGCAAGATCTTACCTTCCTTGTCCACTACGCCACCAGCAGCTTGAATGACCTTGAATTTCTTTTTGATATACTGAATAATGGATTCTTTGTCCACACTGGTAAAAGTGATAGAGTCCACACCTTTCAGCTTATTGTCAGTCATGACATGAAGCAATTCATCTACTTTTTCAGGAGATGCATCCTTAATTAACACATCATCGATTAATTTCTTAGGCTTGATTTTACTGGTTGCTCCATCAATTGTCAGGTCAAATTCTTTGTCAGAATTCAATTCCTCATTACTGATGATACTAACAGGGATATCGTTGATAAATATTTTCACGAGTGAGTTAGCTTTGCACAAATAAAACACAAAAAAGTTGGGGTGTAAAAGTGACTCCTCAAGAATTTTTCAAAAAATAATATTCATGTCCATTCTAAAATTTGATAATACGCTAGCAATAGAGATTGCCAATGCACTTGCGAGCATTGAAGCCATCAAAATTCAACCAGATAAACCCTTCACCTGGGCGTCAGGATGGAAGTCTCCAATCTATTGTGACAACAGACTCAGTTTATCTTATCCAGAGATCAGAACAAAAGTAAAAGACGCTCTGGTAGAATTAATTAAAAACAAATTTCCTGAGGTTGAATGCATTGCTGGAGTTGCAACTGCGGGAATTCCACAAGGAGCACTTGTAGCAGAAAGCCTTGGACTTCCATTTGTTTATATCCGCTCTAAATCAAAAAGTCATGGAATGGAGAATCAGATAGAAGGAGTTGCAAAGAAAGGAGCTAAAGTGGTTTTAATTGAAGATTTGGTTTCCACTGGTGGCAGCTCACTTCAAGCTGCGGAAGCCGTCAGAGCTGCTGGAATGGATGTTTTAGGAATGGCTGCCATCTTTACCTATGGTTTTCCGATATCTGTTGACAATTTTAAACAGCACAATGTAGATTTGGTCTATTTAAGTGATTACGAAACATTGATTGACCAGATGATTGGTGATGGAAGACTTCAGGAAGTACAGTTAGAGACCCTAAAAGCCTGGAGAGACAACCCAGCACAGTGGGAAAACTAGAACTTCTCTTCTACGCCTAGACCAAACAAAGCAAAATCATATTTGACTGGATCCATTGGATCCAGTTTCTTAAGATTTTCGGTTAATTCAGCTGCTGTCTGCCAGTCTGTTTGCCTGCGTTGAATCAAACCTAATTTCCTACCCACACGATCGACATGGAGGTCACAAGGGCAAATCAATTGGCTAGTCTTAATCCCCTTCCACAAGCCAAAGTCCACGCCCTTATTATCATCCCTCACCATCCAACGCAAAAACATATTTAAGCGCTTACAAGCAGACTTTCTAGCAGGACTAGGTATGTGCTTGTAAGTCCTTTTAGGATGATCAGGAAGACAAAAGAAATAGTTAAAAAAGGTAACTAAGTGACTCTTGATACCTTCTCCATTATCATCAGCCTTCATGGTGAACGCACTTTCCAGAGAATCGTACTGTGCATAATGGAACTTGAAAAATTCAATAAAATACAGTGCATCGGTCGAATTGAAGGTGCGGTGTTTGAAGTCTAAAAATCGCTTCAAATCCTTTTCTTGATGATTCAAAATGAACTCATATGGAGCATTATCCATCAAGCCAAAAAACTCCTTGCACTTATTAATAATGGTCTTCCTCTGGCCCCAGGCAAGAACTGCCGCCACAAAGCCAGTAATTTCAATGTCTTGTTTTTTAGTAAATAAGTGAGGAATGGAGATCGGATCATTGGTGATAAATCCGGGTTGATTGTATTCCTCTACTTTAGAATCAAGAAATGCTTTTAATTGCTCGAAATCTTCCAAATCAATCGATAAAGTAAGACACTTCCACTCTCGTCATTGGGTCAATTACACCTAATCTTTCAAAGCAAATAGGGCTTAGACGTACCAATACATTCTTATTCAACCCAGTTTCAGGAAGCTTACCAACCACTTTTACAAAGATCTTTTGATTATTCATCAAGTTTCTAACCTCGATCATGGATCCAATTGGCAAAGTTCGATGCAATGCAAGGTATTTTTTTGTATCCACCACATCTTCAATTTTTCTGGCAGTACCTTCCTCAATCATCTTGGTAAATCCTCCACCATCGGTCACTTTCCTCCTTGTGCCATATCCGAGATTCTCCACATTCTTGCGTCGGTTCATCTCTTCTTTGTCTGGAGTTCCTTTGATCAGCAACTTCTGCCCAATGGTCAGATAAGTATTTGGTAATTTATTCCAGATGACCAAACTATCAGGTCTTACTTTATACTTTGCCGCAATTGTCTCCAATAAATCTCCGGTCTGCACATAATAGATATTGAAACCCTCAGGAATTTCTGGTTCTTTGACTTCATTCTTTTTTGGTTTCTTATCTTTTTCTTTAATCTTTTCTTTCCCTTTGTCTGAACTGGAAATAGGTTTTTCATATGGGTCAGTAGTGGCAGATGGAACAATTGTCAAGACCTGGCCAACTGATAATTCATTGGAAGTCAATCCATTCCATTCTTTGATTTGATCAACATCTACTCCGTAAAGTTTACTAATTGCGTAAAGTGTCTGTTTTGGTTCTACCGTATGCAACGTAGATGTTACTTCCTCGCTTACTTCTGAGGTAGTAATAGCCGTTTTATCTGCTAAGGATCCATTTGTAGGGATTCTTAACTCTTGACCCAGGTCAATATTGTTATCTGGAAGGTTGTTTGCAGACTTAATTGCTGGAAGTTCGCAACCATATCTTCTGGCCAGGCTGTAAAGAGTTTCTCCTTGCTCCACCTTATGGATAATAAAGAATTGGTCTCCCTGCTTTTCCATCCGTAATGAGTCAAAAGAGCTTGCGGATACCGCAAAAGAACAAATGACCAACACTACACACCACACTAATTTATAATTCAATCCCATTTAACTTTTTACCGTTTTCAATAAACACTAAAACATCGTTCAAAACAAAGAAGCTACCAGAAGCAAATCCATTCAATCCTTGATCCACTTTTTCTGAATAAGTCTCCAAACCATTTTGAATCACCTTAAGCCATCTATCAAACTTTGTACCTAAACGAACATAATAGCAAATTATGATGTAATCGCCCTCTTCAAAATACTCACAACCCACCCCACTTGAGGGTATTTCCAAAAACTCCTCTACTAACTGACAGCTTTCAGATCCACTCTGGTAATATACCGGACTTTTGAATGGTAAGGTTTCGATATCTTCCATTTCTTCCAGCAGAAAGTTCTTTTTTGTAGCCCCATCTTTAGGGTCCACTCCTATCAATTCGCTGTTTTGAATCCCTTCGAATTGAAACTGCGGGATATGACCAACAAGATTGCTTTCTCCCAGGTGATAAATTATCACAGATTTGGTTGATGGATCATTAGGGTCACCATATTGTTCCAGCACAAAGTATGGATATACCAATAGTAATGAGTTCGTCCACCAATCACCTTCATCAATCTGAAAAGACCTACGAGGAGCCCTATTGTTAATATCAAAGAGATGATAGTTTATTCGCTGTTCGTCCTCAATGCGTTCTTCAACTAGAATTCTCCCTGACCTCTCACATAAGACGACTTGCCAGATTTTACCAGTTAGTTCTAAAGAAAAGCGAAAAGATGCATCAGACACTCGCAGAATCAAGTATTTTTATGAAAAATTACGGTTGTAAAGTTAGACCAGCCACTATGTTAAAAAAACATCTACCCATATTCTTCTTGATCTTTTTTAGTCATTTGTTACAAGCCCAAGACAATGAGATAACCAAGGTCATGCATTTGAAAGTTCAGGCTGATATTGACCCAAGAACGAATCGCTATACTGAACTCGGTCTGGATGAAGCTATCGACCAAGGGGCCGATATGGTCATACTGGAATTAGACACCTATGGTGGAGCTCTTAACGACGCAGATGAAATACGTACGCGTATTCTGAATTTCGAAAAACCAATATATGCCTACATTAACAAAGATGCTGCCTCCGCCGGAGCTTTAATCTCTATTGCCTGTGATAGTATCTACATGGCTCCAGGGTCAAGTATTGGTGCGGCTACAGTGGTAACACAAGATGGTACGGCTGCTCCTGACAAATATCAATCCTACATGAGATCCATTATGCGATCAACGGCTGAAGCTACTGGCCGAAACCCTCAGATTGCAGAAGGTATGGTTGATGAAGATATTGATCTGGATAGTATAGCACAGGAAGGTAAAGTGATCACTTTTTCAGTAACCGAAGCTATGAAATACGGTTTCTGTGAGGCAAAAGTGAATTCCATTGATGAAATTCTTGAACGTTCTGATATCACGGACTATGAACTCATTTCGTTTGATTTGAGCGCTACTGATAAAATTATTCAGCTCTTTTTGAATCCATTTATTAGTGGTATACTGATACTTGTTATCATTGGGGGTATCTACTTCGAATTGCAAACTCCTGGTGTTGGATTCCCCATTATCGCATCTATCATTGCTACTGTACTCTATTTTACTCCTTACTACCTAAATGGTTTGGCCGAAAACTGGGAGATCATTGCTTTTTTCATCGGTATCGTTCTGATTGCTCTCGAGATCTTCGTTATCCCAGGATTTGGTGTAGCGGGTATTTCAGGCTTAATCCTCACTGTTGGATCACTTATTCTCGTGATGCTTAATAATGATTCCTTTGATTTCTCTTTTGTTAAAGGTGATGATTTGTTTATAGCTGTAGCTACTACACTCCTAGGAATGCTTGGAGCCATTATTATCATGTTTTTGGGAGGAGTACGTCTGGCTAACAGCAAGGCATTTCAGAGGATTTCCCTTCAAGATGTCCAAGATCATGACAAAGGATTTACCTCCAGTTTTTATAAAGAAAAGTCTATGATTGGTAAGTCAGGAAAGGCATACACGATTTTAAGACCTAGTGGAAGAGTAGAAATTGAAGGAGAAATTTACGATGCATTTACTCGAGGCAATTACATTGAGGCAGGTACTGATATCGTAGCAATTTCGGATGAAGGTACATCGCTTAAAGTAAAAGAAGCAGAATGAAAGTATTAGGAGTTATTCCTGCTCGCTTTGCTTCTACTCGATTCCCTGGTAAACCTCTAGCAGACATCAATGGCAAAACCATGATTCAGTGTGTCTATGAACAAGCTCTCCAAAGCACTGCCTTAGATGATTTGTTTGTGGCTACAGATGATCAAAGAATCTTAGATGAGGTTACGGCTTTCGGAGGAAAATGCCTGATGACATCAGAAGATCATCAAAATGGAACTGAGCGCTGCAGTGAGGTGCTGTCCTTGATGCCCGAATATGATTATGTCATTAACATTCAGGGTGACGAGCCTTATATTCACCCTCATCAAATAGACATTCTCCGAGCGATGCTCGATGGGAATGTAGAACTAGCAACCCTGGTGAAACCAATTCAGGACTTAGGCGAATTGGATGATCCTGGGGAAATGAAGGTGATTTTCAATAAAAACCAGGAAGCGATCTATTTCAGCAGGACATGTATCCCCTATTTGCGGGATGTTGCTCCGGAAAACCGTCTGAAAGCTCATTCCTATTACAAACACATTGGTATTTATGCATACCGAGCTGAAGTATTGAAAGAAATCGTTAAACTTCCTAAAAGCAGCCTTGAATCAGCTGAGTCACTCGAACAGCTTCGGTGGTTAGAAAACGGATACAAGATCAAACTGGGATTTACTAATTTAGAAAGTCGAATGATCGATACACCAGCTGATTTGGCTAAACTCTTAAATGAAATAGAATCATGAAGCAAGTACTCAAAGTACTTACATGGGTCCTCATGATTGTTGCAGTAGTTTTTTTCTGGCTTTCGCTGAGATCTACTGTTGACAACCTGGAATACACACTTTACGCTCTTGGAGCCATTATTTTAGCGTGGATTAGCAATTATTTCCTGAGAAAATATGAAAAAAAGAAGGAAGACTGACAAATGCCTCAACTGTGGGTATGAATTGGATCCGTCGTTTGATTATTGCCCAAAATGTGGACAGGAAAATACGGATAATCAAATTTCATTTGGAGGTTTGATTAATGAGTTTTTCTCCAATTACTTCTCGCTCGACAGCCGATTTGGTCGAAGTGTCATTCCATTCTTCTTAAAACCTGGCAAGCTTACCGCTGAGTTTATGGATGGTAAGCGGGTAATGTATGCGAACCCAATCCGTTTGTATCTCGTGGTTAGTTTAATTCATTTCTTTATAATGAATACCTATTTGGATATGAGTGCCGAACACGGGAGAATATTCAATCCAAAAGAGGAACAAATTCAACAGTTTGATTCATTAGAAACTAAACTGAAAACGGATACAGTATTTCAAAAGGATATAAAACCATTAACGGATCTAATCAAATCTGAAGCAATTGACTCAATAACCTCCAAAGAAGATACTTCTTCATGGACCACTCAGTTTTCTGAGGACATATCTACCATTATGAAAATGTCTAATAAGAGATATTCAGTCCAAGAAATTGAAGATTCCATTCATAATGAAAGCAAGACATTCTTTGCTCAAAAAGTCAATCGACAGTTCATTAAGATCATGACATCTGATAAACACGCCATTAATATGTTTATCGTAAAGAATATTCCCATTCTATTGTTCTTCTTGCTCCCATTGTATGCTTTGATTCTTAAAATATTTTTTAGGAAAAAGCTCTATATCAATCATGTAGTTCACGGATTGCATATACACTCCTTTATGTTCATTGTTCTCACGATCTATTGGATTATAAAAATATTCTCTGAAAGTGCAGCAGAGTTCATAGACTTCTATTTCTTCCTGCTCATCAGCGCCTATATTGTGTTGTCCTTTAAGAATACTTATCACATCAAAATTGGTAAGGCAATATGGAAAACCTTAGGAACTGGATTCTTCTATTGGATTACTCTTGGTTTTGGGATGTTCCTGGAGGTCATTATCAGTTTATTTTTCTTCTAATTTATATGATCGATTACGCTACCAGAGCAGAAGATTTTGCACAACAATCAAATACACATTCGAAACAAGCATTAACCTTTTCGCTACTCAGGGGTGCTTCTTTCATTGCGTTTATCGCATTCCTAATTCTTTTCTTTAATAGCGATCAGGTGCTTTGGTTAATCTCTGGAATTGTTTCTATTGGATTATTTAGCGCCCTGGTTGGTAAGCATCGATTTCATGAAGATCAAAAACTGTACTACCAAACATTAGTCGATATCAATAATGAGGAACTCAAACGAAGCGCCTTAGAACTTCATGATTTCGAAACTGGCGAGGAATTCTTAATTGAAAATCACCCTAACCAACATGATTTGGACATTTTTGGTCAGCATTCGTTGTACCAGTTAATCAATCGTTCTTCCACTCAGGATGGAAAAAAATTAGTAGCGAAGTGGTTATCAGACCAACCTACTAACGAGGAAATAAAGGAGCGTCAAGAGGCGATAAAAGAACTTTCTCAAGATATTGATTGGCTCCAGAGACTGCAAGCTAATTCTCGCATAAGCGTTAGGAAAAAGAAGAAAAATGAACCATCTCTAAATGCCTCAAGCTTGCTTGATTGGTCATCCATTAAAACGAGTCCCGGAAATTCCTTTGTTTGGACAACTTTAGTTGTGGTTCTGATCTTAGGCATTGTTAGCACAGCCGTTTTTATTGCCATAGATGCAATCCCTTATCAATACATCTACGGTAATGTATTTATCAACGCTGTTGCATTGGGATTAGTAGCAAGGAAACTAAGCAATGAAATCATAGGTGCAGATAAGGCGCAGTACTTGATCACCTCTTATCTAGAAGTTCTGAAGGTGATTAATTCCAGGGACTATTCCAGCAAACTGCCGGATGAGCTAAAACAACACCTAATGGCTCCTCACGATGCAGAAAAAGCCATCAAACAACTGAGCAAAATAAGTCACCGAATCAGTTCTAGAGCCAACATGCTCTACATTTTTATTGATGTATTGTTCCTACTTGACTTTTTCCTTCTTACGAGCATTTATCGTTGGAAGAAAAACAACAAGGAACATATCGAAGGATGGTTGGAAGCTATTCATGAATTTGAAGTGCTGATGAGTCTGGCAAGTTTTGCTGATCAGCATGAGCATTATACGTATCCTCAACTTGCTAATAGTGAATACCTTTTGGATGGTAAAAGCATCGGACATCCATTAATTAGCAAAAAAGACCGTGTGAATAATGACTATTTCGTTGAAAATAAGGGATCAGTTGACATCATAACCGGTTCGAACATGTCTGGCAAATCAACCTTTCAAAGAACCCTTGGTATTAACTTAATCCTTGCAAGACTGGGAGCCCCTGTATGTGCTAGCTTTTTCGTATTTAGTAATACAGAAGTGTTCACAAGTATGCGAACCAAAGACAATCTGAGTGAAAATACCAGTTCGTTTTATGCAGAACTCAAACGGATTACTCAGCTGCTCCAAACGGTAGACGAGAAGCCAACCTTTTTTCTGTTGGATGAAATCCTCAAAGGAACCAATTCAGAAGACAGACATCTTGGGGCTATTGCTTTAGCTGAAAAACTTTCACAGAAAGAGGCCTTTGGTTTGATTAGTACTCATGATTTGACTCTAGGAAAGCTAGAAGAAACCAATGATCACGTTCGCAACTTCAGTTTCAATAGTCAAATAGATGGTAGCAAAATCAGCTTTGATTATAAACTCACACCTGGACCTTGTAATAGCTTCAACGCTTCGCAACTGATGCGTAACATGGGTATTATCGATTGATATGGAAGCGTTGGTTTCAATAATCACACCCTGCAAAAATGCTGCACCATGGCTTTTAGATTGCTATGAATCCATCAAAAATCAAACCTACTCCAAATGGGAATGGGTTGTTGTAGATGATCACTCCGATGATAGCACCTTAGAACTTCTATATAATATACGAGAAAAAGACTCCAGAATTCACGTTCATTCCAACGCTGATAAAGGAATCATATCAGCCTTAAGTACTGCACTCTCTTACTCTAAAGGAGAATACATTACGCGAATGGATGCAGACGATAAAATGCCTCCAGAGAGACTCTCCCAAATGGTCAACCTTCTCAAAAAGAGTTCTAAAAACACAGTTGTTACGGGTCTGGTTAAATATTTCTCTACAGAATCGGTCAGTAATGGCTATTTGGAATATCAAAATTGGATCAATCAAATCAACTTATCTGATCAGCAATGGAATCAGATCTATCGAGAGTGTGTCATTGCATCTCCCAATTGGATAACACGTAAATCAGATCTGATAGACTGTGGAGGTTTCGATGAACTTTCCTATCCTGAGGACTATGATCTGGTATTTCAATGGTATAAAAATGGGTTCACTATCCAAACTGTCCCAGGGATTACACTCCATTGGCGAGAACACCCGAAACGCACTTCTCGTACTTCGGAAAACTATCAGCAGGAAGCTTTCTTTGGGTTAAAACTCAAGCGGTTCATAGAACTTGATTACAAAGGTGGGCCTTTGATTATATGGGGGAATAATATCAAATCGAAACTCGCTCAACGTATACTAAAGAAGCATAAGATGAATGTAGCTATTCAGGACTTACAAGATTTTAAATCCATTGAATCAATCAAAGATCCTCAATTGCTAATTGCTGTATATCCGGCAGAAACAGAACGCATTCAAATCATCAACTACTTGAATTCAATCAATCTCTTTGAAGGTAAGAATTGGTGGTGGCTTTAACTACTAATAATCCGAGTACTCAGTTGGATATAAGAAATAGATATCTGCATGAGACACATTGTTGGCATAAAATGGATCAGAACTCATTTTCTTCCATTCAGGAGCGTCCACAAATGATTTCCAGTGTTCATCTCTACTCTTTTGATCAGTAAATGTGGTCATGTACATCAAATTCGGCATACTTGGCCCTGATATTACATCAGCATAAAACACTGCATTGAATCCCAAACGCTCAAAGAGTTTGATCTCACCTCCTTCATTGAACATGTGAACTTTATTCCGGTATATCTCTTCTGATGGAGACTCATAACTTCTGAGCTCATATATTCGTTCTGATCTTGGTCCATCCAATGTGTTCGGTTGGAGTGTCGAAAAATCTTTAAAAGCCTTCAGAAGTATGGATTCTATGCGCTTATATGGAGGATTATCATGAGCAGCTGACAAATAGGCTTTCCCTTTTTCAACATATAGACTATCTGCATTAAGAATCCCTTCATATTTTTGAAACTGGTTTAAATCTTCAAAAGGGATCAATACATAGATTTTCTGAACACTATCTACATCATTCGGGTGAACTTTGAATACTCCAATATTCTCAAATCCCAGTCTTTTTAGTCCTGGTAGAAAGGCGTCTCTTAGGTAAGAATCAACTACAGACTCTTGAGCAACTGATTCCAGGTCATAAATCTTCAACTGGTAGAATTCCTGATTGATACTCAGATCTTCACCTAATTGGTCCTCAGGGATATTGTCATTGAGATAATCAAATTTTGACCAAACGATATACCCAAAATAAGAAAGAGGAATTAAGGCGAATACAAGCAATAGCTTTTTCATCGTCAACGTGTTTATTTGAATTGAAATTTAAGGAAAACTATTGACCTCATGAATTAAAAAAAGAGGCCGTAGCCTCCTTTTCCTCTTCATATATTACTAACTACTTCCGCTTATATAAATGCTTGTGTACTTTGTTTCCATCCTCATCTGTATACCATGGTGTATTGCTCTTACCCCGTACATAATCCTCAAAATATGGATACGCTTTAGATATCTGCACCTTCTCTTTCGGATATTCCCATGGAGTTGGGATTTCTATTGCCCATGGAAGGTTGTTTTCTGTTAGGAAATACTTGCCTTCTTCTGGTCTGGTATCATCCGCAGCTTGCCCAACCCAACTTTTATCAAATAAACTAGTGTATGGTTTTCCAGGCTTGTGTACTTCACGTCCCTCCTCCTGATCAACTCTGATAAATTCATCAATTTCGAAATCTTCAAAATTGACCGCCCCATCAAATAATAGCTCCAGGGAAATTTGAATCGGTTCTTCATAAGATCTTGTACTATCTGTATTGATAAAACCTCCAGAGTTAAAACCTTGCTTTATGTGTTTGAATCGAATTTCAGATTTGTTCTCAAGTTTGTGTAATTCATAGGTAAGACCTCCGGTTGAGATGGAGTTCACTGTCATATTGATAGTTGATCCGGGGTCTGTAAAACTCAAACACAAATCATTATCAAAAGTGGCTCCAGCAGCTTCAACACTAATTTGATAAGTAATCTTAGTGACCATATCTTGTGCGTTGGTATACACCACCGCATTGTGGGCAATGATCAAGTCATTAAAATCAAAGTCTCCCAGGTAAGGCCACATGTCCTCAAAAGCGAAAGTCGAATAAGAGTTGTGTGCTGGAATGTAAGTAACTGCAGCGATCGTTGCATCATCTGGTGAAATATCAGATTCATCTGCTACTCCATCATTGTCAGAATCAATTAAAGTAGATGAACATGGATTGATGAATGTCACCAACTCAGTACTTAAAGAATGGGGAGACGTCCTGCAATCTGCAACAACCGAGAATGCTTCAATCGAATTCACATCAAATTCCGAATAAAGAAAGAACCACTGATTATCATTTGCATTAATTCCCTGTTCTTCAGGTGTTCTTCTTTCAAGGCTTCCATCTGAATAATGAATATCAATATAGGTGATACTAGCGCTGGACTTGATAGATATGCCTTCAGCTCTACAACGTATTTGAGTAGCATTTCCAAGAAAAGAAGTACAGTCTGGGATACTTGACAGTCTTGCCCCCGTACCATCAAAGAATGAGTCTGAAACCTCTAAATCCACTAATGAAATGGTTAGGTTACCATTAGTTACATCAAAATACCTGGAGTTTCCCTGATACTTGGTATACAAGAACAAGTTCTCAATATGAATGGGTTTACTGAAAGTTAATTTGATTCCCTCTGCTAAAGAGGCGTATCCAACATGCAAGGCGTAGACGCTATCTCGATAATCTGTTCCTACTATTGCATATTGAAGAGTCTCACTGGCATTGATACGAGATGATCCATCTATGAAACTCACCTGGATATTCTGCTGAGGCGACATGTCATAAGTGAATCCATCCGGTACTTGCCAATTGGTCATATCATCGCCATTCAAGTTTAGTTCTTCTATTTGTTCCGATTTATGAACACATCCTATTACCAATAATATAACTGCAATCAACAATCCTACTCTTCTCATCTTTTAGCTCGTTTTGATAATGCAATCTTAGATATGGATAGGCATCACGAGTTGGAACTTTCGATTTTTGGAAGGTTCGGTCAGTTAATTGGACGATTCTTTCCTGTCTAGCAATGTGATCATTACTTTAGCGATATGGGAAACTCCATTTATTTAAAGGCTCTCGAACTTGATAAAAATGGCCAATGGGATGCTGCTCATGAGCTAATTCAAGATCTTCCAGACCAAAATGCCGCATGGATTCATGCTTACTTACATAGAAAAGAAGGTGATCAATGGAATGCAGAATACTGGTATCGGCGAGCGGGGCAACCGGTTTTTACGGGATCTTTGGAGGATGAGTGGGTCCATATCTATTCAAAACTTCAGGAATAAAAAAACCACCTGAATGATCAGGTGGTTCACTTTTTAAAACCTTAGTTCTCTTGTAAATCCCTCAAGCTGTCATCATTTGCTCTGATGATATCTTCAATATCAGCATCACTTAAAACAGCTGATACAAACAATGTCTCAAATTGTGATGGTGCTAAATAGATTCCTTTATTCAGCATCAAGTTAAAATACCTTCCAAACAAAGTGGTATCAGAATGCTTTGCTGTGTTCAAATCATAAACTTCCTGATCAGTAAAAAACATGCTGTACATGCTCCCAATCTGATTAATAGTATAATTCAAACCAAGCACCTCACAGGTCTCTTTATATCCATTGACGATTTTCCTGGTATTGGATTCCAGCTTTCCATAGGTCTCCGGATGATCGTACAAATGTTTTAGCATTGCATATCCAGCTGCCATGGCTACCGGATTGCCAGACAAAGTACCTGCTTGATAAACTGGCCCTTCTGGTGATACATAATCCATTATTTCTTTCTTTCCACCATATGCACCTACAGGTAGACCACCACCGATGATCTTACCCAATGTGGTCATATCAGGAATAACTCCTAAACGTTCTTGAGCTCCTCCTTTGGCCAATCTAAAACCAGTCATTACCTCATCAAAGATGAGTACAATGCCTGATTCATCACACAATGCTCTGAGACCTTCCAGAAAACCAGACTTTGGCAGCACACAACCCATATTACCCGCAACTGGCTCAAGGATTATTGCAGCAACTTCATCTTTATTATCCTCAACAATTTTCTTAACTGCTTCCAGATCATTGTAAGGAGCTAGCAAGGTGTCTTTAGCTGTACCTTCAGTAACTCCGGGGCTATCAGGAGTTCCCATAGTCATGGCTCCACTACCTGCAGCGATCAAAAACGAATCTCCATGACCGTGATAACATCCCTCAAACTTGATGAACTTATCTCTTCCCGTATAGCCTCTAGCCACACGTATTGCTGACATGGTCGCTTCGGTTCCGGAGTTAACCATCCGTACCCGTTCGATTGATGGTACCATCTCACAAATAAGCTCGGCAATTAGTACCTCTCGTTCACCTGGCGCACCAAATGAAGGTGAACTTTGAATCGCTTGGATGACGGCCTCTTCTACCATTTCATTGGCATGACCAAGTATCATCGGCCCCCAGGAGTTGATCATATCGATGTAGGAATTGCCATCCTCATCAAACATTTTAGAGCCCTTGGCAGACTTAAAAAAGATGGGATCTCCCCCTACTGCTTTGAAAGCTCTTACTGGTGAGTTAACCCCTCCGGGAATAAAATTCTTTGCTCTACTAAAAAGTGATTTACTCTTCTCAATCTTCATACAAATCCCTGTTGACTACTTCTAGTTTAGAGTTTTTAAATCGGACAACTGGCACCACTTGATTGTCGTTGGTCACGCCATATTTATATCCTTCGAATACTTTTCCTTCTATCAAGTTTCCTTCACGCAATCCAACTTGAAAATACTTACCATACCGATGCATCATACGACCCGCAAACCAAATGGCTTCATAACCTCTATAATGATTGATAGATGGATTGGTTTTGAACCGGGTAATAATTCGCTCTTTTAAATTTTGGTAATTAAAGCCAGAGAAATCTATGTACTCTGGATCATTCAGGGCAACACCTAATCGGTCTAATTGACTGAAAGAGAGCATGGTAAACTCTAACCAATCACCATACCCATAAAGTTTTGTACTGTCCCTCCTACTTTCAACGGTGCTAATCATGTTATTCGCATAAAGATTGCTTCTAGTCGCCGCTAATATGTGCCCAATACTATCCTGAGTCATATAGAATGGCTCTTCGTAGTAGACAATCTTGAACTCTTCATCTTCATCCATACTAATTGGCAAGACAAATGAAGTATCTTTCTCCATTCGCTTTAATTCATCATTTCTTATTCGACGATCTTTCACGAAACGACCAGGGATCATACTGATGGAATCTGCTTCTTCTTCTGTTAGATAGCTGTAATAAGTAGCTGCCAGTGTATCCAATAAAGCTTTTGCGTTGTCCTTATTGATGGCTTGATACAACACGACTTCCATTCCTCCTTGTTCAATTCGCTCTTTATAAATCGAAGCAAATGTCGAATCTCTTTCGTTTTGCTCATAAAAGATCATTGCATAAGGATTGGTGTTTTCAGACAAAGCCAATTCAGCGGTTTTGATCGCCATGGTTCTAAAACTCGGCTTCAATAAAAACGCGTAAGGATTCTCATTGATGATTTCAGCATTATTAGAAATCGGGTTAATCGTATTGATTCCCTGTTCCTTTGAGTAGGTGTCTATTACCTCTCTAGGGCCTCCATATAAAGGGCCTACAATTAAGTCCTGATCTTTGAATCCAGGCTTTTTAGTGATAGCATCGGTTGCCTCTTTAGTTTTTTTGGTATCATATGGAAACAGATTTACAGGTCTTTCAATTGCGGCCAAATCCTCTGCTGCCATGATCATGCCCTGATACATATCCATCACCAAACGATTTTGACTTATCAGATTGGTGTTGTTTAAAGATTCAAACAGGAATGGAAGCAATATGGCTATATCATATGTATCCTTTCGGATCAGCGGAAGATCTACGGATTCAAACTTTGAGATATCAAAATTCCATTTATCAACTAACTGATTGACCCGAAGGAAATTTCTCTCCTGATAAGGCTCTGCATTCAATTTTTCCAACAATAATGAAGCCAGCACCCTATTTTCAGGATAAGATTCAACGAGCAGATTTAAATCAGCTGGAGACAGTTCAGATAAATAGGATTGAATAAACAACGACTCAGCATCTTCATCATCAATTGATTTTGCATACTGCGAAGCATAATTCAAACCTTGATCATATTCTCCTAATTCGAAACCAGAATAGGCCAACCAATAGAGCACTTCACTTCTCTGAGGCCAATCAGGCGTTTGAGAAATCAATTGCTTCCAGGCATCTGTTGCTTGCTTCGTATCACCTTGCTTATACGCACTGATTGCGTAATAGAACTGAGCATACTTACCGAAAGCCTCACTTTGACTAAGTGCGCCGAATGAAGCTTTTGCACTACTATATTTCCCCTCAGAGAAAAGTCGCTTTGCTTCTAAGAATTCGGCCTGATCAGATTGACCATATGCTGCTACCATGAATAGCAGCGTAAAGATTAATAAGACAAGTCTATTCAAAACTGGATTGTATTTGCTTAATATAATACTTATTCCCACTCAATTGTTGCAGGTGGCTTGCTACTAATATCGTAAACAACCCTGTTAACACCTTTTACCTGGTTGATTATTTTATTTGACGTATTTGCCAGGAACTCATAAGGCAGGTGTACCCAGTCTGCAGTCATTCCATCTAAACTGGCAACTGCTCGTAGTGCCACCACTTGCTCGTAGGTTCTTTCATCACCCATTACACCCACTGACTGTACTGGTAGTAACATCGCTCCAGCCTGCCATACCTCATCATACAGCCCTTCTTCTTTTAAGCCATTGATGAAGATATAATCTACCTCCTGTAGTATTCTTACTTTTTCAGCGGTGATATCACCTAGAATTCTAATTCCCAATCCAGGCCCAGGGAATGGGTGCCTTCCTAATATGTTGTTAGAGATTTCCAGTGCCTTACCTACATTTCTTACCTCATCCTTGAAAAGCAAATTCAGTGGTTCTACTACCTTCAGATTCATCTTCTCCGGCAATCCCCCAACATTATGGTGAGACTTAATTGTTACTGAAGGACCATTAACTGAAACTGACTCAATAACGTCAGGATAGATCGTTCCTTGTCCTAACCACTTCACATCTTTGATTTGGTGCGCCTCACGATCAAACACTTCTATGAATACTCGTCCAATTGCTTTCCTTTTATCCTCAGGGTCTGTCAAACCCTCCAGTGCGCTGTAAAAGTCTGCTTTCGCATCCACTCCTTTTACATTCAATCCCATTCCTTCGTAGGAGGCCAAAACTTCTTCGAATTCATTTTTCCTCAATAAGCCATTATCAACGAAAATACAGTAAAGATTTTTACCAATAGCCTGATGTATCAAGGTGGCGGCAACAGACGAATCCACCCCTCCTGATAACCCCATTACTACCTTGTCATCACCAAGTTTTGCTTGAAGCTCACGAACGGTATTCTCTACAAAAATATCAGCTGTCCAATCTTGAGAAGCACCACAGATATGCACCACAAAGTTTCTCAACAATGCCTTTCCATCTACACTATGAGTCACCTCTGGGTGGAACTGAATACCGTAAATAGGTTTCTCTTCCACTTTGAATGCCGCGACAGGAATACTTTCCGTATTGGCAATGATTTGGAAATCTTCTGGCAATTCTGTGATGGTATCTCCGTGAGACATCCACACCTGGCTACCTATTTCTATTTCTTTTAAAAGATCATAATGAGCGTTGATATGAGCTAATTTAGCTCTACCGTACTCTCTATGCTGAGACTTAGATACTTTACCACCATGTTTAGATGCCAATAGCTGTGCTCCATAGCACACCCCAAGAATTGGTAGGTGTTCCAGGCCTTTAATATCCACATCAGGAGCACCTTCATCCAATACACTACACGGACTTCCAGAAAGTATAATACCTTTGGTATGTTCGTCTGGATCAGGAAAGTGATTAAAAGGGTGGATTTCACAATAAACATCCAGCTCTCTTACTCTTCGTGCAATTAACTGAGTGTATTGAGAACCAAAGTCCAGAATAAGTATCTTGTCTGTCATCCCGCAAAATTAGCAGAATCAATCAAACCCGAATTGATTTTTGAATTGGATTTGAAAGTATGTTGTTTTTTATTTCTTTAGCTCGCTGAAACTACCATATATGACGCAGGAGGAAAAACGATTAGAGGCTAGTAGAGAAGGTACTCCATGGAAGGAATGGGGACCCTATCTTTCGGAACGTCAATGGGCCACTGTACGAGAAGATTATAGTGAAGGGGGAAATGCCTGGGAAAGCATCGTACATGACCAGGCAAGAAGCAAATCTTATCGCTGGGGTGAAGATGGAATCGGTGGATTCAGTAATTCTGATCAACGCATCTGCTTCTCATGGGCTTTTTGGAATGGCAAAGACAAAATTCTAAAAGAACGTCTTTTTGGACTCACAGGTCATGAAGGGAATCATGGAGAGGATGTGAAGGAAATGTATTACTATCTGGATAGTACACCTACTCACTCCTACATGAAGATGCTTTACAAGTATCCTATTAATGAATTCCCCTACTCTGATTTGGTTTTAAAGAATCAAAAACTCAGCAAGAAAGAGCGGGAATATGAACTTCTCGATACTGGAGTATTTGATAAGGACGAGTACTTTGACATTTTCCTGGAATATGCCAAAGTATCCCATGATGATTTTCAATTTAGAGCAGTCATTCATAATCGGAGTAAAAAAGCTGCCGAGATTACAGTCTTGCCGACTCTATGGTTTCGAAATACCTGGTCTTCAGGAAGGGATAAGCGTATTCCAGAAATCAAGGAGATATCAAACAACGAAATGCTCATCAAGCATCATTTCCTTGGAGATTTTCACGTCTATTTGGATAATGATGGCTTCATGGAACAGGCGTATTGTGACAATGCAACCAATAGAGTAAGGCTATACGGAGTTCCAAACAAGCAGTCCGATTACCCTAAGGATGCAATTAATGATTATGTGGTTTCAGGTAAGAACACAATTAACCCGGATAAAGAAGGAACAAAGGCAGCGGCCATATACAAAATCAAAATTCCTGCTGGTGGTTCCAAAACGGTACGTATTCGGATGTCACCTGCAACTTTAACTGACCCTTTNGGGGAATTTGATAATCATTTCGAAACGAGAATAGCTGAAGCGGACAGTTTTTATCGTCAGGTTCATGGAAAAGTAATAGACAAAGACCTTAAAAACATCCAACGTCAGGCTTTCGCTGGTATGATGTGGAGCAAGCAGTTTTATTATTATAATGTAAGAAACTGGTTGTACGGTGACCCAGGTAGAATGAAACCCTCTGCTACCAGAGCCAAGGGAAGAAATTCAGATTGGCAACACCTGTACAATTATGACATCCTATCCATGCCGGATAAATGGGAGTACCCATGGTATGCTGCATGGGATTTAGCCTTTCATTGCATCCCTATCGCAAGGATAGATTCTGACTTTGCTAAAGGACAACTCTTGCTCTTGCTNAAAGAGCGATATATGCATCCAAATGGACANATCCCTGCCTATGAGTGGAATTTTACCGATGTAAACCCTCCAGTTCATGCATGGGCTGTTCGGAGAGTATTCCAAATAGATCAACAAAAAACGGGAAAGCCAGATTTTGAATATTTACAAAAAGCATTTCATAAACTACTAATCAACTTCACCTGGTGGGTAAACCGAAAGGATACAAATGGCAATAACGTATTCGAGGGTGGCTTCCTGGGACTGGATAACATTGGTGTATTTGACAGAAATCACCAGATTGTAGAAGATGCTAGATTAGAACAGGCGGACAGTACTAGCTGGATGGCCATGTTCTCACTGAATATGCTTCGAATCGCCTTAGATCTATCAATGGAAAATCCTGTCTATCAGGACATGGCTATTAAGTTCTTTGAGCACTTCCTCTATATCTCTGGTGCCATGAACAGCATCGGGGATAATGATGTTGACCTGTGGGATGATGAGGATAATTTCTATTATGATGTAATGCACACACCTACCAAGCCTAACCAACGAATGAAGGTTAAGTCGATGGTTGGTCTCATTCCTTTGTTTGCTATTGAAATACTCAGAGCCGAGGTTTATAACAAGCTGCCAGAATTCAGAGAACGTTTGGACTTCTTCCTAAAAGAGCGACCGAAACTAGCTTCGTTAGTATCTCGCTGGGAAGAACCAGGTCAGGGAGAACGAAGACTTCTAAGCATTTTGAGAGGATTCAGAATGAAAAAGATTCTTGAAAGAATGCTGGATGAAGATGAGTTCCTGTCTCCTTATGGCATTAGAGCAATGTCCAAAGATCATGAGAAGAATCCTTATAAGATGGAACTGGAAGGTCAAAAGTTTGAGGTTTCTTACATTCCTGGAGAATCGGACAGTTCATTCTTTGGCGGTAATTCTAACTGGCGAGGACCGATCTGGTTTCCTGTGAATTATCTCATTTTAGAATCTTTATTGAAGTTCTCCCATTATTATGGTGAGGATTACAAAGTAGAATTTCCAATTGGAAGTGGTAAAGAACATACGCTNTTGGAAGTCACACGTGGGATCTGTGATNGNTTGATTAGCATTTTCCAAAGAGATGATAAAGGATTTAGACCNGTGTATGGGGATTCGAAGAAATTACAAACNGACCCACATTTCAAAGATTATATTTTATTTTATGAGTATTTCAACGGAGATACAGGTCTAGGACTTGGAGCATCTCATCAAACTGGGTGGACAGGTCTTGTTGCGGAACTAATTCATCGATATCACAATTAACTCAAAGTAATTTCAACTTAAAAGAAGGTTAACATACAAATATTACCTTGCGCAAAAATACATTTATGAGAACCACGCTTGTACTATTATTAATTACCAGCTCATTTTTTTCATTTGCCCAAAAACAACCCAAACTCGTAGTAGGTATAGTCATTGACCAAATGCGTCATGATTACTTACAGCGATTTGAATACCAATTTGGAGAAGACGGTTTCAAACGCATGATGAGCGAGGGATTTGAGGCAAAAAACAATCATTACAATTACATACCGACATATACCGCTCCTGGTCACGCCTCTATTTACACCGGCACAACTCCAAGGTATCATGGCATTATTGCCAATGACTGGTATAGCAGAGTATTGGCCAGATCTGTCTATTGTGTTGGTGATACCTTGTATAATGCTGTTGGTGGTAGTGCAATGAATGGAAAAATTTCTCCCAGGAACCTTCAGGTTAATACCATAACAGATGAATTGAAGCTATCGACTAACTTCCAATCAAAAGTAGTTGGTGTATCCATCAAAGATCGTGGCGCTGTTTTACCTGCAGGTCATACTCCAAATGGAGCTTACTGGTACGATTCTCGAACAGGTGAATTCATGACCTCTGACTTCTATTTCGAGGAATTACCAAATTGGGTCCAGGATTTCAATAACAAAAGACTGGCTAATAAATACTCTGATCAGGTATGGAATACCATCAAGCCAATTGAATCATATAAGCAATCAACTGCTGATAACGTACCCTATGAAGGTGGTTTCAAAGGAAAAGACACGCCTACTTTTCCGTATGATATGGCTAAGCTCAGAACCGAAAATGGACCCTATGGAATGATTCGCTCTACTCCTTTTGGAAATACTTTGGTTCTGGACATGGCTCGAGCTGCACTCAAAGGTGAAGACCTTGGCCAGGATGGGGNTATGGATTTTCTGGCTGTGAGCCTTTCATCGACCGACTATGTGGGACACAATTTTGGCCCTAGCTCTATTGAATTAGAAGACACTTATATTCGTCTTGATAAAGATTTAGGAGAGTTCTTAAAATTCTTAGACAAAGAAGTTGGTGAAGGTGAATACATGGTCTTCTTAACCGCAGATCATGGAGTAGTTGCAAATCCAACATTTTTACTTGACCACAACCTCCCAGGTGGATATTATAGCAATGATGAAGCTAAAGGTAAATTCACGGGTTTATTAGAACAATTAGGTTCTCAGGAATATGTTCTGAATATTTCCAATGACCAGATTTTCTTGAATAGAGATTTGATTCAAAGCAAAGNGGAAAGCATTGAAGAAATTCAGAAGCTGTTTACAGAAACTGCTATGAATATTGATGTGGTAACAGAAGCATTTACCGCAACAGATCTATCCCGATTTGATTATACAGATCCTATGCGAATCAGCCTTCAGAATGGATACAATCGCAAGTTATCCGGGGATGTTCTTCTTTTGAAAAAAGCAGGATATTTATCTGGAGGATATGGAAACACAGGAACAACACATGGCTCTGGATTTACTTACGATACACATGTCCCACTTTTATTCTTCGGTGCTGGTGTTAAAAAAGGATCCACAGTGGAGAAGACTTATATCACAGACATAGTCCCAACACTGGCTATGCTGATGAACATTTCGATACCGAATGGAGCTATTACAGGAACTCCTATTGAGGAAATTTTCGAATAACTCTCAACCACATTTTAAAATAACGGATTAAGAATGCAAATAGGATTAATATTTGACATGGATGGCGTCATTGTAGAAAACCATCAATACCATTATTTAGCTTGGCAAAAAATTGCCGCAAAACATGGAATCACGATTGATGAAGAATTCTACCGGGAAAAAATGAATGGCAGAACGCTCAAAAAGCTGATGAAAGTGGTTTTCGATAGGGAAATGAGTGACGAAGAAGCTAAATCCATTGGATTGGAAAAAGAAGCGATCTACAGAGACCTATATCGTGACCACCGTAGACCAACGATTGGCCTGGTTCGATTTCTGGAGGAAGCGAAAAATAAAAATATACCCATGGTAGTAGGAACTTCTGCTCCAAAAGAAAATGTAGAATTTACGCTAGACGATCTGGATTTAAGAAAGTACTTTGTTGGAGTGGTTGATGATAGCATGGTAGTTCATGGAAAACCAGATCCAGAAGTATACCTTAAAGCTGCCGATATGATCAATAGAGAACCTTCTAATTGCATTGTTTTTGAAGATGCAGTATCCGGAATAGAGGCCGGAAAGGCTGCTGGAGCAAAAGTAATTGGTTTGGCTACCTCCCACTCACGTGAAGAGTTGGATGCTGAATTGATAATTAATAACTTTTCAGATCTTTCATGGCAACAAATAACTGATTTACTCGATAACAAGTAGTATGCGCAGTATTATACTAACTATTTTCACCCTTTTTACCATATCTTTTATCTCCTCTGCTCAATCACTGAGGATTGCTAAGCTGAAATATGAGGGAGGTGGAGATTGGTATGCCAATAAAACTGCTCTACCGAACCTAATAGATTACTGCAACAGGAACCTTGGAACAGATATCGCCAGGGAAGATGATATTGTGGATGTAGGTAGTCCAGATCTTTTTCTATATCCTTATGTCTACATGACTGGTCATGGAAATGTTGTCTTTACTAGACAGCAAGTAGAAAATCTAAGAAATTACCTTACATCAGGAGGTTTTCTACACATTGATGACAATTACGGGCTGGATACCTATATTAGATTGGAGATGAAGAAGGTATTTCCAAACCTCGAATTTGTAGAATTACCATTTGAACATCCTATATATCATCAGAAGTATAATTTCCCGAATGGGTTACCTAAAATCCATGAACATGATGGACAGCCTGCGCAAGGTTTTGGTTTATTTTACCAGGGACGGTTGGTTTGCTACTACTCTTATGANTCTGATTTAGGCAATGGTTGGGAAGATCANGTGATNTATAATGATCCAGAAACCATCAGGCAGCAAGCTCTTCAAATGGGCTCCAATATCATTAGCTATGTCTTTACTTCTAACTTATGACAGACTGTAAAAAGCAGAAGGCCACACCACTTTGGCGCGACCTAACTACCCGATAAAGAATTCTTTTAATTAGTTATTTCTTCTATGATGTCTTCTACCCCATGGCTCAACTTCCCTGGTAGTAGTCTCTCCATTAACAGTGATATCTACATAATTATCACAAGAACCATCACCATAATCAATCGTTACCACGTTCTCTCCAGAGACAATTTCTTTAACACCCGAAACTGGAATAACAACAGCGTCCTCTCTACATGCTCTTTTTATAACAATCTCATCTAGAATAGTCATTGTATATTCAGTTCCACCAATCAATGTACCAGTTGCACCACCAGTTAGGGTCACGTAAGCATTTGACCATCCATCAGTTAAATACGAAGTACGTTCAAATTCAGAATCTCTGGTCATGGTTGTTCCATCTGGGAAACTAAGTTTTCCGCCTTCCAACTTGATCTCAAAAGTTCTACTTAACGAATCACTCAATTCAGAAGTATTAGTCAAAGTACGTGTACCTTCAACTCCTACGCTATCCACGAAGAAATCTTCGAAAGTAACTATCCGATAAGCTCCAGGAACATTTCTAAGTTCATTATAGGCAATTCGGATAATTCCACTTCTCACAGTTCCATTACGATCTTCACATCCATCACCAAAATCAATGGTAATAATTTGATTTACTGTATCTCTATCTACAGTCGTGCAATCCGAGAGCCGACCAAAACGAAAGTTTCTAAACCTACCATGACGCCCAGATGTTGAGCCAGTATTGCAGTATTCTATTCCATCCTCAACAATTTCATCTACTTCCTCAAAACTTGACGCTACGGCAGCTTCACCGTCAACATTGATTTCACTTTCGATTAGACTTTCTAATGCATCATCACCTGGCTCACAGCTATAAAAACTGAAGGCAATGATCAGAGCAGCGAATAATGATATTTTCTTCATGACTTGATTATTTAGTTTCTCTTGATTTGCCCCTTTGACAAGGATTTTCTTAGAAGGTTTAATCTGAGTATAAAAATTTTACTAAAAATCTTACCTTTGAGCCGCGACCGTTATAGAATTCACCAGCTTAAAGTCTAACTAAACCATGCGATACTTTTTAATCTTATCATTTATCATCGCCGGTCTGAAGGGAAATGGACAAGGCTGCAGCGATGCTGGTTTCTGTACTATGGGTGCAATGAAACCTGATCAGCCTTATAGTAAACGTATTGATTTCAAGCTGAGATCTCTCGAATTCAATTACTATCATGGCAAAAGTTTACTCTCACCTGTAATCACAGTGTATACAGCTGATATGAATTTCAGCATCAATAGCGATTATACACTTCAGATTAAAGTTCCTTATCAAACAGTGAAAGGTAATCTTGGCCAAACTGCAGGAGTTGGTGATTTGTCGCTGAGTGCATCACGAGGGTTTCCATTAAGCAATGGGTATACTGCTGGATTGACTCTTGGTGCTAAAATTGCAACTGGTAAATCAAACATCGAGAACAATGATACAAATTTCGGTACGGGAGGAGATTTACCAATGTACTACCAACTAAGTCTGGGAAGTCATGACCTTGTACTAGGGGGTTCACTTCTTAACGAAAAATGGTTGTTTGCCACTGGAATGCAAATGCCAATGGTTCACCGTAATGAAAATGATTTCCGGTGGTCGGAATGGGCAGACTATCCAAGTCAAGAAGGTTATTTGCTCAAGCATGCATTAGCCAACGACCTGAAAAGAGGTACAGACGTAATGTTGAGAGCGGAGCGGAACTTCCGATATATTAATTTCAATTTTGGAATTGGATTCCTGGCNATCTATAGAATCACCAAAGATGAGATATACAATTTCAATGAAGACCGNCGTGANAAACTNGAGGGAACCACTGGNCTGGCTTCTAATATTTTGGTCAANTTTGGNTATAACTTCAATGTTAATCACGGTATCAAGTTAATTGGAGGTTTAAAGACAACCGATAGAGATGTAAACCCTGATGGGCTAACCAGAAAACATGTCATAAGTAGTAGCTACGTTTATAGATTCTAACTCACATGAAGCATTTATCACTTTACTTATTGGGATTGGTAATGATTCATCTTGCTATGGCTCAAGATTCATTGATGCTCGCTGCGAACCAGAAATTTGCTACGGGTAAATTTGATGAAGCCATTGACCTTTACAGATCCGANGGTGAGATTTTATTAAAAAATAANGACATTAANTCATATGTTGTCTGNCACCTTAATATTGGTCAATGCTACTTGGAGCTTGGTGANATAGATGCTGCNNTNGATCAAACNANTAATACGGTNGATTTTATCAATCAGGATTTAGCNNCNGAAAAAACNCTNCTNTTNGAAGCNCTNNTNTTNCAAGGTGAAGCCNTNCTNAAAATNGGNNGNAATAANGAATCNCTNGANGTTCTTAAAACANGCAGAATCTTTNNTTGNNANTCAAGATCCCACTNAAGCAAGCAGANTGNTACAATGATTTGGGTGTTGGNTANTGGAACAATGGAAACAAAGAACTGTCACTTGGCTANCATGAAAANGCCNTNGGNATNCGAAAAGAGGTTTTNGGAGANACNTCNGTTCAGGTNGCNAATTCCTANNTNAATCTTGGANTNGTNTACCTCAAAGAAGATTANTTGGATGCAGTNATTNCATTTACAGATGCCCTGGANATNTANAAANNNCAATTAGGNGANCNTCATTCNCAGGTAGCNTTGTGNTATAGTAACNTGGCTTTTGCCAACAGTGCNCAGAACAATTATGGAGCAGCTCTNAGGTANCTCGACCTAACCATGGAAATTTGGAATCAAAACTTTAATGGAGATCATCCAAATAAGGCATTCACGTTATCAAACAAGGGAAATATCCTTGAGGAACAAGGAAATTACGACGAGGCATTAATTGTCGAACAAGAGGCGCTACAAATGTATTTGAGACTATTCGGAGCTAAGCATCCTGAAGTAGCTAATACTTATGCGCTGATGGCATCCTCCTATGCTCAAAAAAGAGAATATGAATTAGCTATGGAAAGCATTCAGCAGTCGATTTATGCCAATCTGTTTGATCAAACGTACTTTGACCTCTATCAACTCCCTAAACTAGAGAATTACTTTAATGCAGACATACTATTGTCATCCTTGCAGCGCAAGGCTCAGATTCTGGAGACCATGCATTTCAATAAAACACTTAAACCAAGAGATATCAAATCTTCTCTGGATACCTATCGACTGTGTGATGATCTGATCTCTGATATCAGAAAAATTAGATTGAGTGAGAATGATAAAATAAAACTTGGGGAGATCTCATCCCAGATTTATGACAATGGAATTAGAATTGCTCTTTATTTAGCTGACAACACTTTCAAGAAAAAGGAATATCAGGAAGTAGCCTTTAACTTCTGTGAGCGGTCCAAGTCCGCTGTTTTGCAAGCTGCAATCAACGACACCAAAGCAAAAAACTTTGCTGGAATCCCAGATAGGTTAATAGAAGAGGAAGTCAGCTACCAAACATACCTTAACTATCTGGAACAACAACTGGAAGACAATCCAAACGATGCGAAAACCCGTGCCATGGTATTTGATGTGAAACAGAAATACATTGATTTTATAAAAAACCTGGAGGAGACCTACCCGAACTATTACAACCTAAAATATCAGAAAGACTTACTTTCCACAGCTGAATTACAGAAAAACCTACCTTCAAACACCCTGGTAGTTTCCTATTTCATAGGAGAAGACAATATTTACATTTTCACTATTTCCAAAAAGGAAATCACTACTTCCATACAAGCTAAGCCCGATGATTTCAATCAGAGTGTCAATGCGCTAAGAAACAGCATCAAATACAGAATTAATGACATGTATATGTCCTCTAGTAAGGCTATTTCGGAGATTTTAATACCCAAAATTTCTTCAGAAATTTATCAACTAATAATCATTCCAGACGGCATAACTGGCACGGTTCCATTTGAAGCTTTACTGATAGAAGAAGGTGATCAAAGTAAATACATTGTTCAAAAATTCGGCGTGTCCTATGATTATTCAGCCACGTTGATCAATGACCGATTTTCTATGCAATCCAGCACAGCCGAAGGCATTTTACTGACAGCTCCGGTTTCATTTGATAAGAATGACACTAAAATGGTGAGCTTGCCCGGATCTGAAGCTGAAGTAAAAGAGATTAAATACCTATTTATGTCATCGTCAGACAAGCCAGAAGTTCTCTTTAAAGATGATGCGTCAGAATCGAAAATAAAGTCTATTGACCTGGCTTCATACAAATATTTGCATTTTGCAACTCATGGAATGGTACACGAATCCAAACCTGATTTGTCAAGAATATTCCTATCACCAGACAAAAGTGATGATGGTAACTTGTTCTCAAGTGAAATTTATTCATTGGATATCAATGCGGATCTGGTGACACTCTCCGCGTGTGAAACCGGACTGGGTAAAATCGCAAAAGGTGAAGGCATCATTGGACTGAGTCGATCACTAATGTATGCAGGCGCTAAAAACCTGATTGTATCGCTCTGGCAGGTTTCTGATGCGTCAACCTCTGAATTAATGATTGACTTCTACCAGCAACACCTTAACCATTCATCCAACATGATCTTTGCAGATGACTTGAGAAAAGCAAAGCTGAAGTTGATAGCATCAGAAAATTACTCAGACCCCTATTTTTGGGCGCCTTTCATTCTAATAGGCAAATAAGCGTATAAAACCATTCTTTAGTCGAAGTTAGCCTCATTCCATTAAGTCATTCAATCAAAAGGACTTAACTTTGCCCTCTTATGAAGCGAGTGGCCTTTTATACGTTGGGATGTAAGCTAAACTTCTCGGAGACATCAACTATCTCCAGAATGTTTGAGGATAAGGGATATCAGAAGGTTGATTTTACTGACAAACCAGATATTTTCATTATCAATACCTGTTCGGTAACTGAGAATGCTGACAAGAAGTGTAAGAAAATTGTGAAGGAAGCAAAGAAAATATCACCTTCTAGTTTTGTTACGATTATTGGTTGCTACGCACAATTAAAACCCAAGGAGATTTCTGAAATCAAAGGTGTAGATGCTGTGCTGGGTGCTGCCGAAAAGTTTCGAATGTTCGAGTTTTTGGAGGATTTCACTTCTAACAACTCTCCCAAAGTATATGCCTCTGAAATACAGGAAGCCAAAGCATACAATGCCTCGTATTCTTATGGTGACCGCACAAGAACCTTCTTAAAAGTGCAGGATGGATGCAACTACGGCTGCGCCTTCTGTACCATACCACTTGCGAGAGGCAAAAGCCGTAGCGCTAGTATAGCTGAAATAGTAGCGCAAGCGAAAGAAATAGCTGCCTCTGAGGTAAAGGAAGTCGTTCTTACCGGAGTAAATATTGGTGATTTTGGTGTCCAGGATGGTCGTAGAAAGGAAAAATTCATTGACTTAATTAAAGCTTTAGATAAAGTAAAGGGAATTGATCGATTTAGAATTTCTTCCATAGAACCAAACCTCCTTAGCAATGAAGTGATTGAATTTGTAAGTCAATCCAAACGATTTGTACCTCATTTCCATGTACCACTGCAGTCTGGTAGTGACAAGATTCTTAAGCGAATGAATCGCCGCTATTTGAGTGATCTGTATCGAGATCGGGTGCATAACATCAAACAACTAATGCCCCATTGCTGCATTGGAGTGGATGTGATCACAGGTTTCCCTGGGGAGACAGAAGAAGACTTTTTGGACACCTATCAATTCTTAAACGAACTGGACGTCTCATACTTGCACGTTTTCACCTATTCAGAAAGAGCTAATACACAAGCTCTGGAAATGGACGGTGTAGTACCAGTGAAAGAACGTCAACGACGTTCCAACATGCTTAGAACACTATCGGAAAAGAAAAAACGCTTCTTCTATGAGCAGCATGTCGGCAATGTGCAAACTGTGCTGTTTGAAGATGATGTGGAAGAAGGTATGATGCATGGTTTTACGGAAAATTATATCCGCATAAAAGCTAAATATGACCCTATTTTGATCAACGAGACCAAAAAAATAAACATGGTAAGAGTTGATGAAAATTGTTTGATGGAAGTAGAAGAATTCGAAGAAGTACTCGTTCACTAATTATATGAAGATTATCTGCATTGGTCGCAATTATGCTGATCACATCACAGAACTTGGAAATGAAAGGCCAGAAAACCCGGTAATATTTATGAAACCGGACACGGCATTGCTTCGAAACAATGATCCGTTTTATTACCCAGAATTCTCCAATGATATTCACTACGAGTGTGAACTATTGGTAAAAATTAAAAAAGAAGGAAAGTCTATTGACCCAAAATTTGCTCATAAGTACTATGATGAAGTTGGATTGGGAATTGACTTCACTGCACGGGATATTCAATCCCATGCCAAGGAAAAAGGTCTCCCATGGGAAAGAGCTAAAGCGTTTAATGGATCTGCCCCTATTTCTGAATTTATCTCGAAAGAAGGTTTTGATCTTACCAATACAAAATTCGAATTGGAGTTGAATGGAAATGTTGTTCAACAAGCGAATACCTCATTGATGCTTTGGCCTGTCGATGAATTGATTGCTTATGTCTCTAAATATTTCACATTGAAAACAGGTGATATTATCTTCACAGGAACACCTAAAGGTGTAGGCCCTGTGAGTATTGGAGATCATTTAAAAGGCACTTTAGCCGGTAAAGAAATGTTCAATTTCGAAATAAAGTAAACAAAGAAGGCACCCCACCTATTTAGTGAGTAAAGAAAACATAATAGTACGGTTCCATTCATGAAATACCTTTTATCAGTCGTCTTTTTTATCAATGCTCTAGTGTTCACACTAGCTCAATCGGAAGACAACTATTACCTTTTCCCTATTCGTCCAGGAGAGCAAAATTATCTAGCAGGAACCATGGGAGAATTGCGCTCCTCACATTTTCATGCCGGATTGGATATTAAAACTGGGGGTCAGATTGGGTGGCCAGTTTATGCAGCGGCAGATGGATATGTCAGTAGAATCAAGATTAGTAATGGAGGCTATGGACATGCGTTATATTTAAATCATCCAAATGGAACCTCCACAGTATACGCTCATTTGAGCAGGTATAATGAAGCCATTACAGACTTTGTTTTAGATGGACAGTATGAGCAACAATCATTTACCGTTCAACTCTTTCCTAATAAAGATCAATTCGAGGTGAAAAAAGGCGACATCATTGGTTATGCCGGCAATACTGGGTCCTCTACAGGCCCTCATTTACATTTCGAAATTCGTGATCGAAATCAACGAATTCTGGATCCATTAAAGTATAAATTCTCTGAAATCAAGGATCAAATCTCCCCGCAAGTAAAAAGTATTGCCTTTGTCACCTTGGATGGAGACGCAAGGGTAAATGGGATGTATGGTAGGTATGAATTTGATGTATTAAAAACAGGAGATTTCTATCAACCTAGAGTTCCAATAGAGCTGTCAGGAAATATCGGAATTGAACTATATGCGTACGACCTACTAAATGGGGTATACAATCGAAATGGCATACCAAAAACCACCCTTGTGATCAATGGAGACACTGTATTTCGCGAGAATAAGAATTCTTTAAGTTTTTCTAAGCAGAAAAACATTCTCGTTCATATGGACTATGAGCGATACAAGGAAGGAGGTCCTAAATTCAATAAACTGTTCATAGACGATGGGAATGACAATGACATATACGATGTTCCTTCTAAAGGATATTACTTCAATGAAGATATCGCTCAGGATATAAAAATATACTTAGAGGATAGTTACCAAAACATCTCAACAGTATCATTGGAAACTAATTCCAGAAAGGTGGTCAATAAACCGGACCCTGCCATTAGTAATTATGAAATTTTTAGAAATTTCCTCCACCTCAAAGCAATCAACAGTTTATCCAATACCCCAATTACCGTTTACCATGGAGGAAACACATCAAAAATACTTCCTTATAGAGAAACGAGTAAAGCCAATTATGGCTTGTATGATCTTCGCAATGGTATCCCAGATTCCATTCTTATAAATGGTGAAACGCTTTATACGGACCTATATTCATCTCTTCCGCCACGAAGTGATATCACCTTCTACAATCATGATTTTGAATTATCACTACGGAGGAATACCCTTTTTGATACGCTCTATCTGAGGTATAAAAAAGAATTTGACACCACCAATAATCAAGAGCTATTTGAATTTCCAATGCAAGATGTTCCATTTAAAGGAAGCTTTACATTGACATTGAAACCAGATTATACCTATCCAGATAGCACGGCCAGAGTTTACTCGAAGTTTGGTTCCAGATTATCATTTGTAGGTGGCGAATGGGACAATGGAATGATTTCATTTGATGGAAGCTCTTTGGCAACATATACCATTGCAGAAGATATCACTCCTCCAGTAATTACGCCACGTATCGTGAATAGTAAGTCTCTATACTTTAAAATAACGGATGACCTTTCCGGCATCAGACATTACAGAGCTACGTTAAATGGAGAATTCCTGCTCATGAGTTATGAGTACAAAGATGATCTGATCTGGGCTACGCCAAGAAATAAAAACATACCGCTCACAGGTGAGTTTATATTAGAAGTAACCGATAACACCGGAAATAAATCAGTGTATCACAATAACCTAAAATAATAACATGTTAAAAGCTGGAGATAAAGCACCAAACATTGAAAGCATTGATCAGGATGGCAACCCAATTAAATTATCAGATTTTGCAGGCAAGAAAATCGTCTTGTATTTTTATCCAAAAGACAACACACCAGGCTGTACGGCTGAATCTTGCAACCTAAGAGACAACTATAACGCTCTGATAGAACAAGGTTATGTGGTGTTAGGAGTAAGTGGAGACAGTGCAAAATCTCACAAAAAATTCATTGAAAAGTATGAGTTACCATTCCCATTAATTGCTGATGAGGATAAATCAGTTCACAATGCTTTTGGAACCTGGGGAGAGAAAAAAATGTATGGAAAAACCTACATGGGTACACTCAGAACCACTTTCATCATCAATGAGACTGGAGTCATTGAAGAGGTGATTGAAAAGGTGAAAACAAAAGATCATACGGCTCAAATACTGAAATAAAAAAAGCCCTGACTTTGTAGTCAGGGCTTCATTCATTTACCCGTTTTAATCTTATTTCTTAGATTTTACCTTATCAGGGTCACCAAAGAGGAAGTTGACTCCAATTTTGGCATTTAAACCAGACGCTTCTGGTACATTAATTGTTCCAAATAAGTGATCTACTGATGTATAAATCTGGAAAAACCCTCCCCTTAACATCAAACCAAGACCCATATCTGCTCCATACTGAGAAGCGGCAGAGAATGTGGCCGATGCTGTAAGCCATTTACCCAACTCCTGCGTATAGCCGATCCCAAAGGCACTCTTCATTTTTCCTTGCGTAAAATAATTGGAGATAATCGCAGTAGCATATCCTCCTCTTGTTACTTTATAGCTACCATTTAAAAAGAGTTTTGAGTTTAGTGTTGTAGTGAATTTACCTGCCACCGTATCAATGGATAATGATTCGATTGAATCAAGTAAGGCGTCAGCTAACTGATCCATATTATCAAATGTGCTACCGCTAATCTCAAAACTTGCTCCATTGAATGATGCAGTTTCGGCATATTCAGACCAGGTAATAAATCCTAGATCAACAGCAGAAATACCAACGGTTATTTTATCAGTCAATTCTAGTTGACCTCCTAAGTCAATCCCGAAACCTGTATTTTTATTGAAACCTAAATATCCAAAATCCTCATCCTCCAGCGCTTGAAAACCTGCACTTCTGGAAAGACCGTTTTGCATGGTAACGGTCATGGAGTAGTCATTGTCATCTGTATAGATAGACATGCCTAAATTATCTTTAATACTGCCATGAAGTGTTCCATTCAACAATTTTAATCTTGCTCCTAAATCCACATTAAAGCCAAATAAATTGAATGTACGACCATACCCTACTCCAATTTCTCTGTAATGAGTAAAATCGTATGTAATGTCATCGATCAAATATTCTTCACCTAGATATTCAGCATTTCCCTGCCACAGGAAATCAACCAATTTGAAAGGATAGAATATTGTAGCATCTACTCGCTCATTAACAAAAAAGCTAACAAACCCATTCTCTCCAGTTCTGAACCCGAACATCAGGTCGGTAATGTTCATGTTGGTATTTAGGTAAGCTCCCTCCTTTTGGTTAGATAAGAACCTATTGATATCAATCAAAGTAGAGTCTCCGGTTTCAGTAAAGATATCAGACACACCAAAACTGTTATTAACTGAGATATCGATACCAGACATTCCAGGTAAACTCACGAAAGCCTTTGCCTTTGGGAATATTGCCGGATTATAATTCATATTCTGCGGGGTAGCACCCTGCATTTGATAGAAATTCAAATTGAACTGCCCAAAACTTACAGTGGCAATTGAAACAAAAAGTATAGTTAGTATAGATTTCATATTAGTTGCCGTTTAAGTCTACAGATACAGTACCAGAGATGCCTAATTTGATCTGAAGATCATAGTCAGCAAACACCTCCACAAAATCACCACTAGAAGCGTTATAGCTATCAAGTTTAATGATAGTTTTCAGTTTGCTTGCATTGATTAAATCATCTATAAGCTCTTGTGTTAACTTAATCTTAGTACTACTTTCTTCTGGAGAAGCCACTTTGCCATTACTATCATATGAGGTAGGCGAAGAGAATAAAACCTGATCTAACAATGAATTGATCTCATTCTCGTCTTCATCAAGCATAATCAAATCTAATCTACCATCAAACGGAAGCTCATTTACCGTATTGATTAATAATATCAACTCTTGTGTCCCTTCCAGACTAGATAAGTCATCCAAATTAGTGATTTGCTCAAACTCAAAACCACTAATATTCAGGCTAAATGGTATTGATACCTTCCCTGAAATATCAAGCGCAGACTCCTTAGATATCCAGTTAGGCTGAATACCTTCCATATTTGTATATCCGATTGGATTGATCACCATCTCTCGTGGTGACCCAGCCAACAATTCACGAATATTTGAGTTGGTATGATCGATTACTATGCTGCTTTCTACACTGGTATTTACTTCATCAATAGTAGGAGCTGCTATTAAATGAGGAGTTTCAGTAATAGCTCCGGTAAAATACTGAATATCGCCTTCATCATATGTTAAGTATACGTTTGCGAAACTTACTCCAACGGGAAGACCAAAGCCATTATCGAAAGTAAACTCTATTCTTGGAGATTCGAAAGTAATCCCACTTCCTCCAAGGTCATCAAAAAACTTCAATCGCTTTCTTGTCTGATCAACATTGAAGGTATCCTGTCCAAATGACCCGAAAATCAAATCAAAATCAGGATTAAGAACATTAACATCCAGTTTTAAAAACTCATCACCTTGAAGTGAGTTCCCAGCCGCTAATAATATGTCAGCAGTGAAGTTTACAACAAATTTATTAGAATCGGATTCTGATATAAGACGTGTCTTGTAGCCTTCTAAACTTATTTCAGAATTTGATCTGGAATTAGCAGCAACACTTGACTGAATGACTAAAGAATCATTTGTAGCCACTTCTCTAAAAGAACTCGTAGTAAATTCGTATTCTAATAAATTAGGGAAAGTAGATTCAATAATAAGCTCTAAATCTCCCGAACTAAAAAATAAAGAATCCAATACTTCATCATCAGCTGCTGGGAAATTGAATACTATCCGTTGTTTAATTCGGATAGTCGTATCAAATGGAGCCACAAAAGGAATACCAATTGGGCTTTCGATAATCTTACGGTTATTAAATTCCTGTATTTCAACAAAATTATCCGCTAGAGAAAAATTCGAATTTATCTCATAGCTAAAGATGACTTTTTGTTCATCAGTAATATCATAATTAGCTGTATCGGTAATGTTTTCTTCCAGAAAATCACGGAATGATACCGTATCATTGATTAGTAAGAAAGCAACACTACCTTCATAGTTCGGCAAATAGGTATTGTCCAGATTTGGAAATTGGTCCAAATTACATGAACCTAAAAATAGAGCCGCGCATATTCCCATGGCGTACGCTCTTAAAGTTGGTAGGCGTTTTATCAAAATTAGATCGTTAGTGGATAACACATTTCGATCTGCAAGTTTGATCACTCACGCATGAGAACCAAGATTATTTCGCCGAAATCAATAAAATTCCGCATCAATTTATTTTGACAAACGAGGATCAATTTCGAATAACACCCGTCGGATAGGAAACAACGCTCTCAAATCCATTATCACCAACAGCAGTAACCCCGAAAAGAAAATTATCAATCACAACTCCTTCAAGAGTAAACTCAGCTACATCCCCAACGAATCGACTATATTGCCAAACAGGTGATGTGGTATCTCTCCAATAAATTTTATAACCTTTAGCTCCTTTTACTTTATTCCAGGAGAGCTTAGCACTTGGCCTTACAATACCTCCAATTTTCACATCAGTTGGCCCAGATGGACCACTAGCCATAGCCGCTAAGGCGACCGAGTTTACAGCAGTCATTTTAGCACAATAGTCAAAGTTCACCCCTTCAATCACATCTCCATAAGCAATCCCATCCTCTGTTCGGATATCCTGATGTTGTCTATTGTAATTTTCATGTGCTTCCATAATCCGCACTCCTGAAAACCCAGCTTCATTAAAAGGCCTATGATGTCCACCTCTACCAAATCTATCCAAACGATAAATCATGATTGGATTCATCTCAGGCATGTAAGCTTTGGTTGTCTCGAAAACGAATCGGGCTAATTGTCGGGATTCTCCATCATTTTCTCCCCCATAAAATCGTTTCATTAACAAGCTTCTTTCGGTAGATGTACTCGAATAAGGCTCAGAGAATATCCGAAAACTCCGGTTATCGATGACACCATCCACGCCTTCTATGTTTCCAATCATGTCATTGTTCAGAATACCGATAATTTCCCACCCATCGGCTTTTGCCTTTTCTGCCAGGTGTTTGCCTCCGTACAAGCCTTGCTCCTCACCAGATAGTCCTGCATATACGATAGAACTCTTAAACTTATATTTAGACAAAACCCTTGCCGCCTCAATAGCTCCTGCCATTCCTGTGGCATTATCATTTGCACCAGGTGCATCTATGGTATAGTTTTTCACATCGCTAGCCCGGCTATCTATATCTCCACTCATGATGGCATACCTGTTTGGAAAATCTGTTCCCTGCTGAACGGCGTAAACATTGACTACATAGGTATCTTCATATATCCTCGTTTCAGGATCTGCCTTCACCAATGTTCGCTGTTCATATATTTCCAAGCATCCTCCACATTCCTTAGAGATCTTTTCGAATTCAGATTTGATCCATCTTCTAGCCGCCCCTATTCCTCTGGTTTTGGAGACAGTGTCTGACATGGTATGTCGAGTACCAAAACCAGCCAATTTCCTAATGTCAGTTTCTAATCGGCTAGCATCCACTGCATCAATTATCTGATACATCTGTGGATCATCCGGCATCTCCTGTCCCCACAAACTAAAATTTATGAGTGTTAAAAATGTTCCTATTATGAGTAGCTTGAATGAATTAGACATGAGTTCGTATTTTATTTTCTTTGACTAAGTAATCATAAAATCATTGACTTTGTCTAACCGCTCATATAATTCTATAAATGAGTAATGTCTTAAATCAATTACTCACGCTCGTTTGGTTTGTTAACTTTGCTCTATGCTGACAAACAGACAACTATTCCAGAACCACCTGGCTCAAACAACCGACTTTCCACTCATGATAGAAATCGAACGAGCTGAAGGCATTTATATGTATGAACCAGGAGGCAAAAAATACATTGATCTAATTTCTGGAATAGGAGTAAGTAATGTTAGTCATCGACATCCAAGAGTTGTTGAAGCGTGTAAAAAACAATTAGACCAATACATGCACTTGATGGTCTACGGAGAATATGTCCAAAGTCCTCAAGCTCAATTGGCCAAAGCCATAACGGATACTTTACCTGAACCACTTTCCTCTGTTTATCTGGTTAACTCAGGAAGTGAAGCAGTGGAGGGTGCCATAAAACTGGCTAAACGGTATACCGGACGTCCTAACATTGTCTCTTGCATCAATGCATATCATGGATCTTCTCATGGAGCGCTATCCGCAGGGGGAAATGAGATTTTCAAGCAAAATTACCGACCATTGTTGCCTGGCCATTACCATATCCCATATAATCAACCAGAGTCATTTAAGCACATTGATGAACATACCGCAGCGGTTATTGTGGAAACAGTGCAAGGTGAAGCTGGAGTAAAAGTCGCTGATGACACCTACTTTAATGATCTAAAAGCCCATTGCGAAAAGGTTGGTGCGTTACTTATTCTTGATGAAATACAAGCTGGTTTTGGTCGGACAGGTAAATTCTGGGCGTTTGAACATTATCATATCGTACCAGACATTATTGTATCGGCTAAAGGAATGGGTGGTGGAATGCCTATTGGGGCTTTTATCAGTTCTAAGCAAATCATGGACTGCCTCAAAGAAAACCCGATTCTAGGTCATATCACAACTTTCGGCGGTCATCCTGTAAGCTCTGCAGCATCCCTAGCAACTATTCAGATTATTGAAGAAGAAAATCTCATAGATCAGGTTGAGCAAAAAGCTCAGTTATTTAAAGACTTATTAAAGCATCCGGCCATCAAAGAAATTCGAAACAAAGGACTGATGATGGCAGTGGCATTTGAATCTTTCGATGTATTGAAACCAATTATTGACAGAGCTATAGAACTCGGAGTGGTAACTGACTGGTTCTTATTTTGTGATAACGCCATGCGTATTGCCCCTCCTCTAGTGATCACTGAAGATGAAATAAAAATGGCCTGCAAGATTATCTTACAGGCCATCAATGATATTGTTTCTTGACTTTAGATCAATGGTGCTAACTCTAGCTTAGCTTCTTTCTCTACACCAGCTTGCAGGTATTTAATAGTCACACTTCCTTTAGCTTGTTTCAATGCTTTTCTAATTTCTGGCAGGCTTAAAGTGTTAACTGCTTTGCCATCAATACTTAGCAACTCATCATTCACTTTGATACCAGCTTCTGCTGCCGGACTCCCCTCAAACACACGATGTATGAGTAATTTGGATCGCTCTTTGTTGTATTGCAGATTCACTCCACTAGCATTTACCAAATATGGTTTATCAAAATTCTTATTAGACTCCAGGTAAACCACACTCTTCGAGTAATCTAATGTCATATTAAAGTGCTTAAGCACCCCATTTCCAATGATTCCTGCAGCTTTTTTGTTGTGCTGAATTCCATGCTCAGCCTGACTAATTCCAATTGGTAATTCATCAATGGAAAACGACCCAATCGATAAATTCTTAATCCTACCTTCGTAGTGCATAGTTTCATTATCCTCAAGACCCGCAACGGGGTAAGAATAGTGATTGCCCGTCTTTGCAATTACATCATGTTTTTTAGCAAAAGGAGTATTAAAATCAAGCGTAGTACCTGCTCCTGTATTTAAGAAAAAGTCTTCGGAATAAGACTCTCCATTATTCAATGTTACCTTAGCAGTAATCGTTGGAATGTAATTGATTAGTTTAAATGGAAAGGATTCAACATACCCGTCAGTCTTAAAGGAACCTTGAGCATAAAGCTTCATTTTCATTGATTCATAATCGATTTGTACGACATAACTTTTCAATAAATCATAACCAATAATTCCATCAATATTTCGTCCGATAGTCTGTTCTAAATGACTTAAATCTGTGGTGTAAAGCTCGATTTCGTTCAGTTTCACATCATTGATCTCAATTTTGTTATGCTCAATTAATGCACCGCTGATGCTTCCTTGAGCACTAGTTTTAGTTTCTTGATGGTCTGTTTTTAAGCCTAATTTTTTAGCCACATCCAGGTCAATTACAGCAAGACCATCGCCTGTATCAAAGATGAAATCAACTGGTTCTGAATCATCTACAGACACCGAAACAAAAATGTGATCTCCATAAAGCTCGAAATCCGTTTCTGTGATTAATTCCTGTGCTGATACTTGCAGCACAATCACCATTAGGGCAAGTGATAAGATTTTTTTCATTGTATGGTCAGAGTTTTGAGCTTTCAATTTAAAAACAGATTTTCTTCTTTACTATAAAAAGTCTTTAATTTTCCGTGTTAGAAACACTTAGAAACTTATCAACAAAATGATAGAAGACGTTAAAAAAACCGTTGATTTTCTTAAAAAAAATGGCTTTGAAACCCCTGAAGTAGGCATCATTTTGGGCACTGGATTGGGTGCCTTGACCAACCATATTGACATCATTCAGGAAATACCTTATGAGAACATTCCTAATTTCCCCATAGCTACTGTGGAATTTCATAAAGGAAAATTGATCTATGGTACTTTGGAAGGTAAAACAGTAGTAGCCATGAGTGGTCGCTTTCATTATTACGAAGGCTACTCCATGGAAGAAGTAGTGTTTCCTGTGAGAGTCTTAAAATTTCTCGGCATCCAAAAACTGTTGATCAGTAATGCTGCTGGGTGTATGAATTTAGAGTGGAAAAAGGGAGAGCTAATGTTGCTTGATGATCATATCAATTTACAACCAGACAACCCACTTAGAGGAAAGAATTCAGGAGCTTTTGGCCCCATCTTCACTGATATGAGTCGCCCATATGACAGTGCAATGAATCAAGCTATGGAAAAGGTTGCTGCCAATGAAAATATTCCACTAAACAAAGGTATCTATGTGGCAGTTTCTGGACCAAACCTGGAGACGCGAGCAGAATATCGATTTCTAAGACAAATTGGAGCGGACGCTGTGGGCATGTCTACGGTGCCAGAAGTAATCGCGGCAAATCAACTGGCATTGCCTGTAAGTGCAGTCTCTGTTCTTACTGATGACTGTGACCCAGATGACCTTCATCCTGTAGATATATCAGATATTATTGCTACAGCAGGGGCTGCTGAAAAGCACCTGGTCACATTATTTAAGGAAGTTATTAAAACCTTGTAAATGGAATCAAAAGAAATAAACGGCCACACCCACATTAAATATGATGCACTTTCTTTCGATAGCGATGAGATACTTAATCGATCAAAGGCTTTTTATGAGCTGATGGATCAAAGAAGGTCTGTCCGAGATATTAGTGATCAACCTGTCGAACAAGCAGTGATCGAAAACATCATTCAAACAGCATCTACAGCCCCATCAGGTGCACACAAACAACCCTGGACATTCTGTGCTGTTTCCAACCCTGAAGTAAAAAAACAGATAAGAGCCGCTGCTGAAAAAGAAGAATACGAAAGCTACCACGGACGAATGAGTGAGCGTTGGCTCAAGGATCTGGAACCAATTGGGACTGACTGGCATAAACCATTTCTAGAAAAGGCACCGTGGTTGATTATTGTTTTTAAGAAAGTATATGAGTTATCTGAAGGATCAAAAGCAAATAACTATTATGTGAATGAGTCCGTAGGCATTGCCTGTGGAATGTTGATCAGTGCCATTCACAATGCTGGACTCGTAACACTAACTCACACCCCAAGTCCTATGAACTTTTTAAGTGAGGTTTTAGAACGTCCATCCAACGAAAGACCCTTTCTTTTACTACCTGTTGGTCACCCGGAAGAGGAAGTTTTCGTTCCGGATCTGCATCGAAAACCATTAAACGAAGTGTCAACCTTCTATAAATGACATTTTAAAATCCTCGTTTTTGGCTTAAAAACGAGGATTTTTTCATTTTGGCAGTCAGGTAAAGTCTTTTGGCAGTCGAGATTCATTTTATTTTTTCAAATTAGCTTCAAGAAATTAAAAGAGAAACAACATCCCGTAATCGGGATTCTTGTCTATAGCTGGTTGGAACCCTGAGAAGTTTATTTTCAGGGTTTTTTTATTCCCAAAAACCTCGTAATTTCAAGCTACCAAACACATTGTTAACCAAATGAAAGTCCTCGCCCCACTTTTATTATTTATTGGCTCTTTCGCCACTGCCCAACTTGATGGAAACTCCGAACAAATAAACTCGGACACCAATCCAAAATATCCGCTAGAAGCTGGACTTGTTACTTACAGTATCTCAGGAGATGGATCAGGTACATCTACCCTCCATTTTGATCGCAATGGATGGCGCGTACTGGAAAGTAGAGATCTCACCATGACTCGATATGGAATAAGTAGCCAGGAGAGAACGGTAGAACTAACAGATGGAGATTACACCTACAAAGCAAATCTTGATGCCAATACCGGATCCAAAAAATATGATAAGAACTGGAGCAGACTTCTCAACTACAAGACTAAAGGCGAAACAATAGAAGCTATCATGACCTCTAAAGGTGGAACACTGACTGGACAGGAAAGACTTTTAGAAAGAACGTGCAATGTCTGGGTCTTTAAAACTGGTACCACTTTGGAAATTTGGGAATGGGAAGGTATTCCGTTAAAGGTTAAAAAGAAACTACCAGGTATCAGTTACGAAGTGACAGCCACCTCCATTGAGGTAATAACAGAAATACCTGAAGAACACCTTACCAGCTTGACAGAAATTGATTGGGTTAATTAAACCTCAATTAAATCAGCATATTTTCCTTTGGAATAGGTCTTGCACACCATCGCATTACGAAGAACAGCAGGTTTCAGCATAGACTTACCCAGCAACATTCTACCACATTCCTGAATTCCTTCAATAATAGATGGGTGTGGGTGAATCAGTTCTGCCAGTTCACGTATCCCTTTATCCATAGAGATTAGCAAAGCCACAGCCTGAATTGCACTTGATGCATGCTCTCCTACTACACGCATACCAAGAATCTTTTGCTCATCGTCATTCGTCACCAGGATTTTTATAAACCCTTGTGTGTTTCTCATAGCAATAGCNCTNGGAATACAGGAATAATCAATGCTCACCACTTTATACTCTAAGTCTTTAGCTCTCGCCTGAATTTCATTCATACCAACTCCGGCCACCTCAGGCGACAAAAACATGATTGTAGAAATGTTTTCATAAATCAATGGCCGTTCTGGCTGACCAAAAATACGCTCAATGGCAAAACGACCTTCTAACTCACCAACATTCACCAAAGAGATATCTGCAGTGATATCNCCNACGGCATAGATATTTTCAATACTTGTTTGAGTTAAATCATCGATAATGCCTCGACCATCAACTTTAAGTTCTAAGGAATCATCACACAAGTTTTGATAGTTAGGTACTCTTCCCACCGAAACNAGTGCCTTTTCTACGCGGAATACTTCTTTGGAACCGTCTGTATATTCCAGGGTATATACCACCATCTCCCCTTCTATCTTCATATCGATCAAGCGAGAATTTCTATGAATCAACACATTTTTAGCCTCAAGATTACGCTCGATAACCTTAACCACATCCTCATCCTCAAATGGCAATATGCGATCACCCTTGTCAATTAAGTGAACCTTCGTATGACCAAAATTGGAGAAGATGGTTGCAAACTCACAACCGATAACCCCTGCCCCTACAATTACCATGCTTTTCGGGAAGGCTTCTAACTTATCCAGTCCATCGCTCGTAAAGATGTGTTCTTCATCTATAGGTATCTCAGCCAATTTTCGAGGGGTGCTTCCTGTAGCCAGGATGATATATTCACCCTCAATTTGGGTTGTTTCATTAAGACCTTTTATTTCTACCACGTGCTTTGAGGCGACACGAGCATTACCTTGAATGTAATCAAACAAACCATCTTCAATAGAGACATTGATATTATGCATGTGATGCTCAAGTTGCTCCATTCGCTCCAGCACAGCTTTTCGAACCTCAGATTGAATCTTGTGGTAGTTGAATGAAATTCCTCCAGTATTTAGAGCATCCCCGTGTTTCCTTAACATATAAGCCTCCCTACTCAACTCCCACCAGGTTTTACTCCAAAGAGCTCCGTGATGGATNCCAGCTCCGCCTAGTTGTTTCTTCTCTATTAATGCTACTTTTTTCTTGAANTCAACGGCACGCATAGCGGCAGCATAGCCAGCAGGTCCCGNACCAATTACGATAACGTCGTATTTTTTCATGCTAGATAGGTGGTGAAATAATCTTTAATCTAGCTAATTGTAAAAGTCAAAACAAATTCTACTAGCGATTAATGGAATACAACGAACTGAACGAGTGTCAGTTAGCTGATTTCAAATGAAGGTTCTATATCAGAATTGGTATGAACAATAAATTACCTTGACAATAATTTANCCATTTGGTTAATATCTACGTATATTGCAAGAGTATGGAGGAACAGTCTACAGAAGATAAGATCAAAGAGGCAGCCAGAAAGGTGTTTATTACCAAAGGGATGACTGGAGCAAGAATGCAAGAGATTGCGGATCTCGCTAACATCAATAAAGCCTTACTTCATTACTACTACCGCAGTAAGGAGCAATTGTTTCATGCCATTTTTGATGACATCATTCAAGACATGCTTCCAGGACTATTTTCCATTCTAAACAGTCGTGTTCCCTTGGAAGTAAAGGTGTACCAATTGGCAGACAAGTACATGGAATTCCTATCCAAAAGACCTGAATTACCACTTTTCGTTATGAATGAATTACAAAGACACCCAGATCAGTTAATTCAGCGATTAAATCTGAATAAAGGAATTGACTTCACGGTTTTAAAAGAACAATTAGAGGAAGAATATCAAAAAGGAAATATTAGAGAGATTACCGTGGAAATGTTTATCCTCAATCTGATCAGCCTATTAGTTTTCCCATTTGCTGGGAGAATACTATTTAAATCCATTGCACAAATGGAAGAAAGCTCCTTCGCTCAGTTCATGGAATTGAGAAAGACAGAAGTACCTAAATTTGTTATGAATGCATTGAGACCTTAAAAAATTTTATCATGAAATTAACCAAAAGGTTAAACCATTTAGTAAAATCTATTCTTGTCGCTATTGCCCTCGTCTTACACAATCTAAGCATGGGACAGTCGATCGACCTTACCACTTGTTATGAAAAGGCTGAGATGCAGAGTCCACTCAAAAAACAGGAAATGTATCTGAAGTCCATACAGGAGCTTAACCAGGATATTGTCACGAATAAAAATCTTCCGGATCTGACTTTGAAAGGATCAGCGTCCTATCAATCTGATGTGTTCAGCTTACCTTTTGAGATGCCAGGATCTTCCATCCCACAAATACCTAAAGATCAGTACCAGGTATCCCTGAACCTCACACAAAACATCTATTCAGGAGGAGTAATCAAAGCCTCCCAACAACTAAAATCGTCAGAATCTGCTGTAAGCCAGGCACAATTGGAAGTGAATCTTTACCAGATTCGGAGCATCATCAACGATCTCTATTTTGGCATTATTGAGATCCAAAACAATCAATTAATCAACAAGGATTTACAATCAGAACTTCAAAACCGAGAACAGACCATTCGATCTGGAATTAAGAACGGCATCTTATTGCCTTCTGCTCTAAAGATGATACAAAAACAACAATTGGCTTCAGAGCAAACTTTACAATCATTGAAACTGAGACGAATAGCCCTCCTTAAGATATTGGGAGAGTGGATCGGTGAGCCTATTTCTTCAGACATCACGCTATCTCTTCCTGACACTAACACATCCAACCAATTGGAATTGAATAGACCAGAACTCGACCTATTCTCTACCAGATCCAATCAACTAGAAGCAAATAAAAACTTACTCCAGAGTACTTCAAGACCTAAAGTATTGGCTTTCGCTAACCTTGGTTATGGAAATCCTAACCCTTTGAACCTTTTCGAAACCGACTGGTCTACCTTTTACATGTTGGGCGGTCGATTGGAATGGAAGTTTTGGGATTGGAATAGTACCAACAAGCAAAAGCAAGTATTAAAACTGAATCAGGAAATCATTCAAAGTGAACAAGATAATTTCATCAGAAATATCGACAACCAGTTGCTACAACAAGAGACAGAAGTAGTCATCCTAAGGCAAGCTATTGAAACAGATGAAAAGATGGTAAAATTGCAACAAGACATTACCGAAACAGCTAGCTCACAGCTGGAAGAAGGTACCATCTCTGCCTCTGATTACCTCACAGAACTCAATAATCTAACTCAAAGCAAACTTCAGCTTGCAAGCGATCAAATCAAACTAGCAAAAGCAATAGTTACTCAAACCACTTTATCCGGAAATACGCCATGAAATCAGTAGAAAATATAAATCCAAAACCAAGCGATTTAACATTGAAAGTTATGAATCAGAAATTCGTTATTGCTTTGATTTTGTTATCAGCATTTTTCAGTTCATGCTCCGAAAATGCATCTGAAGCAGATGCTTTTGGCACCTTTGAAGCTACAGAAATATTCTTATCTGCTGAGGTCTCTGGTAAATTGTTGTCCATTACCAAATCAGAGGGTGATGCGGTCAAAGCCAATGAAATCGTTGCTCAAATTGACACCACTCAACTCTACCTAAAGAAACAACAATTNAAAGCNACGAAGAATGCNTTGAAGAGCAGGCTTCAAAATGTACCTGTGCAGTTGGAAGTGTTTTACGAACAGAAACGAAACCTAGAAAGAGAAGTCAATCGAGTTAAAGCTCTTTTGGCCGATAGTGCAGCTACTTCCAAGCAACTGGATGACTTGTCGGGACAACTGCAGGTGGTCAACTCCCAAATTGCAGCCACGGAAAGTCAATTATCTACCGCCAATCGTGGAATCCTGGCAGAGATTCATCCTCTTGACTGGCAAATAGCTCAGATAGATGATCAAATCAATCGATCTACTTTAAAAGCCCCAATTCAAGGAACTGTGTTGGAAAGATTCAAAGAAGCAAGTGAATTGGTCAATCCAGGTCAGCCCATCTTAAAAGTAGCTGATCTATCCAAAATAGAGCTTAAAGCCTATGTATCCGAGAGCCAATTAACTGATTTTAAAATCAATGATGAGGTGACCTTGCAAGCTGATCATGGAGAAGACCTAAAGCAATACACGGGTAGGATTTCATGGATATCTCCAAAAGCTGAGTTTACTCCTAAGATCATTCAAACAAGGGAAGAACGTGTCAACCTGGTCTATGCTGTAAAAGTAGAAGTCATCAATGATGGTTCGCTGAAAATAGGAATGCCAGGAGAAATCATTTTCCAAAAAGGATCATGAGCGCAATCAGCTTACAACATATTCGAAAAACCTACAAAGAGGTTATTGCTGTTAAAGACATCAATCTGGAAGTTGGCGACGGTGAGCTATTTGGACTCATTGGACCCGATGGAGCTGGTAAAACAACCATTATCCGTATTCTTACCTCATTGATGAATCCAGACTCTGGTAATGCCCTCGTAATCGGTCTTGATCCCAACAAGGATTACAAGGAATTGAGAACAAAGATTGGCTATATGCCGGGTCGATTTTCGCTGTATCAAGATCTCAGCGTAGAAGAAAACTTATCGCTCTTTGCTCACTTGTTTGAGACGACCATTGAAGCGAACTACGAGCTTGTCAAAGACATTTATATCCAACTAGAACCTTTTAAAGATCGGAAAGCAGGTGCCCTTTCCGGTGGCATGAAGCAGAAACTCGCCTTGTGCTGTGCGATGATTCATAAGCCAGACATTTTATTTCTGGACGAACCGACAACTGGTGTTGATCCTGTATCTCGAAAAGAGTTTTGGGACATGCTTAAAAAACTGAACAAGGAAGGCTTGACCATTTTCGTTTCAACGCCTTATATGGATGAAGCCAGCTTNTGTGATCGTGTTGCTTTGATTCAGTCAGGTGAAATTCTAGCNATAGATACACCNGAANNNNTNAATNAGNTNTTTGANGCNCCNCTTTTTGCNGTGAATGGGAAGAATAAATATCAACTTTTAAAGCTACTAAAAGATCATCCAGCCTGTTATTCGGCGTATTCATTTGGTTCGGAGATTCACTTTACAAGCTCAGAGCAACTACATGCTGATCAATTGGAAGCCTGGTTAGCCCAAAAAGAAACCAAAGATGTCAGGGTGAAAGCTATCAAACCAGGCATCGAAGATACATTTATGAGATTGATGACCAAGACTGCATGAAAAACGAGATCATCATAGAAGTCAAAGACCTGGTCAAAGCGTTTGGAAGTTTTCATGCCGTGGATCATATCACCTTTGAAACGTACAAGGGAGAAATCTTCGGTTTTCTTGGTGCCAATGGAGCTGGTAAAACCACTGCTATGAAAATGCTTACNGGTCTCCTCAGCCCAACTAGTGGTGCAGCNACNGTCGCTGGGTTTGATGTATTTAAGNAATCNGAAGAAATCAAAAAGCACATTGGCTANATGAGTCAAAAATTTTCCTTGTATGCTGACCTTACCGTAAAAGAGAACATCCAATTGTTTGGAGGTATTTATGGATTGTCCAATCAAGCAATTAAGCATAAGACTCATCTTCTATTGGAACGATTGGGTCTGGAATCTTCAGCGAATACCCTAATCAATAGTTTACCGTTGGGTTGGAGGCAAAAACTAGCCTTTTCCGTAGCGATGATTCACGATCCAGAGATCATCTTCCTAGACGAACCAACTGGAGGAGTTGATCCAATTACGAGGAGACAATTCTGGGATATGATTTACGAAGAAGCTGATCAGGGGACTACCGTTTTTGTCACCACTCATTACATGGATGAAGCAGAGTACTGTGATCGGATCTCCATGATGGTATCTGGTAAAATTGCCGCATTGGGGACTCCAGATGAATTGAAAGCCGGTTTTAATGCCGATAATATGGACGAAGTATTTGTAGGAATTGCCAGGGAGGGGCGCACGTTAGAGCCATGAAACGATTCTTAGCCTTTGTGAAAAAAGAGTTCTTTCACATATTTCGTGACAAGCGAACACTGTTGATCTTATTTGGAATGCCTGTAGCCCAAATCATGCTATTTGGTTATGCCATTACCAATGAAATTAGAGATGCCAAAATTGGATTTCTTGACCTGAGCAAGGATGAAAAAACCCTGGNACTAAAAGAGAAGATACTTTCCAATTCCTACTTCGAAGAAGGTGCCAAAATCTACGATCAGCAAGAAATGGAAACCGCTTTCAAGAATGGAAGCGTCAAGATAATAGTCCTGTTTGAACAAAACTTTGCCAACAACCTGGAAAGCGAAGGAAAAGCGGCTGTTCAGTTGATCGCAGATGCTTCAGACCCCAATACAGCTAACACCCTTGTCAATTATTTACAAGCCATCGTTGGCGACTTTGCACTTGAACAAAACGGATCAAGTAGCATCCCGTTCAGTGTCAACGTGCAATCCAGGTATTGGTACAATCCAGAGCTAGATGGAGTCTATTACTTCGTTCCGGGATTGATTGCTATTTTATTGATGTTGGTTTCGGCCATGATGACCTCCATCTCCATTGCCAGAGAAAAAGAACTGGGAACCATGGAAGTGCTACTGGCCTCACCTATGCAACCGGCACAAATTGTTCTAGCCAAAGTGATACCGTATGTTCTTTTATCACTAATTGACGCCTTGATTATCCTCGGGCTTGGGAAATTTGTTTTTGGTGTGCCTATACTAGGGAATTTTGGACTGCTATTGTTCGAAACATTCCTATTTATTCTTTTGGCATTGTCATTAGGTATACTGATTTCTACAGTCGCTGAGACCCAGCAAACTGCCTTGCTACTATCCCTGATGGGATTGATGCTTCCTACGATTCTACTTTCCGGGTTCATTTTCCCCATCGAGAACATGCCTCTTCCATTGCGAATCATCTCTCANATCGTACCNGCCAGATGGTTTATCGTAGTGGTCAAAGCAATTATGCTGAAAGGAAGTGGATTAGCCTTGATCTGGAAGGAAACGGTCATTCTATGTGGCTTCATTCTATTTTTCATTGCTGTTAGTGTTAAGAAATTTAAAGTGCGTTTAGAATGAGAACGATCCTATTTTTAGTCAGAAAGGAGNTTCTGCAAATCTTTCGGAATAAAGGCATCCTCCCTATCCTATTTGTGATGCCGATCATTCAGCTAATGGTGCTGTCGTTTGCTGCTGACTTTGAGATTCGCAACGTNAAGCTNTATTGGATTGACAAGGATCAATCCACGTCTAGTAGACTGCTACATCAAAAACTGGAGGGATCAGCCTATTTCATTGTCAATGGCACCTCATTCAACTCCAAAGATGGTGAAGAGGCAGTGAACAGAGGAGAAACAGACATGGTTCTGGAAATTCCAGAAGGCTTTGAGCGAGAACTGGTAAGAGATCAGAATNCNGACATNCAACTGTTGGTAAATGCGATTGATGGAACTAAGGCTGGACTAGGAACCTATTACCTGAGTAGAATTATTCAGGATTATAACAATGAACTCCGACAAAAATTTGCGTCCAAACTCAATTTATCAGCGGTAAGTCTGAAACAAATAGCTGTGGAGTATTCCTACTGGTTCAACCCAGAACTCAACTACAAGACCTTCATGGTTCCAGGAATCCTGGTGCTTTTAGTGACCATGATTGGGGTATTTATTTCGTCCATGAACATTGTACGAGAAAGAGAACTTGGAACCATCGAGCAGCTAAATGTGACTCCAATNAANAANTANCAATTCATCATTGGCAAGCAATTNCCCTTATGGCTGATTGGTCTGTTTGANTTCACTTTAGGGTTNATTGTAGGAAAACTNGTCTTCAATATTCCAATAGAAGGAAGTCTACCAGCCTTATATTCTTTCGCTGCTTTATACATCGTTATGGTTCTTGGTATAGGGTTCTTTATTTCCACCATGACAGAAACGCAGCAACAAGCAATGTTTATTTCGTGGTTCTTTCTGGTCATTTTCTTACTCATGAGCGGCTTATTTACAGCTATTGAGAACATGCCTGACTGGGCTCAGAAAATCACCTTAATCAACCCGGTTAGATACTTTATTGAAGTAGTTCGATTGGTTTTACTCAAGGGAGCTGGGTTCGCAGATATTACCAAACAGTTTGCTATTGTAGCTATCTACGCACTGATTATCAATGGGCTAGCAATCTGGAATTATCGAAAAGTTAGTTAGTCGAACCTGACATCAAAGCAACCTTTAGGGTGAATCTGACATCTGAAAAGAAAAGAACTTCAGAATGTCACTCACCACCAAAACTCAACGATTCGCTGGATTACTTTTCTTACTACAGCTTGTTCCATACTTTACAGGACATGAACTGATTCTTGGAGAAGTACTTTATCAAGATGACCTCCTTCTAAGTGTTCAATCCAATCGACATCAGATAGGACTTGCTGTTATTTTGGAGATCCTGAGTGCGTTTTCATTTATTGGGTTTAGTGTTATCCTGTATCAGCAATTCGCACTGTTCTCCAAATCTCTTTCTATCTTTTATCTCGGTGTCCGTTTTGTAGAGTTCGCCTTAATCATAATCTCCCAGATCAAGTTGACAACACTGATGAGCCTTGCCTCCCTAACCACTCCTGAAACATACCACACCACATTGGCTATGGCACTCAAATCAGAATGGGTTTGGATTTCATTAATCTATATGCTCCTATTCAGTATCAATGCCTGTATTTTCTACTATCTCCTTTACCAATCACCCCTTTTACCCAAATTCATCTCCATTTGGGGATTTATTGGAGCCGTATTTGCCTTTATCGGACCTATCTCCTACCTGTTTCAAATTAAGACCGGTTTAGGAATGTTCCTTTATCTCCCAATAGGTTTAAATGAGTTATGCATAGCCCTTTGGCTTTTGATCAAACCAACTAAAGGAATATCATCTTATCCTAGGTGATAGAAATTATTTTCTAATGAACAATTTGCTTTGTTGGATAGTAGATATCTTAGGGATTACGTCAAAAGCATAACCCAAAACCTAATCGTAACACTTGTCTATGACTCCAACAATTAAAACCATTAATAAACTTCTTGTCGCCAATAGAGGTGAAATAGCCATCCGTGTATTGAGAGCTGCTTCTGAGCTAAAAATTAGAACTGTAGCCATGTATACCTACGAAGATCGCTACTCTCTTCACCGTTACAAGGCTGATGAAGCCTACCAAATTGGAAAAGATGATGATCCTTTAAAACCCTATCTGGACATTGAAGAGATCATCGCTCTGGCTAAAAAAGAAGATGTTGATGCGATACACCCCGGTTATGGTTTCTTATCAGAAAACGTACATTTCGTAAGACGTTGTAAAGAAGAGGGAATCATCTTTGTAGGTCCTGAGCCAGAGGTGATGGAGCAACTGGGAGACAAAGTAAAAGCCAAACAAGTGGCACTTAAGGCCAACGTACCCCTGATCCAGGATAGTGAAAGAGAACTTACTTCCTATGACATTGCCAAAGAGGAAGCAGCACGTATTGGATTCCCAGTGATGGTGAAAGCGGCTGCCGGTGGTGGTGGCCGTGGAATGCGAGTCGTTCGAGAGGCTGATCAGCTCGAAAGCTCTTTCAATGAAGCCAAAAACGAAGCTAAAAAGGCATTTGGAGATGATACCATCTTCATTGAGAAATTCATTGACAGTCCTAAGCACATTGAAGTGCAGATCATGGGTGACAACTATGGCAATTTGGTTCACCTGTATGAACGCGACTGTTCTGTGCAGCGTAGATACCAAAAGGTAGTGGAAGTAGCTCCCTCCATTGGCTTGAAAGAAGAAACACGAAATAAGCTCTANGAATATGCCTTACGCATTACCCGAGAAGTTAATTACAACAATGTTGGAACNGTAGAATTCCTGGTAGATGCTGATGAGAATATCTATTTCATCGAGGTAAATCCAAGAGTTCAGGTAGAACATACCATCACTGAAGAAATTACCGGAATTGACATTGTTCGATCTCAAATAGAAATTGCTCGTGGCTACCCTTTAGATGACAAACGCATCTTCATCAAGAGTCAGGAAGACATTCAAATCAATGGATACGCTATTCAATGTAGAATCACCACAGAAGATCCAGAAAACAACTTCAAACCAGACTATGGTCGGGTAATTGCTTATCGCTCTCCGGGTGGATTTGGTATTAGATTGGATGCTGGAAACTGCTATGCAGGGGTAACCATTTCTCCTTTCTTCGACTCCATGTTGGTGAAAATCACTGCCTCTGGTAGAACATTAATTGGAGCATCCCAAAGATTACAAAGAGCACTTTCTGAATTCCGAATCAGAGGAGTTGTCACCAACAAAGGGTTCCTGGAAAATGTGTTGAACCACGAGGTGTTCTACCGTGGAAAAGCGACTGTAAAGTTCATTGAGGATCATCCAGAACTGTTCCAGATGAGACGCTACATGAACAGTGCTACCAAGTTGCTCAATTACCTCGGTGAAGTGGCTGTAAATGGAAATCCGAGTGTGAAACGTGTGGACCCTTCGGTGAAATTCAGAACTCCTAAAGTACCGGATTTTGAGAGACGAGGGACTTATCCTTCCGGAACAAAACAGATCCTTGAAGAAAAAGGACCTGAAGGGCTTGCCAACTGGATCAAAGATCAGAAGCAAATCTTATTTACAGATACTACGCTTAGAGATGCACATCAATCCTTACTGGCAACCAGAATGCGATCTCTTGACATGCTCAAAATTGCGGAGGGTTTTGCCAAGAACAATCCAAATGTATTCTCATTGGAAATGTGGGGTGGTGCCACATTCGATGTAAGCATGCGTTTCCTTCATGAGAATCCGTGGGATCGACTAAAGAACATTAGAGCAGCTGTTCCGAACATTTTACTGCAAATGCTTTTCAGAGGGTCTAATGGAGTGGGTTATAAAGCTTATCCTGATAACTTGATTCAGCAATTCATTGAGAAATCCGCCGAGAACGGAATGGACGTCTTCCGAATCTTTGATTCACTCAACTGGGTNGAAGCAATGAAGGTTAGTATTAAGACGGTAAGAGAACGAACCAATTCGGTCGCTGAAGCATGTATTTGCTATACGGGAGATGTAATGGACAAAAACTCCAAATACAATCTTCAGTACTATTTGNATATGGCCAAAGCTTTAGAAGATGAAGGAGCACACATGCTATGCATCAAAGACATGGCTGGTCTCTTGAAGCCCTATGCCGCTACTGAGTTGATTGGGGCTTTGAAGGATCAGGTTCAAATCCCAATTCATCTACATACGCATGACACCTCCTCGATGCAGGCTACCACCTATCTAAAAGCCATTGAAGCTGGTGTAGATATTGTAGATGTAGCCATTGCTTCCATGTCTGGATTAACTTCACAGCCAAACTTCAATTCCATTGCTAACATCCTGGAAGGACACGAGCGTGATCCACAAATGAACGTCAAGTCACTTAACCAGTATTCCAATTATTGGGAAGATGTACGACAGTTCTATTATCCATTTGAAAGTGGACTGAAAGCGGGAACAGCTGAGGTGTATGATCATGAAATTCCTGGTGGTCAATATTCCAACCTACGACCTCAAGCAGCCGCACTTGGCCTGGAGGATCAGTTTGAAGAAGTAAAAAGGAATTATGCGATTGTCAACGAGATGTTTGGAGACATAGTGAAGGTGACTCCATCGAGTAAAGTCGTCGGCGATATGGCGATATTCATGACTGCCAATAAACTAACCGTTCAGGATGTGCTGGATCGTGGAGACTCCCTCTCCTTCCCTGATTCTGTTATTAGTTTATTCCGCGGTGAGTTAGGGCAAGCCCCTGGAGGTTTCCCGAAAGCGATCTCAGATGTGATTTTAAAAGGTGAAAAACCATTTATAGATAGACCAAACGCTCATTTACCAGCAGTTGATTTTGACAAAGAATTTAAGGCATTCCAGAAGGAGTTTGATGAATACTGTGATGAACTGGACTTCTTATCTTACAAGCTGTATCCGAAGGTATTTAAAGACTTTTACAACTACTGGAAGAAGTATGGGGGTGTTTGGATTCTTCCAACTAAAGCCTTCTTCTTTGGGATAGAGCCAGACGAAGAAGTGTATGTAGAAATTGGTAAGGGCAAACACATCATCATTAGTCTACAGTACATCTCCAAGGCAGATGAAAATGGTGTGCGAAAAGTGCACTTTGAGCTAAACGGCCAGGCACGTGTTATTGAAATTAAGGATAACAATGTACAGGTCACCAAAGTGCAGCACCAAAAAGCGACTGAGCCAAACCAGATTGGATCTCCACTACAAGGACGTCTGGCTGAGGTAAAAGTAAAAGCCGGAGATCAGGTAAAGGCCAAACAACCTNTGTTCATCATCGAAGCGATGAAAATGGAATCTACTGTAACCTCTTCTCAAGATGGCACTGTAAAAAGAGTTTATCTGCACGGAGGAGATATGGTAGAGCAGGATGATATGGTGATCGAATTGGAATGAAAATTTTGGTAGCTTTAACCCGGTTTATGCAATTGACTTGTTTGGAAAGTTAATGAGAACAGTCAATCGCATAATGACGAAAAACTTAATAAAAATGAAGTTTTTGTCAGGGTTAACCACGGCAGTGTATCCTGACAAAGAGAAACGTTCGTCAGCCCTTAGGGCAAATTATGCTTTAATGCATAAATTGGGTTTAATGAAACTATCATTCCATGCTTGTTACCAAAAACTTTTCCTTCAAAAGAATCATGCAGTTCTCGGGTCATCACTTCTCGTGGTTGATACCCGTGATGACGTCTGTAGTTCTTTTACATGAATATACTGATGTACGATGGTTTTATATTCCCTGGCTTCCTATTTCGCTAGTAGGTACAGCTGTGGCGTTTTACGTAGGCTTCAAAAACAACAGTGCGTATGATCGCATGTGGGAGGCTCGTAAAAAATGTGGGGAGCCATTATCAATAGCAGCCGATCCTGGGGAATGTATGTAAGGTCATTCATTACCAATCAGTTTGCGGAGAGCCCCGTGAGTGATCATGAACTAAAGTCCATTCAAAAGCGTCTGATTTACAGACACATTGCCTGGCTATACGCACTCAGAAGTCAACTATTAGTATCTACCGAATGGGAGCACTTACAGCAAGGAGGAATGGTCGGAAGGTATGCCCGTCATTACCAAAAATACTTCGGAGTAGGTCTGGTAGATGATGAAGTGACCAAATCCGAACTGACCAATTACCTGGCTAAAGAAGAATATGATAGAGTCATCAATTTCAAAAACACTGCTACCCAACTGATCGATCATCAATCGCAGGATTTGAAGCAACTTAGAGAATCAGGACTGACCGAAGACTTCCGTCACATGGAGTTGCAAACACTTCTCAAAGACTTTTATGACCATCAAGGGAAGTGTGAACGCATCAAGAAATTCCCAATTCCACGTCAGTACGCGAACATGAGCTTTGTGTTCATTGCCATATTCATCGTGCTCCTACCCTTTGGGATGATTTCAGAGTTTGCGAAGCTTGGAGAGTTTGGGGTTTGGTTATCTATCCCATTCAATGTGACCGTAGGTTGGATCTTCGTAATGATGGAAATTGTAGGTGATTACTCAGAAAACCCATTCGAGGGATTAGCCAATGACATCCCGATGCTTTCGATCTGTCGCACGATTGAAATTGACCTAAAAGAGATGCTGGGTGATGAAGACATTCCTGCAGCGATTCAGTCTCGGAATGGGGTATTGATGTAGGGTCAAATTCGACCATTCTCGAGCGGCAGATTCACAGGCAAGTCCTATAGAAACTAGCTAAATCTTAGTGGAACATTCGCTATTCTGCTTGTTTGCGACTAGTTATTTTCCATTCCAATTCAATTCTCCTCGGTTTATATCGATCAGTGGCTATGACCCACCAAATTTCCTCTGCTCCAGATGTTTTTCTTGAAGTTAGAAGTCTATGAAACTCTCGGTTAGTTGGTATTCCGTAAAACGGAGAGTTTCCTATTCTAATTCTGTTTTCAAAAGGCCATTTAGTCCAATCGGCGTTCTTTGGATATTCGATTTTAACAGGGTTCAAGTTCTTGCTTCTGGCGTCTTGAATTATTCGATCATGAATCTTACGACGCATTTTTCGTTCCAAGTTGACCGAAATGAAAAACAGGATTAGGATACTTAAAAGAAGAATTCCGAGTAAAATGTAAGTCATTGGGAATAGACGTAACGACCAACTATCGATTTGTGTGCGCCTCACTGGCTAGTAGCACTAAAGTAGTGAAATCTGCCGAGGCTAACAACGGTTCAAAATGGCACTACGTTCTGAAAGTCAAAAAATCCTGCGAGCAAAAGACGATAGAAAGCACAGTCGTTTCTCAGCGGCAGATTCACGGTCGAGTTGCACTAAAACCAGCCAGAAAGCACTTTGGCATATGCCCGATCAGCGACTGTTATCTGCAGGGTTTTTCAGTTCCGAAGATTCCTTGTTCGTATGCTTGTTGAAGAAGTTCTGGTTGCTGAGCCAGATATTTTCTTCGTCTCCGTTCGTTCTTCCTATCCGACCGATGACAGTAATTACCTGCGTACATTAGGAGGACGTTAACCGTGTTGCAGTGAGGTTGCAGTTCGACAATTTGCCATTCCATTCCAATCCATCCGACCAGAATTTCGGTTGCGTTTGAAGGTACTTCCATTTCAAATGTTCCGTTCATTTCGGTTGTTCCCAATACAACAGTGTCCATGCTGTAAATGTCAACTCTAGGCAAAGGTTCCATATCTGCACTAACTATCGTTCCCGTAATTGTTCGAGACTGTGCCACGCAAAAGTTGGCAAGTAAGATGGTTAATATGGCGAGAATTGCTTTCATTGTTAGTTCTACATCCAGCAGATCCTTGTAGATAACGCAGATATGGCGCTGTGGCCTCCGAGCTTAATAATTGCACTAAAAGTAGCTTATCTGTCGCGCCTAGCCAAGGGGTGCATTCAAAGTATCAGATAAGCACTGCGCCAATACAGATGAAAAACTCCCACGAGCTGGAGAGGATAGAAAGCACTTCAAGTTCTTGGCGGAAGATAAGCGGGATGCTGGGCAGAACCGTGGCAAAGGTCTAAGTAAGGCCATGCGCCATCATCGTCTGTTAGCCTTCGCTACTTTTTTACATATTCATCTATTGCATTGATTAGCTTAGTACCAGAAGTAATTTGTTCATCATAAAATCCTGTTAGAAAGGCGGTAAATAAATATCCTCTGTAGAAAATTGAAAGAACAATATCATGTCCGGGATGATTTGTAAGTTCTTCAGTGTAGTTGCCAATTGCTTCATTAATTGGCTGATTTGGCCTTTCTTCCAGTTCTAACCACTTAGAAAAAAAACCAGATTTATGGAGTTGAAGATCTAGATCGTTAGACCATACCTGTAAACTGTTTTCCTCAAAAATTACCTTATCGGATGAACTGTAATAGGCGTATAGGAGGTTCTCTAAATTAACGTCATCTAAATGTTGTAAGTAACCGGAGTTTTTGAGTGATTCAAATCCACTCCTATTGAAATTTATTGGCTGTTCGATAATTATAGCGAAGAGAGCGTTCGTAATTACTCTTTGCGCACCTTCATCGAAATTTTGCTTAGATATCAAATTGGTAGCTTCTGCGCACAAGGCAGATTGGAAGGTTCTATCGCTAGTCATTTTTTGAGCAACCAGAAGATCAGCTTTGACATTAATTGCTATTTTCTGAAGGTAATTTTTTAATTCTTCTTTTTCTATTCTCGACTTATTTTGGTTGTCAAGCGAAAGAGCGATCATGATTCCAATGACTACAAGAAATATTTCTCCAACTCCGTATAGAATATATACCTTGAGCTTGTTTTTAGTTAGAAGGTTTTGTCGTACTCTGCGGAGAAAATGGAGCATGCTATCTTGATTATGAAGTGAAGGCTAACCTTTAGCTTCCCCTCATATTACTATTCCAAGAATTAAAGGCTTAAATTATTAATAGTAAAAGAAAGCAAGTTAGAACTACGCGCTAACCAAGTTTCCAGACTTATTGGGCGATTCAGGGCTTGCTTTCCATTGTTAAATGTTCAGATAGATATTAAGGGATCCGTTTTAAGTGATGCCCTACAATCAAGGTTTTGAACTTCACATTGAAATTATGGAAAATCTCATCTCCAAGCAAATCCATTACCCACATGTTGTCGGTATTGATATTAGTAAAATGAGCATTGATGTGGCAGTGATCAATTGCCAATCAATGAAAGTAAGCATTGCTCTTTTTAGCAACGATTCTGATGGTTATCAGAAGATGAAAAAGTGGCTAAAACAGCATGGAAATGATGATCATGAGCAAACACTTTTCTGTATGGAGCATATGGGAATCTATACTCAGAATTTGGTCAAGTACCTCCTGAAACGAGGTTGCAAAGTGTGGTTAGAATCTTCGCTGCATATCAAACGAAGCATTGGCTTGATGAGAGGTAAATCAGATAAAATCGATGCCGAACGAATTGCCAATTTTGCTTATACACATCAACATGAAGCCAAACTGGTAAAACTGTCACATCCTACTCTAAATTTGCTGAAAGACCTTATGAAAACCAGGATAAGGCTACAAAATAGTCTTCACAGCCAGACGGTAGCTGTGTAGATGAGTTATTGAAAATTGATCCAAAGTCAGGAAGAGAAATTGAACGTGTTAGTAGAGCTGCAATTGCTGGTCTAAGAGAATCACTCCACAAGGCAGAGCTAAAAATGGATGAGCTGATACAAGCAGATCAGAATCTTAGGGCTCTGTACGAATTGATCACCTCAGTAAAAAGTGTAGGCAAGGTTTTAGCCGTAGACTTGATCGTCTACACTGATGGTTTTACCAGAATG
>PBTY01000065.1 GCA_002729235.1 Rickettsiales bacterium | reverse complement strand
TAAAACCAAAAATAGCACCGAGGAAATCCCCGATGCTATCTAATTTATTATCCTTGTATAAACTGTATCGTTTATTCAGGACTAGTCACCGCATTAATCTTATCCTAAGTTTATTTCCAATATTTGATTAGGATATCCTTAGTCGAAAACATAACATTGCTTCAAAATCAATCACAATGCTTTTTCCCAATCTATTACTAGCAACTGTATTTTTCTTCTTATCTGCAATCCATATTTATTGGACGTTTGGAGGCAAATGGGGACATTCGAATGCTATACCGACAGACAGAGAAGGTAACTATTTATTTTCTCCTGGGAAAGGTGTAACGATTTTTGTAGCAATTGGGCTTGCCTTTTTTGGAATCTTCTATTTTAACAATACGCCATTTATCCAATTAAATTGGCCGGAAAGAGTTAATTCCATTGGGGCATGGGTTATACCATCTATTTTCACCTTAAGAGCTATAGGCGATTTCAGATATGTTGGTGCTTTCAAAAGAGTAAAGGATACTGAGTTCGGTGAAATGGATTCTAAATTCTTCTCGCCTCTTTGCTTTATAATTGGCATTATTGGTTTTTACCTTCTTATTAACTCTTAAACTATGTTAGCTAAAACACCAACTCCTCCATATTACGCAGTGATATTCTCAAGCATCCGTACAGAGGAAGACTCAGGATATGGTGAAACAGCTGAAAGAATGGTGGAGTTAGCTCATCAGCAACCTGGTTTTCTAGGTGTAGAATCAGCTAGAAATGAAGTTGGCGTGACTGTTAGTTACTGGAAGGATTTGGAATCCATCAAGAACTGGAAAGCAAATACAGAGCACCTAGCTGCACAGCAATCAGGTATCAAAAATTGGTATGCTCAATACATAACCAGAATCGCTAAAGTAGAGAGAGACTATTCTTTTAGTAAAGAATAAGGGTTGCAATGAGTAGAGTGGTTAATTAGATATGAAACCAACTCACCGCCCAATTATCTTATTTACTGGTATTGTAGTTGCGTTGCTGCTGTTTGTTATTTCGATATAAAAAAGGTCTGACTTGCATCAGACCTTTTTATTTTTCATCAATTCTGATTCGTTATTTCCCGACCTTGAACAACCTAAATCCAAGAGAAACCTGAAATGTACGATTTTTAGCTTCTTCACTACTGCTATCAATGTCGGTTAGTCCTAAAACATATCTAGCTGCTACATTCACTCCAAATGGAGCATCCCAGCCTAGACCAAACGCTGCACTAACATCAGAATTTTTATAACTGTCTTTGCTAATTTCTGTTGTTGTGCCGGAGTTTGGATCATAAACTTGTCCACTAGTAGAAAGTAATACACCAAACTGAGGACCAACTTGTACATTCAAACCCGCTACTGCATACAGCTTAAGCATCACTGGTATGTCCAAATAAGTATATTCTTGAGAAAAATCTTGAGATATTGAACTAACGGTCACATCCGTTCCTCTAGTAGAATACAATAATTCTGGTTGTATACCAATATTGGCAATTTTAATTAATCCGTAAGCTCCAGCATGATAGCCTGTAGCATTCTCATAATTGGCCACTGCATCTTCTCTGTTAATACTTGCAAGGTTCAATCCACCTTTCAAACCTATCTCTACTTTGGCTTGTGAAAAACCAACTAGTGCTATTAAAACTAATCCTAGGGTAAAAATTATCTTTTTCATATTTCGCTGTTGTTTTAAAAAATCATTGTAATTCTCATAGCGTTATCCTTAAAACGAATAAGCCGCTAATCTGTTATAAAAGTCTTCAGTAATATAGATAAACCCTTAAAATCAACTTCAATTAAAAAAGACTTTAATCTGCACTAAATGCAACTCAATTATAATAACTACGTTTAGGAATTTTATATTTAATCTACATTTAGGAATTTTATTTCATGAAAGATTATCAATTAGGTGAATTTGAAGAAATAGTACTCTTAACTGTCGCCATACTACACGGAGATGCTTATGGTGTTTCTATCAAGAAGGATATTGAAGAAAGACTTCAACGTACTGTAAGTGTAGGAGCACTGCAGACGGCCTTACGAAGAATGGAAGACAAGGACTACTTACATTCAACTTTTGGAGAAAGTACATCGAAAAGAGGCGGTAAAAGAAAGCGATACTTTGAAATTACTGACTTGGGCAAGCAAGCATTGGCTTACTCCAAAGAAACTCGTAACCAAATGTGGAATGCCATTCCAAAAACGGTTTTTGAATTCTCATGGCTTTAAATCAACCTCCAAAACTTGCCAATAGACTTCTAAGGTGGTTTTGTAAACCACAATACTTAGAAGACATTCAAGGTGACCTGGAAGAGGAGTACTATGACCGACTCGAATCTCCAACACAAAAGAATAATTCGGCCTGGTACTGGTGGCAAATAGTCAAGCTATTCAGAAACGGTATCATCAGGCAGTTTCAACCGATCAACTCAACTCAAAAGGAAATATCTATGTTCAAAAATTACATCAAAATAGGCCTCAGAAACCTGTGGAAATATAAAATGGGTACTGCAATTAACGTCATTGGCTTGTCCACAGGGGTTGCAGCATTTGTATTGATTGCTCTTTTTATCAAGGATGAGCTAAAGTACGACCAACATCATCAAAATGCCGATAACATTTATCGGCTAACCGTGAAGAACTTCACTTCTGAAGGTGCACTTAGCAGACACTGGGCATTTGCATCAGCCGGACACGCAGAGCGTTTTAAAGAGGACTACCCTGAAGTAATTAAAGCAACGAGATTTTATCCCTGGGCATTTCCAGACCTACTAGTGGAGGATCGCAAATTTCCTGCAGAACAAGTTGTGTTTACTGATCCAGATGTCTTTGACATGTTTACTTTTCCATTTATAGAAGGTAGTGCAGAATCAGCTTTTAGCACAGAACAATCTCTTGTACTTACTGAAACTTCAGCCATTCGCCTATTTGGTAATGACTGGCAAACTCAAGGCGTGATTGGAAAACGAGTGACACTACAGCGAGATGGATTAAATGCACCATTTACAGTTTCCGGTGTGATGGAAGACATGCCAGAACACCAGCACTTTCATTTCGAGTACCTCGCTCCTATCCGATTCATCGAACAGGTATTTGGTGAATCTTCGATGAGTAATGTTACTGGAAATTATAATTGGCTTACCTACCTGATGCTGCAGAATGGAGCAAATCCTACAACCATTGAAAGCCAGAAAGATGCATTTTTTGATAAGTATGTAGGACAGTTTTCAAGTGGAGGAGATGCGAAAGACTTTTATGACTTTGAATTGCAACCCTTACAAAGTATTCACCTTTACTCGAACCTGGAGTCAGAAATCGAAACCAATGGGAGTATTCAACAAGTTTACATATTCGCCATTGTTGCCATATTACTTCTTATAGTTGCTTGTATCAACTATATGAACCTGGCCACTTCTCATTTCAGCAGACGAATGAAAGAAGTTGGTGTGAGAAAAGTATTAGGAGCCCTAAGAACTACACTTATCAAGCAGTTCTTAACTGAGGCATTTCTTGTCAATTTACTGGCATTTCCGATTGCATTGATTCTAGCAGAACTGGCCCTGCCATTTCTCAACGATTTTATGGGCAAATCCCTTGGGCTGAATATCAGCTCCAACCTTGACCTCTTATTCGGGTTAATAGCTTTATTATTTCTTGTGGCCATATTATCTGGATCATATCCTTCTGTCTTCTTATCCAGGATTAATCTAACACAGGCATTGAAAGGAGAATCATCTATCAATAGCAACAAATGGAACTTTAGAAACTGGTTGGTGACCTTTCAATATGGAGTTACCATCGCCCTTATTTTTGCATTAGCAGTTATTGAAAGCCAATTGCACTATGTTCAAAATACTGATCCCGGGTATGAAAGGGAACAATTAGTATCCGTACGATTGAGCAGAAACATCAATAGTCTTAAGACATTTAAAAATGAACTATTGAATCTGCCTAATGTAGAAAAAGCAGCATATGCGTCGCGTATTCCTACAGGGCGTTTGGCTGATAGTTGGGGTGCTTCCTTTCATCAGGGAGACAGCACCACCAATATCAATTTCCGACTTCCATTCATATGGATTGATGAAGATTTTCTCAAAACTTTCGAAATAGAATTGGTAGCAGGTAGCAATTTCACTTCTGACATGGATATGATTCAGGATAGTGTGGGATATTACTTAATTAACGAGAGCGCTGCAAAGGCCCTGGGATATACCAACCCTCATGATATCGTTGGTAAAAAGATTAACTATGGCCCTTACGATGATCAAACTTATCAGTCCGGTAGAATTTTAGGAGTCACCAAAGATTTTCATTTTGAGTCAATGCATACGTCCATCACCCCAATGATCATGCTGAAAGGTGATAATATGAGAACTATTTGTTTAAAACTGAAGGGTAATAATCAAGCTGGTACGTTATCATCCATTGAAGATCTTTGGTACCAATTTGATCCAGAAAATACAATCAGTTATCGCTATGTGGATGATCGTTTCAATGAGCAATATCAATCTGAAATGAGATTGAGCACGATGATTAAGGTATTTACTTCCGTAGCGATTCTAATTGGTTGTCTTGGCCTGATAGGAATGGTAGCATTCATTATAGAGACTAAGAATAAGGAAATCGGAATAAGAAAAGTATTAGGAGCATCAGCAGGAAATATCGCGATGAAAATAGGCTATCGTTTTCTTATCCTTATAGGAATAGCCTCTCTAATCGCTATACCAGGAACTTTCTTTATCGTTTCAGAGTGGCTTCAAGGATTTGTTTACCGAACTTCGATAGCTGTTTGGATGATATTACTCCCGGCAGCTGTTGTAATCTTTGTGACATTATTGAGTGTGGGAATTCAAACGATTAAGGCATCAATGATCAATCCTGCATCTATACTCAAAACTGAATAACTAAATTAATGGAACACTGAAGCTAACTTCCATCCCACCAGAATCGGGGTAGTGGTACTGCAGTGTTCCACCTATTTTGCTAATTCTATTTCGTACCGTATACGTTCCAATTCCTATAGTACTTTCTTCATTCATACCAATCCCATTATCACGAACTGTAACGAACAAATCATCCCCTATTTCTTCCAGAGTAATTGAGGCAAATGTTGCATTGGAGTGTTTGATAATGTTAGTAGTCAACTCCTGAACGACTCTGAATATATTGGTTTTGATTTCATCAGATATATCGCTTTCATTTTCGATATGTACCTGCATCTGAATATCGATGGATGTAAGAGACTTTAGCTGTTGTTCTAATCGTGAAAACAACTCAGGCAATGACATAGTACTCACATCGGCACTCAGTAGATTGTGAGACACATTTCTTGTATCATTGGTAATCTTCTTCATCAAGGCAACAAGGGCCTTGATGCGATGAGTCAACTCTGCAGGCTTATCTACTATTTTTTCAAGACTCTCAGCATGAATCACACTGGCAACTAATTCCTGCACGATGCCATCGTGGATCTCCAAAGCAATTCGATTCTTCTGCATCTCCTGTGCATGAATTGAACCTTCCAAAACTTTTTCTTCAAGATCCTTCTTCGCACTAATATCTTCAATAAGCACAATTACCGTACTTGGATTCTCTCCTTCTTTCCAAAGTGGTGAAACGGTTACGTTAACATAAACCTGAGCTCCATTTTTACCTAAATACCGCTTTTCTATACTGAAATCTCGAATTTTTCCTTGTAAGAGATACTCTCTTTTTGCACGGGTTTCCTCTTGATCATCGGGATGTGTTAAATCTTTGAACGTAAACAGCCTCATCTCATCCTTTGTATACCCTAGGATTTGACAGAGTCTATCATTCACGCTTAGAAACTCACCCGTATCGGGATTGATATGCGCTACACCTATAGCTGTATTTTCAAAAAATGAGCGGTACTTCCTTTCACTAAGTTGTAGCTCCCTATGATGAAGAGCGATTTGATTTTCAAGTTCAGAAGGTTTCTTCAATATTTCAGTCACAAAAAAACCTCCGATGAGAGCCAACAATAAACTCAATACCGCCATTGGAATAACGGAATAAAGTAATTTCCCGTTATCGGCAAAATCTATATAGATCCGCCAATCTCCTTGATCTATCGAAATACTATTTGTTTCCTGGGATGGAAAACCTTCAATTAATGGAAAAAAGAACTCTTCTTCTTTAGAATTGGGATTAATCTTAGAGAACTGAATCTTAAGCTCATTCTTACTGAGTTCATTGATTCCAAGAGCACCAAGAAACTTATCTGTTTTTATCAATACAGCAGAAAACCCCCAAAACTCATTATTCCTAAAAACCGGCAACCTCCCTATGATGGCATTACCTCCCTGTCGTAATGGTATTGGGCCGGCAAAATACATTTGTTTGATTTCCTTCGCCTTGATGGCTTCAATATTTCGATTGGGGTCGTCGAGTATGTTGTACCCAAGAACTGACTCATTGCCCTGCAAAGGATATACATATTCAATTACTCCATTGGGTAATAATTCAAGAATATCAAATCTATCATTAGATAGTAACTGGGATGCTATCGAATCAAATTCTTGAGGGATTCCATCATCATTGATGGTATAGGCGAGCATCAATGCCGCAGACTTACAATGGCTAAGATACTGTTCCAAATTGGACTCAATAATTCCCAAATATCCTGACAACTCGTTCCGATTCTTTTCCTCAGAAACCTTGTAGCTTAGATAGGTTGTATTCAATCCAATAATGGCTAACAATGTGAATGTTAGGATTCCAATAAAGCCTGGTTTAGAAAAGAAAGTCGTTCGGGACTTTTTGGCCATTTTAAAAGCAAGTGATTCAGTGACTTAGGAAATTAATGAATCTATTTGACCCGACCAATTAGAAATACGTAAACAGGAAATTTTTCTACATGAAATGGATAAAAAAAAGCGTCCCCACTCCTGAGGACGCTTCAGCTTACCTTTCAATGTTTTGAACCTAACCTAATCCCGAAAGGTAAGCGAACTCCACTATGAAAAAACTCAAGTCAAAGATGTACAAGAATCTTAACACTCACCACTATTTATCGTTGACTGGTACAATTCATACGATGAACAGGAAGAAAGCCATGGTAAGTGTTTCAAATGATAATAAGTCAGCCCATCTTCATATTAATTTGAACTCCCGAAGTTATCATTTTGATTGGCATATGTTTCACAAATTCGATTACTTTAGACCTTCGTAATAACCTAACAATGACATGGCACTTCTTTGGGGAATTGATCTTGGTGGAACTAAAATTGAAGGTGTGGTTTTGAATGAAAATCACATGGTCTTGGCTCGTGAACGCATACCAACAGAGGCTTTAAAAGGTATGCCACATATCATTTCTCAAATTCAAAAGCTTCTAACATCTCTTGAGCAAGAAGTGGGAGAAAAGCCAGAGAGTTTAGGTATTGGAACCCCTGGTTCTGTTGATCCATCTACAGGGCTTCTAAAAGGAAGCAATACACAAGCCATCAATAATCAACCTTTTCATTCTGAGTTAGAGAAATCGTTAGGGATACCTGTTAAGATAGCCAATGATGCCAATTGCTTTGCCTTAGCTGAAGCAACGATGGGGGCTGTTGCGGATCAATACCCTGAAGCAAAAGTTGTATTTGGTGTAATCATGGGAACCGGGTGTGGTGGTGGTATTGTGATCAATGGCAAAGCCCATAACGGCAGACACGGAATTGGTGGTGAGTGGGGTCATACCGTGCTTCATGAAAGCGGCGGACCATGTTATTGCGGCAAAGTAGGTTGCACGGAAACGATTATTGCCGGTCCACATCTGGAGCGGTACTACTTTGAGCAGTCAGGCAACAAAAGATCCTTAAAAGACATTTATGCTGATTACAAAGCAGGTACAGATCCAATAGCTAAACAAACCATAGATCGTTTAATCAACTTCTTTGGCGTTGGCCTATCCAATATCGTTAATGTACTCGATCCGGACGTCATTGTACTAGGTGGAGGAGTGAGTAATCTTGACGTGCTTTACAATGAAGGTGTTGAATCAGTACGTAAAAATGTATTTAACCCATCCTTTACAACGCCAATCATTAAACCAAAACTGGGTGACAGTGCGGGAGTATTTGGAGCAGCCCTACTTTAAGGCTCATTCACTACAACTGCGACGTATTTTCTATCAGGGCTCACAGCCAATCTAGTGATTCCGGATAGCTTCCAAAGTGAAAGGTTAGCGATTTGCTCCCAGCCTTTTGATTCACTCCAAGAGTAAAGAACATCCTCTTTACCCATTAGGAGCGTAGATGAATCATACCAACACATATCCTCCACTCCTTTTTGTGTAGTCGTTAAAGCAACGGAGGAATCCGATTTGACGTCATATTGTGTAATCAACCATTCTGATTCGTTCTTCTTCACGTAAGACAGATAAGTTGTACCCGGTATAATATGCAGTGACCTTCCAATATCTTCGGTGATTATTTCAGCACGTTTGGAGTTGAGATCAATAATTTGAAGTGTAGGATGAGGTCCTAAAACGAAAGCAAATAGGGTATCAGAATTTAGCCAGGTATGATATCCAATTTTCAGATAAGGAATTAACTCTTCACCTTCTAGACTTCCATCCATGCCGTATTTCCAAAGCAGCTGTCTACCGCTGTTTTCAAGAGTGATCGTGCTTAGAAAATCTCCACCCGGCATCTCCGTAGGTGAGTATTGACCAGCAGCAGTTTGAGTTAGATAGGTTTTGTCTCCTGTTTTGATGTGGTATTTAACTAGATCTGTATTTCCATTTCTCCAGGAAGTATACAATAGATCACCGTTTGAAGTAAATGATGGTTGATTGTCGTACCCTTGGTTATTAGACACATTCACGGGTTTGCTGAGTTCTAGTTTATTCTTCCCCTGTTTGATTTCAAAAAGAAATACTTCGGTGCCTGGCTGACCAACAGCACAAAGCGAAAAGAATACTAAAAGGAAATTAATCAACAGTTTCTGCATGAGAGCAAGAAACAACATTTCAGTGACATTCCAAACTTAGAATCCGCAAGCGGACACCACATTCATTATTTGCGCCTGGATTAGTTGATTGATGTCGGGCTCTGAAACTAAAAATCCACGTGCTACCATCATAAGTCCAGCAATAAGAGCAATTGGAGTGGTAAGATTATTGAAACTCTTGAGAAGTCTTGGAAATGCTCCTGCACCGAACTTCACAATAGCTAATAATGGAATGGTACCAAGTCCGAATAACAACATGTATTGAACACCCTCTAATACAGAATGGGTCATCATGGCACCTGCAGCAGCCAAATAAACCAACCCACATGGAAGAAACCCATTGAGCACTCCACTAAATAACCATTTAGCCCTACCACCGAACTGTTTTACTAAAGATGACTTAATTCGTTGATAGAATCGGGAATGATAATACCAACCCTCAAAGCGATTTCTCATTTTAGGGAACACAAAAATCACAATGATCACAATCCCAAGAATCAATGAAAAGTAGCGTTGAAACGAAAAGAAACTTACCGAACTACTAATTAGTCCAAAGAGAATTCCAAGTATGGAATATACCGCTAGCCTTCCCGAATGATATATGAAAAATGAGTAAACAGCATTCTTTCCTCGGTTTGGAGTAAAAGACAGCATCAGCGGACTGCACATCCCTACACAATGCAGACTACCAAACAAACCGATTAGAAAGGCTCCAATCATTTCACAAACAATTCTTTTTCTTGATAGAACTGATCCTCACCAATTTTCCAGGTAACCTGAACTTTATATCGACCTTTAGCTAACTCATTTTTAGCTATTACCTGTTGATTATCAGTAAGTTTTATTGGGAATTCTTTATCAAAAAGTGCTTTAGATGGATAATAAAATTTCACCGTTCCATTAGCGGAGCTAAATGCCTCTGGAAATGTCATCACTACCTGTGAATCATTTTGATTAATGGCTAATTCTTCACCACTAGCCTTCAGATTGGCTTTACTATCAATACGATCCTGATATGCCAGCTCATCCTGGTAGTAAGTTTCTGAAACCAGGTCAAAATCCTCCTGGAAAGAGCGTACTACAATCGAAACCACAAATGTGCAGAACAACACAAATGCGATAACAATACCATGTCCCCAATTAAATTTCATGACTTTAAGATTTTTAGTTTCAAAAGCAACCTTCGGAATGGCCCAGGAGAACCTACCAGCAGTTAAAAGCCCGGGTCATTGCTCCGAAGGTATTTCTTTACTTATTTAAATCGCAGGTCCCAAGAACCTGGTTTTTACTGTTTCAATTTGCTCACCATTTGAATACACTCCTATCTGGATATCGGTACTCATTTTGGTTAAATCTGCAGGATCAAGTACAATGAAAAATGCTCCCTCACCAAGTCCTTGTTTTTTCAGAAGCAGGTTATCACCAACCATCTCGAGCTTCCCATCAATGCCTTCCAACCTCAACTCAATTGGCATATCTTCAGCAGTCTTGTTTACCATCTTGAGCTGATAGAGATTCGAAATGGTTCCATCCTCACGCTCCTGGTACATCATCCCTGGTGTTCTCAGAATGGTTGTCTCTACATCAGACCGGAGATAAAGTAGCGTTACTAATACCCCAATCAAAATAAAGAGCACTGTGGTATAAGCTTTCATTCTTCCTGTAAACCTGGATGGCTTATTCTCTGCAATGTTATCCTCAGAGGCATATCTTACCAACCCTCTCGGTTTACCTACTTTGTCCATGATGGAATCACAGGCATCAATACAGGCCGTACAGTTCACACACTCGAGTTGAGTACCGTTCCGAATATCAATCCCGGTAGGACATACATAGACACATTGATGACAATCAATACAATCACCTAAGCCTTGCTCTTCCCTATCCTGACCTTTACGAATCTTCCCTCTAGTCTCACCTCGTACATGATCATAGGCAACAACAATACTTTGTCTATCAAGAAGTACACCCTGCAGACGTCCATAAGGACATATGGTGGTACAAACCTGCTCTCGCATTTTACTAAACACACCGTAGAACAATCCTGTAAAAACCACAATTGCTACAAAAGCGAGTGGCTCCTCTGCAGGACCATTTCCAATCATTGCCCACAAATCATCTACTCCTACAATGTAGGCGACGAATGTGTGCATGATTACAGCTGAGATCAATAAGAAAATGATATGCTTGGAAGTTTTCTTAACTACCTTCTCCGTATTCCATTCTTGCTTGTCCAGCTTTTTTTGCTTCATGTAGTCACCTTCAATCCAAAACTCTACACGGCGAAAGACATGTTCCATAAAAATGGTCTGTGGACAAATCCACCCACAGAAAATTCGTCCGTAAACCACCGTAAACAGGATGATAAACACTACCGTGGTTATCATCCCAATTACAGCGAGGTGAAAATCTTGAGGCCAAAATACCTGACCAAAAATCACAAATTCACGATCAATAATGTCAAATTTCAATAGAGGCTGCCCCTCTATTTTTATAAATGGTCCGGCAAAAAGAATTCCTAATAAAAGGTAACTAACTAACTGCCGGTAATTGGTAAAGCGACCTTTTGGTTTCTTTGGATAAAGCCAAACGCGTTTACCGCTATCGTCGACAGTGGAGATATGGTCTCTGTACGACTCTTCCTCCTGTTCGTCGTAAATTTCTGTGATGGTAGGTTCTTGCATTTTATTGTCGTTTACATGCCAGCTTCGAGAAGCTGACCCTCACCTGCATCTGCAGTTTCGGTCTCAGCATCTCCAGCCTCCTCAGAGGATGCTTCTCTTTCGAAAAGATCTCCCTGTGGTTCTTTTGGATTAGCAGGATCAGTACCTTCTAACGTATAGATGTAGCTAGATACTTGTTGCATCTCCTTTGGCACCAACTGGGCCTCCCAGGAAATCATCCCTTTGGAAGGAACACCGTATTTGACCGTCTTGAAAATTGACTTGATGTCTCCACCATGCAACCAGTACTTATCTGTTAGATTGGGTCCTACTCCTCCTTCACCATTTTGACCATGACAAGCTGAACATTTAGATATAAAAATTTCTTTACCAGTAAGTAAATCAGATTCTTCTTCACTGAATGTAACAGAAGTTTCATCAATTAAATTATCCAGTGTTGCCAGGTAAGCAGTCACCTGAGCTTCAGCTTGTTCCATTTCGAGATTGTATGCTTCTTCTTGAAGTGGACTGTATTTGAAAACGTGATAGTTTAATACGTATACTACACCGAAGAAGATGGTGAAATAAAATCCCCATAGCCACCAAGGTGGGAGACGATTGTCCAACTCACGAATACCATCGTATGCGTGATCAGTCATTACCGATTCTTCGTTAGCTACTGGTACTGAGTCGTTCATTCTGTTCCAGAATCTTCTCCAGAACCCGAGACCTTCTTCTCCTGGTTTTACAGAAATCATCGAAGATTCCTCGGCTTCAGCCATTCTACCTCTAGCCATTGCTTTCATGGCATAAAGAGCTGTAATAAGTGCCAGCAAAGCAAGCACCGAAACTACTGCGGCCACTCCAACAACAATTTCTAATTGATAAGTAGCATACAATGATTCCATGTCAGATGCTTCCTGCGCAAATGTCATTGCTGGTGAAGCCAGAATCATTAGCGTGGTTAATATCTTAGGCAAGTTCATGATTATCAGCGTTTGAGTCTAAAGGAATTCTTGAGATTTCATTGATTTCTTTCTTATCAGCGCGAGCAATGTAAATGAATAGCCCCACGAAGAACACAAAGAATATGATCAGGGAGATAAGCGGGAAGATGTCTATTCCCGCAATGGTCTCCATATGATGTTTTACAAATTTTAGCATGGTGATTCTATTTTTGAGTTAGTTCATCAACCTTCTTGATATCAGTACCTATTCGTTGTAGATAGGCAATCAAGGCTACAATTTCTTTCTCTGGAACCACCTTCACACCTTGTGTTTCTAGTTCAGCCACGATCTCAGCTGCTTGCTTTTCAGCGTCTGCTACTGATACTTCAGCGAAACCTTCTTCATATGGTACACCAAGGGTTTGCATGGCCTCAATCTTAGCTGGTGTCAGCTCTTTGTCCCAGTTTTGTTCAAATAACCATGGATATCTTGGCATAATTGAACCCGGAGACATACTGGTTGGATCCAGCATGTGATAGTAGTGCCAGCTGTGTGGATACTTACCACCAACTCTCAACAAATCCGGGCCAGTCCTCTTAGATCCCCACTGGAACGGGTGATCGTAGATAAACTCACCAGCTTTCGCATATTCACCATATCGCTCTGTTTCTGACCTGAACGGTCTAATCATCTGAGAGTGACAAGTATAACATCCTTCTCTCACATAGATATCTCTACCATTCAATTCAAGTGGTGTGTAAGGTTTTACACTTGCGATGGTTGGAACGTTGGACTTCACAAGGAATGTAGGCACAATCTCAATGATACCACCAATAGCCACTGCTACTAAACTCCATACCAATAAGTTAACTGGTCTCCATTCGAAGATTCTTCTGTGCCAGTGCTCTGAGCTTGCTGGTTTGTAATCTTTTGCCAATGGAGCCGCTTGTGCCATTGTTTCTTTGATGAAAGAACCAGACTGAGCTGTTTTCACCAGATTGTAAATCATAACAAGCGCACCTGACAAGTATAATGCTCCACCAAATGCTCTTAACATGTACATTGGAAGGATTTGAGTAACTGTCTCCAGGAAGTTACTGTAAACCAATGTTCCTTCTGGAGCGAATTGCTTCCACATTAAACTTTGTACGAAACCTGCCCAGTACATTGGTAATGCATAGAAAATGATCCCCATGGTACCAATCCAGAAGTGGATATTGGCTAGTTTTTTAGAGAACAATTGAGTTCCATATAGTCTAGGGATCAAGTAGTATAGCATAGCAAATGTTAGGAAACCATTCCATCCTAAACCACCTACGTGCACGTGAGCTACGATCCAGTCGGTAAAGTGCGCTACAGCGTTGAAGTTCTTTAATGAAAGCATTGGACCTTCGAAAGTGGACATACCATATGCAGTAACAGCCACTACCATGAATTTCAAAATAGGATCTTCACGAACTCGGTCCCAAGCTCCTCTCAAAGTCAGTAAACCATTCAACATACCTCCCCAGGATGGAGCAATCAACATCACTGAAAACACAGTACCTAAAGACTGAGCCCAGTTAGGCAAGGAGTTGTATAACAAGTGGTGAGGTCCTGCCCAGATGTAGATGAAGATCAATGCCCAGAAGTGAACAATTGACAATCTATAGGAGTAAACCGGTCTGTTTGCTGCTTTAGGGATGAAATAATACATCAAACCTAAATATGGTGTAGTTAGGAAGAATGCTACTGCATTGTGTCCATACCACCATTGCACCAATGCATCCTGCACACCAGCATACCATGAATACGATTTGAAAAGTGTAACTGGCAACTCGAATGAATTGACGATGTGCAGCATAGCAACCGTAACGAACGTAGCGATGTAGAACCAGATGGCTACATATAGATGACGCTCTCTTCTTTTAAGAATAGTTGCAAACATATTGACACCAAACACCACCCAAATAAGGGCGATCGCGATATCAATCGGCCATTCTAGTTCGGCATACTCTTTACTAGTAGTGATACCAAGTGGTAAAGTGATCGCTGCGGAAAGAATGATTAACTGCCATCCCCAGAAGTGAATCTTGCTGAGAAGGTCACTGAACATTCTTGTTTTACACAAGCGTTGTAGTGAATAATAAACTCCGGCAAAAATACCATTACCCACAAATGCGAAAATCACTGCATTCGTATGCAGTGGTCTGATTCGACCAAAAGTGGTGTACTGGATTCCAAAGTTAAGGTCTGGCCAAAAGAACTGGCAAGCTACCAGTAATCCGACAGACATCCCTACCACACCAAAAATGGTGGCTGCGATAAGGAACATACGAACAGTCGAGTTGTCGTAGTAAAAAGTGTCAAGGGCACCGTCTGCTGCCGGCGTCTTGCCTTCCTGTTTAGTCATTGTCTCTGTTGACATGCTGAGATTGTTTAGGTTCATCATCGAATAATATTCTCACGGATGGGGTATAATCATCATCAAATTGGCCACTGCGGTTGGCCCAAATGAACGCGAATAGAAAGCCAGAGGCCACTACCAAACTAAATCCGATCAATATTATTATTACACTCATAATTATGACAGCAAGATTACAAGTGTCTGGAAGGGTTTCTTATGAGGGGTTTCAGGAAATAATCTGATTTTTATCAGCGACAACTATTATACCTGTTCAGTTCAGTCTATCATGTTCTACTCAGACTGAGATCACGCTAATCCATGATCCTTAAAAACATGACATTAATCATTATTGAGTTGAAGACGATCCATAGTATTTGAAAAAATGGAAATAAATAAGACCTTTCTTAACCCGAAATCACACCATCTTATTATTTCTGAAAAATTACTTTTTCATTAGTGGCCTTCTCATCAAAATCAGGGCAAGTATTGAATCCGGCGATTCCTCCGAATTTGCATATTTCCTCTCCCTGCTCATTGTATACAATAACCAGTGCGTCTACATAGGCTCCATAGTTTACCTCATAAACACAGTTATCATTGTAAACATATTGGGTGATGCTAGTGACTGTTTCTGAATTATCGAGATTCGTTCGAATATCTGAAAGCCATTCATATGCTTCAAAGGGTTCAGAGGTACAAACTCCCTCTGATTCTTCCTTGCAACTGGATACAACTATCACGGTAAAGAATAAATAATAAATGGCTCTCATATTTGGATTGGTTAATCTAATCTTCAAGACACACTGAACACCTGAGAAGGTTGGATTTGACATTAAATCACCACAATTTTCAGTAATGAATAACGGAACCAGCCAGAGAGAACAAGTCATTGCGATTATAGAAGAATCCTTTCATAATAATCCCAGTGTGATTTCTGTTATTAATCCAAAAAAGAAGAATAGTTTAAAGGCACTTGCACAATATGCATATGATACGGCCAAAACCAGAAATGGTGTTATTCTTTCTTCCAATCAAGAAGCTGTCGCGATCTGCTATCCATACAATTATAAAAAGGAGGGCTTAGCAGATATCTGGAATCAGATACTTTTGGTTTTGAATTGTATTGGTTTAAGACGCGTTCCAGATGTACTGAGGCGAGAAGCCTACGTTAAGAAAATGCGACCAAAAGATGGTAAGTTTCTATACTTCTGGTTTTTCGGTGCAACCACCACCGGTAAAAAGACTTCTGCGGCTAGAGAATTAAAAGACAAGATATTTGACTGGTCCTCTAAAGAAAACTTACCCATATATCTGGAGACCTCCGTTCCCAGAAACAAGAGAGTTTATGAATACTTCGGTTTTGAGACATATCACGAGTGGAATCAGCCAAATGGAGACACCTTATTCTTCATGAGAAGAAACCCATAGAATGAAAAGCAACGTTTACATCTAATTTGGCATCTAGTAAATAAATATACCGTCATGAAATCGTTCTTAGCTAGCCTCATCATTCTTTTAAGTACCCTTTGTAATGCCCAAAGTCACCAGGAAACATTCGAGGATTTCTGGACAAAAATGGATCAGAACTATGCCTTCTTTCAACTGAAGGAAATCGATTGGCAACAGGTTTATCAGAACAATATTGATCATTTGGATAACCTTACTGATGAAGAGTTCTTTCAACTATTGGTTAAGATCCTGGAGCCCTTTGAAGATGCACACATTAAGTTATCTGGTACAGGAGCCAAAAAGCTGACTTTTTCAGGAACGAGACCAACCAATTTCTCCAACCAATTTGGCACCGATAGTTTGTTTCGATTCTATGATCAGACAGTAAAAAACTATCTGGAAGCAAATGGTTTTAGCAACTGGTCACATAAAGGACCATTGTTAAGTGAGTCAAAAGCGATCTATGATCATCATGTATTTGAGTATTCACAGACTGAAAAAACAGGATACATTAAAATCTGCTGGTTCTTCTATGATTATCACCGCTTGGGCCTTACCACACTTCTTTCGGACAGAAAGCATTTTCTATCCTCATTTGAAGACATCCTCGAAGAAATGAATCAAACAGATCAAATCATACTCGATTTGCGCAATAATATTGGTGGTGTGAGTGGTTATCCAGAACGACTAGCTGGATTTTTCACAACCAAAAAGCAGGTTGGAGAATACACACAAACAAGAAAAAAGTCAGATCACGAGCGATTCTCAGATCTAAAGCCCACTTATATCCAACCTCAAAACTTCAATTACCCTGGTTCGGTTTATCTTCTAACCAACTCTGAGACAGTAAGTGCCTCCGAGGAGTTTGTCATGATGATGAATATTTTACCCAATGTAACGCTCATAGGAAACAATACACAAGGAGCTTTCTCTGATGTGAAAGAAGTCAAGTTGAAAAATGGATGGAGATTGAGCTTATCCAATATGAGATTTGTAGACCTTAATAAGGTCAATCACGAAGGAGAAGGAATTGCTCCAGACGTCAGTATATTTAACCAATTGGAGCAAATGAAACAAGGTAACGATGAGGTTTTGGCTAAAACATTCGAACTAATAAAACAGAAGAATAATTAAAATTGGAGAGAGCATGAAAGATCTGTTTTCCTCTAACTCCAACGACTATTTATACTACAGACCTTCCTATCCACGGGAATTAGTTGGTTATGTTGTCAGTCTTTGCAATCATAAAACAGCATGGGACTGTGGAGCTGGCTCTGGTCAAATGACTCAACTGATAGCCCCTCACTTTAAAGAGGTATTTGCTACCGATATCAGTCAAAATCAATTAGAGAAAGCCCCTACCATTGACAATGTGGTTTATTCAGTCCAACCAGCTGAAAGTACTCGTTTCACCGAAGATTTATTTGATCTAATAATCGTGGCCCAGGCTATTCACTGGTTTGATTTCGATCTGTTTTATCAAGAAGTAAAAAGGGTACTCAAAAGAAATGGCGTTTTTGTTGTCGCAGGATACTCCTTGATCCGTGTTAACAATGAAATAAATGGAATTATCGATGGGTTTTATCAATCCATAGCTTCTTATTGGGAACCGGAACGGCACTACATTGATCAACAGTATCAGACCATTCCATTTCCATTCAGAGAAATAGAAACTCTCTCCTTTTCATACCAGGCAAATTGGACGCTAGAACATTTCATTAATTATGTCAATACCTGGTCAGCCATTAAAAAAATGAAAGCGGAATCAATTACAGAACCTATTACTAATCTAAGGAATCAACTTTTACCTCTTTGGAAATCTGAATTAAGTGCAACTTTCCCTACATTACTTCGTGTTGGTTATGTAAACTGATAGGATATGGTTGCTTACTTCAATTTGGTTAATGATGCTTATGATCATCTAAAAACTTTGGATGAATCTAAGGTGAGTTTAAAGTTGGATGACAAAAAATGGAGTAAGAAAGAAATCCTTGGACACTTGTGCGATAGTTGTATTAACAATTACTACCGGTTTATGCACCTACAGCAAACTGACGAGCCGTATGTGGTACAGAAATACGATCAGGATCTTTGGGTAACAGTTCGTGGATATCAAAACCAAACCTGGCATGAAACGCTGGAGTTGTGGTATACACTGAATTTATCCCTACTCAATGTTCTTGACCAATCTTTGGATCAACATGCTGATCATCCTGTCATTGTTGGAGAGCAAAGGGTTACTTATCAGTTTTTAGCTGAAGATTACTTTGATCACTTACAGCACCATTTAAATCAAATTTTCTCCTAAGTCGACAATATGTAGCCTCTAGTCGAATTTAATTCTATGTTAATACACATAGTTAGCTTGGGAGGCAACTCTAATAGAATTTTGTTTCAGCTATAGACTGAAACATTTAATGAATATTTTCAAAGGACTCACTGGCAAGTTTCTTATCCCATATGGACTTGCACTCATTTTTGGAATCTGGACCTATTTCACCATTCTTAACATTCTGGATTACGAGAACCTTCAAAAGTTTTTCATCACTATGAAACTAGAGGTTCTTGAACTTAGAAAACATGAAAAAGACTTTCTAGCTAGAGAATACAAAAACAGTGAGTTTATCAATACTGGTAAAAGTCTATACCTGTCAGAATATCAAGAAATTGTTAAAACCCTGCACAATGATTTGGATAGTCTTGCATCGATATACAAAGTAGATGCAGGTGAAGCTGAAACTGCTCAAGCTTTGCTTCAAAGCTATTCTCGCCTTTTTGAAGAACTGGCTAAACAAATTCGGGTTAAAGGTTTTAAGGATGATGGGTTGGTAGGACAGTTAAGAGACGCCATTCATGACGTAGAGGATTCTAAAACTCCTTATGATCAATCCTATATGCTCATGCTTCGAAGACATGAAAAGGACTTTTTCTTACGGAACGATCTTCAATATCTTGATAAGTTTAACAAAAGCGTAGAGGACTTCAGGAATCATCTCAATTTGAGGGTTTCCAATAGAGCAGAACGTCAACAATTGCTAGATAAGCTGGAGACCTATCAAAAACTGTTTACTCGCGTTGTTTCAATACAGCAGCAAATCGGGTTATCTGAAGACGATGGTCTTCATGGAGAATTAAGAGAATCCATTCATCAATTAGTGCCGTTTCTGAATGAATTTATTGCAAGAAGCAGCACAATGGTCGATAAAAAAGTCCGTCAGAGTACCATCGGATTGGTGATCCTAATGATCCTCATCACTTCCATTGGGGTATTTATCTTGATGGTTCATTTGAAGAAAATCACCAGAAACATCAATTTGATCAACAAAAATGCCATTCTACTATCTCAGGGCAAATTCCCACAGAGACAACGTGTCAACTCCAGAGATGAATTAGGGCAAGCACATAGGGCACTCAACGTATTAACAGATGGTCTAATTGTTAAAACTGAGTTTGCCAACAAGATTAGAAAAGGAAAGCTACATGCAAAGTTTGAGACCCTTGGTGACGATGACGTGTTAGGAGCTGCTTTAATTGAAATGCGTGATAACCTAGCCAGGGTAATTGAAAACACCAACAAGGTGATATTGAAAGCAGGAACAGAAGGTGAGTTAATGGTTAGAATGGAATTAGAGAACAAGTCTGGAGCCTGGCTAACACTAAGCGAGGCAATCAACAACTTACTTAACTCTATTACCCTTCCTATTATGCGCATCAACGAAATGTCAAAAGCGATTGCAATAGGCAATCTTGCTGAGCGGTTTGATGACAATTCGCAAGGAGACATTCGTGCCATGATGTTGAACTTCAATGAGGGTTTGGATCAATTAGTCGAGATTCTAAATCATATTTCCAATAACGCAACTAACATCGATGAAGCAGCTGATGAGCTATTGAGTAGTAGCCTGGAAATGACTAATAGCACAACGGAGATTGCAAGTGCAATTTCACAAATGAGTCAGGGATCACAACGACAATTGCATAAAGTGGATGAGGCCTCCACGTTGATCGAGCAGATTTTAGATCACGCAAACAAAACAGATCATCTATCTAAACAAGTCTTTGATAAATCCAGAGATGGTATTCGAAATAGCAATAGAGGAAAACAAATCGTCAATAATTTTGAAGGCGCTATTCAATTAATTGCTCAAAGTTCCGAGGAAACTAACAGTTCCATCCAATCATTGGTGGCCAAATCAAGAGAAATTGATCGGGTAATCAAAGTAATCAACGAAATAGCTGCACAAACAAACCTACTAGCCTTAAATGCGGCTATAGAAGCAGCCCAGGCTGGAGATGCCGGTCGGGGTTTCGCTGTTGTAGCTGAAGAAATACGGAAGCTTGCAGAATCAGCTAAAATCTCCACACGTGAGATCGCTGATATCGTCAAAACCATTCAAGAAGAAACTGCCGGAACTGATAAGGCCATGGCAGAAATGGCAGAGAATGTAACAAAAGGACACAATGCTTCCAAAGAAGCGTCTACCGCATTTACAGAAAACACCAATTTAGCTGAGGCTATCCTTTCTGTCTCTGAGGACATCCTTGAATCGGCTGGCAAGCAAAAAATTGATTTGCAGGAGATTGTGAAGATCATCGAAAGTGTAGTCGTAATTGCTGAGCAAACAGCTGCAGGTTCTGAAGAAGTGGCTTCCTCTGCCTCTGAACTTTCTGCAGGAATGACCAGTTTCAACAACCGTTCAGAGGAATTGGCTGCAATAGCTCTATCGCTTAAAACGGGTTTAAGGAAATTTCAATTGTAATCCTATATTACAAGACAAAAGAAAAAGGGTGGTTCAAATGAACCACCCTTTTTCTTTATTATTCAATTATTCTTATTCCAAATCAAAACGATCTGCATTCATCACTTTGGTCCATGCTTTCACAAAGTCCTGAACCATCTTCTCTTTGTTGTCATCTTGCGCATACAATTCTGCATAAGCGCGCAAAATGGAATTCGATCCGAATACCAGATCAATTCTGGTAGCAGTCCATTTAACTGCTCCTGAATCACGATTTACAATTTTGTAAGTACCATCACCAGATGGTTCCCATTTGTAAGCCATATCGGTCAGGTTCACAAAGAAATCGTTGCTTAGGACTCCCGGCTTATCAGTGAAGACTCCATGATTGGTTCCACCGTAATTGGTACCCAATACTCGCATTCCTCCTACTAACACAGTCATTTCTGGGGCAGTTAAGCCCATCAACTGTGTCCGATCCAACATCAACTCTTCAGAGCTAACCACATAATCTTTCTTCAACCAGTTTCTGTAGCCATCAGCGATTGGCTCTAAAGGCTCAAATGACTCTGCATCAGTCATTTCATCCGTGGCATCACCGCGCCCTGGTGCGAAAGGAACTTCTACGTTCATACCAGCTGCCTTAATAGCTTGTTCTAGTCCTACATTACCCGCAAGAACGATTGTATCAGCCACACTAATACCGAACTCTGCCGCGATTGGTTCTAATTTGGACAGCACCTTTTGTAACCTATCAGGTTCATTGCCCTCCCAGTCTTTTTGAGGAGCCAATCTGATCCTGGCACCATTGGCACCACCGCGCATGTCCGATCCTCTAAATGTGCGAGCACTGTCCCAGGCAGTAGATACCAATTCACCCACACTCAATCCAGTTGCAGCAATCTTAGCTTTTACAGCAGCCACATCATAATCCGATTTACCTGCTGGTACTGGATCTTGCCAGATTAAATCTTCCTCAGGAACATCAGGTCCAAAGTATCTTGCTTTTGGTCCCATATCTCTGTGAGTCAACTTAAACCATGCTCTTGCAAAGGCATCTGAGAACGCATCAAAATCATCTTTAAACTTCAAAGATATCTCGCGATAAATAGGATCCATTTTCATAGCCATATCCGCGTCAGTCATCATAGGATTGTGGCGGATTGAAGAATCTTCCACATCAACTGGTCTATCTTCTTCTTTTATATCCACCGGTTCCCACTGCGATGCTCCCGCCGGACTCTTCACTGATTTCCATTCATGATTAAATAGCATTTCAAAGAAGCCATTATCCCATTTGGTAGGATGCGTAGTCCATGCTCCCTCCAGACCACTGGTTACAGCATATCTTCCTTTTCCTGACTTTGTTGGATTAGCCCAACCCATTCCTTGTTGTTCGACAGGTGCACCTTCTGGGTCAGGTCCCAGCAATGAAGCGTCACCATTACCATGTGTCTTACCCACGGTATGCCCACCAGCAGTTAGTGCAACTGTCTCTTCATCATTCATCGCCATACGACGGAATGTTTCACGTACTTGCGCCGCTGTTTTTAGAGGGTCTTGTTTTCCATTGACACCCTCAGGATTCACGTAGATCAGCCCCATCTGAACCGCTGCCAATGGATTCTCCATTGTATCTGGCTTATCTACATTTTCATATCGCTCATCACTTGGGGCCAACCATTCTTTCTCGGCTCCCCAATAAGTATCCTTCTCTGGTCCCCATATATCTTCTCTACCAAAAGCAAACCCAAAGGTCTTAAGACCCATACTTTCATAGGCTATTGTTCCCGCAAGGATGATCAAGTCAGCCCAACTTACTTTATTACCATATTTCTTTTTAATTGGCCATAAAAGTCTTCTGGCTTTATCAAGACTTACGTTATCTGGCCATGAGTTGAGTGGAGCAAAACGCTGATTTCCTGTTCCACCTCCTCCACGACCATCTGCTATTCTGTAAGATCCAGCAGCATGCCATGCCATACGTATCATCAAGCCACCATAGTGCCCCCAATCTGCAGGCCACCATTCCTGGCTATCCGTCATTAAATCATGTAAGTCTTTTTTAAGTGCCTCTACATCAAGCTTTTTAAGCTCCTCCTGATAATCAAAATGATTACCGAGTGGATCTGTCTTTGTATCATGTTGATGTAGAATATCAAGATTCAGTGCATTTGGCCACCAGTCCATCACACTTTTTTGAGTCTCTGTGTTGGCTCCGTGCATTACTGGGCATTTGGTAATGTCTCCGGATCCATTGTGATTTGAAGGATCTCCCATTTCTGATTTTGTTTTAGTTGTTTATTACAATGTTAGGATAATCTTAATTTATATATTTTATCAACCCATAACTTTGAGTTATTAATTGATCTGGTAGGGTTTTAAGAATATAAGTTACCCAAGACCAGTTACAAGTCAACCTTATTCAGGTGACTATTTGATTACCTAACAATGAATAATTCAGGATGTTTGACGGAAGCGGTACTATATCAGATCTTCTTCTTCGAGTTTTGCTTTGAGTTCCTCATGGCTTTGCCAAAAGGTATTTCTTAATTTGGTCAAAGACTCCTGGAACCAGGGTTTGTTCTTAATTTCTGCCAACTCAGGATCGTCTTCAATAAACAACAGTATCCAATACTGAAAACCTTCAGTCTCTGCAAATCGTCGCATGTGGTACTCCGCACTATCCAGTTGATTAGTGTAAGTATAATACGCTACATAATGAACATCCTTATATCTCGATTGGTCCTTGTCAGCAAAATCTTTAAATCCCTGGATGTACTTCTCTCCTCTCTCCTTTTCTCCTTTGCGAATAAAGGTATCAGCGATCTTTAAATACTCAAATTGATAAACATCCATACCCATTCGATCCCTCAAGGCAATGAATCGATCATAGATTTCATAGGCCTTATCAAACTCACCATCACAATAATATAATTTGCCAATTTCCTGCAGAATATCAAATCGAGTAGTATCCTTCTCAAATTCGTTGATTAGCATATTCCGTGTTTGCACCAAATCACGATTCTTGACATACAGAATGTACGATTTAATGTATCCGTAGGGATTATCAGGAAAGTAATCCAGACATTTATTCGCATAGAATAGTGCTTCATCCACAAATCCATTCTGTATTAATGCATTAGACAGATGTAAATACAAATAACTGGTAGTAACAGAATCCTTATTCTCCGTAAGCAAACGCACTCCTTTCAAAGCAAACTCCAGATACTTTTTGGTATCAGGAGAATAGCGTGTGTAAAAATCCGATAGCCAATTAATGATATCAGGAGATCCAGGAGCATATTTATGTGCCTGTAGTAAGTAGCGTTCAGTTTCCTTAAAATCCCCAACCTGCTGGAAGTAAAAGGCCTTGGCAATTAAACTCTCTGGAGCCTGTGGGGCATATAGCAAAGCCTTATCTGCGAGACTATTCATCTCTTCCAGATACTTTTTCTCTGTTTTGAAATAGTCAAGGTAATAATAGGTAATGGACAAATAGGCATAAGCCAGACCAAACTCACTATCCAATTCTAGTGCCTGTTGAAAATATGGGATACCATCGAGAAGACCTTGTTCAGTTTCCTGTCCAATGGATGCCCGCCCTTTTAAGTAAGCTTCATAGGCTTCAAGATTTTCTGTAGGGATCATCTCGATTCGCTCACGTTCTTCAGGTGTGATCACTACCTTGATTTCAGAAACAATACTACTGGCAATTTCCTGCTGTAGCTGAAAAATATCCTGAACCTCACGATTGTATTGCTCTGACCAAACCTGTCTATCGGTTGCGGCCTCAATTAGCTGAATATTTAGTTGTATCCTATCACCTACTTTCTGGCCACTACCTTCCACCAGGTAACCAACAGGTAGCATTGCAGAAATCTCGGGAACTGTCAATGTACTATTTCTAAATTTCTCTACAGATGTTCTGCTGACTACTCGCAGGTCCTTTATTTTCTGCAGGTTATTTAGAGTGGTCTCCATCAATCCATTAATCAAATAGATATTGGAGGAATCCGCGCTTAAGTTTTTAAAAGGAAGTACGGCTATTGATTTTTCTGTTGGTATGATTGCAGTTTCCTTATGTCGAAAAAAGTAAGTGACCAGTACCAACAAAATGATTACTCCCGCGGCCATCAATACCTGACTAACCCAATTATTTTTTAAGGTAGGAGCGCTATCGTGTGGAGCCTTTTCCTCCTCCTCTTCCTCAAGCACTTTACCGACTGATCCAGGTGGATATCCATAGTGTTCACGAAAGCATTTTATAAAATAGGATGTACTTCCAAATCCAATTTGATGACTTATTTCAGAAACATTCAAATCACCTGCTTCCAGCATTTTCATACCCTCCTGTAATCGAATCTGTCGGATAAATTGACTTGCAGAAAGAGAAGTTTCCGTTTTGACTTTTCGGAGCAAATTGGATCGGCTCATGTTCACGGCATCTGCCAATTCAGACACCCCAAACTGTTCATTTGACAGGTTATCCAATACTGCTTTCTCCGCTCGTTTTAAAAACTCACTTGGCATAGGGGCGATCAAGGTTTGTTGCAATCAAAAATAGTGGTTTGCGTCATAATTTATACTGTTTCTCCATAATTGATACTCTTGATTGAAAGTTAACAACTTCAGCTACATAGCTCATAACAGCACCTCAGCCGGTTTTTAGACCTTTGTATCATCAATTCAATTAAAAACTAAATATCAAAAACACATGAAAACGCTAACGATCAAAAACACGATTCAAGGAACATTTTTAGTAGTTCTATTATCCATTTTAACCAGTTGCAACAGTCAACCTTCGTCTAATGCAACAAATAAAGAAGGGGCTCCAGAGATTGACATTCATGCAGCAGTAATTACTGGTAATTTAGATGTCGTGAAACAACACATTGCAGCTGGATCTGACCTCAACCAACCAGATCCGTTTGGGGGATCTAGTCCATTGATTACGGCTGCACTTTTTGGGAATAAGGAAATTACTAAAGCACTACTAGATGCTGGAGTAAAAGTCAACTTCACCAACAATGAGGGGTCAACTGCCTTACACACTGCGGCCTTCTTTTGTGAGACAGAAATAGTGAACCTGCTCTTAGAAAACGGTGCGGACAAAACCATAAAAAACAACTATGGAGCGACTCCATTGATGTCGGTAGAAGGACCTTTTGAAGATGTAAAAGGAGTTTATATCATGATGGAGAAACAACTGAGTCCTATGGGTTTTAGCCTTGATCTTCAGCAAATAGAAGAAACCAGACCTCAAGTTGCTCAAATTCTGAAATCCTAATGGAAAGAAGATACGATATTGATTGGTTGAGAGTCATCGCCATCGGCTTATTACTCATTTACCATATAGGCATTGCATTTCAGCCATGGGGCATTATGATAGCGTTCATCCAAAGTGATGAGCCGCTATCGTGGCTCTGGACACCAATGTCTCTGTTGAATGTATGGAGAATTCCTTTTTTATTCTTTGTATCGGGAATGGGAATTGCTTTCGCTTTGAGGAAAAGAAATGTGAAAGAGCTTCTTTTTGAACGTGCCAAACGCATTCTACTTCCATTCATTTTTGGATTCACTTGTATTGTACCTATTCACTGGCTCATTTTCCAGAAATACTATGAGATACCACTCACCTATTCACCAAATCCGGGACACTTATGGTTTTTAGGTAACCTGGTCACCTATATCATCTGTCTCTGGCCAATTTTCTATTTATTGAAAAGGGAGAACATGGTCAGTACTGTGTTGAAAAAAGCATTTGCAAGTCCATTAGGATTATTGATTGTCATCATAGCAATGATTGCTGAAGTTATGATAGTCCAACCAACAGTTTTCGAGATGTACGCACTTACTCTTCACGGTTATATTCTTGGGGGCCTGGCATTTCTTTTTGGCTATTGTTTCATCCATGCTGGTGAGCAGTTTTGGAACATGTTGATCAAATGGCGGTTTATCTTTATTGCAGGTGCTATCGGTTTGTACATCTTGAGAGTAATGGTTTATAACCTTAAAAGCCCAGAAGCTTTGTTATCAATAGAATCCAACCTATGGGTATTCTCGATTCTAGCTTTTGGAAGACTGTATCTAAACAAACCAAGTAGAGTGCTCTCCTACCTGAGTACAGGTGCCTATCCAATATACATTGTGCATATGATTTTTCTATACCTGGGGTCTGCACTTCTCTTCAAAACAGGTCTCAATACTTCAATGCAGTTGATATTAGTGACTGTATTTACATTCATTGGTTGTTTAGGTACATATGAAATTTTACGCCGAATTCCCGGGGTAAAAGTGCTATTCGGAATGAATTGACTCCAGTTATCCTGACTGTTTCAGAATATAAAAAAAGGAGGCGTCTGCCTCCTTTTACTATTCTGATATGACCTGATTGGCTAAGGACTTAGCCCAGGATATTAGTTCGTTTTTTTGATCCGCTGATAGCTCGGCTTCTGAATGCATTTTCACATAGTCATCCAGTGGCATCTCATTTTCTTCGAGCACTTCCTGAATGTCTTTCAGCCCTCGTAATTTTTCTCGTTTACTCATTGATTTCCAATAGGAGAAGTTAAGTTCTTCTCTCCCGTGCTCAATATGGTCAAACAATATCCAGGAGACAGGCGCCACACTTCCATACCATGGATATTTGGTCTCCATACTGTGGCAATCGTAGCAAGCTGCCACCAGCATGGACTCAATTCCATTCGGTAGCTCTACAACCTCCGTGAGGTCTTCTGGAGAACGGTTGGTTGTTTCTGGTTTGTTTGGTCCTAAAAATTGTAAGACACCAAACGCGACAAAAATGACCAAAACAATTATTTTCAGAACTTTACTCACCCATTGCAGAATTTAATGAAGACTCTGCCCACTCCTTTAGTATGGCAACTTCGTCATCTGTCAACTTCATCATAGGAAATCTCTCAAGCATCTTAGCCGGAGGCATCTCGCCTTCTTCCAGCACTTCCACTACTTCATCCAATTTCGCCACTAAATCTGCTCCAGTCATATTCTGTAATAATACCCATTGCAATGCTTGCTTGGATTTGTCTCCACGAGCATTTGGCGAATGGCATCCTAAACATTTATTGGTAATAACACTCATAACATCCATTGGGTATGAAAGCACCTGAGTCGAGTCATCCACCAATAAAACCCTTGTTTTTTCAGGTCCTTGTTTTTGAGCAAAAGTTTCTGTTGCCATGAAAAATGCAATCAGCACAAAACAGCAAGTAAAAAATGTCTTTTTCATAAAATAAGATTGTTAGTCATTTTAAATTTATGAAAAACCTAATAAAAACGATCAATCACAACCTGTCCAAACAGCAAGAAAATAACAAATACCCCATATTTGGGTTAGGACTTTGTTTATTTACTCATCATGAAAGAACTACTCAACGAAGACTTCTACACCACACTTTTTGACAAAACCATCAACTGGGCTATTGAAACCGTTCCTGGTTTGTTGTTAATCATCATCATATTCTTGCTTGCTCTTTGGGTGATGAAAATTATTCTCAGAAGGTTACGAAAAGTAATCATCGCATCCGTACAAAACGATCAGGAGAATCTGATGGAAAAAGAAAAGCGAGCCACTACATTGATCAATATTGCCAGAGGTACTGTCATTATCAGTTTATGGGCTATTTTCATTTTAATCTTTCTTAAGAAATTAGGAATGGATATCGCTCCAATATTAGCAGGTGCCGGAATAGTTGGTTTGGCTGTGGGATTTGGTGCGCAGGAGTTGGTAAGAGATGGGATTTCTGGATTCTTCTTATTGCTAGAAAATAGAATTAGAACCGGTGATGTAGTAGTCATCAATGGCACAGGAGGACTTGTGGAAGGTATCAATTTGAGAACCGTAACCCTAAGGGACTTATCAGGTGTGGTTCATACATTCCAGAATGGAAAGATTGACACTTTGGCGAATATGACCAAAGATTGGTCTGCCATGGTATTTGACATTGGTGTCGCGTATAAGGAAAATGTAGATAGGGTTATAGAAGTAATCAAAGATGTAGGTGCCAAGCTTAAGGAGGATGAAGAGTATAAAGACAAGATCATGGAACCCATGGAAATCTTTGGACTTGATAAGTTTGGTGACAGTGCGGTGGTAATCAAGGCGCGAATCAAAACCTACCCTATTCAACAGTGGGTTGTCGGTCGGGAGTTCAATAAGCGGCTTAAAGTGGCCTTTGATGCTAGTGGAATAGAAATTCCGTTCCCACACAGAACGATTTATTGGGGAGATGAAATTTCACCTCTTCACCTGAAGCTCAATAAAGAGGAGAATGGCTAAGATCATCAAGATACCATCAGCATTCGTTTACGAGTCGAAAGTGGTCGGCGTATCACATACCAATGCTGATGGATCTTCACGTCAGAAAATCATTCAGCGTGAAGTAATGGAAGATGATCCTTTGTTCCTTGATTTAGATCCTACAAATGAGTTTGACCCTAATGCGATCAAAGTTCTTTCAAAGAATCAAAATCAAATTGGTTTTCTGAAATCAGATTTGGCAGAACAAGTTAGGCCTGCGCTTATCAATCAAACGGATATTCACTGTAAGGCACTTTGGGTGAATGGAAGCAAAATGCTCGGAGTAGGTATACGAATCGAACTAGTGAGCTAGAAGCTTATGAGTGCAGCATACATACTTCCCTGATAAGCTGATGGCATTTCTCCAATCTTCTCCAGTTTGATACATCCAACAATCGCCATCAATTTCTGCAAGCTGGAATAGCTCACCGGAAAAGGAACCCATGCATTTCCATTATCCGTATCGTATTCTACCAACAGCAATTGTCGTCTTCCGGAGGTCAGTTTCATCTTGAGCTGCGATAAAAACACCCTTTTGTCTTCAATAAAATGCAAAGAATTAGCCATCAATACCCCATGAAGTTCGGGCAATAATTGAATACCTGAAGTGAAGTCAGATTGAATAAACTCAATACTTACATTAGCATAGGAATCCACAAGCTTATTACTCGTTAAATCCATCGCATATATGGTGCTATTCGCTGAAAGATGAGTTGCCAAAGCATAAGTAAAAGTCCCTGAACCGCAACCCAAATCCGCCCAAAGTTGTATTTCATCAGGGAAGTTAAACCGTATAAGTTCTGCTGCTTTCGATATTTCCATAGAGTTATAATGACGCAAACGCCCCTTGAGTTTGTCGGTTTTACTTATTTCAATCAATTGTCCAAAAGTATAACTTTGAAATAAGTAAATGAATTCAATAAGCCCGGATACTATGAATGCTGTTGACGAATATATTGAAAGTTTTGAAGGAGATACCCTTCAGCGACTCCAGGAAATAAGAGAAATGATCCTAGGAGTACTCCAGGAGGCAGAAGAAGTTATCAACTATGGAATCCCAACTTACCAACTAAAAGGAAAGAACGTTGTTCATTTTGGAGGTTTCAAAAACCACATTGGATTTTATCCTGCTCCTTCAGGTATATCGAAGTTTCAGGATGAATTATCTTCATATAAAGGAGCAAAAGGAAGTGTCCAATTTCCTCACAAGAATCCTCTCCCCAAGGATCTCATTATCCGCATTACCAAATTTCGACTTGAAGAAACCAGGGAAAAATATGGATTGTAAACAATTTGACTATATTTGACACATGATTCTTTAAGTCACATCCGTACGGGATTCCCATCCCAGAAGAGTAAAGCCGATAGTTTTTCGTTTGTACATCAGTACAAAAGCATTTTTCCTACGTCTATTTTACTGTAACTAACTTTTAGAAATCATGATTGCATTTGCGCTCTCCCAAACGAGGTAATCCCTCAATCAATAAGTTTTCACTCAACTACAAATCAAACTCCATGAGAGCAATTATATATCACGTTGCTACATCACTTGATGGCTTTATTGCCAAAGAAGATGGTAGCACTCAGGAATTCATAGAAACTGGTGAGCATGTGGAAGATTATCTGAATCAGCTCAAAGACTATGATACCACCATCATGGGTCGAAACACCTATGAATATGGATATGCATATGGTTTGCAACCTGGACAACCCGCCTATCCTCACATGAATCATTATCTCGTATCAGATACGCTAAATTTTGAGAATCAACATGAACAAATCCATGTGGTTAGAAAAAACAATTTAATTGAAACCATCGAAGCATTGAAGCAAGAGATTGGTTCGCCCATCTATTTGTGTGGTGGCGGTCAATTGGCTAAAACCATGCTTGAAAACAGACTGATCGATGAGCTAATCATTAAATTGAATCCTATATTTCTTGGATCAGGGATTCATCTTTTTGGTGGATGCTGTGAAGGTTTTGAATTGTCTCAAATACAACGAATCACCTATGAAAATGGGGTTCAAATGATTCATTATAAATTAATTTATCAAGAAGAGATGGTGGCTGTTTAGTCACCATTTTTTGTTAAAAAAACATAAGTCCCTCTTGGTCGTGTTAAACCAAGTGAAAAACTGATACAGAGCAATTCATTAATACGTTTTGGATGATAAATTCAACTATGATCCGATCCAAGATTGTTGCTTTACTCATTTCACTGATAATCATACCATTGATCTCCGAAGCTCAACAACAAGTCATAGGAAGAATATTAGAGGAGTCTACTCTATCGCCAATTCCATTTGCGCATATTCGAACTGACTCAATAGGAACAATATCCAACAAGGAAGGCTGGTTTCAGATAATTGCAGACTCCAAGGATACCATTTGGGTCTCCCACGTCAATTACGTTCAAAAGCCACTGACCTTAGTTCATACCAATGACACACTTACAGTTTATCTAACTCCAGCAATAACTAAGCTGAATGAGGTAATAATAAGTCAATTCCCGAGTGAAGAAAAACTAAAAAGTGAATTGATCAAACACGACGTACCCATGAGTCAAGAAGAATACTCCGCCAAGCAGAATATGAAGTTAGCTACAATGATATATCTCTCAGGCTATACGCCAAAAATGACGAGCTGGGATAATTATAATGAATTCATCAGAGGACCTCAAGGTGTAAGTATTTTCTCAAGTGACCCATCCAAAGGGTTGTTCAAGTCCATTAGGAATCTATCAAAAAAGAATTACTTTCATTACAATACTCAAATAAAACTAGATTCCACGTTATCACTTTTCAAACTGAGAAAGCCTTTAGATACTTTGAAATAATCCTTGCATTATAAGTTATTGATTAGCAAAATGATAACCGAATAGGAACCGTTTTTATCTCTAAATTGACAAAGTCCTGTTGTCTAATTGCATCATACTCGTTAGTTTAGAGCGGATTTTTTCACGCAACTCAATTATTCACCGTTACTATTATGCCGGTTAAAAAAATCTTTCACAAAGGCAAGGAAATCATCTATGTAGATTATCGTGGAGAAAGCGAAGACCAGATGCTGAGTACCGCTGAAAGCCTTCGAGATGTTTTGTTAAATGATAACAAGGAGCATCTTCGTCTGGTTAATATCACCGAAGCTTTTGCTACAACCAAGTTTACCAACTATATCAGACAGCTGGGTAAAGACACCAAACACATACCTACTAAAGCTGCCATTGTGGGAATCACCGGAGCCAAGAAGGTATTGTTACTTGGTTATAACAGGATTTTAGGAGGTGCAATGCGACCATTCGATGATGAGGAAACAGCTAAAGAGTATCTTGTAAGGTAATTACTCTGCAACAAGATATTCCAATGCTTCCTCTTTGGTTTCAAACGGTATTTTATTGATCGAGAAGGCATTAAAACTTTTTAGAAGAACCTTCTTTACCCCTGTAATACCAATCACCGCTGCCTTTTCTGTCTTCGCTCTAAATATTTCAACACTAAGTTTTTTACTTTCATCCATAAACTCTTTGCTTCCAAAAGTTCCTGTAAAATCACTTAATGTTAAAATTTTCCCTGGAGTCGCTTTAAATACTTGAGCAGTTAGTCTGATAGTATCAATCATTTCCTCCTTCGTTTTACATTGTGTGTAATCAACGAGGACTATGTCTTTATTTCGGTAGTTGATGGTGGTGACAGGCATATTTAAGGCTTTGAACAAAGGTCTCTCGAAACTAGAGATCATTTCAACTCAATTCGACCAAAGAAAGTTTAAAGCCGATAAAAAAAATCCCCACTAAAGCGGGGATCTTCAATTAATTGATATCTTCCCCTTTCTTGAGCTTTTCAATATTTGCCTGCATCACTGGAGGATTGACTGTGTCATTTGCTGGAACTTTTGTGAGAGCAATTTCCAGGTATTTGATAGCCTTCTTATAATCACCAGTAGCCGAATAGCCTCTTGCGAGTCCATAATTCGTTGGCCAGACTCCATCATTGTTTTTGTGATTTAAAAGAAAAACCTCCAATGCCTTCCCTTTTTCGCCAGCAGCAATCAACTGTCTGCCATAGGCATGAACCTGGAAGGCAGGTGCTCCCGGTAGTTTGATTGCTTCATCCATCACCGCAAGAGATTCTTTTTCCTTCCCCGCATTTCTTAGCACTGTAGCTTTAGTGGATAAAGTATTAAAGTTCTTCTGACCTATGAATGGTAGTGAGATGGCGTTTTCCGCCCAAAGCAAAGCTTCTTCATGAAAACCAGCATTGGATGCCCAATTAGCCGCCCCAACCCAATTGACATATGTAAACCCTGGAGCGTCTTTTAATTCGCTTGTCAAAGCAGCTAAGGTCACCTTGTTAGCATCTTTCAAAACCAAATTGATCGGGAGCATTTTCATCTCCCATTTCATTTGTAGAGTTGTTTGGTCATTTTTTCGATTGACAAAGTCATAAGTAAGATATTCTATCGACTCATTAAGATCTTCTGGGGTGGATGAGACTACTAAAACCTCATCTCCTGGCTCATAAAAAAAGCTTCCCCAGGCATCAGCCTCAGAACTAAAAATCACCTTCCAATCACCTGATTCCATTGGCTCTATGAATAACCCATATCTACCTGCGGGTAATAATTCTCCTTTTACCAACATATCATGTGATGTTTGAAGTACTGTATTTTCATTAGCTCCTGCTCGCCATGGAGAAGGGTTATCAGCGGTACTTGCTCCAAAACCCAAATTGGCTTTTCCATAAGGAATCAGCTGTCCCCAGATCTTACCTTCCCGACCAGCCACGTCTGGACTGCCATAGGAAACTTTCACCCAGGCGACCCCACCTATGTATTGTTTTACTTCGCTCTTTTGATTGGCTCCACTTGGTGGTAGGCTCTTCAATTGAGCAGTAGAGAGACTGATAAAAAGAACAAGACAACATGCTGTTAAAAAATATTTCTGTTTCATTGTAACGTTTGGTTTGATTACTTCTGAAACAGATAATATGATCCAGTCCTTAAAGTTTTCTTTTGAATGGCGAATAATGAGGATATGTGGAATTAGGCCAGTGGGAATGAAAGTGTGAAGGTGGTACCCTTCTCCTCTTCACTATCAATCTGCATGGTACCGAAGTTCTTCTCTACAAATTCCTTGCAAATGATGAGGCCAAGTCCCGTTCCCTTTTCTCCAGATGTGCCACGCGTATCATGGTACTCTTTTAATTCATAAAGGGAGGCCATCACCTCTTGAGACATTCCAACACCTTTGTCAATCACTTTTATTTCGCAGCGATTATCATGACCTTGAATAATCACCTGTACCTTTTGCTGAGCGAAGCTGAATTTAATGGCATTGGAGATCAGGTTTCGAAAAACCACTTCCAGGTGAGCAGGATCACCATAGATTGTGATTGGTTCCACCTGCTCAATTTCAATATCAATCTGCTTGGCTTTGGACTGGCTGGAAATTGACTGAACAACATATTTCATTAGTTGTCCTACTTCCACATTTAATGGATTAAATACCTCTCCTTCCATTTGTCCACGAGCCCAGGTAAGTAGGTTTTTTGTAAGCCCAATTGTATTCTCCACCGATTGATTGAGCTCTTGGACGATTAACTTTTGATCTTCCGGGTCAATTTGTCGATTCTCAACTAGCAATCGCGAAAAAGAATAAACATTAGAGAGCGGGCTAATAAAATCATGTGCGACGATTGAAAAAAGCTTACTCTTTGTTTGATTGAGTTTCTCTAATTCCTGCTTTTGAGATTTCAGTACTCTATTGGTCTTTCTTGCTCGTCTAATATTGTTAACAAACATCAATAGCATAACTAAGACGAAGAAAATGGTGATGAGCAACAGTATAATCTGAATCTTTTGTTTGCTCAATTGACTGGAAAATTCAGCAATCTCTGTGTCCTTCTGTATTCGCTCCTCATACCAATCCACCACGTACTTCTTATTATCACGCTCAATTAACAACAGTGAATCAGTCAGATTCTGATAAGTAAACCACAACTGGTCTATCTCATCATAATGTTCAATAGAGTGATAATAGTCAAATGCCGTTTGAATTACTTCTTTTAAAATATCCAGGTATCCATATTCTACACAAAGCTCTTTGGCTTTCTGAATATGCTCTGTGACATGCTCAGTATTTCCATCAAGCAATGATACTTTCGCTAGTCCAAGATATGCCTCTGCAACAGCCCATTTATTCGAATAGTCTCCCTGGGTCTGATGCAATTCAAGCACTTTATTGAAGGCGTCCTTGGCAGAGTCGGCAAGCTGCTCAGCTAAAAATATAAGACCTAGATTCCTATAGTTGCTTTGAATGAGCGGAAAGTTCGAAATGGAGGTATTCACACCTATTGACTTTCTGCAGTAGTAGATAGCTGAATCATATTGCTTCGTATCACAATAAGTCCGTGCTATGTTATTGTAAATAACCCCCAACCTTTCAGGAATATTTAAGCGTTCAAAAATCTTGACTGCTTTTCGCTCAGATTCAATAGCCAAGTCTTGATTTGCCAGATAATTATAGAAATTACCAAGTGACAAATAACAGTTGGCAACACCTACTTCATCGCCATATTCCTCAAAGATGGTTTTCGCTTCTAATACAACTTCTGATCCTTTGAGATAGAACCCGTATTCACGCATGACTGCTCCAAGAATTCGTAAGGCATAGGCACCTTCCAATTCCAACTCCTTTTCATTGGCCAAACTCATGGCCTCCTGAATGAGCTGATAGGCTTCTGCATTGTCAACATAGACCAATTCTCGCGCCAGATGAGTTTTAACCATTACCTGAGCACTATCAGACAATGGACTATTAAGTTGCTGGCGCAAATCCTCAACAATTGAAGACTGAGCTAACGACGGAAGCCAGAAAATTAATACCAGTAATTTTAGAATAAACCTCATTAGTGAGATGTCTAATTTGTTTTTGCACCCGGTTGAAGGTGAGTCTTACTACTGGTGATGATTGGTTTTGCTAATCTATAGAAAGTCAAACGATACCTGATACCGCAGAGGCATCAACGTACCAAAACTGTCGACCAACCGATTGAATGTGTGCGGCTGGATAAGATTTCCAGTTACCTGATTGATTAAATATCTCATCAATCTTTTCTCGTTTCCCCTCTCCGGTCACCAAAAAAATCACTTCATCTGCCTCATTGATCACTGGACCTGATAGCGTAACTCTATTTTGTCCACTCTCAGGATGCTGAGCAACATCACAAGTATTTTCTGACTCTAGCAACTCTATTTGATGAGGAAAAATCGAAGCGGTATGGCCGTCTTCCCCCATACCCAGGATGACCATATCGAACACCGGCAAACCATTTCGTATGGGCATTTGATCCATCAACAGCTCTCCATAACGAACTGCCTCACCCTCCGGATCATTTTCACCAAGGATACGATGAATGTTCCCCTCTGGAATAGGTACTTTATCAAAAAGACGCTCTTTCGTCATCTTGTAATTACTCTGCTCATCAGATGGAGAAACACATCGTTCATCCCCCCAATAAAAGTGCATCCTGTTCCAAGTAGGACTCTCCTGATAGTTTTTAGCCAGGTAATCAAAAAGTATTTTAGGTGTAGACCCTCCAGACAAAGCCACATGAAAAACATCTTTCTTGGCAGCTTCTTCCATCAGGTAATCACCAAAAGCCTCAGCAGTTTGCTGAGGCGTATCATATATTTTAAAATCGTCTTTCGTCATAATTCACAGAATATACCGTCTTCGGCCAAATTTTTACATGGATACCTCCACATCATATGTTCTCCTTCTATCAGGTCATCCACATTTTCCGGACCCCAGGTTCCTGCAGGGTATCCATAAATCGGAATAGAATGATCCTCTTTCCAAGCTTTAAGAATTGGGTCGATAAACTCCCATGCCGCTTCAACACTATCTCCACGAGCATATAATGTAGCATCTCCCTGCATACAATCAAGAATCAAACGCTCATAGGCATCAGGCACGTATGCATCAGTCAGATCGGAGTACAAAAAGTCCATGTTCACATTCTTCACCTCAAATCCCTGACCAGGAACTTTCATTCCAAATTTCAAAAGAACCCCTTCATCTGGTTGGATACGAAGGACCAACATGTTTTGGGAATTGATCTTCTGATTTTGGCTGAAAAGCCTATGATGATTTGGCTTGAAATGAATAACTACCTCAGAAACTCTCGTAGGTAATTTCTTACCAGACCGAATGTAAAAAGGAACACCTGACCATCTCCAGTTATCAATAAAGAATTTCAGTGCAACAAAGGTTTCAGTTCTTGATTCTGGATCTACACCATCCTCTTCCCGATATCCTTTTACGTCTTCACCTTTGATCTTACTTGCAGAGTATTGTCCTCTAATGACGTTATTCTTGACATCCTCAGAAGTCATCGGCCTTAGAGACTGGAATACTTTTAGCTTTTCATTTCGAATGCTAGTTGCATCTGATTTCACAGGAGGCTCCATTGCCACCAGGCCTATTAGCTGAAGCAAATGGTTTTGAACCATATCTCGAAGTGCACCAGATCCGTCGTAATATCCACCACGCTTCTCCACTCCTACTGATTCCGCTGAGGTTATTTCCACCCGATGGATATAGTTTCTATTCCAAAGAGGTTCGAAAATACTATTGGAAAAACGAGTCACCAGCAAGTTCTGTACAGTTTCCTTACCCAGGTAGTGGTCTATTCGATAGATCTGATCTTCATTGTAATCCTCTAGCAACGTCTTATTAAGCTCCAAAGCTGATTCCAAATCATATCCGAATGGCTTTTCAATAATCAATCTTGTCCAGCCCGTTTTCTCCTTGTTCAATCCAGCATAGGCCAGATGCTTTGGTATAACTCCGTATAGACTCGGCGGTACAGACAAGTAGAAAATCACATTACAATTAGTACCAAACTCATCATCAATGGAATGGAGCCTTTCAGAAAGCCCTTTATAATCTTCCTTATTGGACGTATCCAAAGAGTGGTAATGAATTAATTTGGCAAAATCTTCAATAGATTTCTCTCCATCTTTTTTGATATGCTTGTTATCAATGACTGCCTTTTGACGAAACTCCTCGTCATCGTAAGGAGTCCGGCCTACACCAACAATAGCATATTTCTCTGGGAGATAGTCTTTTTTATACAAGTTATAGATTGCTGGTATCAGTTTTCGGGCGGTGAGATCACCCGAAGCACCAAATATTACCAGAATCTGGTTATCATTTTTTATCATTCCTTCGATTATATAGTAGGAAGCATTAATTTCATGCTCCGAAAACAACAAACCCGACAGGTCCCATGTTAATACCCCGTAAAACAGGACCTTTATCAAAGCTAAAATTATATCATAATGTCAACACAACACGATTTTGGACTAGTAGGTTTAGGAGTAATGGGCAGAAATTTCATTTTGAATGTCGCTGACCATGGTTTTTCCTCTATGGGATTGGACACTGACCCAGAAAAAGTCTCCGCACTGAAAGAGGAAGGATCCGAGGTGAGAGTAGATGGAACTACCGATGCAGCAACCTTTGTGTCTGCCTTAAAAACTCCTAGAAAAATCATGTTGCTGGTACCAGCAGGTAAACCTGTTGATGCTGTTATAGAGACTTTGCTACCTCATTTAGAAGAAGGAGACATTCTAATAGATGGAGGAAATTCTTTTTATGAGGATACAGAAAGACGAATTACATACCTCGAAGAGAAAGGGATGAACTTCTTTGGTGCGGGTGTTTCTGGAGGTGCTAAAGGTGCCAGAAGAGGACCAAGCATCATGCCTGGTGGTAGTGAGCAAGCCTATGAGCACGTAAAAACGATATTCGAGGCTGCCTCAGCAAAGGTCAATGGAGAACCATGTGTTGCTTATATGGGTAGAGGTTCTGCAGGAAACTATGTGAAAATGGTTCATAATGGCATCGAGTACGGTTTGATGCAGTTGATCTCCGAAATCTATGATGTAGCTAAAAAAGGTGCCGGGTATTCCAATGAGAAATTGGCAACACTTTTCGACACCTGGAACAAAGGAGCATTACAGTCTTTCTTAGTTGAAATAACGGCCGAAATCTTTACCAAAAAAGATGAGCTAACTGGAAAAGACCTGGTAGATGTCATACTTGATAAAGCCAAACAAAAGGGCACTGGAAAATGGACCTCTCAAAATGCCATGGACCTTGGTATTCCTGTACCAACGATCGATTCTGCGGTGACCATGAGAGAGATTTCATCCATGAAGGATTACCGAGTAGAAGCGGACAAGGTATATCACACCGCATCTATTGGTCAGGATAAGCCAGACCCTAAAACACTAGAGAATGCGCTCTACTTCGCCTTTATTGTTACATATGCTCAGGGAATGTCTCAGCTAGCTGCTGCTGATAAAGAGTACAACTATAACCTCAACATGGAAACAATTGCTAAGATTTGGAGAGGCGGTTGTATCATCAGAGCGGCATTACTAGAAGATATTAGAAAGGCTTATGATACGACTCCAGATCTTCACAACCTGATGCTTGATCCGGACTTTGTGAAGACACTTAAAACTATTGAAGGAGACGCTCGAATTGTAGTGCAGTTTGCAGTTGGTAGTGGAATCCCTGTAGCAGGACTTTCTTCAGCTATTGCATACTTTGATTCTTTCAGATCTGGAAACCTTCCACTGAACTTGATTCAGGCTCAAAGAGACCATTTCGGATCGCATACCTACGAACGAATTGATCGTGAAGGTATTTTCCATACGGAGTGGTAAAAACTATACCGAATTAAACCAAGCTCAGTTGGCATATCCATACAGTAATGGCTGTGTAAACTGAGCTTTTTTATTGACTATTTGATCAAACAATTGCGGTAGAAAACCACCCAAATCATAGCTAAGAATACGGTCCAAATCCACCCACTCAAATCGATCTGCCTCATCATTCAATTGCACATCAACTTCATCTGTATTACAGAAATAATCGATAAACAGCATGTGTCTAGGCTGATGAAAAGAATCCGAATCAATACTTTCCTGAAGACTCGCAATGGAAATATCCCTCACGCTTAATCCTGTTTCCTCTAAAACTTCTCTTTTTAAGGCATCTTCCAGTTTCTCCGAATACTCTACATGTCCTCCTGGTATGACCCACTGATTGTTCCATTTGGAAGACTGACAAAGAAGCACTTCATGCTTCGAATTGAAAATAATCGCACTGACAGTCACTTCAACTTGCTTTTCCATAGACTGCTCAAGGTAAGCATAAGCCAATAAAAAAGGCGGCTCCAAACTGGAAACCGCCTTAGCGAAAATTGATCTACCATCAATCAAGATCTATTCAACTATCAAGGTGTAAGGAGGAGTTGGATTCAGTGGGCAGAAATAAACATATTCACCTTTGCTGAGCGAAACTGTCCCAGACTGTGCCTTCTCTCCATCCTTAATTGTTTTGGACAAGTAAGACGCTTTTACGTGACTATTTTGATCCTTTTCCTTACCCTTCGGTGTAATAACAAATCCAACTTCATGATCTACGCCATCATTTTTTACTTCAAAAACATAAGGTCTACCTGCCGCCAACTTCAATTCCTTGGTTTTAAACTCACCCGGCACTTGCTCCAATTTGATTACCTTCTCTTTTTGAACCATCATCTCACTGGATGCATGGGTCATTACTGCGAGTACTACTAATGCTAAAAGTGATTTCATGATATTATCTCCTTTTCTAGTTGGTTGATTTAAACTGTTACAGATTCTAATTCTGGAGCGACTGGAAAATCAACTGGAATAGTGGTTGCTCCATACACCATGTTGCTTATCATTTTGTCACCAATAACTATCAGTACATCGATCAGATTGGCCTTGGTGTATCCCACTTCAAAGAAGTAATCCAGCTTCTCAGCTGAGATTCTAGTTCTATTCTCCACAGCATCTTTCGCCAATTGGGCTAAGGCATCCAGTTTATTGTCAAATGAAACTTTTCCAGTTCTGATTTCGAGTATTTGCTCATCTGTAAATCCATTCATTTTACCGATAGCTGTATGAGCGGAAAGACAGTAAATACATTCATTTACCTGAGACACTACGAGATTGATTACTTCTCGCTCTTTTGCTTTTAAAGTACTCTTTCTATTCTGTAGAGCCAGATAGTCTGCTAATGCTGTGTCATTGTGTGCGTAGCTTGCGTATAGGTTAGGAACAAATCCTAACTTACCTTGCAACTGATCAAAAATTTGTTGATTGTTTTCTGAAACTTGTTCTCTTGTTGGAGCTGCTATTCTAGTTTCCATATTATTTGTATTAAAGTGTATTATTAAAATGCTTTACACTTCAATTTTACGGTACCTATCAGAGCAAGTAATTGACAATACTTCCCGATTGATTGGCAGTTTTACACTAATTCAAGCTCATGAGACTTTTTGAACTCCTGAGGAGTCAATTTGGTCACTTTTTTAAAGCTTCTGTGGAAGGAACTAACATCGCTGAATCCAACTTCATGAGCAATTTCCTTTGTGGTCTTATCAGAATACATCAATAGACGTTTAGCCTCAAGGGCGATTCGATCTTGTATGATTTGGAGAGGAGAAGGTTGATCGTATTTTTTGAAGACGTTGGTCAAGGTCTTTGGAGACTTATATAACATTTCAGCATATTCAGCTACCTGATGTTTATCTCTAAAGTGAGTATCCACCAACACCTTGTATTGTCGAATAAGGTCTGTTTGCTCGTCGTGAATCCCTTCTGGCCACAACTGCTCCTTAGCTAATCTGGTTGCTCGAATGATTAGTCTCTTTAGCAATGTACGGAGCATCTCTCCTTGCACACGATCTCTCGTTTGATACTCTTCTTTTAAGACTTCAAATTCCAAGTCGAATCGTTGACGCTCACGATCATTCAGAGTTATGATTGGTGGTTTCTGATTCCCAAAAAACAAGATACCATTGCAAGAAACCTCATGATCATGGTCAATAATGCAATAGAACTCTCGATTGAAACCAAAACTAGTGAGATGAGTAGTATCGGACTCAAACACCAATCTATTCAAGTAAGTAGTGGTGGTCATTTGTCCAGGCAGCAACTCTACTCCAACTCCATCTACTTTCAGGTGAATTGGGTCCTTACATCTATTCCAATGGATATGAATTAGTCCTTTGTATTGGTCAAAATAAGGATAGTCATGTATGTAGTCAGTAGATAAGCCAAAAAAAGATCCAGTCAAAGACTCCTTGTAGGTATGCATCATACCTCACAGAAACGCTCTTTGACCTATCATGGATTCTTGATTTGGGATAAGTGTAATGAACGAGACAAAACCTCTTCTATTTCTCTTTCATTACCAGAACAACCTTATTCCAGTCTGCAGCAGCATTCACTACCTTCCTGAACTCTTCAAATTTTTCTATTGGGTAATACACTCGATCGTACCACTCATCGATCTTGATACTCAATACATTTCCACTGATTTCATAAGTTGCATCAAAAACATAAATCACATCATCACCCTCTTTTACCTCTTCCTTCAGGTTGATGTCATCTGGATTTTCAATCACAAAACCATCTGGAATTGTAATGTTGAGCTCACGATAATATCCACGATTGTATTGATTGCAGACTTCTGTTTGACGAGTGTTTTCCTGATACATCTCGGATTGTGGGCCAATCATCTTACCCACCTCGAGGAGTATAGTAGAACCAGCATTTTGCAAGTAACCGGAAGTGGTAAAGTCTGAATCCACTATGAACGGTCCTTCCCAACCACTAGCTGTTTTATCTGCTTCAGAAACCACGAGTTCATCAATCGCTGCATCTAGCGCAAGAAACTTCACTACTTCCTCCAACATTTCTTTCTTTCGCTCCTCCTCCAGATACAACTCAGCAGCTTTATAATACTGAGCAGAGTAACCGAGGAAGGATCTCTTCAGGTGGATTTGATTAGCTGATAAATCATCCGTAAAGGATACATCAATGAACATATTATCGAAGTTGGATTTGTAATCAGGCTCAGGAATTTGATCTGTTCTACTTACAGGATGAATAAAGTCTTGAACCTTTTCTGGACGAATGAACAATCCATAATTGGTTATCAAACTTGAAGGAATGGTTCCCACTCTAAAAGAGAATGATGTTGGGGATAGATACTTACCCTCTGTGGGAAAATAGATCATAAAATCATCCAGATAACTCCAAGAATCAAAATCAGGATCGAAATTGGCCTTGAAACGATCACAACTGAGAACCACCTCATAATCCAACCCAAAGTATCCTGCCATGGCGACAAATAACCGTGTGAAACCCCGTGCACTTCCAAATTTATTCTTTGCTATGAAGTCTATTCGATCGGCATTGGGGCCAATTTCATCGTCAAAGTAAAAATTGGTCTTGATGTAGTGCTCTGCAGCTTTCATGCCCTTAAGTCCAGATCCCTCTGCTTGCTTTGTCTCTTTGATTATCGCAGCGACAGCTTTAGCTTCATCTTTATCCTGAATAGTCAATTGACTAAAAACACGCATACCTGCCTCTCCCCAGGTATTCATTCTTTTCTTACCAGAGGCACTGTTGTACGCCAACTTAAAATCGATGCGCTTCAGTGAAGCATCATACGCACTAAAAGATTCACTGTATAGCGCAGGAACCTTATTCGTGCTGAAGCGATAGGTATTTTCAGTATCCGTGGTGTCGGTTTGAACCACTTTACCATCATCATTCCTTACTCGAAATTCATATTCCAGGTTTTCAGGCATTGACATGCTAAATTCATATTCCAAAATGGGATAATTGTATTGAAACTGCTCAACCCCAAATACTCCTCCGGACATTTTCTGGGTATAGAAATACTCAATCTCTCCACCTGACTGTGCCCCTTCGATAGCAAAGATCTTGTACCCTGAATCTTCCTCTTCTAGCTCTTTGATATTGTTTTCATCTAAAAGTGTTACAGCTCCATTTGGTGCAATAGCACGTGCCTGAACAGCCATCAAGTCCAATGTACTCCTAAGTGGGATGTAAATCCTGTTTACTCTCTCTAGTGCCTCTGCATTTTGCACCTTATACACTCGATGCGTTGTTTTATAGACAATGAAATTTCCATCCTCATAATCGTATTGATAGTGATCTCCAATGTAAATGGCATAAAGAGGAGTATCCCCCTGATCCTCAGGAGTCACAAATTTTGGATTGTCTTCCCACTTATACGCTGTATATCGAGACTGGGAGTATAGTTGATGACCTACTGTCATCATTACAAGCATCAAGCTAAATAGTCGTATCATCATGTTAATCTTGTTTCTTCAAAACCAAAGCATTCTTACATGCCCGAGTATATTTCTTTATTATCCGATTCCATTCGTCAAACTGATCTACCTCAAGTTCCATGTAATTCATAGTGAAGGTCTTGGTGGCTTTGACGAATCCATCTTGTTTTTCATATGCAATTGAATAGGAGAAGAAATCACTACTTTCACTTACATTTTCTGGTAAGTACTCAATTTCAAAACCATCTGGAATATCCAACACTGCAACATTCTCATTCGTGTAGAGATACTCATTTTCAAGAGGCACTTCCCTATTCTCAATCAATCCATTCATCAATGTTTGATCCAAGACGAGATTGAAGTAAATCTTATCCCCTACTTGTCTGTAATAGTCCTGAATGTGAAAGGAATAGTTGATATAAATATTGGAGTCAAGGTCATTTACACCTGACAATTTATAATCGGTAGTGGTGAATTTATTGCTGCCTTTACCTAGTAATCTGTTCACATAGTCGTCTACGGATTTTTTATTGGTTTTAATAAGGCGATAACTGTTAAACACCCGGGCGTATCCAGTCAACTCTACTTCTCCACTACCATTTACAGCACCTTCTTCAATCGTAAAAAAGACACTATCTGACATGATGTTCTCAGTTGCCGGAATCACAGGAACTTCTAACAACTGGTACGTATCTCCCATATCTACAAGAGCTTGCTTCCCTTGTATCATGCTAGTGGGTAAACCCAGAGGGGTGTAAGATCCAGTTGCATCAAGAAAATATTCCTTACCATCAACAAAACAGGTCGCAATCATGTGATTATCTACAATTGGCGTTGGGGACTCTTCATAAGTATATGGTATGTCTCTCGTTCCAATCCAGGTGTGATATGCTTCTAATCCTGCAGCTCTTAGCATATCTACAATGATGCTAGACATGTCTTTGCAGTCTCCATATCGTTTCTCCAACACGTAGCTACCAGCATGTGGTATAAAGCCACGCATCCCATCCTCAAAGGCGATATAACGCACATTTTCCTGGACCCAATAATAGATCTTGCGCATCCGTTCATATTCTAAATCGCTTTCTTCAATGACTTCTTTAACCATATCCACAATGGCTTGATCTGGAGTACCAACCTGGTGCGTGAAGGTCTGATACCAGGAATGTAAGTCAGCAACAGATCTGAGAACTGGTACTATTTCATCTCCCCTTTTGTATGAATTGATTCTAAAATGTGCCGTGGGTACGAGAGATTGAAAAGAAGGACTATTCGCATCAAATTTAACTTTTGGCAAATCCTTACCGATGCATCTAAGGATTGATTTTCCATTATCCGTAGTTGATCTTTCTATTTTGATTCGATTTTCCGGATCATTGAAGATTTCTACGGTAATATCAATCCTTGAATCATAAATGATGGTATACTCGGCTTTCTCTACAGGCATATAACTCTGGAAAAAAAACATGCCAATCATTCTTGGGTCCTTGTACTGACGATTGTAGGTTAAAACTGATTTACTGCCAGTCACTAACGAAGGATATGAAAATGTAATTTCCTTACCATCATCATAAAAGACGAAAGACTCCATCTCGTAAGATTCCTTAAAATCTTCCACCTCAATCTTACTATACTTTTTCTTTGCAGGAATCAAGCTGAAGGCCTCCAGATCGGTGGCTTTCATAAAGCTGGAATTGTAGACTCTATCTTTGGAATAACCTGATGGATTGTCAGCCATGTAATAGTATTCCTCTCGTACTTTGGAGGTAGTGACCATACTATCGCCAATGAGCTCCAACTCAATTACTTCAGAATCCATTGTCATTACTGCATTGGATCCAGGAAATTTACTAGTGTACTTTGCAAAATCTTCCTCTGGCTTTTGAGCTAAAACTATGAACGTATTCAATAGCCCAAGAGCACCTACTACCCACTTATTCATATATGAAATCATTCCAATAAAACCACTTCTCTATGACCTTTCCATTTTGATCATAGGCCTTATACTCACCGTTCATTTCTCCAAAGATCATTTCACTCGATTCTTTCAACTGACCATTGGGGTAGAAAGACTGATCCAATCCCATTAATTCATCATTTACATAATTTGCACGCCTTCGCACTTGACCATTGGCATAATACTGAATAAGCTCTCCGTTATAGTCTCCATCTTTTAGATGAGTTTGTTCCAGTAGTTGGCCTTTGATGTTGAAATACTTATTTGAGCCATTGAAAAATCCATTATCAAACTCCTGAACCACTGACAATTGTCCGTTAGGGAAATAGGCTTCTATCTTCTTCATATCCATTGTATACGGTTTTAATGGAGTCAATTGTCCATTCTTATCTTCATATTGATAGGCATAAAAACCAATTTCCCGATCATAATACTTGATCAGTTGCAGGTTACCAAGATCATCATAGTAGTAAGAAGGACCATGTCGTTCACCAAAATAATAAGAACCTTTAGATTCGATATTACCATTCGCATAATAGACAATTAATGCCCCATGCAACTCTCCGTCCATATAATCATACTCTCGTTCCAGCTCACCATTTACTGAATAGTATTTCCACTTACCTTTCTTTAAATCGTTCTGGTAGCTCCCTTCAATCAATACGTTACCATTATGTCCATAATTGGTGTATTTACCATGATAAACTCCATTGATGATTTCGGCTTCTGACATCAATTTCCCATCTGGATAAAAATGACGCTTAGATGTAATATAAGCTCCACTTACAACTTCGGAAGCGAAACTATTATTGCCATTAGGATACTGATAACTATACAAACCAGTTGCGTCATCCATGATTTTATGCTGAAGTTCTTGACCACTTGAATCATAGAGCACATATTCAACCACTGCATTTTCTTTGTATCTATGCTTTGACCAAAGCTTACCATTTGCCGCATTCGTAATGTACCATCCTTGATACTCATCGTCGATGTAATAAACCTTTTGATCTACGGTCCCATCCTGATAATAATAAACCCACCACTGCTGAGCCTCATCATCGATGTAGTATCCTTCTGTTAATTTGTTTCCCAGCTTGTCATAGTACGTGTAGTGACCATCTCTTGAACCACCCGAATAATTCATAGCGACAGCTAATTGACCATTGGAATAATATTCTTCAAAAGGTCCTTCCCAAAGCCCCTCTACTTTGGTTCCCTTTTGATAGATAGCGCCATTTCTGTGATACAGCGTATATTCTCCAGAGAGTTTTCCATTCTTCAGTGTACCCAGACCATGAACCTCACCTGTCCATCTCATCTTTTTGAACTCCATGTTTCCTGATGGATCACTAGCCGATGACAAAACATTGCCAACAGAGTCATAATACGCATACTCTACCAGCATGTCCTCTTTAAAGACTTCTTTTACAGTTTGGAAACCATTCAAACTGAAATTATTACGTTCTCCTTCTAGTTCACCCGAGTCATTGTAAAACTCTTCATAACTGATTTTTCCATTGCGGTAGTAGTATTTCCAGTGGCCTACTTTTTCACCATCAGCGAACTGGCCTTCATAAGAAATACTACCGTCTGAAAAATAACCTTTACATGCTCCGTTCAAAACATCCTCTACATATACACTCGATTCCTCCAACTGACCATTGCTGTAGATTATCTGGTATTCTCCGGTTTTGTTTCCTTGATCAAACTCATAAATGCCTTTTGTTGTACCAGTTTCATGAAATAGGGTGTAAGCTCCGATAAGCTTGCCCTCACTCATTTGATACTCGATGTTTTTAGCTCCTGATTTGTAAAAGGTCTGCCCTTTACCTTCAGCTTGTCCCTTCGCATAAGTTGTCTCCTCTCTCACGTGATTGAAACTATTGTAATATTTCACAATACCTTCAACATCATTGTCCTTGTAGGGCACTTCGGTGGCTTTGCTACCATCTTCTCTGTAATAAATGAATGGAGCGGAAACGTCTCCATTGTCATCGTAATACTCTTCTCGACTTAGTCTGCCATTCTCAAAATAGTACTTCCAGTCTCCGATTTTATAACCTTCTTCATTGTATTTACCAATTGCACTGGTCTGTCCATTATCATAAAAGAATACCCAGGAACCTACCTTATCCTCAGCAGCATTCTCATTGCCAATAGCGTTAATATCATTGTTGTCGTAATACCAGAAGTCATACAGGTTCTTTTCACCTAGAACCATTGCTTCGTGCTTATCTCGCCATCGATACAGTTCTCCATTCACAATATCCAGCCATTGATCCGTTAATTTGGAATTCTTTTCCAACCACTCCAAAACTTCTTCCTTGCCTGTAGAAGTCAAAATGTAATACAAGGTTGTCTCAGCCAGATTATTGTCCTTAATCTTCAAGAATAAAGGCAAATAGTAGACCTCCCAAAAGTCATCTCCCGATTGTGGTTTAAGCTTGGAGGAAAGTAGTTCGAACTGTTTAACAATTGGGGCATTGAATTGAGTCTTATACTTAAAACGATCATCAAACGCAGCTCTTGACTTGAGCAAATTATCATATTGCTCAAAGACATTACCTCCTGCAAGATTAGAACCTTCGTACCTGATAGCATCATTGGTCAAATTATCTATGGTAACCAATGCACTATTAGCATCTTCGTCCAGAAATAGATAAACCATGTAGCTCATAAGTCCTTTGGTGCGATGCCCTTTAAGAATGGAAATATGCCCCAACATGAGATGTGCAGATGAATAAAATGGATTAATCAACAATGCTTGTTTGAACCATTTCTCAGCTTCATCTAGTTCATTTTGTCTATAGAAAACAATTCCCTTATTGTATAAAAACACGTGGTGATAAGGGTATAGATCTAATCCTTTGTCATAAACCGATTTGGCGCTATCCAGAGCTCCTTTCTTTAGATAAGCATTACCATAAAGCAGATAAATCTCATCCATTTTTTCATTGGGTTGAAGAATCAGCTTTTTTGACCTTTGGATTGTTTCATCTGGTCTATCGCTATCATTCAAAATACTGAGTGCGTCAGCTTGTGCTTCATAGTAATTGGAATCTTCTTCATTGATCAGGTCTAGCAACATGACAGCTTCTGCGGCTTTATCATCTAATCTTAGCTGATAAGCGGAATCTATGGCAACATTCGAATCAATAAATAAGACAGAATCTGGGTTAGATGACTGTAGCACAGCCAATAAGCATAAGGTTTTGAGCATATGTTAATTAATCTTATGTAATCGTACCCCTAAATATGTCACATTAATCATAGGGAATCAATTCTACCGTTCATTATTTCTTAGCTAACTTGGCATCATTATATGCATGATTACTTGCTTTTTCTAGATACTGAGACATCTGGAATTCCCATTTCTTTAAATGCACCTATCAACGACCTGGACAACTGGCCTTTTGTCCTTCAACTGGCCTGGGTGATATATTCCAGCAACGGAGAACTCATCAAAAAAGAAAATCACTTTGTTTGGGAAGAAGAAATATTCATCAATGAATCTTCAACAAAAGTTCATGGCATTACACATGATGAATTGCAAGAAAAGGGAGAAGATCGCAAATCTGTCATGAGACTTTTAGCTAGTGATTTACGCAAGTACAAGCCGTTGATCATTGGGCATTTTGTTGAGTTTGATAGCAAAATGGTTCAAGTGGCTTTCTATAGATCTGGGCTAAAGAATCTTATTTCTCAACAGCAACATTTCTGCACCATGCTAGCTTCAAAGAAATATGCACTGGCAGCAAATAGTACCTATCCTAAATTAGAGGAACTGTATCATCGATTATTTCATGAGGTAATGAGAGATAAGCACAATGCTATGCATGATGCAGAAGCCACAGCCAGGTGCTTCTTTCAACTGAAAGAGAAAGGTGATATCACTGAACAATTAATTAATTCGCAAAAGCTATTTACTAATACATCTAACAAGAAGTCCACTAAATTTGGCTGTGGAATTCCTGTTCTCATTTTCATTTTAATTGGACTTATTTCAATCTGGTTATGAGTGAAAGATTAGCATTTTTAAAAAACACAGAACCCTTCAGCCTCCTTCCACAAACAGAGCTGGAAACGGTAGCAAACGAGCTCTCTGAAATTCATTATTACAGTCGTGAGCTACTTTATCAGCAAAATAAAACCAGTGTGGAAGGACTGGATATTATCGTTAAAGGCTCCTATGATGCCTTTATATTGACATCAGAAAACCAAAAAAAGTCAAAGCAAAAAGTTGAGGCTCATCGTACATATGGGGCTTTTTCCATTCTACTGAATAAAGGAAAATCCATGCTCACTGTTGAAGCTCAGAAAAACACACTTGTTTATCGTCTGCCACCTACCTTTTTTAAGGAGCTATGTAAGAAACATTCTGACTTTTACCAACACTTCCTAACCGCCTTTGGCAAGGAAATGTTGAACGAACAATATGTCGGGCTGGTCTCCAATCCAGAGATGAATGTGGAGGCTCTGTCTTTTGATCGATACTTTGTGAGACGATTAGACTCAGTAAGTGCCAGGGAAATCATCCATTGTAATATCCACACACCTTGTCATGATGCGGCCCGATTGATGGAGGAGCATAAACTGAGTTGTCTCTTTGTAGAGGACAATGGTGAATTACTTGGATACATTACAGATATCATTCTTCGAAATAAGATCATTGGTGGACAAATGCACTCAGCAACTCCGGTGAAGGACATCATGGAAGGTCCCATTTTCCGAATTGACAGCCATGCATTTGTTTATGAGGCCGTGCTACTCATGTTCGATAACATGATCCGCTACCTAATCATTGAAGAGAATGGAGAAGACATAGGAGTGGTATCTAGAACCAAGCTATTATCAGATCAGGCACAGTCGCCCTTTGTTTTTATTCAATCAGTACGCCTGGCGCTCACTACCGAAGAATTAAGAAAGAAATGGGCACATGTACCGGAGGTTGTATATCAGTTACTTACTCGTGGAGTCAAATCTGAGATTGTTAATCAAGTCATCACCAACATCTCTGACACCATCGCTCAGAAAGTGATTGAGGGAGTCATCCATGAAATTGGAGACCCTCCTGCTAAGTTTGTTTTCATGTCTCTGGGTAGTGAAGGTAGAAAAGAGCAAACCTTGAAGACTGACCAGGATAATGCCATCATTTATGAGGATAAGGCCAACGAATTCCGTGAGAAGACTAGAAAATATTTCCTGCATTTTGCAGAACTCGTTTCTGAGCGATTGGATTTCATTGGTTTCTCTTTCTGCACAGGCGGATTGATGGCTAAAAATCCTAAATGGACTCACTCACTCTCTCATTGGAAAAGAAACTATAACGAGTGGATTGAGAATCCAGACCATGAAGCTGTGATGAACTTCTCTACCTTTTTTGACTGCAGATACATATATGGAGAAGAAAGCCTGGTAACTGAACTTCAAAAACACATTGTGCAAAAACTCGAGCAACCTAGTGAGTACTTTTTCTCATTGCTTGCTAATAATGCCTTGCAATACGAGCCACCACTTACCTTCTTCCGAGGTATAAAAACCATATCAAAAGGAGATCAACAGGTATTTAACATCAAGAGAGCTATGACTCCTATTGTGGATCTGGTAAGGGTTTATGCACTGAAGTACAAGATTCTCGAAACCAATACTGGTGAGCGACTGGAGGCTTTGAGGAGAGCTAAAATTATCTCAGACGAGGACTTTCACGAATTGATGCAGTCCTACTATTACCTGATGGGAATGCGTCTAAGGTATCAGTCATTACAAATAGCTCAGGATCATGATGAATCTCATAATTATGTGAATCCTAAATTGTTGACCAAGATTGAAATAGTGACATTGAAAGAAATCTTTAAGGTCATCGAAGAATTTCAACAACGCATTAAAATTATCTTTACTAGAAATATGTTTGGTTAATGAAGAAGCTAATACTGTTATCCAGTTTGATATTTACCTTATTGGGATGTAGCGATGATCAAACTGAACCGATCAAGCCGTTTGAAGGAGTACAACTAAGAGACATCAATGCAGAACCAATTGGCATCTATGGTATTGACTGGGAAACCGACTGGCAAGCAGACACTCAACTCTCCAATCGAGAATTAGGTTTGCTAAACTTCAACGATAATTTGAGTTTAGAAGGCACCTCCATAGGATCGCTAAATAGTATAGTAGGTTATCCTAATCCAACAAGAGATGTTTTCAAAATAGAACTTCGATCAAATACGATAGTCAAATTCAAAGTGGTAGTGGTAAATGAAAATTTTGAGGTACTGGATCAATTAAGTTCAGTCGGAAACTCCTTGGCATTGAACCTAAACACTTTAGATTCTCAAAGACGAGTATTTAGTGCAGGTATTCTACAAGGATTTGGAGGGTTCAATTTCTCTGATTCCGACCTCTACCCGGATAAATCAATCGTTAGGGCCTATTATTCAGTATCAGCAGAGGGACATCCAAATTTTGCAACCGGGTTTGGAGATATTTTGATTTGTAAGTCTTCCTTGCAGGAATGTGGAGTTGAAATATAACCAAGAACTAAACAAACAAATCCAATATCAACACACCTATCAAGCCTACCACTGAAACAATGGTTTCCATGATAGACCATGATTTGATGGTGTCTTTGATGCTGAGATTGAAATACTCTTTGTACATCCAGAAACCGGAATCATTTACGTGGGAGAAAAGTAAACTTCCTGCTCCAACCGCCAGCACCATGAGATTTGGATTAGCTCCAATTTGATCCATCACTGGTGCTATAATTCCTGCCGCTGTAAGACCAGCAACTGTAGCTGACCCAATAGCTACCCGAATGATCCCAGCAATCAGCCAACCCAGGAGCAGTGGATGAATGGAGGACTCCTGCAATCCAGCAACCAATTCAGAGCTTACTCCACTAGCTATGAACACTTGTTTCAATGCTCCAGCACCAGCTACAATCAGCAAAATGGGTGAAATATCTTTAATAGCCTCGGTATAGAATTCCATGATTTCCTTCATGGAATGCCCTTGCTTCAAACCTATCGACCAGGTTGCGTATGCAAGTGCTAATATCATTACAATGGATGGATTTCCTATAAAGCTTAGCCAGTCACCGATAACACCTTCTGGTTTCCAAAATAAACTCAGAATAGCTACCGACCCCAATAGGAAAACAGGTAACAAGGCGGACAAAAAGCTATTGAATGCGCCTGGCAAATCTTGTTCTGCTTTCGTTTCTGCCATGAATGTCTTCAAGGGTTTAGCATCCATGTTCTTTATGGCTTTGGCAAAAATTGGTCCAGCAAGGATAATAGCTGGAACAGCCACACTAAACCCATAAATTAAGGTCAACCCCATATCTGCTGACAATTGCCCGACCAAAGCCGTAGGTGATGGATGTGGTGGTAGAAAACCATGTGTAACCGACAAAGCAGCTAACATTGGAATGCCGATATATACCGCCTTCATCTTGTATTGATAAGAAACAGCAAATATCAATGGCACCAGTAGCACAAAACCCACATTATAGAAAAGTGGAATGCCTACCACAAACCCTGTCGTCATCAATGCCCATTGAATATTGCGCTGGCCAAAAATCTGCATCAAGACATTGGTGATTTTTTGAGCGGCTCCAGTTTCTGCTACCAACTTACCCAGCATTGCTCCCAACACAATGACAATAACCAATCCTCCAAGCATCCCTCCAATCCCTTTCTCCACAATGGAGGTTACCTCAGTGATGGGCACTCCTAAAACAACTCCTGTGAGAATAGAGACAATTACGAATGCTAAAAATGGATTCAGCTTAGCCCATGTTATAAGTAAAACCAGGGTAAGGATGCACAATAGAATGATTAGAAAGGTCATCAGGTTTGGGTTATTTTTTGGTGATAATTGCCGACCAGCCACCTCCAGAAGCCATGGAAATGGTCAGTTTGGAATCAGAAGTTACTGAAATCTCCTCTAATCCAAAATCCTCAGCAAAGCGATCCGCATTCACACCATCCTTAAAGACCCGCACATCAAAAGTGCCATCACCCAAAAAATTCATATCCAGATCAAGTGATCTGGCTGTCCAATCGGTCATGGCACCGATGTACCAGGCATCACCTTTTCTCCTGGCAACTGCTATATAATCACTAACCTTTCCTGCTAACACCACAGTCTCATCCCATACGGTAGGAATCTGAGTAATAAAATCAACAGTCTCTTGTTCCTGATAATACCTTGATGGTGACTCACAAAGCATCTGCAAAGGAGCCTCATAAACCGTATACATCGCTACTTGGTGAGCCCGAGTTCCCAAACTCATTGGTCGTTCAAAGCTGATGTTGTAGTTAATCTCATGTTTGTTATTCATGGCTCCCGGAGTATAATCCATGGGGCCCGCGACCATCCTTGTAAATGGTATGGTTACATTGTGTTCAGGAGAGGCATCAGCACTCCATTTGTTGTTTTCGCTACCTTTTACCCCTTCATAGTTGATTACATTAGGATATTTCCGTCTCAGGCCAGATGGCTTGAAAGCACCGTGGTAGTCCACTAGCAATTCAAGCTCGGCAGCTTTTTTGGCAATTTTCTCATAGGACGCAACCATGTATTGATCATTTCGCTGCATGAAGTCCACTTTGATTCCTTTTGCTCCCCAGCTTTTATAGGTTTCCAAAATCTCATTCAGATTATCATCAAGAGGTTTCCATAGTACCCATAAGATGATACCCACACCTTTCTCTTTGCCATAGGCTATCAACTCTGGAACATCCATCTCTGGATTGAATCCTAAAATTTCCGTGGTGCTCTTGGTCCATCCTTCATCCAGAATGACATATTCAATACCATTTTTCGAGGCAAAATCAATGTAATACTTATATGTAGCTGTATTCAGTCCTGATTTGAAATCCACGCCATATACATTGTTTGCATTGTACCAGTCCCAGGCTACTTTACCAGGTTTGATCCAATCAGTATTAATCACAGTCGGCTCGGCCATAAGGTATGTTAAGTTACTTTCTACCAAATCCTTATCCTCTTTAGTAATGACGAATACCCTCCATGGCAGCTTCTTCTCTCCTTCAAGTTGAGCGATGTAATCCGCTTTGGAAATTAAATCCTGGTTTCTATCGGGAGAGTCCTTTGCTGAAACTGCTTCCAATACATATTTTGGAAACTGTGTTTGCATCAAAGTGCCATTTCCACCCTTCAAAAACATTCCCGGGTAATCGTGAAGAGCCGTTTCTGTAAAAAGCACATTCACATCATTTGATTGAAACAGTACTGGTAGACTGCAAAAATCATCACTACTAAGGTCAGATAGGTTCTTCTTCGGGTACAATCTTTCATTGTGCGAATACATGGATTCCTCCTGAGGAAAAAAGGAAGTTGCTCCTTCTGGAAAGGTTAAGTTCATTACTTCATCAACTACCTGTCTTGATTTTTTGGAACCATCGATAAACCGATAACCCAATCCATCATTGAAAACTCTAAACAACAATCGATATCCTCCTTTAAACTCTAAAGTCAATTGGTTGTAATCCTCCTCTATTCGTGAATCCTTATGAGGAACAGGCACAGGTACATATGATTTGGATGATTCTCGGCTTTCACTTTTAACCTTAGCGGAAATACCTAGCTCACGTTTACCTGATTCAATAACTGCAATTTGATTCTTTTGAATCACCACCTGTCCAGATAAACTGGCAGACCAGGAGATGGTATCGTTAATATCTATAACGATAGAAAGTTGGTCATCAGGTGATTTGATAGAGAATTGCTGTGCTGAAAGTTGAATGCCAGCAAATAAGATAAACACAAATAGGAATCGTTTCATCATTTCTAGAATTGGGTAGTTCAATGAAATGCCAAGTTAATTTTTTATCATCGGCTGTCAAACTGAAAATGGTATCTGAATGCCTTACAATAGGGTTTGTTTTGTTGCTTTTCTAATACAACGCTACAACCTCATGTAATATCTCTTGCAGTTCTTCCAAATTTATGTCCTCATTTGGGTCTACATAGTACACCTTAATCTGCTTTCTTCCCTCAACCGCTAGAGATGAATGCTGAAGCTTATAACCAAGAATAAACCCGATGTACAACTGGCCTTTGGTATTGATCGACAAGTAACAGACATTCTTATTGGCAATGCAAAAGAATGCCGTCCGATACTTGAAAGCAATCTCAATCCGAGAGTCACTGCTCATAATGATTTGTTTCAGAGCGGCTAAAGTTCCTTTTAATGGCTCAGGTTTCTCGTCAAAATAGGCTTCTAATGGTGACATAATTGATGGTATCTTAGCACAAATTAGGTCAAAGATTGGTTTAGTACTATATGGCAGAAACGATATATGTAAAGAACATGGTTTGTCCAAGATGCATTGCGGCTGTTACCAAAAGTTTTGAGGAAGCAGGAATAGCACCTGACATGGTTTCATTGGGAGAGGTGAAAATATCCACACCACTTACGGATCAACAAATACATCAAATTGAAAGCAATCTTTCTCAACAAGGTTTTGAATTACTCAATCCTGGAAAGTCAGCGATCATCACACAAATCAAGGCTGCCATTGTCGAACAAGTCCATTACCAAAAAGAACCTTTAAAAGTCAACTTCTCTACGTACTTGTCTGAAAAGCTGCATCAAGACTACAGCTCACTTAGCAGGTTGTTTTCGTCAGTTGAGGGTGTTACTATTGAGAAGTTCATCATGTCACAGAAAATTGAGAAGGTAAAAGAGCTTCTTCGGTATGATCAATTAACCCTTTCACAAATTGCGTTACAATTGGATTATAGTAGTGTAGCTCACCTATCTACTCAATTCAAAAAAGAGACAGGTATGACTCCTTCTGAATTTAAAAAACAGAAAGACAATCATCGGAAAAACATTGATGAAATATAGCCATCTGACTTTCGGATACTGGCCTTGATTGGTTAAATTTATCTTACCACATCAGCTATTGATTTTCTCAACAAAACCCCATTCTAATGAAAAACATCCTTGTTGCAGTAGACTTTCATAGTGGTGATAAAATAATCTTGAAAAAAGCCATTCAGCTAGCTAAACCTTTCAAATCCAAACTTTGGATTATTCATATAGCAGCCCCTAATCCAGATTTTGTAGGGTTCGATGCAGGCCCTCAAACAGAGCGTGACTCCAGAGCCACTCAACTCAAGACGGAGCATCAAAAAATTCAGAAATATTCCACTGCGATTCAAGACCAGGGTCTTGATGTAGAAAGTCTTCTTGTACAAGGTCCAACCACCGAAACCGTGCTAGATGAAGCTACAAAACTCAGCGCCGATCTAATCATTACTGGACACAGAAAGCATGGGCTTTTTTACAAAGCATTACTCGGGAGTGTTTCTTCCGATATTATTAAGAAGTCCAATATTCCAGTTTTGGTCGTACCAATCAATGAGTAAATAACACCATTACCCTACCAACTTTCTTTTGACCAGTAAGTTGACCACCTGATCAGACATCTCATCAACTTTCATTCTTTCCATATTAAAGACCAGATCAAATGCTGCATCATCTATTGGTCTTTCAATGAGGTGTTCTGCCCATTTTTTCCGTTGATTATCAATGCTGCGAATCATTTCCTCAGCATCCATAGGATTCATATTCATTTGTTTAGCTACTATTCCAATTCTGTAATCAATAGGCGCATTCAAACGAATGTGCAAACTATTTGGCATAGACTTGACCACACCAATTCCTCCCCGACCAATAATGATCACATTCCCTTTCTTCGCATAGGTGGTGATCATATCCTTGATCACATCAATGATTTCAGAGTCAGATAATTTCTTGTGAGAATCGAAATTGGCAAACCATTCAGATTGAGGTTCATGATGAACCATCACACGGTTCTCCACATCATATGCCTGCATTTTTAGCTGTTTCGCAGACTCCTCAATAATCTCTCGATTGATGTACTTCCAGGCATGTGATTTAAGTCCTTTATCTCGAAGTTGATTGAGTTTTCGAATAAGTGCTTTTACAAATTCATGCTCATCGCAACCATAAGTTCTGGATACAGTAATGGCTGGTCCGGGTATAGATTGTTTGTGAAGCGATTTTTCACGCTCCGACATGTAGTTCTTCAAATTAATTTTCATGATCGAGGCTCTTTTATTGTATACAAAAAATCGAATTGCTCCAGATCATTCACCTATATCAGCAAAACAAAAAATCAATCTATTTGGTGCCTCCATCATCCCACTAAATGCTCTTTATCATGATTCTAAATAAGCAAGAAGATCATACAATTGATACCCTTCCATCATTCAAGTCCAAACCCTAATTGAAATGAGAAATGATGATATTTGGGGNCAATACCAAAAATGATCGGCATGCTCGGGAGACNCNCCTCACTTATAATCCTTTTAACTACAGTTCTTTTTTCCTGTACCCANATCAAACAAGAACAATCATCTACATCAAAGCTCTGGTACACCCAACCAGCTGCTACATGGGAAGAAGCTTTACCTGTTGGTAATGGACGTATCGGCGCAATGATTTTTGGTGATCCTCACGTTGAGCATCTTCAACTCAATGATGACTCCATGTGGCCTGGAAACCCTGAAGATTGGAACCAACCAGATGGTAGACCAGAGGATTTGAAAAAGCTACGACAACTTTTGATGGATGGGAAAAATCAGGATGCTGATTCCCTATTCGTAGACAAGTTTTCAAACAAAGGAGTCGGAAGATCTCATCAAACGCTTGGAGATTTATTCATAGAATGGAATCACAATGACATTTCCGATTACCGTCGAGAACTGGATCTGAACTATGCTGTGGCAACTGTCAGTTATAAATCAGAAGGTTATCAGGTGACAGAAGAGATACTTGCCTCACATCCCGATGAGGCTATCATCATTCACATTACTTCTGAAGTTCCAGAAGGGCTAAATGGAAAAATCTCTCTAAGCAGACCAATGGATCAGGGTCATCCTACAGCTAAAACAATAGCTTCCGGCAATCAGATCAAAATGAATGGAGAAGTAACCCAGTATTCTGGAGCGTTCCAATCAAAACCTTATCCAATCACAGAAGGAGTAAAATTTGAGACTGTACTGGAAGTCGTCAATAAAGATGGAGTAATTAGTTCAGGTGATAGTTCTTTAATGTTAAAAGGAGTTCATGAGGCTACCTTCATTCTGGTCAATAACTCTGATTACTATTACGACAACTATTCTGCCCAAAACGAATCAGAGTTGAATGCTGCAAAAGCACTATCCTTTTCACAACTAAAAGAGTCTCACATAAACGATTATCAGGAATTATTCACTCGTTCATCACTCACAATTCAGCATGACCAATTGGACAGCCTACCTACCAATCAGCGATTGAATAGAATTAAAAATGGCAGCCAGGATGTTGGACTTGAATTGTTGCTCTTTGACTATGGTAAATACTTATTAATTGCCTCATCAAGACCAGGCACCAACCCCGCTAATCTTCAAGGCCTTTGGAATCCACACATCTCGGCTCCATGGAATGGCGACTATCATTTGAACATCAATCTACAGATGAACTACTGGCCAGCGAACCTGACTAATTTGGACGATCTTAACCAACCGCTATTCGATTACATTGATCTGCTGGTTGCCAATGGACATGAGACAGCCTCTGTCAACTTTGGGTGTAAAGGGTCATTCATTCCACATGCTACAGATCTATGGGGACCAACCTGGCTACGTGCGCCAACGGCATATTGGGGCTGTTCTGTAGGAGCTGGCGGTTGGATGATGCAACACTATTGGGAGCACGTCCTATTCACTCAGGACACCACTTTTCTCAGGGAACGTGCATTCCCCGTCATGCATGAAGTAGCACAGTTTTATAGTGATTGGATCATTGAGGATCCTAGAGATGGCTATCTAGTTTCAGCACCTTCTACATCTCCTGAAAACATCTTCTTGATGGAAGGTAGTCGACAGGCAGCCACGGTCATGGGCAGCGCCATGGATCAGCAGATCATTCATGAATTGTTTACCAACTATTTATCGGCTTGCGAATGGTTGGGGGTAGAAAACGATCTTCGAACTTCCATCCAATCACAACTTCCAAAACTAAGACCAGGATTCGTTTTGGGAAGCGATGGAAGAATCCTGGAATGGGATAGAGAATATGAAGAACATGAGCCAGGGCATCGACACATGTCTCATTTGTACGGGTTTCATCCAGGTACTGAGATCAATAAAACCAAAAATCCAGAATTGCTTAATGCAGTAAGAAAGACACTAGATTATCGTCTGGCAAATGGTGGAGCTGGTACCGGTTGGAGTCGTGCCTGGCTGATCAATGTAAGTGCTCGATTAGGTGATGGACCAATGGCTTATGACAACATCCAGAAATTATTCAGTCAAAGCATGTATATCAACTTATTTGATGCACACCCTCCTTTCCAGATAGATGGAAATTTTGGCTACACGGCGGGAGTTTGTGAAATGCTTCTACAAAGTCATGCCGGATACATTGAGTTGCTACCTGCTTTACCAACGAATTGGTCCAATGGATCATTCTCAGGATTGAAAGCAAGAGGCAATGTAGAGGTGTCAGTGAAATGGGAAGCAAACCAATTACTGAAATTAGAGCTGAAAGGATTGAGTAAAGGAGATTTCAAAGTCCTAAAACCACAAGGTGTGAAAAATGTGAAAGTGCCATCAGGCAATACCACAATTGATTCGGACTTCATTCATGTCTCATTAACTAAAGGCGAATCGGTTACTTTGGAGATGGTTTATTAATTCATCTAAAACTTGACATCTTTGCTCCATGAGCATTGCCATCTTCTTTGATCAGCGAAACCCAGAGCGCTGGGTTCAACTCTTATCCGAAGCACTTCCTGAGACGGCAATAGAAGTATACCCTGAGATCAAAGATCCAGGAAAAGTCACTTTTGCTCTTTGCTGGAAACCAGAGAAAGATGTACTCTCTCAATTCCCAAACCTGAGAGTAGTACAATCCATTGGTGCTGGAGTGGACCACATCTTTAACAGTCAGCAATTACCGGATGCTGTCAAGGTTTGTAGGATAGTTGATCCACAATTAACTCAAGATCTGTTCGAATACGTAATAGCTGGCATCATGGGATATATTCGCGGTTTTCCAAAGTATTCGACTGATCAGGTCAATAATCGCTGGAAACCCAAACGATATAAAACAATCGCTCAAACATCCGTGACTGTATTAGGGTTGGGAGTAATTGGTTCTTTCATCGCTCAAGAGCTGGCAAAAATTGGATTCAAAGTCCGAGGTTGGTCTAGAAGTCGAAAAACAGTTGAGGGTGTTAAAACCTATGATCTTTCTGAATTACTGGATGCGATTAATGAAAGTGATGTTTTAATCAATGTACTTCCGCTTACTCCCGAAACAGAAAACATCCTTGACAAATCATTGATGTCACACCTAGCAGACCATGGTTATGTCATTAATGTTGGTAGAGGACAGCATTTGATTGAAAATGATCTAATAGACCTGATTGAAGGCAACAAACTATCTGGCGCTCTGCTAGATGTCTTTCGAACTGAACCTTTACCAGAAGACCATCCGTTCTGGAGTAATTCAAAAATCACCATCACACCTCATGTAGCCTCTATCACCACTCTTGAAAATGCTGTAGACATTGCTATTAGAAACTGGAAAAACTTGCAAAATGAGAAACCACTGGAATATGAGGTGAACGCTGTTCTACGCTATTGATAATTATTTCTTAATTGAAAATCTGACTTTAGTTCATGAGTATTTCGGAATTTTATTTCTCCCAAATACTTGATTATGAAAAAGCTCTTATTCCTAGCCATTTTTTCCTCACTAGTCTTTCTATCTAATGCACAGAGTGATGATGCCAGAATAATCATAGACATCCCTTCTTCTCAAAAACCATGGAATCATATCAACTGGAACGATTCTGAATCACAATTTCAGTTTGCCATCGTAACGGATAGAACAGGTGGTCACCGTCCAGGAGTGTTCCCAATGGGTATCAAGAAATTGAATCTACTACAACCTGAGTTTGTGATGAGCGTCGGAGATTTAATAGAAGGATACACGGAGGACGATGCGCGATTAAATGCTGAATGGAAGGAATTTATGGGCTTCATTGACAGTTTACAGGCCCCATTCTTTTATGTACCTGGTAACCATGACATCACTAATGCAGTAATGGCCGAAAAGTGGAAGGAATTATTTGGCGTTTCTTACTACCATTTTGTCTACAAAGACATCCTTTTCCTGTGCCTCAATTCTGAAGACAATCACCGAGGAGCTGGAAGAGGAACTATTGATGATGAGCAGTTCGAATATATTGAGAAAACACTCCAGGAAAATAGTGAAGTAAAGCATACGATGGTTTTCATGCATCAACCACTTTGGGTGCAGGAAGACACTAAACGATGGAAAGATGTAGAAGCTTTACTCGCGAATAGACCACACTATGTTTTTGCCGGACACTACCATAGGTATTGGAAAACCAACCGCAATCAGGGAAACTATATTGCATTAGCCACAACAGGTGGAGGTAGTCCCTTACGAGGAAGAGCTTATGGAGAATTTGATCATGTAGTTTGGGTAACGATGACTGAACAAGGCCCAATCCTTGCCAACCTTTTTCTTGATGGTATCTGGGACGAAAATGTTGTAACGAACGAACTCGTTGATCTGGTCAGAAACAAGCCTTTTCCAGTAAAAATTGAACCAATCTACATTGAAGCGAGCAATCAAGAAAACATAAAAACAACCATCAAAATCATCAATAACGGTGATAACCAAATGAAGGTGGTTTTGAAAGGATTAATTAATCGATCCTTGCACTATGAACTTGAAAAGGATGATATTTTAGTTGAACCAAATGATGTTCAGGAAGTAACGTTAAACATCCATAACATTAATCATAAAGCCCTTAATGACCTACAACCAATCCAGGTTGATGCAGAAATAACCTATGTATTCGAGCATAAACCGGATGTGAGTTTCTCAGATCGGTTACATTATTTACCATTTCCTAAAAACACTATTCAGAGTTCGAAAATCAAGCTAGATGGCAATTTGAAAGATTGGAAAGATAGTAAGTGGACTGCAGTAACTGATCGATCAGGGTCCCCTTTCAATTACAAAGGATCTGATGACTTTTCCATGCAATTTGCGACTTCTTATGATCAGTCCAATTTGTATCTGGCAATAAAGATCAAGGATGATGAGATCTATACGAATGAAAATGGTTCTTACTGGAGTCAGGATGCACTTTTAATTGGATTGGATCCAAGATCTGAGCACATTAGTGCCTTTAGCAAAGGTGCTGGACGTGGGACGGATTACCTGGCTTATCTACGAACCTTCAAAAAAGAAAACCCTGTTTATGGTGCAAAACAACTACCTACTGAGGTTCAATCTGCTGTAAACCAGACAGATGGTCAAATGATCATCGAGGTGGCGATCCCAATAAGTTATATTGAAAAGGTTCAGAGCAACTGGAAATCCGTAAGATTAGGAATTGGCTATTACGATTTTGATGACAATGGTGAAAATAGCACAACTCATTTTTGGTACCCAGGCTGGACCGAAAGTGATGACCTCCCTGGTTCTGGAATGCTATTCAAAGAATAACTGAAGACAACCACCTAACGATAGCCACGTTTGTAGGAGAGATCAATCTACTCCAAAATGAAACTCAAATCGCTATTACTCCTTTTGGTAGCCTCATCTCTATTCGGATATTTAGAATGGGGAGGTGGCAACAGTTCTTTTCTGTTTGAGGCCGAATATGAAGTGTTAATTAGGCTATTCAACTCTCCAGAGTCTGCATCGCATCCATTCACTCTGATTCCACTAGCAGGACAGGTCTTGTTGTTAATCAGCTTGATACTCTACAAACCAAAGAAAATACTCATTTACATTGGGATCGCTTGTTTAGGATTATTGCTCTACTTCATGTTCGTCATGGGACTATTCAGTCTGAACTTGAAGATCATAGGCTCAACACTTCCATTTACTGCCTTGTCCATTTACACAATCTGGTATTTACGAAAAATGAAATAGCTATTTCCAATTACCATAAAGGGCGTCCCGAAACTTCTTATGAATGACTCCCTGGAATGGCATGACCTGGACAAACAATACGGCAGTTAACTCATTCTTTGGATCAACTATGAATAGCGTAGTGGCAGCGCCATCCCAGTAAAACTCCCCAACTGCTCCATTATTCTCCTCTGCTGTCTTTGGTTCAGCTACTCTTACAGCAAAGTCAATTCCAAATCCAACCTGACCTTTGCTAGGCAACCATAAACTATCTTCTACTGCTGGTAAATGATTAGTAGCCATCAACTCAACTGTTTCGGGTTGTAGTATGGTTGTTTCATTTAACGAACCCTTATTCAGTAACATTTGAGCAAAGATCATATACTCATCAATCGTAGATTTGAGTCCCCATCCTCCAGGAGTCATTGGCCAATGCTCATAATTGATGGTATGCACCTGCTCATCGGGTATGCGAGTCAGACTAGAATCAGTTTTGTAATAGATGGCTGCCACGCGATCTCGTTTCTCTTCTGGAATGTAGTAACCAGTCTCATTCATCTTGAGTGGATCCAAAACGATTTCTCGCATGTATTCAGCAAATGGCTTTTCGGCTAACTTTTCGGCTAAATAAGCCTGAACATCTACGGATATACCATACTCCCATCTTGTACCAGGTTGATAACCCAATGGCAGCTCACTCAACTTGGCTGCCATATCTGTAAGAGAGGTTTCTAAATTCAGCAAATCTGCTTCGGCATTTAGTTGATCAAGTCCTAAATCAGACCGTCTTGAAAATCCTGCTGTGTGTCTGGTGATGTCTGCAATAGTGATTGGACGATTAGCTGGCACTAAAACAACTTCTCCATCCTCATTTAAAGTGGCCACCTTCATGTTGGCAAACTCCGGAGCATATTGAGACAAAGAATCCTCTAACTTAAAGAGTCCTTTTTCATACAAACTCATCAAAGTTGTTCCAGTAATTGGCTTGGTCATGGAATAGATTGTTGCAATGGTATTTCGAGCCATAGGCACACCTGCTTCACGATCTGCAAAACCATAAGCATTGAAATACGCCTCCTTCCCTTTCTCAATGATTAAAGCAGAAGCTCCTGCAACGATGCTATCAGTAACAAAAGACTGAAGCACTGAATCTAATCTTGCCTTGGACAGATCATTAACGATAATGGATACTTCTTCTGTTGGTTCTTGTTTGGATTGCTGACAAGACTGGATCATGGTGATCACAGCCATTAAAAAAATGAGCTTTTTCATAAAATCAGGTTTGGGTAAGTACTGTTACAAGCTACTTAACTCTCTTGACTTACCCAAACCATCTATCAATGTACTTCCCAGAAGTTCTCGCCACTCAAGAGCGCATCCAGATCTCCATGATTTTGTTCTTTGGCATGTTGAATCTGTTCATCCAATACCGTTTCATACGTGTACCGATTAGCCTCATAAAACACACCAAAAGGTCGTGGAAGTCCAGAATCCTCTGACAGCTCATATTCAAAGAAATTGGATAGAATAGACGCTTTGATTTTATCCTTTGGATCATGAATCCAACAATCATCTTTGCTAAACTCTTCACCTAAATCTACCACTACAGGTTTAAACCCATCCAATCGAATCCCCTTCTGATCCTCTTTTCCAAAGACTAAAGGTTCCCCAGCTTTCAAATAAAGCGTCGTGTCATCTTTGCTGTCCTTATTCGTGAACTTATCAAATGCTAAGTCATTGAATATGTTACAATTTTGATAGATCTCAATGAAACTCGATCCATCATGTTCATGAGCAGCAGACAAGGTATCTCTCAGGTGCACCGGATTCCGATCCACTGTTCTTGCAATGAATGTTCCTTCTGCTCCCAGTGCCAGAGCTATTGGATTGAATGGGTGATCCAATGAACCAAAAGGTGTCGATTTAGTAATCTTCCCTTTCGGACTTGTAGGCGAATACTGTCCCTTGGTCAAGCCATAGATCTCGTTATTGAACAGAAGAATATTGACATTAAAATTTCTTCTCAATAAATGAATCAAATGGTTTCCTCCGATGGATAAAGAATCCCCATCCCCAGTTACAATCCACAAATCCAAATCAGGTCTTGCTGCCTTCAAACCACTGGCTATCGCTGTAGCACGACCATGAATGCTATGCATACCATAGGTATTCATGTAATAAGGAAAACGAGAAGAACATCCAATTCCTGAAACGACCACCACATTTTCTCGAGGCACTCCCAAAGTTGGAAGAATGGTCTGCATTTGTTTTAGAATAGAGTAGTCTCCGCATCCAGGACACCATCTTACTTCCTGATCGGTTGCAAAGTCTTTTGCAGTTAAAGTATTGTTATCCGTGCTCATGCCTTTTCGTTTAAAACGTACTCCTTAATTTCACCTACACTGAACGGTAATCCCTTGATTTTTGTAAAGGACTCCACTTCCAATCCGGTTTGTTGTCGGATATAGCTCGCTAATTGCCCATTGTTCAATTCAGGAATAATGATCCGTTTGAATCCAGACAACAATGCTTTGATGTTTTTTGGAAGTGGGAACAAATACCTCAAATGAACATGTGCCACAGACACCCCTTTTCTCACCAATTCACGAGTTGCAGTTTCTATTGCGCCATAAGACGAACCCCAACCGAGTAATAAAATATCTGCTTCAGGACTTCCAAAATTAACCGATTGAGACGGAATATCTTCTGCTACCATTTGCACTTTTTCTTCACGAATGTGAATCATCCGTTCGTGGTTTTCAGGCACATAAGAAACATTTCCAGTATTCTCCTCTTTTTCCAATCCTCCCAATCGATGCTCAAATCCTTCATGACCTGGGGAAACCCATGGTCTCACCAAATGCTCATTTCGTTTGTAGGGCAAGTACTTACCTTCTTCATCAAAGTGTTCCTCACCCGGTGTGATCACTTCAATTGGCTTTAGGTCCCTGGCCTCTGGAAACTTCCAGGGTTCGGCTCCATTGGCAATATAGCCGTCAGACAAGACCATCACTGGAGTCATATGTTCCACAGCGATACGACTTGCTTCATAAACCGTATCAAAGCAATCATTTGGAGAAGCTGCTGCCATAACGACCATTGGCGCTTCTCCATTTCTGCCATAAAGCGCCTGATTCAAATCCGCTTGCTCAGTTTTAGTTGGTAATCCGGTGGATGGCCCACCACGCTGGACATTGATACAAACAAGAGGTACTTCCAACATTACTGCCAAGCCAAGAGCCTCTCCTTTCAAGGCAATTCCTGGCCCAGAGGAAGCAGTTACTCCCAACGCACCACCAAAGGAAGCTCCAATCGCAGCACAAACCGCCGCAATTTCATCTTCAGCCTGATAGGTTTTCACATCCATGTGCTTGTGTTTCGCTAATTCATGGAGAATATCAGATGCAGGCGTGATTGGATAACTGCCGTAGAATAAATCCAGATTGCTTGTCTTAGCAGCAGCCACCAGACCTAATGCTAATGCTTGATTGCCATTGATGTTGCGATACTTTCCTGGTGGTAACTTAGCCGACTTAATCTTAAACCGGGTTGTAAATGTCTCACTGATCTCACCAAAATTGAATCCAGTCTTGAGCGCTTTGATATTGGCATCGATCAGTTCTTGATGACCTTTGAATTTTCGCTGAATGAAGTCCTGAGTATTATCCAATGTTTGGCTAAACATCCAATAGATAAATCCTAGCACAAACATGTTTTTGCATCGATCCTGCTCTTTTTTGGAAAGCGAAGAATCCTTGAGTGCTTCTCGTGTGAGTTTGGTGATATCAATGGTATGGAGCTCATAGCCATCTAAACTGTGATCGACCAGAGGGTTCTCTCCATCAATGTATTGGGCGAGTTTCAAGCTTCGGCTATCAAAACCAGCACTATTGGCAATGATGATTCCGCCTTTTTTCAAGTTGAGCAGGTTGACTTTTAATGCAGCAGCATTCATGACTACCAGCACGTCAAACTGATCACCAGGTGTGAATACCTCTACGGCTCCAAACTTTAGTTGAAAGCCAGAAACACCTGATAAAGTACCTGCTGGGGCGCGAATTTCTGCTGGGTAGTTAGGAAATGTGGAGATGTCATTTCCGAAATGCTCTACTGTCTCCGTGAATTGACCTCCAGTGAATTGTATTCCATCGCCGGAATCTCCAGCGAACAAAATGACCAACTCACTCTTTGACTCATCAATTTGTGATTCCATCTTTTNGGGGTTTGTCTAATGATTAAATATACGCAAGACCCACCTCCGGGATTCTGATGATCGTCAGCTATTGACTAAAGTCTACTTGATAAAACTCATGGTGTCGGAATAACCTTGACGGGAATTGGTTGTCCTTCTTGATAGATTTTCAACTCTATGATGTCAGCCGGCATAGTGTATCCAGCATTCATCAACCCATTCAAAACATTGCGCATCACCTCAGTCTTCAACAGTGCTAATGAGTCGGTATAATTGAAAGAATTTATCCAATAATAGACCCTCAAATTGATTGTACTGGTCCCAAACTCTTCTAGCTCAATAAAAGGTTCCAATTCACCTTCCTGCGGAATTCGGGTTTCCTGGCTCAGAATTTCTTTTATCGTCTTAATAGCCTCTGATACATTATCTCCATAGTCCAGACCAACAACAAAAGCATGTCGTTGCAAACCGTCTCGAGTGAAATTGGTCAATGGGTTTTTGATCAACATCGCATTGGGTATAAAAATATCTCGACCATCAAACGAACGAATCTGGGTATTGCGAAAACTCATGGAGGACACAATTCCTTTAATTCCTTCTACTTCAATCACATCTCCGATGCTAAAGGGTCTACCAAAAGCAAGGAAAAAACCTGCCAGGAAATTCTCTCCAATATCTTTGAATGCAAAACCTATGATGATTGCTGACACCCCAGCTCCTGCTAGCAGACTACTTGCAGCTTTTCCCAAACCCAGTTGGTTTAGAAAAATGATCGTTCCAATGATCACAAAAATGATCATGATCGTTCTGGAGATAAAGTTCTTCAAAAGAACATCATGAATATTGACTCGCTTGCGAACAATTCGTCTTATCAACATCCCAATCAAGACGAAAATGAACAACCCGATCAATCCAAAAATAATATTAGGAGAACGATCCAAAATGGATTCATAAAACTGCTGGAAGGATTGGATGATGCGTTCTTTCATGTCTAGGATTTCAAATAATAACCTCCATTAATCCATTATGTTAGTCTAATTCATTGAAAAGTGTTGAACCTCCCCTAAAATGTGTTCGAGTGATTACTCCTGTTAACAGACTTTTGTAAGTAAGTCGTAAATTGAGGAAAATGGGAAACGAAATCATACACCTAAAATCAGTAAGTGAAATTCATCAAATGCTAGGTATCACCAGGCCACAGCACCCGATGATCACCCTTTTAGATGTGAGTGAACTGGATTTCACCAAAGTGCCTGCAGGAGTTCGGATTACAATGGATTTGTATTCGATTTGGTTGAAGGATTCTAATTGTGCATTTCAGTATGGTCGTCATCATTTTGATTTTGACAATGGGGTTCTGGTATTCACTGGCCCTGGACAAGTCATTAGTCAGGAAGATGATAATGCAGACCATACAACCGATTCTGGCTGGGTATTGGTTTTTCATCCAGACCTAATTCGTCAATCGCATTTGGGGCAAAAAATGGAGGAGTACACCTTTTTCGGTTATGAAAACCATGAAGCACTTCACTTGTCTGNGAATGAGGAGCAGATGATCACGGAGTTGGCGTATCGAATCAAGGAAGAGTATCAACAACGCATTGACAATCACAGTCACCAGGTGATTAACGTCGCTTTGGAATTACTATTGAGTTATTGCTCCAGGTATTACGAAAGGCAATTCAATACTCGCCAAACACATCATAAAGACGTAGTTACGATTGTTGAAAAGGAATTGAATTCTTATATAAACTCTAGTGACCCACTGGAATACGGTCCTCCAACTATTAGCTATCTGGCAGATAAAGCCAACCTATCTCCAGGTTATTTAAGTGATTTACTCAAAAAAGAAACTGGGAAAAGTGGTAAAGATTACATCAACTACTACATTGTAGAAAAGGNCAAAAATCAGCTTTTAGGGACCAATCAAACCATTAATGAAGTAGCTTATAGCTTAGGGTTTAATTATCCTCATTACTTCAGTAGACTCTTCAAAAGCAAGACGGGAATGACTCCCCAGGAATACCGATCCAAAGAATAACTGAATTTGTGTTGATCGTTCTGTGATCTGTGTGCAAAGCTTGACATGCATTATTCCAACTTTGTTCTATCAAATTAAGATAGAACTATGACACAAATCGATAAAACAAAGCCCGTATTGGTAACAGGAGCGACAGGATATGTAGCAGGATGGTTGGTTAAAAAACTATTGGACGAAGGCCTGACAGTTCATGCTGCAGTCCGCGATCCGCAAAACTCAAAGAAACTAGCTCATTTAGATGAACTCGCTTCCAACGCTAATGGAGAAATCAAATACTTCAAGGCAGACTTGTTGGATGAGGGTTCTTTTGCAGAAGCAATGGCAGGTTGTGAATTGGTCTACCATACCGCCTCTCCCTTTACAACCAATTACAAAGACCCTCAAAAAGAACTTATTGATCCTGCAGTTAAAGGAACAACCAATGTATTGGAGCAAGCCAACAAAACGGACTCAGTAAAACGAGTGGTTGTGACAAGTAGCTGTGCCGCGATCTATACTGATGCTACCGACACACATGAGGCCCCTGGAGGAGTATTGACCGAAGAGATCTGGAATACAACCGCCTCGTTGCAATACCAGCCATACTCCTACTCCAAAACACTTGCGGAGAAAAAGGCATGGGAAATTCAGAAAGTTCAAGATCGATGGGATCTTGTTACCATCAACCCTTCATTGGTAATGGGTCCAGCTCTTAATGCTCAAAGCGCCACTTCCGAAAGCATGAGCCTTTTGAAACAACTAGGGGACGGAACCATGAAATCTGGTGTTCCTAAATTAGGAATGGGTATGGTTGATGTAAGAGATGTCGCTGAAGCGCACTATTTAGCTGGATTTACTTCAGAAGCTCAAGGAAGATACATCACCAGCGCACACAATACGAACTTCCTGGAATTAGCTTTAGCACTCCAACCAAAATATGGAGACAAATACCCTATCCCTAAAAAGGCACTTCCTAAATGGTTGCTCTCCATTGTAGGGCCTATGATCAATAAAGCAATTACCCGACCTTTTATCAAGAAGAATGTGAACATCAGTTGGAATGCCGACAACTCTAAAATCAAGAATGATCTTGGCATCCAATTCAAATCCATTCAGGAGACGATGGAAGATGCTTTTGAAGCGATGTTGGATCAAGGCGTGATAAAGAAGAAATAAACCGCTTTATCCTTTGGGAAGTGTAACAAGGAAAGTAGTTCCTTTTCCTTGTTCACTTTCTACCTGGATAGATCCTCCATTTTTCTTCACAAAATCGTTCACCAATTGAAGTCCAAGCCCAACGCCCTTCTCACCGCCAGTACCGGCATGAGAGCTCGTTTCAGGACCAAAAAGTTTATCCATTTGCTCGGAAGACATGCCTACTCCGGTATCAGAAATTTTTAGTTGGATATGTTGATTAAGAGTATTGGCGGAGATGGAGATTCGACCACCTTCCGGCGTGAATTTGATTGCATTGCCAATCAGATTTCTTAGAATTGTTCGAAGGCCATTTTTATCAACTACCACGAAACATTCATCTTGAAGATCATGTTCCAAAACCAATTGCTTATGATCTGCCTGACCTTTTAAATAGCCAATTGTTTCATTTATATGGGCTGTTAAGTCTAAAGTTTCTAGTTGAAAAGGAAACTCCCCCTGTTCATTGATAGCCCAACTCAACAAATTATCCAATAATGCAGTCAATTGCCCTGCATAGTTTTCCAAATCATTCAGCCAGGTTCGCAACCTATCCTCTTCCCCTTTTTCAAGCAATTTCTTCATTACCATCGGAGCTCCCTGGAAGACACTCATTGGCCCACGAAGGTCGTGAGAGACTATTGAGAATAGCTTTGTTTTGGATTGATTCATCTTCTCCAAAAGCTGGTTTTGCTTTCTAACCTCCTCATTCAGAACCTGCAATTTCGTATTGGTCTTTTTTGAATTGTAATAGAAGTAGAGAATTAATACCCCAAGTATAGCAACGAATACCAGACCAATGATCAGTCTGGATTGAGCTACATGTTGTGTTTCTAACTCTGCTTCATAAAGCAATGCATCTTTTTCACGCTCAAACTGAATGGAATCTTTCTCTTTTTNNAACAGGTAGCTTGATTCTAATTGNGCAATCTCNTTTACNTTTTCTTCATCTAAGAGNGANTCCTTCAAGCTGTAATACTTCTCCTGATACAGGTAGGCATTTTTATACTTTTCCAGTACCTCGTAGCTCTTACTAATAGTAGCTAAAACGTTCTTCTCAAGGGTTCTATATCCTGACTCTTTTGCATACTCATAGGCCTTGAGAGAATAATCCAGTGCTTTCTCATTTTCGCCTTTTTCGAGATACACATTAGCCAAACCATCAAAAGCCGCACCCATATCTTCCATACTATTGATTGTTTTTGCAACTATAAGCGCCTCTTTGTGAAAGCTTTCTGCTGAATCCAGCTTACCTAACCCAAAATATACGATTCCAATATTGTGCAAAGAAGCTGTCAAACCACTTCTATCATTAGTTTCCTGTCTTAGTCTCAAACTGGCCATATGGTTTTCTAAAGCCAATTCCAGCTGATTCTGATTGGAATAAATGTTACCAATATTGCTCAAGCTTCTTGCCGACCCCATTAGATCGCCAAGCTGTTGCTTGATTTGTAGGGATCTTTGGTAGTACTCGAGAGCCTGATCATAATCCTGTTGAGCATTAAAAATCAAACCAATATTATTCAGATTATTGGCCATTCCCTGTTTATCCCCAAGTCGTTCATGAACGTCAAAAGCTTGATGATACTTATCTATGGCAGTTACAAAGTCTCCCTTTTTCCAAGCTACCAAACCTAAATTATTGGTTGCTTTAGCTACACGCAATTCATCACCTAACAAGTGTCCTAATTCCACCACCTTCTGAAAATGATACGAAGCTGAGTCATATGCTCCTAGAAAAGCATATTCCGCGCCGACCGAATTATGCGCAATTACCAACCCGGTTGAATCGTTTGTCTTGCTAGCTAACTGCAATGCCTGTTTACCATAAAATAAGCCAGTATCTGGAGCTATATAAACATATTTAAAACTCAAATTCGCCAATAATTGGACTTTTGCAGAATCGGTTGTTGCTCTGGCTAATTCAATTTTAAGACTATCTACAACAGATTGCTGAGCATTCGCTACTGCAAGGGTCATAGTGAATAGAATGGTAATAAAAAGTTGCTTCACGGTTGGGACAGACATGATGGTTGGAAGTTAAGTGAGATCTTCTTCAAACAATCAAGGCTTTTCGATTAATCACATAAGATATCGATGAAACATAATAGGATGTTTATCGTAAACTACTTGCAGAAACCACTGACACCCGTCAGTGCCAAGTGTATGCGGTAATCACCAAACTCAAAGTGAAAGTCGCGTTGCAAGCGGTCTAACCTTAGGTTAGGCTTTTTTTATGCCCTTCAAGTGAATTCTACCTTCGATTAAATGGAAAAGCATAATTATCAATTTCTACACGGAAGCTTCTTTCATCATTTGGGGTAACACTGGTATTAACCAAAGTGTATTCAGCAACCAAAGAAACTTTTCCCTCTTCGTCATTCGCCTTAAGAATCGTCACTGTTCCTTCTTTTGGATACCAGTAATATATAGCTCCAATTACATGTTGATCATCCGTATTGATCCAAAAGGCATTTGGTGTATAGTATTGAGAAGCCTGTGTTCCTGATAATTCTAATTCATCCCCCTCTTGAAAAAAGCTTTCCTCACTACTGTTGATGAACAAATGATGAAAACCTTGCTGTACAGTAATTTCCAAAGTGTAGGCAGCAGTATTGGACTGTGTAGGCTTCCAGCCTTTGAGTAAAGGTGATGTGCAAAATGCTTCATTGCTTCCGCCACTTGTTTCATAACTTTCAAATCCCGATGGCCAGTCCTGACATTCGGGTTCTTCTTTGCAAGACAGGAAAAGTGAAGAGATAAAAAGGACAACCAGTAGCTTCTGCATGATAGTTTAGTTTAGTTAGTTCAAAGATCCTCACTCCGATTTTGTACCTCAATACCCTGATGATGGTATATTCTACTATTAAAAATCACATTCTTGGAAACATTTTTTATACTAAGTTTGTATTTATATCGTACACGATTTATTCGCTTATATATAAATATGAAAACTTACATCGAAACAAACACCTTACAAAAGGTATTTAGAATCATACTGGGAGCTTTTATGGTATTGGCAGCAGTTGGTCATATGACTTTTCAACGAGCTGAATTCCAGGCTCAGGTCCCGAATTGGATGCCATTGAGCAAAGATCTGGTAGTGATACTTTCAGGAGTTGCAGAAGCGGCATTAGGCCTGGGCATGCTGTTCTGGAAAAACAAGCGAGTTTACGTGGGGATAGCATTGGCAATTTTCTATGTACTCATCTTTCCTGGTAACATCGCTCAATACTTAAATGGTACTGATGCATTTGGATTAGATACTGACAGAGCAAGACTGATTCGACTGTTCTTTCAACCGGTATTAATCCTTTGGGCACTTTGGTCTACAGGAGCTATCACAGCATGGAAACAAAGAAATGATTGATCAAAAACAAGAACAAATGAAAACGTCCTTTTACGATTTAGAAGCAGAGACGCTTCAAGGCAAAAAAGTAAAAATGAGTGACTATAAAGGCAAGTCCATATTGGTTGTTAACACCGCAACTAAATGCGGATTAGCTCCACAATTTGATGGGCTCGAAAAGCTATATCAGACCTATAAAGACAAAGACTTTGTGGTACTTGGATTTCCGAGTAACCAATTTGCCAATCAAGAACCTGGTGATGCGAAAAACATCGAAGAAACCTGCCGAATCAATTTTGGAGTGACCTTTCCTATGTTCGGAAAGATTGATGTGAATGGAAGCAACACTCACCCAATTTTCAAGTACCTTAAAAGTCAACTTGGCGGTCTTTTTGGCAGCAGAATTAAGTGGAACTTCACCAAGTTCTTTATTGATAAAAATGGAAAACCAGTGAAGCGCTTCGCACCTACTACCAAGCCAGAGAAAATTGAGTCATTTCTGAAAACTCAACTTTAACAAACATGAGCAGTAGTCCCAAAGAATTATGGTTAGAGAACCAACTTTGCTTTCCATTGTATGCTGTTTCGCGCTTAGTTACCAAGCAGTACACACCGCTCCTGGAAGAACTGGATATTACCTATCCTCAGTATCTGGTACTACTGGTTTTATGGAAAGAAGATAAACAGCTTGTCTCAGTTATCAGTAAGCAATTATTGTTGGAGTCTAATACGCTTACTCCATTACTCAAGCGTATGGAACAAAAAGGATTGATCCAGCGTGTGCGTCAGAAATCAGATGAACGGAAAGTTCTTATTTCCTTAACCAAAGAAGGGCACAAGCTTCAAGAAAAAGCAGTTTGTATTCCGCAAAAACTGGTAGAGAGTGTTAATGGAGAAGGTATAAGCGCTCAGGAAGTTGAGAATATGATGACGACTATTCACAAACTAATCAGCAGTCTAGCAACTACTCCTGAGCGCTCAACCTAATCTCAGAAAAAGTAACTTACTTCATCAGTAGTACATCGCTCTACTTTTCTGTGCTGTAGAGCTTGTACATCCCGATTGTTAATTCCTTCCAGGTGCCTTAATTGACTGATCTGTTCTGCAGATGCTTGATGAAGCTTTTCGATCACCACCCACGTAACCGTCTCACTATAAGGAGGTGTGGTCAAAGACCCCTTGTAGTGATAATAGGAAGTAAAGTCCACAGGCAACAATTCTTCAGTAATATCAATCTGATGATTTGGGTAATCCTTCTCGCAAACGTCTACAGGCACATCTTTCAAAAAGTGACTGATAAATGGATCCGTTTCACCTTCTCTAAACAACACTGCCACCACCACATATTTTGTAACAGAATCCTTTTTCACATGTACCATGTGCATTTCTAGAGGATACTCTTCTTTGTTGATGTGATGTTCTGAAGGCGTATGAAAATGAAACTGCGCAAAATCATAAGTTTCTCCATCAAAAGTGATGAAACTCCCTGGATCATAGTCGAGTCTGACAGTATGTGCTCCATGGCTTACATGCTCATGAGAGACATCATAATGGACATTCACCTGATGTTGCCCGGAGGTACAAACATCGGTTTGAATATTAATAGGTGACTGGCGGTTTCCACCTTCAAATTGGGGGGTGTGGGTATTGGGTTGATGCTGTGCGAACAATGTCCATCCGCACATCATCAAGATGAGGTATGTAATTGATTTCACAAGCCCATTAGGTTTAGTTCAGAGCAAATGTAGGTTTGAAACCAACCATTCCTTCCTGATTTAAATTGACTTTGAACATTGTAGGAAGTGATATAAGTTAACTTCCTGAATAAGCTTAGTCATTGACTTATTGTCGATATATTTTTATTTACATTTACTTCAATGGTCGCTTTTCTCCTCATTTTCATTCCTATCTTCTTTGCCATCAGACATTATCGAAAAAGGCATGGAGAAAACCAACCATAACAAAACCATATAAAACTCACACAAAATCCTGTAAAACTTGATGCTCTTGCAATCGTGATATTTGTATATGGAAACTAAAGAACTAATTAAACGAGAATATAACGTTTCAGGAATGACCTGCGGTGGTTGTGTAGCCACGGTAACTGAAACGCTAGAGAAACAGGACAATATCTCCAATGTCAAGATACAACTGGAGTATCCTCAAGCCATTATCGAATCTGAAGGCGAACTAGATCTTAATACAATCAATAAAGAACTGGGTAAATACACCATTAGTACAGAGAAGCAAGAAAAGGAACTGGCTCCCATGCCGAAGATTGTAAAACCAACCGCATCCAAAGCCGAAACACCATCGTCCTCACTTCCTCCCATCAAACTAAGCACCTATAAGCCTTTATTGATCATTGTAGGATTCATTGCTGGAGTAAGTTTGCTGGTACAGTATCCTTTTGAAAACTTTTCTGGAATGCTATGGATGCGTCACTTCATGGCAGGATTCTTCCTGGTATTTTCTTTCTTCAAACTCTTGAACTTATCAGGTTTTGCGAGTTCCTACCGCATGTACGATATCGTGGCAGCGAAATGGAACGGATGGGGCAAAATCTATCCTTTTGTGGAGTTGGCACTCGGTATTGCTTACCTGATCAATTTTGCACCCTTTTACACCAACATTGTTACCGTTGTAGTCCTTGGAGTTAGTAGCATTGGAGTAATCCAAAGCAACCTGAACAAGAAGAAAATCAAATGTGCCTGCTTGGGAGATGTCTTCAACTTACCGATGAGTACAGTAACCATCATCGAAGACCTGGCCATGGTTGGAATGGGTGTGTGGATGTTGTTGGTATTATGATTATTAGTGGTGTCTGTAGTAATAGAAATTGTGTTATTCTGAACCTGCCTGTCGGCCGACAGGTTTATTTCAGAAACGATCCTTCATTCAACATAGATCCTGACATTCCATGCGGATCAAGTTCAGGATAACCTTAGACACCACTAAATATGCCTTATAACTTCAAATAAGCCCAACCTCTTGCTTGCTTCTTAACCAAATGTGCTAATCCAGAAGGAACGACCTGAACAAATGAAGGTATCGAGTCTTCTTGTATATGATTCCCTATCAAAGCTCGGTGACAAGCAATGACGGATACTTGATCAATAGATTCTTTTAACTGCACTAATGACTTCACTGCAGAACCATGAAGAACCACTTCGATTTCACAATCTCCGAGATCTTCGCGCAGTGCTTTTAATCTGGTTGGTAGACTCTTCCATAGGTTCTCCTGGAAGATACCCACCTGAACCACAAGTTGATAGGTCATTTCCTAGCCAATTCGATATCCTTAAGGAAGTATCTGGCACCAAAGTCAGTGGCCCCCGTATAAGTTGTCACAATGTTGCCTTTTTTGTCAATGATAAAGGTCACTGGAATGGCCGAGATGGAAAACTCAGAAGGTACTTTGCCATCAGGCTTGAAGTAAGGAATAGAATATCCCGTGTTATTCATAAAGTTGATTGAGGTATTAAAAGTCCGATCTAATGCCACCGCAACAACCGCAATGTCACCATCCTTATTTGCCTCATGAAACTTCTCTAAATCCGGCATTTCCATTTTACAAGGTCCACACCAGCTCGCCCAAAAGTTAAGCACCACAACTTTACCTTCGTAATCACTCAATGACAGCTTATTTCCATCCTTGTCTTCTAAGGAAAAGTCAATTGGATAATCCTTTTCAGCAGTTGGAGATTTAATCTCTTTTGGTTCTTTCTCATTAATTAAGGAGAAGGCCGTTATGCCAATAGTCAATAGTGTAATACCAATTATCAGGATGCGTTTCATATGAATTTCTTTATCACCTATTTGTAAATATGGTAAGAAACGACTGAACAACAGATATGTAGGTAACATTGGTTACATAACTATGAAAAAGTGAGTCAAAATCCTGTAACACAAGCAGTAAGAAATTAAGCTTCTTTGTTCAAAAAGAAACTATGCAATTCAATACTCTCTTACCTTCGAAACTTCGACCGTATTACCAAACTGAACTAGCGAACTATCAAGTAGCCTTCCAATCCAACAATTTACAACTCGCCTGGTATCATTTGGAACGTGCTCATATTATTGGGCAATCCTATCCTTATGAACATAGCTATGTACATTGGAAAATGTTGTTGTTTGGTATTCATATCAAAAGCTTCAAAGAGATCATAGGACAAATTCCAAGATTGTTGGTTGGTGGAATTAAATCATTCGTTGGTCATATTCCTATTGGTAATACAGGTGGCGCAAATGTCCCTCCTCTCCGACCTATGGAGATACCAGTGGATATTCAGGAGATGTTTAGAGAAGCGAAATGAACCTATGATTTCTAGGGATTTAGAACAAAAATCTTAAAACAGTAAACCTTTTAAATTTATTATCGTAATATTGCAATGACATAATTAATCAAATGGGAGTTACTAAGACTAATCTATTTTCTGAAACACAAAATGATATAGCTACGGCGGCCAAAGCATTCTCGCATCCAGCGCGCGTAGCAATCATCCAGCACTTGATCAAAGCAAACGCTTGTATCAATGGTGATTTGGTTCAGGAACTTGGTTTGGCTCAAGCTACCATTAGTCAACACTTGAGAGAGCTGAAAGACATAGGCATCATTCAAGGAAACATTGAAGGATCAAGAGTCAACTATTGCATCAATCCAGAAAGATGGAAAGAGATCAAAGATCAGTTCAATCAAATCTTTAATGATTTTGAAACCAAAGCAGCCTGCTGCTAAAAAAATTTGACTTTATCAATCGTAATATTGCAATAACACATAGAGATATGAACACTGAACAAGAATTAAAAGACGTGGTGAAAGAGAAATATGCTCGAATCGCCGAACAAGGTAAAGTAGAAAACGCAGCNTCTTGCTGTGGCGCCACTACTCCATCNAACAAAGTGTACAACATCATGATGGATGANTATACAGATACTGAAGGCTATGTAGAAGATGCTGATTTAGGCCTTGGNTGNGGTTTACCAACTCAGTTTGCACAAATNCANAAAGGTGATGTAGTCATTGACCTGGGATCNGGNGCTGGAAACGACTGTTTTGTAGCNNGNCATGAAACGGGTGCAGAAGGAAAAGTAATCGGAATNGACTTCACNCCTGCCATGATCAAGAAANCTCGTGCCAATNCNGANAAAATGGGNTATCACAATGTAGAGTTNCGTGAAGGAGATATNGATGAGATGCCTGTGAATGANAACNCNGCTGATGTGATNGTNAGNAACTGCGTCTTGAANCTTGTTCCNAANAAACCGAAAGTGATTAACGAGATNTTCCGNGTNTTGAAACCAGGTGGACACTTTAGCATTTCGGATATCGTATTGNTNGGTGATTTNCCNGAGGCNCTTCNAAAAGATGCTGAAATGTATGCAGGATGTGTAGCNGGAGCNATTCAGAAAGCNGATTATNTAGNNGCCATNNAAACNGCNGGNTTTGAAAACATCACNATCCAAAAAGAAAAGACCATCGTAATTCCTGATGATATTCTTGGCAAATACCTTAGCGCTGAAGAAATCCAAAACTTCAACAATGGAGGAACAGGCATTTACTCAGTGACTGTCTTTGCTCAGAAGCCTGGTGACAAACCCTTAAAAGAAGTAGTAAAACAAGAAGCTTGTTGTGGACCATCTTGCTGTAGCTGATTTAAGTTTAGCAAATGCTTTATCAAGTGATAGAAGATACTGAAACAAGTTCAGCAAGACATTGATTGATAATTATCAAAAATTAATATCTGGGTCATACTGAATTCAATTCAGTATCTAACTTGATAAATCATTATTATTCATTCTTTTACCAATATGCCTAATCCTCTCCTACCCGCTATTGAAACACTCAGAAAGTCTCTGACTGTTGATTCCATTTCAACTGAACGAAAAGCAATTTTGCAAGAATTAGTCACTTACATTCAGATGAAACGCGACAACCAGCAGGAAATCAATCTCAACTTCATCTGCACTCACAATTCAAGAAGAAGTCAACTTTCACAAGTTTGGGCTCAAGTAGCAGCATGGTATTATGACATACCGATCAAAAGCATGTCTGGAGGTGTAGAAGTAACCGCTTTCAATGAGCGAGCAGTTCAATCATTGGAACGTGCAGGATTTCAAATACACAACCCAGGTGGTGCGAATCCACAGTATCAAGTTCAATTCAGTGAAGAAAGCACACCTCTTATCTGTTTTTCAAAACTCTTTGATGATCCAGCTAATGAAGCCGAATACTTTGCTGCTGTAATGACCTGTTCTCACGCGGATGAAAACTGTCCTTTTATTCCAGGAACCGAACAACGCATTGCGGTTCGCTATGAAGATCCTAAAGCATTCGATGACACACCAGAGGAATCCTCTAAATATGATGAACGCTCTGCACAGATCGCAACGGAGATGTTTTATGTGTTTAGTCAGGTGTAAACATGTAGAATTTCGCTATAAATACGATTAAGTTTTGCATACAGTGACAAAACATAGTAATCGTTATGTTTTTGGTTTTCCAGTAAAGAAAACAATAACCAATTCCCATGACACAATTGAAAAGAATGTGACTTGATCCCCCGTGAACTGCCCCAAAAATCAAACCTCCAATGACGATGGCTATCCATTGATTTCTGTTAAATATTAGCAAAAGCTGGCCGAGAATTATACCTCTGAAGAATAACTCCTCAACGATTGGAGCCAATATTACGGCCAGGAATAACATTTTGAACTTTGAAAGTTCTAAATCAGGAACTTTCCTCCAATTTTCAAACAAATATTGATCAATTAGAAAATTGATCATATTCGCTAAAATCATTAGTCCGAACATAAATAAAAGAGCTTTCAAATAAACTCGAACTGTGCTCCTATCAAATAGAGCAATGGGTCTTTGGATAATAAAATAGCTGATGCCCAGCAAGAATAAATACCTAGTTGGAATTAAAACGAGACTTTTTAATCCATACGTCCAATCAACAATCAAATAGTTAAATGATAATTTCAATCCCAACTCAACCGTGATAAAAAGTATGATTAATAAAATCAATTCTTTGATTCTTGTTTTCAAAGAAGCTTCAGTTAATAATAATGGCATAAAACGAAGTTATCTAAATATTGAAAACTTCAATCAAAATTATGAAAAACAGGAACTTTAAATTTTCC
>PBTY01000064.1 GCA_002729235.1 Rickettsiales bacterium | reverse complement strand
CTCCGGTAAGAGATTATAGATAATAGGATTATCAACCACGGTTTGCATTAAATGCCTTTTTGCTGTTAAGACCATTTGTTGATGATCCATCCACATCTCTGGCAGATCGTTCAATGGAAACCAGCCATAAGCCTTGTCAAAGACACCTATCTTCGGTTGAGTCACTTTGATATTGACAAGAGAGTAATAAACGAGAGAAACAAAACGATCATTTACCCAGGAATTCTTATCCCAAACCATTTGATTCTTCTCAAAGAACCTGGACCATTCTTCGGAAAAATTTCTACCTGATTGACCAAAAACAGATAAAAACTGAAGATGAGGATCACTCAGACCAGCGCGATCGCTTAATACTGCTTGGGCTGCTTCTTCAACACTCTGATCACGCCTCAAATACCCACCCGGCAATAACCACTTGTCACCCACTTGAAGTAATAAACATTTAAGCTGTTTATCCTCATATCCGATGATTACGGTATCAACAGACAGGTTAGGCAAAAAGAACTTCTCTCCCTCCGATAAAAAGTTTTGAATCTCCATATCGCAAAAATAATAATATGTGTCTTTTGGTCACAATTAAAATACCATTATATTTGTGTCATATTGTCCCAATTAAATGATGATGAGAAAAATTATTAAACCCACACTTATTGTATTAGCCAGTTTATTGGTCCTAGTACTTATTGCTGGATTCAGCGGTTGGATGTATCTAAAAGCCAAATTCTTAGATTTTGAAGGTGATTATGTCGAACAGACTTCTTTTAAAACACTTAACAATTCCGGTTATACATTTCTAGATCGAAATGCGAATGGTGAATTGGACCCTTATGAAGACAATCGTTTATCAATAGACGCCAGAGCCAATAATCTCCTACAACTAATGACTATTGACGAGAAAATCCATTTGCTTAAAGGATCCGGCCTTTCTTCCGCTATGGGCCGTGTAGAAGAAGGAACAGGCATTCCNGGAGCCGTCGGNACCATTGTTCCTACNCCNCGNCTTGGTGTNCCAACCNTTTATTTATCAGATGGTCCTGCTGGTTTNAGAATAGAGCCAACNAGACCTGGNGAAGACCGAACCTATTANTGTACGGCCTTCCCNATTGCGACTGTNCTNGCATCTACCTGGAATACAGANTTGGTTCAGGAAGTNGGTGATGCNATGGGTAACGAAGCNGTTGAATATGGAATTGATGTGATTTTAGGNCCTGGAGCCAATATNCACNGACATCCTCTNTGCGGNAGAAANTTTGAATACTATTCAGAAGATCCACTTCTGACAGGATACATNGGTGCAGCNATGGTCAATGGCATTGAGAGCAATAATGTAGGAACTTCAGTAAAACATTATGCNGCAAACAACCAGGAAACNAATAGAAATTACAATGATGTTATCGTNTCCGAAAGAGCNCTNCGTGAGATCTATTTGAANGGATTTGAAATCATTGTGAAAAAATCACAACCATGGACTATCATGTCTTCNTACAACAAAGTAAATGGNGTATACACNTCNGANGATCCNTTTTTACTTACNGAAGTTCTCCGAGATGATTGGCAGTTTGAAGGTTTGGTCATGTCAGANTGGTTTGGNGGTGANGACGCNGTNGCNCAAATNTCNGCAGGAAATGATTTGNTNGAGCCTGGCACNAAAAANCAGTGGGACGCNCTNGTAGAAGGTTATGAAGANGGNTCNNTANCCNNGAAATCAATNGACACNTCNGTNAANCGTATCCTNGAATTGATCATCAAGTCTGGCAAATTGGATGGTGAAACTTTTGANAACAACCCNGATTTAAAAGCACATGCTGCNACTACCAGACAATCNGCAANGGAAGGCATGGTTCTACTCAAANACAACAACACACTTCCTATTTCGTCTGAATTGAANGTTGCGCTATTAGGCCTNTATTCTTACGACTTTATTGCTGGAGGAACAGGTTCTGGTGATGTGAATGAAGCATATTCTGTTTCATTGGAAGAAGGATTAACCAATGCAGGATTCGGAATCAATCAGGAGGCGAAAAACATTTACGAATCTCACAAATCTGCCAATGCAGAAGCGTTTGTGAAACCAGAAGGAATTAATGCAATGTTCCAACCTTACTTCCCACCGCAAATTCAGTACACCGAAGAGCAATTAAAATCAATTGCAAGCGCTTCGGACATTGCGATGATCACTATAGGCAGAAATGCTGGTGAAGGTGGCGATAGAGTTGAAAAGGATGATTTCTTATTGACTGAGTTAGAAATAGAAATGATTAAAAAAGCGACCAAGGTATTCCATGATGCAGGTAAGAAACTAGTTGTAGTATTAAACATTGGTGGAGTAATCGAAACTTCCTCCTGGAAAGAAACACCAGACGCCATTTTACTGGCGTGGCAAGGTGGTCAGGAAGGGGGAAACTCGGTGGCAGACCTACTGACTGGTGCAGTGAATCCAAGCGGTAAACTTCCAATGACCTTCCCTATCAACCTGAATGACCATGCTTCAAATGTGAACTTCCCTCAGAATGGCGCTCCAATGCAAATGACTGATATGTTATTTGGAAAAGATGAAGTACCGGAAGCAGAAAAAGTGAAGGATGTAGATTACACAAATTATGACGAAGGAGTTTATGTAGGATACAGACATTTTGACAAAGCCGAGATGCAAGTCTCCTACCCGTTTGGTTATGGTTTATCCTACACTACGTTTAGCTATGACACCTTACTTACTGAGGTAAGAAACGATACCATTTTCGTCTCTGTCAACATCACCAACATCGGTGAAATGGCTGGCAAAGAAGTAGTACAACTGTACTTCGCTAAAGCTAATTCAACAATAGACAGACCAATTCAAGAACTGAAAGAATTTGGAAAAACTGACATACTTGAACCAGGAGCATCTCAGGAGCTAACTTTTGCGATTCCAGCGTCAGAATTAAGTTATTGGGACGAGACTAAATCCAACTGGTCATTAGAGCTGGGAGATTATGAGGTTAGAGCTGCAGCTTCATCCAGAGACACCCGAAAAAGGGCGATGATCACATTATAATCAGCTGATAATCTGCACAAAAGCCCAACCTTCTGAGGTTGGGCTTTTTACTTTTTAAGCTATGCTTGCCACCACTTTCTATTCATACCTCAATGACTGTACAGGATTCACTACAGCGGCTTTGAGTGTTCGTAGCGCTGCAATTGTTAATGAAACTCCTATAATGGTGAACATCGGAATGAAGAAGGTCAGAAAGTCCATTTCTTTGTGATTGTTGAAGATATCTGATATCAATGCATTGACCAGATAATAACCAGCAGTCACTCCTATGACTGATGATATGAATAACAAGAAGAAATATCCCTTACTGATCATGTACACTATGTGACCAACTTCTCCTCCAAGCACCTTCCGAACACCAATTTCCTTCGTTTTACGAATTAGTTTGATGGAAACGAGGGTGAATAGTCCCAGACATGATAAGATAAAAGCGACAACACCTAAAAAAGTGAAAATAGTGATGATATTGCCGTTAACAACCTTCGCTTGACGCAACAAGTCATTTTGATAAAACCCAGAAAATACTTTATTAGGAATTTTACCATTCCACTCACTTTCCAGGTAATTATACACCTCTGTAATGTGGTCGATATCTGTTCTACACGCAATGTAACTGTAGGTTCCATCATCCTCAAACTTTAGACTTTTCAGCCTGAATCCTGTTGGTTGAATTGGAGCCCAAAATCCGTTCATGTAGAAATCTTTAACAACTCCTACCACTGTAAGTGTAGTGGTATCATTTAATGCCAATCGCTGACCAATGGGATTCTCCCAACCAAAAGATTTCACCAGTTTCTCATTAACAATGATGGAACTTCTACTATCAGATGCCTCTAAATCTTTTCCATAGGATCTTCCTGCAATTATCTCCAGGCCCATTGTTTCCAGATAATCAACCCCAACATCCAGCATATTGGTATTCACTTCTTCACCTTCATTAATCAGCGTAGCACCATAATTTCCCTGTCCAATATGGTTTTTAGCACTAGCAAATAAGGTAATGTTGGGATTGGCCATCATGGAGGCCTTCATTTTCTGGTATTGGGTTTCATTTAGTAAGTTGATGGCAATGACTTGATCTCGATCGTAGCCCATATCCAGCGTATCCTGGTATCTGGCATTTTGAATGAACGCCACACTCGCGAAAATGGCTACAACAGTCAGTGTATATTGAATAGCCAGGAGAAACTTCGTCAATCCGCCTTTGCTTCCAATACTAAGGCCTCCTCTAAGAATCCTAACTGGTTGATACTTGCTGATATAGAGCGATGGATACAACCCTGCCAACAACGTAGTGAAGACCAACAATCCAAAAAGGAATAGATAAAATCCGGGATCCTTTGTTAATTCCAATTTTAACTCCATCCCTTCCCACATGGCTGAATATGCTGGCACCAGATAGGTAGCAATTCCAACCGAAATCACCAATGCCAATAAGCAAACCGTCATGTTTTCAGTCATAAACTGCTTAATCAACTGTTTTCGACTTCCTCCAAGAACTTTTCTCACCCCTATTTCCTTCAACCGTCTATTGGAGTTAGCAATGGCCGTATTGGTGAAGTTGAAACAAGCCACAAGGAGAATCAGAAGCGCCATAATCTGTGGAGTAAGAATCGCTGCAGGGTCCATTGCATTGGTCAGGTTGTCTGCCCAAATACCACGCGAAGTATGAGCATGAGTATTCATTGGACTCAAGGAGAAACTCGTCAACTGAAAACCTTCATTTGCTTCCTGTTGTCTAGGAATGTATTGTTGTAGTTGCGATTCAAAGGCTTTTGCCTTGTTTAAGTCATTGAAATAAACGAATGTATTCTGAGCGAATGATGCCCAGTTATTTCTTACATTGTCATCATACATTCGAAATCGATTCTCAAAATTGGTAAGGATTTCAAAATGCACTGATGAGTTTTGCGGAGCTTTTTCAACTACACCAGCAATGACAAAATTGAAATTCATCCCTGTATCGTCAAACACTGTCAGAATCTTACCAATAGGATCTGCATCTCCATAAAACTTCTCAGCATAGTCTTTAGTGACTATGGCGCGATCAATCTCAGTGATGGCGGATAAACTTCCAGATATAGCTGGAAAAGTGAAAGACTCTAAAAAACCCTCTTCGGCATAACATACAGCCGTGTTGAACACCTTATCTGACATGGATTCATCCCTCACCGTGAAGACATGTCGCTCAAAACGAAAGACCTTGTCCACTCCGGTAAGATCCTCCCTCATAGCGTCAGCCATAGGCATTGGTATACGACCAAACTCATGCAAGTCACCTTGTCGCTCATGCATTCCATGCACCTTGTAGATATGCTCTATTTGTGCATGATTGGTATCGAAATCCCAGTTGTATTTAGAATTGAGGTAAGCGACAATACAACAGGCCAACGCCAGTCCAAGACCGACAATATTAATAGCTACATAGACTTTGTTTCTGGACAAATTGCGAACAGCAACTTTCAAAAAGTTTTTGAGCATAATCTGTTTAGTTAGAGGTTATGCTCAAATAGCCAACGATTATGCCATTGAATTTAAACAACTAATTACCAGATACTTACAATTAACTTAACAATCAGAATTGTCCATAATTGGACAGAAAATGGAATAAGATCGGACAGGATAACCTTCTAATGGAAATCACGTAGTTTCCGAAAAATTATTCAATGATCATCATCCTCAGGAGAGACCGGATGAATTAACAACGATTGATCTATATCCTTGGACGGTTCTTTGATAGGTATACCATAACCATCCAGTTCAGGATGTAGAATAGGCATATCATCCATATGACTTGTACTCAACTTGATGGTGAGGTTTTCAGCAAAGGGAATGATGGCTGCAAGTCCTTGAGGCTCTTTAAAATTTGGGATACCAGTCAAAGAATCATTTTTAAACGAAAAACCCTTTTGAAAATCAAAACTTGATTTTGGATATTCTTTGATCTGGGCATTCACAGCAAATGCTCCAATTGTTAGTAGAATCAGTATAGGCCATTTTTTCATAGAGTTAAGTTACAAACTTTTGAATAGAATTTCCATCAGCACAAGTTCTCCTTCCCTAGCTTTGCAGTTAAAAGAAGTTAACAACCTTGGCATTCAATCCATACGACATAGATCTTCCTATTACAGACGTCATTGACGAAGTAAAGAATCATTTAAAATCCGACAGTACGCTAATTGTCAATGCACCTCCTGGTGCAGGAAAAAGCACCTTGCTTCCATTGGCGCTATTGGAAGAAGACTGGTTGGGTGATCAGAAAATCCTCATGCTGGAGCCACGACGCCTGGCTGCTCGAAGTATCGCCAGCAGAATGTCTGATCTTCTAGGAGATGCTGTAGGCAATACAGTAGGCTACCGCGTTCGATTCGACAACAAAGTATCTGAAAAGACCAAAATAGAAGTCCTTACTGAGGGAATCCTCACGAGAATGATCCATTCTGACAATGCGTTGGAGGGTGTTGGACTAGTCATTTTTGATGAATTTCATGAGCGAAGCATACATGCAGATGTAGCCCTTGCCTTGTGCAGAGAGGCTCAACAGGTTTTGAGGCCAGACCTGAAGATCATGGTGATGTCTGCTACGCTGGACATGCCACAATTGACCGCTTTACTGAAAGCACCTGCAGTGGTGAGTGAAGGACGTCAATACCCTGTGGAAATGAAGTACACTGGCGATCAGGACATGATGATGCTTCCAGAAATGGCCGCCAGGACCATTCTTCAGGCTAGCAGAGAACAAAAAGGTGACATCTTAGCTTTCTTTCCTGGTGAAGGAGAAATCCGAAAAACCGAAGAACTTCTAAAGCGAGATCTCAAAGGATTTGCCATTCATCCTTTATACGGCATGCTCCCACAAGGCAAGCAATACGCAGCTATAATGCCCAATAAGGAAGGCAAACGCAAAGTGGTTTTGGCTACATCCATTGCAGAAACCAGTTTGACCATAGAAGGTATCACCACTGTAGTGGATACAGGGTTCGGCAGAAAGCAGAAATTTGATCCTAAATCAGGCTTATCGCGATTAGAGACTGTTCAGATCTCACAGGATTCGGCGGATCAGCGTGCTGGACGTGCGGGTCGTTTAGGGCCAGGTGTATGTTACCGTATGTGGACGCCAGCAACCCAACACCAGATGGAGCCCCATCGAACTCCAGAAATTCTGGAAGCAGACCTCTCCTCTTTAGTGCTTGACTTAGCCAAATGGGGAATCACGAACCCCAATCAACTAACCTGGCTCAATGCACCCAATAGAGCTTCAGTGGCCCTGGCAAGTGAAATGCTCCACCAACTCAGTGCACTAGACAATGGACGCATTACAGAACATGGAGAACGTGTACATCAACTCCCCTGCCATCCACGTATTGCTCACATGTTGATAGAGGCTGATGATCACGACTTGCTTGAATTAGCTACAGATATTGCGGCTCTACTGGAGGAACGTGACCCATTGCCACGAGAATCAGGAATTGATATCAATCTGAGAATCGAAACGCTGAGACGGTTCCGTGAGGAAAATCGATTAGGCAAGAAATTTAGTCGTATTGAGAAGATTGCTGATCAGTACCGAAAAATGTTTGATATAGAAGCTGATAATGGTCCTGTAGATGCCTATGAAACCGGTCTAGTGTTATCCTTTGCTTACCCAGAACGAATAGCGTCATCAAGACCAGGAAACAATGCGCAGTTCCAACTCGCCAACGGCAAATATGCCGTAGCAGGTCATCGCGATGACCTGGCCCACGAACAGTGGTTGGCGATTGCGCACATGGATGCACGTGATGGATTAGGAAAAATATTCATGGCATCACCTCTCAATCCACGAGACCTGGNACCAATGGTGAAGGAAAAAGAAGTGATCACCTGGGANACCAAACANGGAGGATTGATTGCCAGCAGAGATTTAAGAATTGGTAGCATTGTTCTGCAATCCAAACCGCTCCCCGATCCGGATGAATCTGAATTGGTACAAGCCATTTGTGATGCTATTAAAAAGGAAGGTGCCANTCTATTAGACTTCAACGAAGAAGTNGAACAATGGCAAAATCGTGTTTTATCTCTNAAGAAATGGAACCCAGAACAAAACTGGCCGGATGTGACTACACCAACTTTGTTGATCACCAATGATGAATGGCTGGCTCCTTATTTGGATCATGTGAAGAAACCTGAAGATTTGAAAAAATTGGATCTGGTGAATATTCTGCAGCATAGTTTGGAATTTGACAANCAGCAAATGCTNAACGACCTGGCTCCATTGAAAATTGAAGTCCCTAGTGGTTCGAATATNAAATTACTCTATAGAGACANTGGAGAACCCCCTTTCTTGAGTGTGAGATTACAAGAATGCTTTGGACTGGATGATACACCGAAGATCAACGGCGGAAAGACGTCTGTATTGATGCAGCTTCTTTCTCCGGGATTCAAACCAGTTCAGATTACTGGTGATCTGAAAAGCTTCTGGAACAACGCCTATTTTGAAGTGAAAAAGGATTTAAAACGACGATACCCTAAACATCACTGGCCTGAAGATCCTTGGACAGCTGAAGCCGTTCGTGGAGTAAAGCGTAAGAATTAGCATCCAACATGGGTTCATTTAGTAACTTTCCAGCATACTAAATGATTTCCCATGCGCAGATTCTTGATTCTCTTATTATCAGTCTTTTGTATCCATTCAATCGATGCACAAACAGTAAAAATCACCGCTGACCGACTGTTTGATGGAATGGAAATGCATGACAATTGGGGGTTAGTCATCCAGGGCAATGAGATCATTAATGTAGGACCGAGCAATAAACTTGAAGCCGACTCAATAGTCCAACTTGGTGATGCCACACTCATGCCTGGTATGATAGAAGCTCATTCGCATGTGCTGCTCTATCCCTACAACCAGACAGGGTGGAATGACCAGGTGCTCAAAGAATCTCCGGCATTGCGGGCTATCAGAGGAGCTAAAGCTGCCAACGCCAACCTGATGGCAGGATTTACAACAATCAGAGATCTAGGATCAGAGGGAGCTGGATATGCGGATGTGGCGGTCAAACAGAGCATTGAAATGGGAATCATTCAAGGTCCAAGGATGATTGTTTCTGGTCCTGCGATTGTGGCAACTGGAAGTTATGGGCCTAAAGGCTTCCACGATGGTGTAGACATTCCTTTGGGTGCTCAAGAAGCCGATGGAGAGAATGTTATTACGGTTGTTCGTGAGCAAATAGGAAAAGGAGCTGACGTCATCAAAGTCTATGCGGACTACAGATGGGGTCCGAATAAGGAATCCATGCCCACTTTCAGCACTGAAGAAATGAGACTAATGGTGGAAACCGCTGCCAGCAGTGGTCGTGACGTAGTGGCGCATGCAAGTACCGCAGAAGGTATGCGTAGAGCTACTATGGCTGGTGTTAAAACGATCGAACATGGAACTGAAGGATCGCTTGAGGTTTTTCAATTGATGAGAGAGAATAATGTGGCATTCTGCCCGACTTTGGCTGCAACTCACTCCATCACTATGTACCGATCTGATTGGGATGGTTCCAAAAACACGGAGCCTCAGGTCATTAAAGAAAAGCGTGCTATGTTTGAGACAGCCTTACAAAGTGGGGTTACCATTATTGCTGGTGGCGATGTAGGTGTATTCGAACATGGACAAAACGCTTTAGAACTGCAATTGATGGTAGACTATGGAATGAATCCAATAGCTGTATTAAAATCGGTAACCGCTGTAAATGCTCAGGTTTTTGGATTACAAAACTTGGGACAGATCAAAAAAGGATTTTTGGCAGATGTTATTGCTGTTCCTGGAAATCCAATAACAGATATTTCTGTTTTGTATGCACCATCCTTAGTGATCAAGGATGGTCAATTAATTAAAAACTAAGCTTTCTTGATTTCCGGAAAACGTTCTTTCATCAGAATAGGTAATGTCACCCCCTGGAAGAGCATAGAACACACAACTACTACATAAGTCATAGTAATCAATAAATCCTTACCGGGGAAGGTCTCTAACGCCAATATCAATACAATTGGTAGTCCTCCTCTAAACGCACTCCACGTCATTACTGGAATGGTATTGTTATTGAACTCGTAGGACGCTGAGAGAATTTTAACGGGGATAAATACACCCAACCATCTACCAAAGAAAACTACGTTCACCGCAAAGAAACCAGCCATGAAGTATCCAAGTTTCCATTCAATAGCCAACATTTCCAATCCCATCAATACGAAGAGCATCACTGCCATTATTTGTTCCATCAGGTACCAGAACTTGTAAACATATTTACCAACTGATCCTTCACCACCTTTATTTCTGCCCAGGTTACCAATCAACAATCCCATCACAAGCGATACTGTCTTTGAATAGATCGTGAAATATCCGGAAATGAAAGAACCAACTAANACAAGAGCAACGGTAATCAACACTTCGATATGCACATCATCATTATCAATGAAACGAAGCAAATAATGTCCTAGAAAACCCAATGCAAAACCTATGGCCACCCCACCAATTAACTCCAATACCAAGATTTTAGAAATTTCCATGAACGTAACTTCATGTGCCTCAGCGACGATTTCCAGGTGATACAATACAAAGGCAAGAACCACTGAAAACGCCCCATTGAACAAAGACTCACCCTCTACCTTCACCAATAGAATGTTAGGCAGTGCAAATCTTTTAGTCGTATTGGTTGCAGAAATGGGGTCAGTAGAAGAAATAACTGCTCCAAAAATCAAGCTATACATGTAGTTGATTTCAATACCCACAGCATTCAGTAAGTAATAGAGTATGGTACCTATCACCAAAGTAGATATAACAGCCCCAGCAATGGAAATAATAATAATGGCTGCCTTTTGCTTTCCTAACTTATTGATGTCCATGCTCAGCCCGCCTGCGAATAGTATAAAACTGATCACAAACTGGTTGAGCACCTGGTTAAAATCAAAGCCACGAATCTCCCCAACTAAATCCCAACTTGGGAAAATCACACTCAACAAGCCTAATATGAATGAAAGTACGATAGTCAGAATCATCAAACCCAAAGATGAAGGCAACTTCAAAAAGAAGGTGTTGATGAAGATAAACAACCCAGAAATGAATATAATGGATGCAATTAGGTCGAATATGTGCATGGCAGTGAATCCTTTAAGGCACAAGTTTAATGCATAATATTGAATAATTCATAGGGTTTTTACACGAAATGAATATCCGTATAAATACCTGTATTACAACACTATGCATTTACTCGCTTCATGAGACAATTTAATCTAATTTCCGAAGATCGTATTGAAATCCATTAATTGGGTTGGTCAACCTCAACTCTTCACCATAAAACCAGGCCTCCCATTGCATGTCTTCATTCTCGAAAAGAATCTTACGATGCCTGGTATTGATGACAGCCAAACCTTGCTCTATGGTATCTTTCTGCATTCGAATGGCATAGGTGTTTTTATCGATACTCATATAAGTATCAGCTATCCTCTCCATTTTTCCATTCTGCCGGGTTTTATAAATCTGCCACTCCCCCAATATTTTTGATTCAAACTCCTCGAATGCTGGAACAATGTTGATTTTATTAAAGACCATTTTTGTCACGGTGTAACCTTCATCCAGTCCCTCCAACAGCAAACGATCTTTATAATTAGTCATTTTCCAGCTGGCATTAAACCTACCACCTGATTCTGAAGACAACTTAAGGACGGGTCCATTAAGAGAATAAAACCCCAAGAAATCTCCATTTACCAGAGATAATGCAAATGTCTGATCATCCTTAAACTCAATAAAAACGGGCGTTCTATACTTGTTTAAACCATCCACATTGAGTTCCCTCAATTCGTAAAGACCAACTAATTTCTCTTTATCCGCTCCACATGACATTATGACAAGAAATAGGACAAAAATGAGAAACATCTTTTCCACGGAGACTACTTTGTCCATGATAATCAGCTTAGGTTTGGAGTAACAAGAAAAATATTTACTAGAGTGAATGTAATTATTTTCAATTTTTCGACGAATAAGAATTTATCAACTCACCAATCAAAACAATCTTCTATTTCTGTTGAACTAACGGAATTTTAACAATTGTATTTCAAAGCTTTATGAATTTCATCGGAAAATAAATTGCAACATTTCAAATCCAGAAAACAACATATGAACGTAAATGAAGTTGAGATTAGGCGAGAGCTAACTGTTGTAATTAGACAAATATTGATGTAAATTCTTTTGGACAATTTGGTGGTGATTGGCATCAAAATTGTCTTAAGGGAAGAAGCTAAGTAAAAATTTAAACCGCCATTGAAAATGAACTACTATACTTCAGGCCAAAGTCTCAGTCATATTGAATCCGAACTGCAACGTTTACAAGACGAAATGTTGGAAAAACGTAGAGAACGTAAATATGATGAAGTGGAGAATTTGGAATATTTAATTGATCAACTTCATTCAAAGTTCTATCACTTAAAGAATCAAGTTCACACGCATTAATTTTTTAGTCTTTTAAACAACAAAAAGGCAAATGAACTAGTATTGTCTTAAATGACTAATACTAAAAAGCGTATGCTTACTTTGTCGGTTGTTAGCGCCATATTATTACTAATAATTCTCGGCATCATTGTCTATTTCTTTGTTGCCAATAGAGCTCCTATCCTACAAGGCAATGTAAAACATCACATTTCTTACAAAGAAGGTAAGACCTTAGACCTGTACTTACCTACACAACAAGTCTATGAAAAGGCTCCTGTCCTATTCTATTTCCATGGAGGCGCGTGGGTGGTAGGGCGAAAAGAAGCCATTAACATGAATCGCTTTAATGGAGCCATCAATCAACTAAGACAGCAAGGGTATTGCATAATCAGTCCGGAATACACCCTGGCGAAAGACGGACAATCTCCTTTTCCGGTTTGTCTGGTAGACGGCTATGATGCCATCTATTGGCTATATCAGCATGCTGAGGAATACAACCTGGACCTATCCAATGTCGGTATGTTTGGCGAATCCGCTGGAGCTCATATTGCCATGATGCTGGCCTTTGCTCCCGCAGAACAGTTTGGTGCAAAGCCAACACCCATTAAATTTAAGTACCTCGTTGACATCTACGGACCTGCGGATATGGACATGTTGTATCACGGACCTACTCTGGACACTATCAATTCCTATCTCAACAAATTACCATCTTCCGTTCAGGCCCGTCTGGACCTTTCCAAAAAACTATTTGGTTTCGATCCCAAGACTGATTCAGTAAAAGCAGAGGAGTTTATGAAACTATACTCCCCCGCAACCTACTTATCCTCCGATGTACCTCCTACATTGCTTATCCATGGCAATGCGGACAGGGTCGTCCCAGTGGATCAATCAATACAGTTAAAGAAAAAGTTGGATGAATTGGGAGTTTCTAACGAGTATCATGAATTAGACGGTGTTGACCATGGGTTTATCAAGGCCAACAAAAACCAACGACAGGATGTACAAACATGGTTAAGTACTTTTGTGAAAGAACATTACTCCAAGTAGCATTGCCTTATGTCTAAATGGACCATCCATTATTTAGTACGCATACAGTTTTTGGGATTTCGATACTCAGGCTGGCAAAAACAACCAGGAGTAAAGACAATCCATGGCATGGTAGACAATACCATACGCTATGTTCTGGGTGTTCAAGAATATAAAACTCTCGGATGTAGTCGCACGGATGCCAAAGTGTCAGCGGAGGATTATGCTTTCGAATTGTTTCTGACCGAGGATATTAATCCAAACAACTTTCTTATTGCGTTCAATCAAAATCTGCCTGGAGACATTCGTGGGCTTTCTATTGACCGTATTGACTCTTTCTTTAATATCATTCAGGATGCCAAGGTAAAAGAATACCATTACCACTTCACTTTCGGTGGTAAGCCTCATCCATTTTTGGCTTCCGAAATGGCCATTTTTCCAGAACTTCTGGATATTGATCAAATGATGGAAGCTGCCAGACTCTTTACTGGTGTTCACAACTTTCGCCGCTACGTCAATAAACCTTCTGGGGATATCCAATTCGAACGAGAGATATTGATGGCTGAATTGGAAGAAATAGAAGTAGCAAATGAGCGACTAGGCACCTTGCCTCACTGCGTGTTCAAAGTCAGCGGAAATGGCTTTATGCGTTATCAGGTTCGATTGATGGCGGGCACCATAGTTGCTGTTGGCAAAGGTGAATGGACAATAGAGGATGTCGAAGCCTCACTGCTACCTGACAAGGAGGAATCGCTCCCATGGGTCGCTCCGGCATCAGGGCTTAGATTGCATAAGATTACCTTTCAATAAAAAAAGACATATTCAAAAAATATTTCATCGTTTTCCGAACCTGCGCATTGGCTGACAGGTTTATTTCAAAATCCTTTCGGTGATAAAAAAAGCATCTTGAAGATCCTGAAACAAGTTCAGGAAGACAAGATGCTATTTTGAATCAGTCTTTTAAAAAAAAACTTCTTACCAGATTTTCACACGCTCTTCTTCAGGTCTCCAAAGTTCATCACCTTCCTGAAGATCAAATGCCTGATAGAATGTTTCCATATTCGTCAAAGGACCAATAGCTCTAAACATACCAGGAGAATGTGGATCTGTCAAAACCTGAGTTCTCAAGGTTTCATCTCTATATTTCGTTCTCCAGATAGTAGCCCAGCTAATGAACAATCTTTGTTCTGGAGTGAAGCCATCGATCAGACCAGGATTGCCATTTTCTGCTAAATAGATTTGAAGTGCGTCATAGGCTGCATTCAGACCTCCCAAATCGCCAATATTCTCACCAAGTGTCAGTTTACCTTGTACATTTACAGAGTCAAGCGCTTCATAGGCATCAAACTGAGCTACAAGCTTATCCGTACGCTCTGTAAAGCGCTCGCGATCTCCTTCGGTCCACCAGTTGACCATGTTACCTTCCCAATCGAAACGACTTCCCTGATCATCAAAACCGTGAGAAATCTCGTGTCCGATCACAGCTCCCATTCCACCATAGTTTACAGCGGCATCCGCTGTGTAGTTATAGAAGGGAGGCTGCAAAATAGCTGCAGGAAATACAATTTCATTGTTCAACGGATTGAAGTATGCATTCACAGTCTGAGGATTCATTCCCCATCTAGACTTGTCTACAGGCTCACCCACTTCTTTAATGTTTTCAGCAAACTCCCATCTCCAGGCATTTTCCATATTGGACAGGTAGCTATAAGACTCACCACTACTTTCCACATTCAATGAAGAATAGTCTCTCCATTTATCGGGATAACCGATTTTAACAGTAAGACTATTCAGTTTTTTCAAAGCCTGAATCTTAGATGAATCTGACATCCATGGCAAATCTTTGATTCTCTGATCAAATGCTTTCATCAGGTTCGCAACCATTTCTTCAGCACTTGCTTTAGCTTCTGGAGGGAAGGTCTCCGCTACATATACTTTACCAATCGCTTCACCAATCACACCATTGGTAGTAGACAGAACACGTTCTTCTCTAGGACGCATTTGTTCAGTACCACGTATAACCTTTCCATAGAAATCAAAGTTGGTTTGTACCATCTCATTGTTCAGGAAGTTGGCAGCTCTGTTAACGACATTCCACTTTAAGTATGCTTGAATTGCCGCAAGATCAGTATCTACGATCAACTCATTTACTTCTTTGACAAACTTGGGCTGAGTAACAATCAAAGTATCTACTTTACTCATATCCACACCAACTGTTTTGAAGTAAGTGTTCCACTCGATGTTAGAAGCCATTCCTTGTAAACCTTCAACGGTCATCGGATTGTACAAAGCAGGAATATTTCTAGACTCAATTGGTGTTAGTGAGGCAAGAGCCAAACGATTTTCAATATCCATCACATCATTGGCCATAGACTGCTGATCGCCTTCTACTTTAGCTACCGTAAGCATTTTGGCAACATGTGCCACATACTTTTCTCTAATTTCCTTAGACTTAGCATCCTCTTTTGTGTAGTAGTCTCTGTTTGGTAAACCAAGTCCACCTGCACCTACATACAAAGCATTTACCTTGCTATCCATCAAATTAGCAAATGAACTTACACTGAAAAAAGGGCCATATCCATTCAAATGCATTTTAGCAATCAGCGCTTGTAATTCATCGGTATTAGCAACACCATTGATGTCATTCATCCATTTGTTAAGAGCTACCACTCCTACTTTCTCAGCGAGAGCAGAGTCCATTCCAACAGAGAAGAAAGAGATTGCCTTGCGCTCATCACTACCTTCTTTGAAATCTGGATTTTGAGCAGCTTTATCCATGATGTCCAACATAATCTTGTCATTCTTATCACGAAGCTCGCCAAATCCACCCCATCTTCCTTCATCTTCTGGGATCTCAGTAGTTTCTAACCAACCACCATTGGCAAACTGGTAGAAATCTTCTTTGGGACTTACTTCTTTGTTCATCATGGCCATGTCCAAACCTGGAGGCATGTCGCTTTTTGCTTCCTCTTTGGGAGGGTTGCAAGCACTAAACAAGACCGCTAGTGCTAATGGGGTAATAAAAATCTTCTTCATGTTATTTAAGGATTGAATGGCAAATATAAGGATATGATTCACTGCGATTTAAGTGTATTTATGAGTGGTAAATTGGAGTGATGGATGTTAGCTGTCAGATGCTGGGTGCTTGATGTTGGATGGAGCAAGTTAGAGGATGGTTGTTAGATGATGGTGATAAGAGAACAGCGGCCAGTTTTCAATCTTCAGTTTGCAGCCAGCGATTACCGACTTACTGTTTACTGATCACCGACATACTGTTTACTGATATACCAATTACTAACAAACAAACAGCAAGAGACAACTACTCAATAGGCAAAGTGAAAGCTTGATGTCAGGTGTTGGGTGTCAGATGCTGGATGTTTGGTGTTTAGTCAAAAGTTTTTAGTCGACAGACCATAGTCAATAGTTTTCAGTCGATAGACCGTAGACGATAGCTTTCAGACAACAGACTTACTAATTACTAGTCACTGATCACTTAGAGAAAGCTGGGTGCTGGGTGTTGGATGTTTGGTGTTGGTTTGGATTATTAGATAATAGTGACTAGTCTTTTATGGATTTCAGAACTAATCACAAAACACATAATCGCTATTTGCACAAATATCCCATTCATCGCCATCTTGATCTACACCTTTTATATCGAACAATCCATTGACAAATGAGCAAGACATTTCTCCTGCAAAATGTAGCATGTTAAGTTTAATAATTGTAACCTGCTCTTGACTCCAGAAAATTATAGCATATCCTGCTCCAGTATATTTATATGAATTGGTGGCAGTGTTCAACTCACTACCGCTCATAAAAGTAACATCCACATAATAGTTTTTGGACCACCCTGTGTTGGTCTTGTATTTTACTCTTGATTTCTCTACACACTTAGCTGTTGATTGTGAAACGAAACAGAATAAAAGAATTAGTACAATAAATATTTTCATCATTTGTTAATCTTATTTTTTTTATTAGAATACATTTTTGATGTAATCTGTTCTTTAGAGGTCACCCCCAACTCCCTTAAACTTATCTACAAACAAGGCGATCTTCTGGAAGACCGTTCGCTTTTTAGTGAGGTACTGAGGATTTAGCGGACTCATCTTGGGCAATAGCGCATTGAGTTCTGTTCCGTTTTCACTGGCAAACTCTCGTCTCAATGATGTGGCTATGTAGCGTTTGGCTGCTTCCTCATTTAGATTTTCGTCTGTGATGAGCTCCGTAGCTTCTGCCTTTTGCTTGCCTTGCGCGTAAGTAAAGAAGGAATCTATTACGCTCGCCTTATCTTCTATGCTGTCCAGCTCGGTTTCATTGATAAAGTCCACCACTAAACTTTCTTTAGCTCTGTTGCCAATGCTCGCTCTGATGACCCGGCGGATCTCCTCGATTAAAGATGCCTTGTCTTTGGTCTTTTTGTTGTGCTCAAAAATGAGCTCCAGGATGTAATCAAGGTTGATTTCCTGTGATTTGAGCAAGTCTACTTCAAAGACCACATCATCCCAATCGATGGTAGACTCTTCAGCTTCCTTACCATTTCTTTCTTTTCTCAGCCAATCGCGAATATCATTGTAAGTGGAGCGATAATCCTGAATAACACGGTCTGCAGGCAGCTCTATCTGCTGCATGGTGGCTATGTCTTCATCCGTAACAAAATGAGCATCTTTAAATGCCTCAACAGCCTCCGGATCATCGCTATCGACTAGCTGAAACTCCTTAAGATTAGTAAATTCATCATAGTTCTGAAGGATGTTTTCTACGCGTAGGTATTCACCAAATAGCTTAGCAAAGTCCTTTTTATCCTTTTCTGTTTCAATCTCATCCGGGTTAGGAAACCTTGCATTCAGATCTGTTACAACCTCTATATAACCTCTCCGAGCCTCACCAGTGACAATGTCCGTAAAGCCTTGAAGGTATTCCTTATAGCTCTTCTCCAATACCACATTCTTGGTTTTGCTATCTCCAAAAAGCGTAATGGCATCAATCGTAGGCTTTTCCAGATCACGGAAGGTAATGATGTTTCCAAAGGTCTTGGTAGCATCATAAATACGATTGGTACGAGAGAAGGCCTGCATGAGCCCATGATACCGCAGGTTCTTATCCACAAAAAGTGTATTGAGTGTAGGCGCATCAAATCCTGTTAAAAACATGCCCACCACAATAAGAAGGTCTACTTCTTTACTCTTCACTCGCTTTGCAAGGTCGCGGTAGTAGTTTTGAAATTCCTTACTGTCCACTCCATAGCTGGTTTTGAACAGGGCATTGTAGTCAGCAATTGCTTTGGTCAAAAACTCCTTGGCGCTCTGATCCATGGCTGATGGCTCAAAAGTTTCATCCACTATTTCACCAATGGCATTTTGCTCTTCATTGGCGGCAAAGGAGAAGATCGTCGCGATCTTCAGCGGCTTGTCACTGTCTTTTTGCTGATGGGTCAGCTCCTCATAGTAGCACTTGGCTGCATCTACACTACTCACGGCAAACATCGCATTGAACCCACTGTTGCTACCTTTAGTTCGATGCGTTTTTTGCCTGAAATGCTTTAGCAAATAGCTAGATATCTCTTTGATGCGTACTGGATGGAGCAATGCCTGTTTGTTCTCAGCAGCACTTAGCTTTTTCTCATCCACTTCTGTTTCTACGACTTTGAACTGCGGACGAACGTCGTTGTAGTCTACTTTGAACTTGAGTACCTTTTCATCCCGGATCGCATCGGTGATCACATAAGAGTGCAATTCTCTTCCAAAAACACCTTGTGTGGTGTCTGCTCCCAGAGCATTTTCCGGGAAGATTGGCGTTCCTGTAAAACCAAACTGATAGAATTTCTTAAACTTCTTTTTAAGGTTCTTCTGCGCTTCGCCAAACTGTGAGCGGTGTGCCTCATCAAAAATGAACATCACCTGCTTTTGATAAACCGGCAAGTCCGCTTCATTCTTCATCAGGTTGTTGAGCTTCTGAATGGTGGTGACAATGATCTTATTGTCCTCCTTCTCGATGTTGCGCTTAAGGCCAGCCGTGCTATCCGAGCCATTTACACTATCCGGTGAGAACCGCTGATACTCCTTCATGGTCTGGTAGTCCAGATCCTTTCTGTCTACCACAAAGAAGACCTTATCAATAAAATCAAGCTGTGTAGCCAGCCGCGCCGCTTTGAAGCTGGTCAGGGTTTTACCTGAACCGGTAGTATGCCAGATGTAGCCACCACTTTCTGTATTAGACCATTTTTTGGCTTCAAACGAACTCCTGACCTTCCACAAAATCCGCTCGGTAGCGGCAATTTGGTATGGCCTCATGATGAGTAGCGTATCGCTAATATCAAATACCGAATAGGTCAATAGTACATTGAGCAGTGTATGCTTCTGGAAGAACGTAGCAGTGAAATCCTTTAGATCTTTGATCAAGGTATTATCCGCTTTTGCCCAGTTCATGGTGAAGTCAAAGCTGTTTTTGTTTCGCTTGACCGTGTTGGCAAAATAGCGGCAGTCCGTTCCGTTGGAAATAACGAATAGCTGCAAATACTTGAACAGGGAATTCTCACTATTGAAACTCTCCTTGCTGTAGCGATGCACCTGATTGAAAGCTTCTCGGATGGCTACCCCACGCTTTTTCAGCTCTACCTGTACCAGTGGCAGACCATTCACTAAGATGGTGACATCATAGCGGTTGGCATGGGTTCCTGTTTGCTCAAACTGGGAGATGACCTGCACTTTGTTTCTAATGACGTTCTTCTTATCTACCAGGTAGATGTTTTGGATATGGCCATCATCAAATACAAAATCATAGATATAGTTGTCGTGAATTTTTCTGGTCTTGTCTACAATGTTGTCCCCCGGTTTGTCCAGATACTCCTCTACAAAACGTGCCCACTCACTATCGATAAAGACCATGTCATTAAGTGTCTGAAGCTGCTCTCTCACATTGGCCAGCATGGCTGCCATGGTATTGAGACCGGCGGCATGTTCATAGCCCTGATTAACTAAATCCTGGATGAACTCCCGCTCCAGAGCTGACTCGGTCTGATAGCCTACAGGCGCTTCGTTTACCTCCGAGTGTTTGATGTATTTATCTAATACAATGAAGTTATTGGATTCGGCTATGGTTTTGTAGTTAGTCATTTTTCAGTTATTCTAATTCCAATTAGGCCTGCCAGGTTACGAGCAGATCATATCATCCAGGGTTCATGGTTGTATGGCACTTCTGGTTCCAATACCTTGTTGCCATTTCCATGATTTAATTGATCATTTTTCCATTTTTTCGGGTTGTCAATGATATACTGACTGATGCGCTGGTATTCATTTTCGTTGCGAATGATATGTTCCCAATAATTTCTTTGCCACAATTTCCCATCAAATGGTGGCCAATGGGATGATTTAACGCCATGAATGTATTTTACGGTGGTGATGGATTTGAATGCCGCCATCATGTCACCAACGGTTTTCCCCGTTGGGGCAATCGTTGGGGCAATCGTTGGGGCAATCGTTGGGGCAATCCCTTGTGGTTGCCCATTATTCGTTTTGGGGTCACGGTTCTTTCGGGCGACCTCTTCATTTTGGGGAACCTCATTCTTTTGATTATGGTCATCATTTTGGGTGATTGTTTGGTCATTGGGGGCGACCATTTTGTTATCCGGGGCGACCGTTTCGTTATCCGGGGCGACCGTTTTATCATTTGGGGCGACCGTTTTATCATTTGGGGCGACCACAAGGGTCGCCCCTACGATTTCTAATATGGCGTGGAAATGATTGGGCATTGTCACGTATTCATGCAATCGGATATTGGTGAACCTATGGGGTAATTGGGCCCATTCATTGACCACCATGTTGCCGGCATCATTCAATATCATTTTACCACCCACAATTTCACCAAATAAACAGGCGCGGTTTTGTGTACATATGGTCAGAAAATACAATCCTTCTCGCGAATAATCATATCCCTTTAACCGAATGGATTTACGATCATGAATTTTCGGATTATATGTCATATTCAATTGGTTGGTTTGGCAACCAATGGTGGTTGCCCCGTTCAATCTAATGATTTTTCATTTGATTCTTTCTCAGGAAATGTCAACAACAAATCCCTGTAGTATTTATACTGCTGTTGCCTCAGATCTATTTCTTTCGATAATTCTACACTAATTGAAGTGGCGATCGTTTCGAATTTGTCGAGGACTGTGACGATGCGTTCCTGTTCCTCCTTGGAAGGAATGGGTATTACTATCTTAGCCATGTCTGATGTGGAAACATCCATGACCTTTGTACCCTTTGCAAGCTTTCTTTTTTGATTTGAAAAAAGAGTCGTTTGGCTAAAATAAGCGAAGTACTTACCAGTAATTTTCTTTGAAGGTTTAAATATTGTGGCGTGTCCGCCAGTCACTGCTTGTTCTTCACCAAGATAAACAACAGCTTTCCCCACATCCTCTATGTTTTCACTTGTATTTGTTATAACGACATCACCCAAATCTACCTTGCGTAATTTCTTAGCCGTTTCAGCTGAAACAAAAGAAATTGTTTTTGAAGTCTGAGTACCGTAGTAAGTATATATTTGACCATAATGGATTGCAGGAACACCTGTATTGGTAAAGTCTGTTTTGGGTAATCCATTCCCCCTAACTAATTCCCCAACTTCACCTAAATTCTTTAAGTCAATATCATCTTCATTAAACCTAAATAACTGATCCCTGTAATAGCTGTACTGCTGTTTACGTGCTGAAAGCTCTGTTGAAAGCTTTGTTGAAAGCTCTTTAATATGGTCAGTTAAAGAATCTAGAATACGAACAATTTCTTTTTGGACCTCCAGTGATTTTTTAGGATTATCTGGACAAGGTATTGGAACCGGAAAACTCTTGAAATCATCTTTTGTTATGGTCTTAATTATATTTCCACGTGCTGTTTCCTTTTCTTTTTTGAATATTTCTTCAAGTTGATAAGCAAAATACTTTTTGTTCAATTCAATTTCGAACCGCTCAAATATTGCTAAAGTTCTGTCAACGTAGGAATCATATTGTGTTATCGCAACTCTTCCAATACTACCCTGTAGAGTTACAATCACAGTGCCTTTTGGTACAAATACACTCTTTGGTTGAGCTAATTTTGAAATCTTCTTTTTTGTGTCCTGAACAAGTTGCAAATCAGTACCAACATCAACAACTTGGACGAAGGGCATTGCGCCTTCTCCATCATACCACTCACTATTTCCGTAGGGTTGAGGGAATGAACCTCTTCTAAATGTTGAAATCTCCCCAAGACTCAACCACTCAAATTCAATACCCCTTAATAATTCATCCAGACTACTCATGCTTCGATCTCTTTAATGATTTCATCAATGTCTGCACGGAGTAAATTGATTTTCTCTACGGTTTCAGACACTTCTCTATTAAGCTTAGCAATATCAATTTTCTCTCGATTGTCCTTGGCTTCCACATAGGAGCTTACAGAGAGGTTGTATTCATTATCAGCAATCTTGCTATTGTCTATTGAGGTGGCTACATGGGCCACTTCTTTTTTCTCAGAAAATAGCTGGATCACCTCCGCTATGTGCGCATCGGTCATCACATTGTTGTTGGTCACTTTCTTGAAGAAGTCGTCACCACTAGCATCAATAAACTGCGTTTTGGTGTCGGTCTTGTGTTTAGACAGCACCAGCAGGTTCACGGCTATGGACGTACCATAAAACAGGTTAGGCGCCAGGGAGATCACTGACTCCACAAAGTTGTTGTCCACCAGGTATTTCCGGATCTTCATCTCTGCACCACCGCGGTAAAAGATGCCCGGGAAACAAACGAGTGCCGCCCGCCCTCTACTGGAGAGATAGCTGAGTGCATGGAGTACAAAGGCAAAGTCAGCCTTGGACTTGGGAGCCAGCACCCCCGCAGGAGCAAAACGGTCGTCATTGATCAGAGTGGGATCATCATCACCGATCCATTTCACCGAATAGGGCGGATTGGAAACGATCGCATCAAAAGGCTTTTCATCTCCTAAGTGAGGATCACGCAGCGTATCTCCTAGTACTATATGAAACTTGTCGTAATTTATGTTGTGCAAAAACATGTTCATACGAGCAAGGTTGTAAGTGGTATGGTTCACCTCTTGCCCAAAGAAACCTTCTTCAATGATGTGGCTATCAAAGTGTTTTTTTGCTTGTAGCAACAAGGAGCCAGAACCAGCTGCCGGATCATAGATTTTATTGACTTCCTTCTGGCCGTGCATGGCTAGCTGGGCTATGAGTTTGGACACGTGCTGTGGAGTAAAGTACTCGCCACCAGACTTGCCGGCATTGGCGGCATAGTTCGAGATCAGAAACTCATACGCATCCCCAAATAAGTCTATTTCGCTTTCCTCAAAACTCGAGAAATTCAACTCTTCCACGCCTTTTATAACCTTAGCTAAGCGGTCATTTTTGCCTTCCACGGTATTGCCAAGTCGGGAGCTGGTCGTATCAAAATCCGCAAACAATCCTTTGATGGATTCTTCCGAAGCATAACCATTGGCAGAACTTTCTATCGCGTCAAAGATGGCTTTGAGATCGGTATTGAGGTTAGGGTTTGTATTGGCTGTTTTGGCAACATTCACAAAAAGCTGACTCGGATAAATGAAATACCCCTTGGTCTTCACCGCATCATCTTTGATTTCGGGTGTGATCACATTATCCGCCATCTCTGGGTAATTCACGCTATCATCACCGCCCTGAATGTAATCCGTGAAATTCTCGCTAATGAATCGATAGAAAAGCGTCCCTAATACAAACTGTTTGAAATCCCATCCATCTACTGAGCCACGTACATCGTTGGCTATTCTCCATATTTTAGCTTGTAATTCCGCTCTTTGGTTGATACTTGTCATTTTGCTTTTATTCTTGATTCCACCCTACTAGACGAATCTATAACCATTAGATTTTGAACTTAAAATTAGCACCATTACTGGTTATGATTTATTGGATCAGTTTTAATAATTGATTTAGAAATTCACTCACCGGAATGATTCCATATTCAGGCAATTCATCTACTGGTATATCTTCCTTATCCCATGGATATCCTCCAGAAGTGTCACTCCACACAAATGTACCGTAGAAGTCATGACGCTCGTTCTCGTTCCTTTGCTGTGAATCATAGAACACATACTGACCGTCATCATTTTGGATGATTTCTCTTTGTTCATTGTTGGTAATATGATCCAGACGATTTTTAAACGCCTCTTCTGTCAGTTTCAAATCATTATAAAACCAGGTAACGCCGGTATCGCCATTGGCATAATAGGTGTCTACTCCGATAAATGTTGTCATGGCTACTTATTCAGACTACAAGATATTAATTTCCTCAAGTTATAATTCAGCACAGCTGTCATGATTGCCTTATGGTACTGAAGTTAGGGATAGTATGAAAATAAGAAAATCGCCTGAGCGGGCGATTTTAGTTAGGTAGTTTTCAATTTTTTAAGATTGTTCAATTTGCTTTCCAGCATAAGTGCCATAAGGTTTACCAGAGACTTCCCCTCTTTTATAATAATCAGAGAGCATCTTAAGTACCAATTCAATATCATTCTTATCTTCAATTACCAACTTGTTATTCTTGACTTTAAGGTTACTTCCATAGGCTTTTGAAACGGCCTTCATTTTATTTAGTGTCGCTCTATTGATGTCTCGGTAATTTCCGATTTTCGATATCCTTACTAGCTTTTTATGGATCGGTGGATGATCTTCTATTTGTTCACTAATTAAGTCAAGCCCTTCAATAACATCAAGCTCTTGCAGTTTAGTCACCACTTGTCTTGCTTCTTCCTTGAATTCTTCCTCTAAACCAATGATCTGCTCAAACTGTCGTTTGTTTTTGATATAAAAAGTATCATTGAAGTAAATACAGTCAACCGTTGTATCAAGATTTATTGTTTGACCTTTTAGCAATTCTAGTTTTTGAGTTTGTGTATTGAAGACTGTTCTAATGGTTTTATCCATTTTTGAGGTCTCAGGATTCGATTTAGCATCAACAGCAACTTTGCCTGACAGTACTTTTCTAAAGGTATATATCCACTGATTGGTCTCTTTTTTAGAGTAAAACCCTACGCTATAGGCCCATATTTCCTCACCTTTAGCTACAAGATCTACTACATCCTTAATTTTGGAAGGCTTATTTAATAACTGCTCAGTAACCACGTTGGCAAATGACATTTTCTTATTTTCCATTTGATAGGTCAGCACCTTATGCGAATCATCAGTTAATACATCATAGTCTTCCATATCATAGTCAGACTTCACCATCTTAGAAAGATGTTTTTCAGTTAGCTCTCTTAAGTATTTTCTAATTTCATCATTCACATCCACTTGATAAGCTGTAAAATCAAACTTATCTAATACTCTATCAGTCTTTTTTGTGTTGTCCTTTAATTTCCGTGTAATAAAAAACAAGTGGATTATTGAAGAATCTTCTATTTGTTCAGAAATGGTTTTTAAAATCATGGTTAGTTACAGGTCTATGGCGAAAAATAATTTATGGCCTAATTGTGTAATTTGAATTTGATCCTCTTCTTGCATATCATCATTTTCACTAAGAATTAGAGCGGTTTTATTGTTTTTTTCATTTTCAGCATAAGTCACTTCATAAAGAGTATACTTCATTGACAATACCGGATTGATTAACATCAATGATGAATTGATATAGATCCGGTAAATGATAAAGAGCAAGAACAAAATGGAAAATGACTGAACCGGATTATTGAGGTCCTGAAATAAAAAAGGCAAAATGTATGTACCAATATATCCTATTGCTTCGCTGTTCTTATTCTTGATGTCAATGATTGTAGCAGGATCTCCATTCGGTGCGTTACTTTTAAGGTTTTGGAAGGTATATCGGTAACCTACATATCCAATAACCGATACCAGCAGAAGTATACAACTAAGGCCGAAGTTGGATAACCAGCAGATAAGAGTCTCCAACGAAATGCCTCCATAATTAAGAAATTCTTTGTTTTGATATAATTGCTGACTAATCAGTAAAATGAAAAGCGGCAGGTAAGATGAGACAAAAAGGACAAATCTTGCCAGATAGGTTAGTCCTGCATTTGATTTATTACTCATCGAAAGGTGTGCTTATTGAATAACTGCAAATTAACCTAATACGGTATCTACCAAAATACCCTAAATATGGTATTTAATCCAGTTGGACCTTTTTTAAATGATATAATTCAAAGTATTAATTGCATTTTATCAACAAAACAAAACCCGCCTACACGATAGACGGGTTTTATAATAGTCCTGCGAGAATTTAAAAGCTTACTGCAAGGCTTTTGCCAACCCTGCAGGAGTTTAACCCCTTCCTGCGAGACTTATGGGTAATCCTGCGAGAGGTTGACCCTGTCCTGCAAGACCTTCAAGGCGTCCTGCGAAACTTTCTATTGTCCTGCGGGATTTTCATTCCATCCTGCGCCGCAGGAATACTTAGCGGTTCCTAAAATAGGCACTCTTGTACCCCTTCAGCTTATTGGAGTCCTTCCAGAAGACAAACTTGCCAGCTTCACGGATTTCATCCACGGCATTTTTCAGTAGCGTGTAGGCCTTGTCACGAATGATCTTGCCCTCACCACTCTCGGCACGTTCACCATTCATTGCAGCTAGGAGTCCGCTCATTTCGGTACTCATGGTTTCTGCTTCAGCGAGCTTTGCGGCATTGATCCCTACCACTTTCACTAGCGGTAGATTGGCCTTGCCCAGCACAGCCAAATCACTGAGGTCCTGTACCAGGTCTGCATTGCCTGTGCCCTCTTCTATGGCCTGTACTTTGCTGAGCAAGTCCGGTCGCTTACGGAAGGCAAAGCGATACGCATGCTCCAGCTCATCCTTCAGTCCAATGGCAATAGGACTTTTCTGATCCCACTCCTGCCGTGCTTCCTCCTGCGAGTAGCGGTCTTTGCTCCACACACTCTGTGCATAGCGCAATGCGCCTGTTCGGACAGGAAGTGAATCAAAAACAGCTTTGGGAATGCCTACAGCGGTGAGCTTCGGGATGTCCTCTTTGCACCAGACTTCCAGATCTGCAGCTTCCTGCAAAAAGGCATCAATAGGCATGTTGGGTTGTTTTACTTCTGCTTCTGGGATAGCTTCTATCTCAGCCAGCAGCGCATCATAATTTGATTTACTCATAATGGCGTTATTAGTTAAAAGAATTCAAATTATGTGATTGTACCGTTTTTAGCAATACCAGATTTTGGGGAAATTGCGGGAGGTTTGATGTTGGACAAAGTTCTTGAGTTTTGGGCTTTAGGTTGGGTGTTAATGGCCTGATAGCTTTCATTCGATAAACCAGAGACCGTAGTTGGGTATTGAATGTCGGGTGTTAGAAAGGTCAGATTCCCCTAGAATGACTTAAGCAAAACTTAATTGATCATGTTCGTCACACATTCGGGGAATGACGCATTTCATAACAAACAAGTACCCTACCTCCCAATCACTGATTACTGACTCACTAATTCACTAAAATTAAATGTGACTATTTCGTCAAACTGGATTGTACCTAATAAATCCAATATCTATGACACTGCTACAAAAATCCATTAAAGCACCATGCAGCGCTTCCTGGAATGACATGAAAATAGGCTGTATTTCCAGACATTGCGAACAATGTGATAAAGCTGTTATTGACTTTACGACTATGGATCGAACAAACATCATTCAATACCTACTGGATCATCGCAACGATCGGGTATGTGGTAGAATCCGTAAATCAGATTTAGCTCATACCTCTCAAGAATTACTTTTGGTCGTAAGAAAAACATCCTATTCATCCAAAAACCAGAATATGCTCTTCTTTGCATTGGTGGTAAGTTCATTGATATTATCTGGCTGCACAGATGAATTTCCGAACATAAAGAAACCAGCTACTGAACTGGCAGAAACTATCGACTCTGAAGAAATCCCTCCCTCCATAGATATTCCAGTTGAGGAAATACTCATGGGAGATATCGTCTTGGTGGAGGAAGTTGACTTGAATGATGAGCCCAACTATATCTTCAACTTTCCAGAGTCAATGCCAGAATTCAATGGCGGGTATGAAGAGCTATTTAAATACATTGAAAAAAAACTCACCTACCCTGAGTGGGAACTAAAAAAGCACATCACTGGAAAGGTCTATGTAGAGTTTGTGATTGAAAAAGATGGAAGTATTACCAACATTCATGTGGTCAAATCTGTGGAACAAGCGAAAAACTTTGACGCTGAAGTGATCAGAGTGTTGGAAACAATGCCCAAATGGAAACCTGGAACACAAAATGGTATCGCAGTTCGAAGCAAAATGATCTTTCCAGTAACCTTTAAGCTTTGAAAAGGTACCATGGTGTTGGATAATAGGGATTAGTTGTCACTAGACAGCTTTCAGTTGACAGTCCACTGTTTACTGATAAATTGACACACTGATGACCGACTAACCGATTAATTACTGATCACTGACATACTGATTACGAATTCACTAATCACTGATTACCAGTCAGGCAAAAATCAAAAACACCATCAAAAACCACGCTACCAAAGAAGTAAAAAAAGAAATCGAGGAGGGAGTCAAAGAGTTAAGAGATCAACTATTTCTGAATTTCTAAAAAACAAGATAATTTCACTTCTAAGATTATAATATTTGGAATCTATCTAGATTTAATCCAAATAATTCAAGAAACATTAAAATGGGTACGAAGTGGTTTACATCCTGTTTGTAATTGGATTTGCTCTTTTAATCAAAGGTGCAGATTTCTTAGTAGAGGGAGCCTCATCAATAGCCAAACGAAACAATATTCCGGAAATCGTCATCGGTTTAACCATTGTGTCTTTCGGTACGAGCATGCCAGAGCTCATTGTCAATCTCCTGGCAAGCTTTGATGGAAGCTCTGAACTGGCAATTGGCAACGTTCTTGGAAGTAATATTGCCAACGTACTGCTTATTTTAGGTGTGGCAGCCATCATCAAACCGCTACCGATACACAAAAGTATCTATTTCACAGAAGTGCCTATATCTCTTTTCGCGACCGTTTTACTTGGTTTCCTGGCCAATGCCGATTTGTTCGTAGATGTCAAAGGATTAACCCTTAGCCGGTACGATGGCATTATACTTCTTTTCTTTTTTGGGCTATTTATGACCTACATCTACGTGGTAGCTCAATCCAAAGATGAAATAGACGAGTCAGATCAAACAAATATGATGTCCCAGCTGAAATCCATGCTGTTTATCGCAGGTGGATCATTTGGTTTGTTCCTGGGTGGAAAATGGGTAGTCGATGGAGCATTTGAAATTGCCCTATTATTTGGTCTTTCTGAGACATTTATTGGACTTACGGTAGTAGCTATCGGTACATCACTGCCGGAACTTGTGACCTCTGCCGTTGCAGCTCGTAAAGGTCAATCTGATATGGCCGTGGGTAATGTGGTGGGATCCAACATATTCAATATCTTATGGATTTTAGGATTAAGTTCCATCATCAGACCTCTTCCATTTGACATTGTCTCCAACTCGGACATTCTTATGGTTATTGCTTCCAGTACCCTTTTAATTCTAGCAATTGTCGTTGGTAGAAAAGCGAGCATAGGAAGGGTAATGGGAACCATCTTTATACTAACCTACATATCATACCTCACTTATCTGGTACTCCGTGGATAAAAATGGAACAAGCTGCCCCACTAAGTAAATAACACAAACACCATCAAAAACCAGGTTAAGAAGATCGGGATCAAACCAATGGTCAGCATGAAGTCGTTGTATTTCTTTACGGCAATAAGTGCTGCTGAAATAATCAGTATCAAGTAGGCAAACAGGTTACCAAACTGGTACAATGAACCATAAATCGTGTACTTACCCCCATTGGCAAACCCAATTTGTGAATTCTTCCCAAAAACACCTGAATGATAAAAATAACCTGACAAATCGGGTTGAACAGCCTTTTCGCGATACATAGCGCCAGAGGTCTCATATCGGATGCCATTCACCACTACTCCGGTATTTCCCCACTTCAGCAGAATCACTCGTTGGATTTTGATCGGTTGTTTATCTCCATGAGTATAGTGATCAAAAGTAAAAATCACTCCTACCAGCAAGAACAAATAAGCAAAGTATCGCTGATACTTGTAGAACATCACTTTCATATGAAAGCGCTTCTGCCAGAGCTCCTCATCACGTTTTCTTCGCCACTTCACATACTCCCTCCTCTTTTGCTCCCGCTCGTCAACTACCGGTTCTGGTTGGGGTGCCTGATAAGTGAATGAAGTGTCGCTAGCACCGAGAGATATCTGCCAGTCATAATTTGCTCTTGCGTTAGGATCACTCAATACCTCATAGGCGTTAGTTATCTGCGTGATTTTCTCAGCGGCAAGTGCGGATGGGTTCACATCCGGGTGGTAGATCTTCACCAGTCGTCTATAACTGCTCTTGATCTCAGCATAAGTGGCTCCTTGATGGACTTCTAGTATATCGTAGTAGGTCAAAATGGCTACAGGTTTAAGCCAAAGATATAACCATCCATCAAAATTGCCTCATGCAATGGTTGGCTATGACCTATATTAGAGTCAATTATTTTCCGATTATGAAACATACACTTACCATCTTCTTACTCTTACTGATTGCCAGTCTCCATGCGCAAAACCCCTATTTTCCGAAAACGCTGAATATGCAAGAACGAGCTGAGGTAATCGATCAATGGATGGAAGAACGGGTACAAACCGTATTACCAGAATTGATGAAACGGACCGGTATTGACATGTGGGTAATCATCGCGCGAGAATACAACGAAGATCCGGTGATCAAAACCATGCTCCCCGCTACCTGGCAAAGTGCTCGTCGGACAACCATTCTGGTCATTTACGACCCTGGGAGCAATCAACCGTTAGAAACCATGGCTATGGCAAGATATGGAGTCGGTAAAACGTTCAAAAAAGTTTGGGATAAAGAAACACAGCCTGATCAATGGAAAGCATTAGCAGAATTGATTCAGCAAAAGAACCCTAAGAAGATTGGCATCAACAAATCCAAAACCTTTGCCCTGGCGGATGGCATCTCTAGCACACATTATGATCAATTGATGGAAGCATTACCCTCTCCCTTCCAGAAACGTGTGGTTAGTGCTGAAAACCTGGCAATCGGCTGGCTGGAAACCAGAACGCCTTCCGAAATGATGGTCTATCAAAATATTGTCCGAATGGCTCATCAGATCATCGCCGAGGGTTTTTCTGAGAAGGTAATACAGCCTGGAGTTACTACAACAGATGATGCAGTGTGGTGGTACAGAGATCGCATCCGAGAATTAGGGTTCACAGCCTGGTTTCACCCTAGTGTAGCCATTCAGCGCAAGGATCCGGAAAGCTTTGAGCATCTTCGTGCATTCTCAGACAGACCGGAAGACCAGGTGATCATACCCGGAGATCTACTACATGTTGATTTTGGCATCACCTACCTCCGACTCAATACAGACACACAACAACATGCTTATGTCCTGAAACCTGGGGAAATGAAGGCTCCAGACTATCTCAATGACGCATTTACTACCGGCAATCAACTGCAAGATGTCTTCACTGCCAACTTCAAAACCGGTATGACTGGAAATGAAGTCTTAGCCAAATCATTATCCGATGCGAAAGAAGCCGATCTCAAGCCGACCATTTACACCCATCCTATTGGATATCATGGTCATGCAGCCGGACCTACCATTGGTCTGTGGGACCAACAAGGTGGTGTCCCTGGAGCTGGTGATTATCCGCTCTTTCCAAATACAGCTTATTCCATTGAACTCAACAATGCTATTTTCATTGAGGAATGGGATAAGGAAATTCGAATCATGCTGGAAGAGGATGCATTCTTTGATGGAAATGATGTCAAATACATTGATGGAAGACAAACTGAATTGTTGTTGATTCCAAGACCCTTACCTCCAAATAAGTGAGATTAAAGTTCAATAATCATACCTTCCCGAGCTAATACGGTCTTGTTAAATTCAAGCTGACAGTGATTTTCTAAGTTTTGCAAGAACACATCATCGTGATCTGGATGATGGTGGGGTAGTATAAGTCGACCAGCTTTTGCGTCTTCTGCAAACTTCATCGCTCGTCCTGCACAGGTATGCCCCTATTTGGGAGATTATCCGAGTTTGTACTACACATTTGATAAATCAACATTCCGTAAAAAACTGAGATCATATTAAGGTATCCTTGTTACTAGCTGATATTCACACTACTTTTGCACCTCGAAATCGCAAAAGGTCATGATAGCAACTCAAAACGTATCTCTTCAATTTGGCAAACGTGTTTTGTTTGACGAAGTGAATGTGAAATTCACCGGCGGCAACTGCTACGGAATCATCGGAGCCAATGGAGCAGGTAAGTCCACTTTCTTAAAGATTTTATCGGGAGAAATCTCTCCAAACTCTGGATCTGTCAACATTGAGCCTGGCAAACGCATGGCAGTGTTGAAACAGAATCACTTTGAGTATGATGAGAATGTGGTGATGGACACTGTACTAATGGGTCATCAGGAGTTGTGGAAAATCATGAAAGAGAAAGATGAGATTTATGCAAAACCAGATTTCTCTGAGGCAGACGGAGTAAAAGCCTCTGAGCTAGAAGCAAAGTTTGCTGAAATGGACGGCTGGAATGCTGAATCTGATGCTGCTGCCCTACTTAGTGGTTTGGGTATAGTAGAAGCAGATCACTACAAGGTGATGAAAGACCTTACTAACCAACAGAAGGTGAGAGTTCTATTGGCTCAGGCATTATTTGGTAATCCAGATATCTTAATTCTCGATGAACCTACCAACGACCTGGACTTGAATACCATTGACTGGCTGGAAAACTACCTGTTGGACTTCAAAAATACGGTAATTGTAGTATCTCACGACCGTCACTTCCTGGATACGGTATGTACGCACATCGCTGATGTAGACTTTGGTCAGATCAAAATATACACAGGTAACTACAGTTTCTGGTATGAGTCAAGTCAGTTAGCTCTATCCCAGAGAAGTGCTGCAAACAAGAAAGCTGAGGAAAAGAAGAAAGAACTTCAGGAGTTCATTCAACGATTTAGTGCAAACGCCTCTAAATCAAAGCAAGCAACTTCGAGAAGAAAACTTTTGGATAAAATCAATGTTGACGATATCCAACCATCTAACCGGAAATATCCGGCTATCATCTTTACTCAAAGCAGAGAAGCTGGAGATCAAATTCTCGAAATCAAAGGATTATCTAAATCCCTCGATGGACAGCCATTGTTTCAGAATCTGGATTTATTCGTGAACAAAGGCGAAAAAATCGCTCTTGTTGGAGACAACAGTTTAGCTATTTCCACGCTGATCAAGATTTTGGCTGGTGAAATGGAAGCTGATTCAGGTACATTTAAATATGGACAAACAATCACTTCAGCATACTTACCAAATGAGAATGCTGAATTCTTTGATACGGACGAAAACCTAATCGACTGGCTCAGAGAATTCTCACCAGGAGAAAAAGATGAAGTATATATCCGTGGATTCCTTGGCAAAATGTTGTTCTCTGGCCAGGAAACATTGAAGAAAGCCAATGTGTTATCTGGAGGTGAAAAAGTAAGATGTATGCTCAGTAGAATGATGCTTCAAGAAGCCAACTTCATGCTATTAGATGACCCTACCAATCACCTGGATTTGGAGTCTATTACGGCTTTGAACAACTCCTTGGCTGAATATAAGGGTACGTTGATATTTACATCACATGACCACACATTCACTCAGACAATCGCCAATAGAATCATTGAGATTAATCCTGATAAAATTGTTGATAAGCTTGGTACGTATGATGAATACATAGAAGCTAAAAAAGCAGCTGCTAAAGCATAAATTAAAGGCTCCACTTGGAGCCTTTATCGTTTATATCTAAGCAATGTATTCTTTGCACAAAGAAAAAATCACTTTCAGCTATTGCGAAACATAATTATGGTCATTTTGACCATATCATATGTATTTTAGTGCGCTATAATTAGTGTTTTATCGACATTTAATAAGTACATCTAGGGAATATTAGTTTAATTAACATAGGTAACCCAAGCAACATTAACCTATGTACACCTCGACTGATCTGACTAAGACGATAGTTCGTCTGATGCTTATTGCATTATGCCCACACTTAATTGCCACTTCTCAAGATGTAAAGTTTGATCGGATTGGCACAGATAAAGGACTAACTCAAGCGAATGTCACAGCAATTGAACAAGATGATTTAGGATACATCTGGTTAGGTACAGAAGATGGACTTAATCGATATAATGGGTATGAGTTAGAAACATTTCTCAAGGACAGCAATGATTCACTTTCTCTCCCCGACAATCGAATAGGAAGTCTGGCTGCTGGTCAGAATGGTGATCTATACATTGGCACCACCACGGGTCTGATCCTATATAAGTACGACACGCACTCGTTTCAACACTTAAATACAGCTGACTCAATAAATAGTACTAGTATTCCAACCGGACCTGTTCGGTCACTATATCGTGATCGTTCTCAAAATGTATGGGTAGCTACTGATTATTCATTGACCAAGATTGACTCAAATGATTCAATCAATAACCATTTCACCAATTCAGCAAACTCGGAAATAGGTCTTCCCTCGGGCATCATTTCAATAACAGAAGATTCTAAACACAACACTTGGGTAGCCAATAACCGTAGAATAGCCACACTTAGTATAGGTTCTTCAAAGATAGAGACCTACAACCCCACCGAACAATTTCAAAGAGACTTACAAAGCATTGGAGATATAAGTAGTATTCTTATTGATAATCAAAATCAATTATGGATCGGTGGTCGATTTGGATTGATCATGTCCAATACTTCTAACAGAAAACATACACTTTTTACATACAACCCCTCAGACCCAAACTCTTTACCCAATAGTCTGATTACGTCTATAATATTAGATAAGCAAAACATGGTATGGGTTGGTACAGACGATGGAATCGCCAAATATATTGGCAATAATCAATTCGAAATCCATCAACACAACCCAAATGTCAAATCGAGTATTAGTAGTAGCATTTCCTTAACTCTCGATGTAGATGATCAAAATCGATTGTGGTTGGGTACACGCAATGGTGGTGCTTCTTATTATGATCCATCCAAATTTAGTTTCGACACTTATGAGGCTCAGGGTAACAACTCGGATGGACTCAATAGCAACCAGGTTACAGGATTTGATGAGGACCAATACGGTAATATATATGTATCTACTGATGGTGGCGGATTGAATTACATGAATGTTAAAAATGGAACTTTCCAACACTTTGTATTCGACCCTAAAAACCGAAACTCAATTGGAGGCAACAAAGTATTAAGCGTATTGGTTGATAAAAACCAGCAAGTTTGGACCGGAATGTGGAATGGAGGCGTATCTCGATACAATCCTCAAACTGGTTTATTCAGAAGGTATAGACACTCAGACTCCAACCCAAACAGTTTGATAGGTGATAACATATTCACTGTCTATCAAGACCGGCAAGACAGAGTTCTAATTGGAAATTGGAACAATGGATTTGGAGTATATCAGCCATCTACTGACAATTTCAAAAACATCCTATTCAATCCAGAGGATCCTAAATCCATTCCTAATGGAACAATAGCATTGTTTGCAGAAGATAAAGCTGGTAACCTATGGATTGGCTCTGACAGAGATGGCCTGGCCAAACTCAATCAGAATTTTAAAACGGTTAAACTATTTAGAGTTGGAGATGGCTCCGGCCTTCCAGCCAATGGAATACTTGAGTTGTTTATTGACAGCAAGGATCAGGTATGGGTAGGCACTAATGGTATGGGTTTTTGTATTCTTAATAAAGAAACATACCAGTTCAAAACATATACTACTGCAGATGGATTGGCTAACAATACCGTTCACAATATTCTTGAAGATGATCAGGGCATCTATTGGATAACAACCAATCGAGGAATGTCCAGATTCGATCATGCCTCTGAAGCCTTTACGAATTTTTACAGGCAAGATGGTTTACAGGATAATCAATTCATGACTAGAAGTGCCCTAAAAACATCTACTGGAAAGCTGCTCTTTGGAGGTGTAGGCGGGTTCAATATGTTTGATCCATCCAAAATGAAAACCAACACCATTGCACCCAAGGTATTCGTCACATCCATGTCATTGTATAACGAGAAGTTACTACCGGGTCCCGGCTCTCCTCTTTCAGAAAGCACCACTTTCACCAAGGACATTATACTGGATTACGATCAAAATGTCTTCACTTTTGAATACATCGGATTAAGCTTTCAAAACGCATCCAAAAATCAATACAAATACATGCTCGAAGGCTTGCACGATGACTGGATCGATAATGGAACTGAACGCAAAGTTTCCTTTATGAATCTTGAGCCAGGACATTACACATTAAAAATAAATGCGTCAAATAATGATGGTGTCTGGAGTGATCAACCAGCCATTCTGAACATTACTATCAATCCTCCATTTTGGGCTACATGGTGGTTTAGAAGTTTGAGTGCACTTATTATAGCATTCTTTATCTATTGGATTTATAAGAATCGTTCTGAAAAGATCAAAGAGCAAAAACGCATTCTTCAAGAGAGGGTAAGAGAGGCAACTGATCAGGTAAAATCTCAGAACGATGTTCTTCAAGAACAAAGCGCTAAACTTAGTGAGGCAATCGCTGAAACCAACTTCATAGTAAAAGAAGCTGTTAATTCAGGTAACTATCAGGCTAGAATAGAAATACAAAACAAGGAAGGTGAATGGAAGAATCTTGGGGAATCCGTCAATCAACTATTCGAATCCATTTTGGAGCCATTCCAGGAAATCAATAAGATCGTGGATCATCTATCCATTGGCGACCTAACCCAACGTTATGATGCTGAGGCTAAAGGTGACGTAGAGAGACTGGCAAACAATCTTAATCATGCGATTGACAATCTATCATCACTTCTTACTGAAGTAACCAACCAGGTGTTAGTCATAAAATCCTCTTCTACTGACATGCTCATGACCAGTGAGGAAATGAACGTGAGTACAGGGGAAATCGCCACTTCTATATCTGAGATGAACCGAGGTTCTCAGGATCAACTGGTAAAAGTGGATCAAGCTTCGGCTCTGATAGAAGCGGTTATGAAATTTGCTGCCAGCATGCGGGACCAGGCAGTCTCCATCCATGATGCCGCCAAACAGGGTGTTGATGAAAGCAACGAAGGAATGAATTCTATTAGTCGTTTGGATGACTCCATGCAGGAGATTCTAAACTATTCTGAGCAAACCAACAGGTCCATTGAGTCTTTGAGTAAAAGCTCACAAGACATTACTTCTGTCCTACGTATCATTAAAGAAATAGCCGCACAAGCCAATTTACTGGCACTTAATGCCGCCATTGAGGCCGCGCAAGCCGGAGATGCAGGCCGAGGTTTCTCTGTGGTTGCTGAGGAGATTCGTAAACTAGCTGAGGACTCCAAACGATCTGTCGGTGACATTGAAGAATTGATTTCTACCGTACAAAAGGAAACCTCCGAGACCGCTAACCTGGTAGTTTCCATGGGTAATAAAATCAAAGATGGCGGAGCAGCAACTAAAACGTCATTACGTGCCTTCCAATCCATTTCCACTAAATATGGTGACACGCTGAATCAATCCGACCAGATCTTAAAAGCGACGGAACAGCAGAGTGAGGACGTAAGTAACATTGTGGATCTCATGAATAGCATAGTAGTCATTGCAGAGGAGACTGCTGCGGGTACGGAGCAGGTAGCTAGTAGCTCAGCAGAGCTAGCTGTAGGTATGGAAAGCTATATTCAGAAAAACAGAGATGTTACGGCTATCACAGATGAACTAACAGAAAAGGTAAATCAGTTTAAATTATCGTCCTAAGACTCGTCATAAAAGAAAATATGAATAGCCAGGGCAATAGCACCAGTAGTTGCCAGTAAAAAGCTGACTATTGCAATCCCCGGATAGCCGAATAAGGTGAAGTCCGTCTGTACATTCATCATCAAAGCAGAACCAATCACCAATGCTGCTAAAATCAACCCTACGGTGATGCGGTTGGCAACTTTCTGAAAGCCCTTCATCATTTGACGCTCGTCAAATGCATCTACCTTTACCTTGATGTTGTTGTCGGCAACATTTCCTATGATTTTGTTAAGTCGCTCAGGCATTTTCTCTAGAAGCTCCTTCCCTTCTAAAAGTGCTGAGAAAAAGTGCTGTGGCTTAAGCTCCTTGTACATGATCTTATTCATCAAGGACATGGCATTTTTGCGAATGGCCTTATTGGGGTTGAAACCAGGAGCAAGAGTGTGTGCAACCAAATCCAAATTTAGCAACGCCTTACCCACCAGGCTCAGTTCAAGCGGCATATGAAAATCACACTGACCTGCGGCAGTAATTAGTCCGAACATTACTTTTCCGGTATCTATCTCATCAACTGAAGCATTCTGATTTTCCTGAATAAGGTCAGAAATCAGCATCCTGAACCGCTCTTCGTCGGCTTCTGGTCCCTTTCTACTTATCTGAGCGAGCAACTCAATTGCGTTCGATGTTCTGCCTTCGCTGATATGTAGGATAAGCTTCAGGTAGTTCTGTCTGAGTTCATTGGAGATATGAGCTACCATACCCAAATCCAAAAGCGCCACTTTATTGTCTTCGGTGAGGTACACATTACCCGGGTGTGGATCTGCATGCATAAACCCATCCACTACGATTTGCTGTAAGTACGCTTCAAACAAATCCTCACAAATCTTCTCACCATCAATTTCCAACTTCCTTAGTGGAGATATTTTGGTGATATTCTGCCCTTTGATAAACTCCATAGTCAGCACCCTACTGGATGAATAATCATCAATGGAGGTGGCAATAACAATAGATTCGAAGCCTTTCAGGTTTTCATGAAGCTGGTTCATGTGCTGAGCTTCTTTGTGGTAATCCAACTCTCGAAGCAACGTCCCTTTGAAATTGAGGAACAGTTTATTCACATCAAACCGCTTTCCAAGGTCAGTATTCTTTTCGAGGAAAGAGGAAACCTCTTCCAGAATTTCTAACTCTTCAACTACTCTCTTTCGAATACCTGGTCGTTGGATTTTCACCACCACTTCTCGCCCATCCCTGAGTTTTGCTTTGTGGACTTGTCCAAGAGATGCAGCTGCCAATGGCTTTTTGTCAAACTCTGCATAGGCCTTGGAAATTCGAACGCCTAATTCGTCTTTAACAATCTCCTCAACCTCTTCATATGGAAAGTGATCCAGATCATCCTGAAGTTGACTCAGCAACTCTATATACTCAGCAGACAGCAAGTCTGGACGAGTTGACAATAGCTGACCCAGCTTAATAAATGTCGGGCCCAAATCCTGAATATCCTTTATGAAATTGGACTTATCAAATTTTAGTGCTTTATGCTCGCTTTCTTTGACATCTACACCCACCATCATACCTGATTCTTGAATGGCTTTTCGATCACCATATTTCCATAAGAATAGGACAATGTCTTTGTATTTTTTGAGATGCTTCAAAATGGATGATTGTTGGTTCTATTAGATAACTCTTCAGGCAGGAAAAATGATTTGAGGAATAAGATAAAATAAGAGAATAGTATCTAAAACACCCTATTTACCCGTAACAACCCTCATAATGGTCATATTTAGGTAATCCATGGGAATTTAATCTTGTAGAAATATTTAGGTACTATGTAATGTGTGAAGCTCGGTTGATACTAACTAAGTAAATAAAGAAATTATGACATCAAAGCAAGAATTAACAGACTCTCAAAAGACAGCCATCAAATCCATTCTAGTGACGATAGGAACACTAGCTATCCTTGCATCCTGTTTTACACTTTGGACAGACGGATTGGAGCCGAGTAACTTCTCTGGCGTGGTTTCAGGAGTCTCACTGCTGGGTTTTGGACTAGCCTTAGATCAGTTGAGAAATAACAAAAAAGGCTGACATTGCTGTCAGCCTCTATTTTTTATTTCTTTTTTTTGTCCTCTACGACTGGTTCAGGTTTCTCATCAACGATATTTCCAAATTCATCTACCCAGGCGATCATGTCATCCAAGCTTCCTCCTTTGTTATTATCTTCTTTACGCTCCATTTTCTTCTCAAACTTCTCCTTCTTCTTCATCGCCTTCTTCTTCTCTCTCTGCTTTTTCATGAACGTATTTTGTGATCTTCCCATATATAATTATCAATTAAGATGAATAAAAAACAACCACTGGTCATTGGTATGACTTTAACCTAGAGTTCATTTTGTTGATGGTCAGGAGACCACTATCAAGGCACGATTACCAACTGGTGTTGGGGAGGCTTCCAAAGACTGAAACCTGGACTACTTAGAAGGTGCCTGGGAATTACTGTAGGCTAAATGCAGAGTGGCTGTAACCGCTTTCTGACTTTGCAAAGATAGAGAATTAATCGCGTCTTTCGAGGGATATCTTAAAAAGACTTCAATTCGTGGTGCAATCGCAGGAAGCTTCTATCTTTATCAATAAATCATTCTTACCACCATGAACAACAAGTTAACCGCAATAGTGACGCTGTTATTTGCCACCCATTTGGCTGTAGCACAGATGGATATGATCATTCCTATCGGTCACAGTCGACGCGTATTAGACATGAAAGTATCCTCTGATCACCAGTGGTTAGCTTCTATTGATGGTTCCTCTCAAATTACTATTTGGAATTATGAATCAGGGATGGAAACCTATCATTTCACAGCTAGTGCCCCTATCACCAACATCGCGTTTGGTAGTAATTACCTCTTCAGTGCAGATAAAAACGGAACCATTCTGCAATACACCCTGGATGGAAAAGTCCAACAATCCATTTCAACAGAGTTCTCCGTTTTGGGACTGTTTGCTGAATCAGCAGACTCTGTTTTAGCGGTTGGTGAACATGAGTTAAAATGGTTTTTTAAAGGCAAGGCCATTAACTCGTCCAAATCAAAAGTAGAAAGCATTACAGCCGTTTACAAAGTAGGGCCAAACATCGTGATTGGAGGAAATGATGGTTCATTAGAAGTCTTCAGCTCCGACCTTAAATCAACAAATCAACTTAGCCTTTCGGATGCAGCTATTACATCAATAAGTGAAGGCAATGAGGGTTGGCTAGTTGCTACTCAGAAAGGGGAACTCATTCAAGTCAACTCAGGTGAATATTCAAGTAAAAGCATTAATGCCTTTTCATTGCGAACACTGGATATCGCATACATCCCATTTAAGAATCTCATACTTACATGTGGACGTGATAGCAAACAAAATCTGAAGGCTTTCGACCTTTCAATGAACGAGAAAGCTCTTCCTTTTGAGTGGAATGAGCCAGTTGGAACTGAAGCATTCAATTTGGGCTTACGAGTTGTAGTAACCACTTCAGATACCACACTATTACTAGCTGATTATCAGAACATTATAAAAGAATATGATTTCAAAAATAATGCCTGGGTCAAGACATTTAAAGGGCATGCATCTCCAATTTATGACCTGTCGGTAGATCGTAGCGGGACAAAGCTGGCTATTGCTGCCGGACAGTCCTCAATCCAGGTACTAGACTTAACCGGAACTGATACTGACATTATATTGCCAGGAAGCAGGTTAGGATCCAGAGCAGTTTCTTTTCACCCGGTTAATCCTGTGATAGCTAGCTATGGACTGGATGAACAAATTCGGGTAACCAATCTCATTAACCAAAAAGAACTCTTCACCCTAAAAGCAAAAGGCGACTACAGCACCACTCCCATCACCTTTGACATCTCCGGGCGATACGTCATTCGCAAGAGCAGTGAAGAAGACTTTGATCTCTACAACTTCAGCACCAGTCAACCGCAAAACCTTAAAGTTAAAAATGGGAAGGATTATGTATTTACACCAGACGGCAGACAGCTAGTCTTCCTTACGAATAAAGGTCTGACCGTATATGACCCTATCTCCTTCCAAAAAGTCAAAGACGTCAGTTTAGAGAATGCGCAAGGAATTACCATTGGATCTAATGGAACATTAGCGGTGCTACTTAAGGACGATCTGACAGCAGAAATGTATCAAACAAATCAGCTAACTAAAAATGGTCAAATCACATTGGCTAAACCTGCTGATAAACTCTATTGGTCTCCTTCTGGAAAGGAACTTATCGGCGTACGAAACTCCATAAAGCGTGGAGAGTCCGGCGCTGACTACTCGATTTATATTTTTGATGCATCCAATGGAAAACTACTGAAGACATTACCAGGACACTCGGGGTTCACGTACGACATTGAGTTTGTGAATGGCAAAATGCTGACGGCCTCCATTGATGGAACGGTTAAAATCTGGCAAATCAGTGGCTCTGCAACTGACCCAAAAGGAACCCTAATCCCAATGGACAGTGATCAGTATGTGGTGACCACTCCAAAAGGCTTATTTGATGCCACACCAGCAGCCATGGAGCAAATCCACTATGTGAAAAAAGGAAAAATCATCAATCTGGAGCAAATCAAGGACAACTACTACGAACCAATGCTCCTATCCAAGCTTTTGGAACTCAATTCGGAGCCTATCAGATCATCTAATGATCTGGCAAATGAGTCGCTTTATCCTGAGTTGTCTCTGAAGCACCCACTGAAAAACGAAGGAAAACTAGGCATCAACTTGAGTAACAATGGTGGGGGTATTGGGCGTGTAATTATCCTGATCAATGGAAAAGAAGTGAGTAGCGATGTACGAAGCGCATCCGGCACACCTGATGCCAGCTCTTTGGAAATCGATTACGACATTACGAATCATCCATTTCTGTACAATGATCGTGTCAATAAAATCACCATTAAAGCGTATAATACCGATGGTACCTTGAGTAGTGATGCCAAAAGCTTGTATGTATTTGGAGAAGAAAAAACACTAGAGGCTCCTAGTATCTATGCGGTGATTGCTGGCACCTCTGATTATGAAGGTGATGCGCTGGATCTCAAGTACGCAGCAAAAGATGCCACTGACCTGGCTAATGCTTTAAAGCTGAGTGCCACCAAGTACCTGGGTGTCGAGAAAACCAATATCAAACTGTTGACGACAGATCAGGATAAATCCAACTGGCCAACCAAAGCAAACATTGAAAAGGCTTTCAGGGAGTTTCAATCTCAAGCCAAAGCCAATGACATTCTATTTGTCTACTTATCAGGCCATGGAGTCAACCATAGCGGAGACATGAGCGACTTTTATTATCTGACTAGTTCAGCATCTAATGGAGATATGAACAACAGTGTAGCCCGAGAAAAGGACGCCATATCAAGTGCTGAGTTTACCGAATACATCAAAGCAGTGCCAGCACTCAAGCAAATTCTGATTATTGACGCATGTCATTCGGGTAGATTGGCCTCCTCCCTGGCTTCTAGCAGAAGCGCCATGAGTTCTACTCAAATCAGAGCTCTGGAGCGCATGAAAGACCGAACCGGCCTATTTGTACTAGCTGGATCAGCAGCAGACGCCGTAAGCTATGAAACCACGCTTTATGGACAAGGCCTACTGACCTACTCCCTACTATTCGGTATGAAAGGTGCTGCGCTGAGAGATGATGAGTTCATAGACGTTTTGGATCTGTTCCAGTTTGCGGCGAATAAAGTTCCAGAACTTGCTGCTGAGATCGGTGGTATCCAGAAGCCTGAGATACGTGTTCCAGAGGATGGCAAGAGCTTTGATATTGGTCGACTAGAACCAGCTGATAGGGATGCCATCAGCCTAGCAGCTCCAAAACCTGTTTATGTACACACCCGATTCCAGGATGAATCTGCGATCTTCGACAGATTGAACCTGAATGAGTTATTGGATCAGAAACTTATTGAACTAAGCAAGGTGGATGATGCACCTATTGCCTTCGTGGATGATAAGAACTTTAGTGGAGCCACAATCATCAACGGCCGATATTCAGAGGATAATGGATTGCTAAAGGCTCAGGTTACCTTTGTGAGCAACAATGCCGTTTCCAAACAAGTAACTGTGGAAGCAGTGAATGCAGAGCTATTGGCTGAAGCTATTTTGAAAGAACTGGATTATTGACAGATACCACAGCTACCTGACTCATTGCTCTCACAAGCACTAAGGGTAGCGTAGCAATCGCCTCCTTTTGCACCGTAAGGTGCATCATCTGGACATCCAGTGCAAGAACCAAAGCCATCTTCTCCGCATGAAACTAAAGCTGCGAATGAAATGAGTAAAGCAAAAAATAAAAGAGAGGTTAGCGATTTCTTCATGAACTTAGGTACTCATGTTTGAGTCACTAATTTAATCCAAATTCTGTACTTTATCCAATCTGAGATGCGAGACCAGATGATCTTGAAGAATCACTCAATCACAAATAGTACAATCCCCACGCTCCGAGGCATCACAATCATCAAATGACTGGTAACAGTTGGTAGATCCGGGAACCGACCATGGTGAGTCTGATGGGCAACCGGCGCACTCTGTGAACAGGTCGTCCTCAGTACAGTGATTGAAAGCTAGTAATGTGATAATTGCTAGTAAGAATAGTGGTAGTCGTAGTTTTTTGATCATGGAGTAGCCTTTACTTTGCTCTAACTTAGTGTATAACTGCAAATTTTCAGTGTTGTTATCAATTGATCAAATATCCTGCCATTAAAGTTTAACTACACAGCTTTCCTTCCCTGTCCAGACTTTTTAGATCCTTTTGCTTTTTCCATTGGCTTCTTATTCTGAAGGATTAGATAACCAGCAGCTTTTTCAATCAACTCTTCATTGCCTTGATACTCATATCCCAGACTCTTCAAATCACGAATGAGTTTGCCGTATTCCTCCATTCGGACACCTTTGAAGTCTTCGCCATGTTGTAGATAAACAGCCTCAATAATGCCTAGTGAACGCTTTAAAAGTTCATACAGTTTAAATGCACGATCATTGTCCGCTTCAGGTTCATGCTTGTACACTTCTGGAATAAGGGCTTTCAATTGCTCAAAATGAGCGCTCAGGATTTCATTCTTTTTGGTCATTAGGCAAAAGATTTTAAGGTTTTGATTAATTCATTGGCGACCTGAAGATCTGTATCAGGAGATAAATAAATGTATTTATCGATGACTTCAATAGCTTCCTTGTATTGCTTCAGTGAAATCATCACTAGCCCAAGGTTATAATAGCTATTGGGAAAGTCGGGATCTATATTGATAGATACTTCGTAATGGGTTTTAGCTAATTTGAAATTACCCATCTCGGAATAAACATTCGCTAAATTGTAATGTGCTTCAAAATGTCTTGGATCCAATTCCAAACACTTTGTTAGGTAATCGATACTTTTAGCTAAATCGTTTTGTTGGGATTTCAGAATGCCAAGATTGCAATATGCATCAACCTCAGATTCCTTGTTTTGGATAGCAAGGAGGTAATACTTCTCAGCTTCAGGATTACCCTGTTCATCCAGGGCTAGTGCCTCTTCGAAAAAACTGTCTGATTGTGGAAGTGAAACGACTCGACCTTCTTTTTCAGGTTGAGCAAACAAATTCAATTGGCCAAAATCCTCCGGATCAGGCTTTCTGCGCCTGTTCTTCCTGACTTTCTTGGGTCCAAGCTTTTCAGGAGTAGCTACCGGAAATTTGACAATTCTAGTCATTAACTAGCTTTTCGTTTCTTCTTGGTTTCGGCCTCTTCCTTCTTCGCCTTTTTCATTGGCTTCTTCTCAGCTTTAGCCTGCTCAATACTTGCTTTGAGAGCAGTCATGATATCGATAACTTCTGGCTCCTCCTCGGTAAATGAAACAACCTCTTTACCCTCTATCTTGCTCTCAATCATTTCCTTCAAAGCACCGTTATATCTATCTTCAAGCTTCATATCTTCAAAGCTCTTGGTCATAGAATCAATTAGGGTGTTGGCCATCTTCAATTGCTCAGGTTCAAGCTCCAGATCTTTATCAGTATTTGGAACATCGTGTATACTCCTTACTTCTTCGGGGTATCGGAGTTTGTATAATAAAATACCTTTTTCATGAGGTGTTAACAACACAACATTTTCACGATCACGCAGCACCACTTTACCAACACCAACCTTACCAGATTCACGAAGTGCCTCGGATAACAATTGATAAGTCTTAGCAGCTACATCTCCATCTGGCCCTGCGAAGTACGGAGAATCAAACAATGTATGATGAACCTCTGAAGCATCCACAAATCCTTCTATCTCGATCACCTTGGTACTCTTCAATTTCACCTTGTCGAAATCATCGTTATCAACGATCACAAACTGCCCTGGTTCGTATTGATATCCTTTTACAATATCTTCAGCTCTGAGCGTCTCACCCGTCACTTTATCCTTCTTCTCGTACTTCACCGGATTATTGGTTTCTCTAGCGAGTAGGTTAAATTTCACAGACTGCTGATTGTCAATAGCGTTATAGATCCGTATTGGAATAGTAACTAACGAAAACCGAATATGACCTTTCCAGATTGCTCTCATAGCTTATCTCATTAACTTTCGACTAGAAAGTTAATCAACAATCAACCATAACTACAAGTAAATGCTATTAAAATACTGTTTATCAATTATTTATAACTGATCAAATCGAGCTTTTTTAAATACTGGATCACGATAATTGCCGTCCTGAGTAAGCTCACTGTATTCCACTTCACAGGGTATAAATTCAGCCAACCAAAAACTAGTATCCAACACTTTATCTTCAATTGGCTTGATCTCTCCTACCCGTTGGTCTAGTTCTTTCTTTAGCTCCTTCATCAACTTATCTGAGAAACCAGTTCCTACCTTGCCTCGATAGATCAATTGATCCTCTTCCTTCTCCACCACATGCAAAGCCCCGAAGTATAGCTGTCGATCACCTTGACCCTCAGTATATCCAACAATCCAGACATCTGCATAGTTCTTCACCTTGATTTTGTACCAAACATCAGATCGCTTTCCAGGATAGTATTTACCAAGAGGATCTTTTGCCATTACTCCCTCTACGCCCATCTGTTTTGCGGCAGAAAACAAAGCCTCCCCATCCTCAATATCTTCACTCAGTCGATAAGGGGTATTTTTACGAAACGAATCTTTTAGCCACTCCCGTCTTCGTAACCAAGGATCATTAACCAATGAACGTCCATCCAAATACGGCACATCGAACAGGTAACAATAAACAGGATATTTCTTCATCTGATAGTCTATTTCCATTTGCTTCTTGGTCATCAACCGTTTGATTACCTTTTTAAAATCAGCCTTACCAGACTGATCCAGACAAACGATCTCGCCATCAAAAACTCCATTATTCACTCGAAAAGCCTCTTCAGGAATATTAAGCTCTGGAAATTGATCAGTAATGATATTCATATTGCGACTTCTAATCGTCAATTCACCTTCATTCAAGGTGATCATTACTCTGATACCATCCCACTTTACCTCGTATCGATAATCTCCCTTTGGAGGTTTCTTCAACGCATCAGCCATCATCGGTTTGACTTCCTGATCCAGCATATTGATCTGGGGACTATCCACTCGTTCTAATAACCACTCTTTATCCTTCATCAAATGCATCCGATATTCCGCATTGATCAAAGGTCCTGACAACCGAAAATAGAATCCGTTCTTTTTGGTTTTGGTGATTTCATATCGCCCAGAAGCATAAATCCACATCATGCCTCCACCATACTGACCTTTAGGGATTTCCGCTTCGAAAGCCAGGTACTCTAATGGATGATCCTCCGTTTGGACGGCTAGTCGCTTCACACCTGGTTTCGGAGGCATTCCTCTGGGTACTGCCCATGATTTAAGCACACCATCCTGCTCCAATCTCAAATCATAATGTAGATGAGATGCATGATGCCTTTGAATTACAAAACGATTGCCTCGGCCATCATCCTCAGGAACGTAGGGCTCTGGAGTTTTGGAAAAATCTCGTTTCTTCTCGTACTCAGCAAGTTGCTCTGGGCTCTTATGCCGTTTGTTTTGCGGAAGTTCTTTGTACTGAGCTCGACGCTTGGTATCAGTATGTAATGGTACCGCCCAGCTACGAATTGCTTCCCACGGATCTCCTTCCTCTAATACCATGTCTTTCACCGCTTCAATAGTGAATTCCTTAGGCGAAGAAACGCGTTCCAGGTGCTCCCAGGTGATTGGGGTAGAAATTGGTGCTCCTGCTCGTCCTCTCATGCTGTAAGGGCTGACGATCGTTTGTGAGGACTTATTCCTAAATATATCAATCAGGACACGCCCTTTCCGAGCCTCCTTATTGAGGTGCAACGTGGTATTCTTATTCTTTTTAATGAAGGTATCAACAATCTTCTTTGCCGTTTCAAAACATTCATCAAACGTGTAATTTGGATCAAGAGGTGTTAAAAGATGTAGACCTTTACCTCCAGTGGTTTTCACAAAAACGTGGTAATCATAATTCTCTAGCTCCTCCTTAAGCTTAAATGCCAGATCCTTTACTTCTTCAAAATCATCTTTGCCTTCTGGTGGGTCCAGATCATATACGATGTAATCTGGCTTATCAGCATACTCACTAAAACTATGGATTTGATGAAGCTCCAGGCAAGCTAAATTAGCTAACCACACCAGCGTGGCTTCTTCCTTCGCTACAATGTATTCTTTCTTACGCTCCTTTCCCAAACGGATATAATCAATCCAATCCGGTGTCCAATCAGGACGATTCTTCTGAAAGAATTGCTCCCCATATATCCCATCAGGAAACCTAACCAAAGAAAGAGGTCTCCCTTTGATATGCCTTAAAATGGTTGGTGCGAGGGTGAGGTAGTATTCAATGATCTGTGCTTTAACCACCCCATCATCAGGATACAAGAGCTTGTCAAGATTGGATAACTCCAACTTCCGTTTTCCAACCTCTACGTGAATTTTTGGTTTAGCCATTGACTAGGATTGATATGGAGACTTTATATCTAATCCTGTGGATTCTCTCAGCTTACCAATCATGTACTCTGCCTGGCGTGGTGCGTAAGTCTCATCCTCCTGCTTGCTAAAAAAGTAGATCTCCTCCACTCCTTGATTGATCCATTCTGCCAAGCGAATTGCCCATTCATCCATTCGTTTTAGATTGGTTGGATGCTGCTCGTATGCGCCAAATCGAATGAATACTTTGTTATTGGAAAAACGTTGATGAATGATTTCTCTTTTGAGTGCTGTATCTGTGATGACTGCCGTTTTATTAGTAGCCTTTAACAGGTCAAAGAACTCATCAACAACAGAACCTTCATACCAGTCTTGATGTCGCAATTCTACAGCAACCGGAAAATCATTTGGTAGATGTTCCAGAAATTCTCTTAACCTGTCAAACCATTTAGGCATAAAGTTCTCTGGCATTTGCAGAAATGTCATCCCCAGATTTTCTCCAAAGTTTTGACACATCTCTACGAAATAATCGGTGATATCGAAGATCTCATCTTTGAGCCGTTTGATATGGCTGATCTTTCGATTGAATTTTGGGCAGAACTTAAAATCATGACCCTTAGCTGCTTCAGCCCAGGCTTGCATGTTGGCCTTTTTCACATTGTAGAATGTGCTATTAAGCTCAATACAAGACATTCGTTTAATGTATTCGTTTAAATAGTCCTTTTTATTTGTTCCTTCAGGATATAAATCACCCACCCAGGCATCCTCTCCCCAAACACTGCATCCTACTAATATTTTAGGATTAGCAGCTTTTCCACTCAAAACCTTTTGATTATCCGGATGATCGGGTGGCAAACTAAGATCCAGACTATCCAGATCTTCAAGATTCTCAGGAGCTCCAAATTTCATAGCACACTATTTATTAGCAGAATTTAAACAGAAATATACGGAATCTTATCATAGCCCGTTATTGACCCATTTACACCTAACTACTATACCATGATGAAATACATCACCTTGATCTCCTTGTTAATCACCTTCTCTGCCAGTGCCCAAAAACTCACTCCCTACTTTGGCTTAAATGCCTCCAGTCATTGGATTGACGACAGCAATTCGGATACTCATTATGCTTACAGCTCCAGAAGCGGTTTTCAAGGCGGGTTGGGTTACTCACATAAACTCAACGAGCTCCTTAGTGTCAATTACCGATTAGAATACACACAAAAAGGATATGAGGGAAGAAACAATACCCTGCACTACCTGGGCTTACAGCAACATCTGCAAATTACTCCACTCCCATCCAAACTGCCAGACGCATACCTTTCCCTCGGAATAGCGAATCAGCGACTGGTAAAAAAGCATCTGGCCAACGTGATCATTGACCACAATGAAACCGAAGAGATCATTTCCGGCACCTATGAAAAATGGAGTTTTGGTGGAGTTGCAGCCGTGGGCTACTGGATAGATCGACTAAACCTGGAGGCAGGCATGAACTTCGACATTGCGCCTAGCATCACCCAGGATCCATTTGAAGTCAGAAACTATCTGTGGTACTTTAATGTGGGTTTTCAGGTGTTCTGATGTTGTCAGAACTAACTCAAATGGCTCACTTCATTGAACACTTCAATGGAGTACTGATCGCCAGCGTGATTGACTACATACAATCCAAGATTGTTGTGAGGAAAATTGTCCATGTAGCTTAGAGGATAATTAAGCATCCAGCATAGTAGAATCCGAATGGCTCGTCCATGGATACAAACCAAGATGGTTTGTTCCTCTTCATCTGGCTTACTGAGCATGTAATCAAAAGCCTTTTGCTGTCGCTCGGCTACTTCTACAGGTGTCTCTCCTCCTTCAATACGTACATTCACTTCACCCTCTGACCAGCGCTTAGTGGTTTGCTGATACACAGTGGATGTCTCTGGAGTAAAGGCTACACCCTCCTGCTTACCCCAACTGATTTCACGAAGATCTTCTAAAGCTTCAAAAGGAATACCCAAATCGATGAATTGCTGAACGGATTGTTCCGTACGAATGAGGTTGGAAACGTATATTTTATCGAACGCTATGTCCTTGTACCGATTATAAAAAGCATTTGCTTGTTGTTGACCTGTATCATTGAGTGGTGCGTTAATACCACTTCCTTGAACCATACCCTTTCTGTTGTACTCTGTCTCCCCGTGTCGGACGATGTAGAATTTCTTCAAACCCTTTGTCTTTGATGAATTAGGCGGCAAACATAAGGAATGTAGGTTTAAGGTCATTCCCTGATCGGGCATCCCTAGTCGGGCACCCCTGAATTTCTATGCCAACTATCAATCCGGTAAATTATTAAAGTGATTCTAAGGGAATCTATTGCTCAGGTTAAAGACTTCCCTAGAATTCATCATATGAATCCAATATTAGCTTATCCTCAGTAAGAATTCGGGGAGTGACGAATTGAGCGTCATTCCCTGAATTGCTTTGCCTTATGATTTATATAATGGATTTGTCAGCAATTCTAAGGGAAT
>PBTY01000063.1 GCA_002729235.1 Rickettsiales bacterium | reverse complement strand
GCCTACCAAATTATTGGAACTCAGATCTAATCCGGTAACTCGATCATTGGTCAATGTTACGCCACTCCAGTCCTGTAGGTTGGCTCCAGATTTCCAGTTAGTAGAAGTCCATGTCGCACCTCCCAGGGAATCATACAACGTCAACAACGCCGCTGAATCCAAGGCAGTGCCGGGGTCTGGACCTTCAAAAACATCATTTACTACAATAACCAAAAGTAAGGTGTCTGTATTTGGACCATCGTTTAGAGCTATTTCCACATCAAACTGTGTAACCAATTCATAATCAATGTCCGCAGAATCGTTGACTGTTAAAATACCTGACAATCCATCCAAAGAAAATGGCAGATTGCTATCCGTATTGATATCATTATTCCCTGAAGTGATGGACCAGCTATACGTAGTAGAGGTCGTATCTGCATCTGTATAAGTTAAAGCCACTATTTGTGTGGAAAAAGGACTGTTTTCATCTATGGCCAAAGCTCCTGGATCGGTTATCACAGGTGCATTGTCATTCACATCATTTAAGGAAATCAGCAAAGTCAACGTATCTGTCGACACCTGATCATTTAGCGTTACTTCAAGATTGAAAGAATTCTGTGTCTCAAAATCCAAATCAGCACTATCATTAATAATTATAATCCCATCTCCACCAATGGTAAATGGCAAGTTGCTATCGCTATTGATATCGTCATTTCCAGAAATGATAGACCAGGTATAGGTGGCTGAAGTAGTGTCTAAATCTGTATAAGTCAAAGTAACTACTTGTGCAGAAACACTACTGTTCTCATCAACAGAGATTGCACCCGGGTCGGTTATCACCGGAGCATTGTCATTGACATCAGTAATAGTTATCTCCAATATGTGTGAAGAACTATTTGACAAGCTATCTGATGCTTCCAACACTAGTTCATAAACATTGTCAGCATTGCCATCAGTAGGACTCTCAAAATCCGCAGCTGTCAACAAAGTCAACTCTCCATCTACTGAAATATCAAAGCTTGCAGCATCTGTCCCACTTAAAGCCCAGGTGACCAGTTCTCCAGCAGAGTACGTATTGACCACTGTTGTATTTTCAGCAATTGATACCAGAGTATCTCCAACTACGACTGGTGGATCTGTATCCAATGGTACTGCCAGGGAGTCATGAACAAATAAGTGATAGGTACCTGAGGTAAATTCCAAATCTGGAAGTAGGGTATTGGCTATTGTCAGCTGATAGTAACCAGTATCAACCACGCGAAATGAATCTATTGATAATGTTGAACTGGTTTGGCCTGGGACTACCACTCCATCTAAATACCATTGGTAGGTATTGCTGGATCCATCAATAGTCACATCAAAACTGAGCGTGTCTCCAGGAGCTACCATTGAATCAATGTTCATACTATTTAGCAAAGTCTGCCCAGTATATGAATAACTGCTGATTCCAGCGAGATACTCCAAATCACCGAAATCAAGATTGTTATTGTCAACTACCACAGTCTGTAAACTATCGATAGATGATAAATCAGGTAAATGATTTAATTGATTGTCATTTAGATACAGTGCTGATAAAATAGTAAGATCTACAGTTTCATCTGGAATACTATCTGATAGGACATTGCCCGAAAGGTCAAGAGTTTCCAAATTGCTTAAATAGCCGATTTCTGCAGGCACCTGGCCAACAAGATTATTGGAAGAGAGATCGAGTGCGCTGACACGATTACTAGTTATTGAAACACCATACCATTGATCAATGCTAGTGGTCAGCCAATTGGTATTATTCGTCCATCCAGACCCAACCAAACCTTCATATACCTTGTGAAGGGCTACTGAATCTAATTCACGACTTTCCAGAAACAAAGTAAATGTGCTGGTTTCAGTAATACCCCATTTTCCATCTTCTGATTTTGCTCGTACCCCAATTAAATGCTCGCCTAACCCAAGGGTATCTGTAGCCGCAATGAATGCCGCTAATACCTCTACAGAAGGAGTGTCAATTGGTACAATTGTACCGAAACCATAGCCTGGATCTGTATCAAAGAAATACTCTAGTTCACTAACATTTTGCAAGACATTTCCACCTAAATCAATATAAACCAACCTTGATTCCGGAATGCCCCATTGTCCTGAAGAATTCTGAACACGGGTATACAAATTATGAAAACCAACGCTCAAGGTATCCGTTGCAATAGTTGTGGAGAGTTGCAACGCTGAAGCAGGACTGGAAATGGTTAATGCGCCACCGTTTCCATAGCCTGGATCACTATCCCAGAAATACTCTGCTGCTACTATGGTATCCTGAACAGCACCAAGTGCATTGTCTACATAAACTAACCTTGATTCTGGAACACCCCAGGTTCCAGAAAGTGTCCGTGCTCTAACAAATAAATTATGAAACCCGTTGCTCAAAGTATCGGTAGCTAGTGCTTCGTCAATATCAATGAGTGGATCCGGGTTTGCTATGGAAATCATAGCGCCATTACCATATCCAGGATCATGGTCCCAGAAATATTCTAGCTGATCAATTGAATCTCTTACCGCTCCTAAAGAATTGTCCACATAAACCAATCGCGATTCGCTCATTCCCCAGATGCCTGCGTCATCCTGAGCCCGCATGAACAATTGATGAAAACCAATAGATAAAGTATCAGTAGGAATGTTATCAACAATGTCCACAAAAGTTGCTGCTGAGGAAACAGTTATGGAAGCACCAAGGCCATAACCTGGATCATTATCCCAATAATATTCGATAGCTGCTATTTGTCTTACTGTGCTTGATAAGCTGTCAACATAGACTGTATATCCGTAAGGCATACTCCACAGTCCACTAGCTACTCTCGCACGGAAGTAGATTCGATGAAACCCTCCACTCAAAGCAGAGGTGTTGAGTACAGGAGTTTGAGTCACAGTTAAGCCAGGAGCAAGGGCAATAGCAGTACCATTACCTCTTCCCGGGTCTGTATCAAAAAAATACTCCAGAGCAGTCACATTCTGGCTCACATCCTGAGCAGTTGCGAATGATCCACAGATCAATAAAAGTATGAAAAGACTTCTTTTCAAAACCAGCAGATTAGTTACCTCGAGCCTTTACATTCAAATCAAGGTTATCACCCTGTTTGATCACTTCTGTTACATTCAGTTCCTGAATGACTGGTAAAGGTACGCCAGTTCCGTCCCAGGGAATCGTAGAACCAGTAACTCCAATGTCAGTACCGTCGCTACCTGCGCTCAATAAAGGTGAGCCAGTATCAGGGCTAGGGTCAATGGTACCAATATCAACAGCATTGCCTACTGTCACATTTACCAATAATGGATCTATACCAACCAAATTGTTAGAACCTGAAATTCCTGAGCCAATAGCTGGTAAAGTATCAGCTGAAGTAGAAAAAGACAGATTGTTTCTGAATACTACGTTGGACATGGAAGATGAAGCCGCAGGCGCTCTTCCAAAAAATACATTATTAGCCACTGTAGAATTAGTCAATACATAAAATGCATTTTGAATAGTACCACCACCTACAAATAAATTGTTCTTAATCAAAGCGCCTGTAGCCTCCAAAGCACCGAATGTACCATCGGTTTCTCCCAAAATTATGTTGTTGGTAATTATGGCATTACTCACTGTTCCGTAAGAACCGATCAAATCTATTACGGTTTGAGCCGTGGCACTACTTTCATTGCCAATGACATTATTACGAATGATGACATTATCAGTAGGTCTTATTACACAGCATGATGCTCCTGAGGTAATACGACCCACACGACAATTGTCAATCGATAGATTACTTAAAGAATAAACGCCATTTGGGTCATCATAAGCAATTCCGATTTGACCAGTTACATATAGGCCTGAAACTCTTGATCCTGATGAGTTTTCATGTAAATAAATGTTATCTAATATAGATAATAGAGGAATGTCCTTATCAGGATTGAATCCTATTCCATAAATTTCCAATGATTTATTTAGCGTGACTGAACCATAAGTAGCAGCAGAACCCCTCACATGAATAATGTCTCCTGTGACGGCAGAGTCAATGGCCGCTTGAAGGGAAGTATATACATGTGCGCCTCCAGGACTACTGGAGGAATTGTCAACATATCGAATAGTTTGACCAAATACAATTACCGAAGTAATGCATGCAAGCGTGGTGAAAAATGTCTTCATAGTTTGGTGGTTAGTTTCCTTTTCCTGAAATAGATATCGAGATGTCATTGCCTTGTACTACAATAGAGGGTAATGTTACTCCGGTTATAACTGGCAATGGTGTCCCAGTAGGGTCAAATGGATAAAGACCTCCAGCTGGCCCCAGATCTGTACCGTCAGAACCTGAATCTTTAGCTGGTGATCCCACGGGAATCGACAAATCAAAGGTGAAATCATATGTGGTCCCGGTAATTACCTGTACAAATGCAGGGTCCGTATAATTGAAATTAGAACCTCCGCTATTACCAGATACACCTATGATCGCACTAAAAGTCGAATCGGAACTGAGATTAAAGTTGAAAGTATTGTTTGTTAATGTAGTTGTCGCTGATGGGGCTCTACCAAAAAAGATGTTGTTTCGAAAGATATTGCTATTCGTTTCTGCGAAAGCTGTAGAACCCCCAGTGGCACTTTGTCCAAAAAAGAGATTATTGTAGAAGTAAGCAGTATCAGCCGAAACTGTACCTGCGGTCCCGGTAGACCCGACGAAAATATTGTTATAGAAATAAGTCTTACTGACATCATTCCCAGATTTGACCAAATCCACATAGCCTCCGGTGATGTTACCACCTCCGGTATTTCCAAAAACATTATTGATAAATACCAGACTGTCTATGCTTCGGATGTTACTCCCTGACTCAGCAACACCAACCTGATCAATATTGCAGTGTGTCACCCGAATCGTATTTAAACTGAATGTGACAGCCTCATATGCTAGTCTCAGATCTCCAATTTTGAGCCCACTCAGAAGTAGGTTGGAAGCGCCTGCATTGATGTTTAAGGCTCCCACCTCGGAAGTGTACTTGGTGTCTGTATCAGGATAAAATCCTCCGCCAAAAATGGTGATCGGTTTGGCAATGTCTAGGTCACCATAACTGGTACTACTGGGAATAATGTAAAGTGTATCTCCACTTACGGCCGCATCATAGGCGGATTGTAAGGTAGTGTACGCACCACCCATAGGAGTGGGATTATTGTCGACAGAAAGAACCTGACATGTTACCTGCATCCAGGCAACCAACAAACATGCGGCGAGTAAAAATTTCATAGCGGTCTGAAATTTGTAAATGATAATTTAAAACCTTTTTTGGTTAGATAAAAATCAATTCACCTTTTTAATGATTTGATAATCAATTTGTTGCAATAAAAAAGGCCTCATAATGAGGCCTTTTCGAATGGGGTAAATCTTGAAATATTAATGTTTTACTGACACTTTAAATGTTGTGATCTTTTCCGCCCCTTCGTTGGTGTCAATGAAGTTGAGTAAGTAAATGCCTCCACTGATACCACTCACATCCAGTTGTAATTCCTTGTCATAACCCTTCTCGATTAGCTGCTCTGTGACGACATTCCCCTCCAGATCAATTAACCTCACCACAACTGTCTCGCTCATTAGTTTACTGTAAGCGATATTGACATAGCTGTCCGCTGGGTTAGGATAAACATTCAAATCTTTAAAATATTTACGGTAGAATCCTAAACGCTCAATCTTCTGAACCACGATACCATCATCGGTCACCGTCGCTTCCAGAATAAGCACTTCATCTTCTATTCCGCCTTCTCCAATAGTAAATTCTACGTAGGAATCTTCATCCATAGGAATCCCAGGATATTCGATGTTGAAGCGATACTTACCGTCTTCCAAATCAGTGAATTCAAAACGACCTTCGTCATCCGATTGGACATAGGCATACAGCTCATAGGTTCCTTCTTCGTCATCCTGACCAGTACGACCCTTAGGTACAAATCGTCTTACCGAACACCCTGCTCGTTTTACTTTTCTACGCGCATTGATTCTACCTTCTGGTTCGCCATCATCTCTCGTAACCGTTCCAGATACTTCCGCATCACCTCCTCCTGGTGGCGGTATTTGTGCCATATCGAGTGTATCAATCAAATTATCTCGTAGAAGTAACGTGTCAGCCTCTCTCCACAAGTCAGTGCTTTCATAGTAGGTAGGAAGAAACTCTATTAAGTTGTCTGGGGCTACAGCGATCAGATAATTTCCTAATACCAAGTCGTTAAAGGCAAAACCATTACCTTCTCCTCGTACTGTTCTAACAGTATCATACGGTGAACCTGGCGCTGTTATCTGAAGCGCATATGCTTCTCCTGCGGTAAATGGTTCTCCGCCAAGGTCAAGGGCTACAAATTCCAAATCAGCACTAGCGTAAGCCTTTTGAATTTCACTACTCAATACAAGTCCCGGTACTGCACTGTTAGTCACTTTGAGTTCGTACTGACCCATATTTCCAAAAATTAGGGAATCTATGACTAACTCAGAAGACGTGAGACCTCCTATTGGTTGGTCCGTCGTATTGTGATTGCTAAAGTACCATTGGTACTGGTTGAAATTTCCACCAATTGATTGACTTAAATCCACTGTACTTCCAACAGGTATGGTATCCTCAAATACTGTCCCAAATCGCTGTTGATCTGCAAAGTTCAGATTGGTTACTCCAGCGTTAGGTTCTAAATCTTCAAATGTCAGACGATTGCCTGATACATTAAATCCAGTCATGTTTGGCAATGTACCTGAGATATCTGGCATGCCGTCTATATCATTATCAGAGAAGTCAGCAGTCAGCATACTCTGAATGTCTATTACATCTTCTGGTATTGCGCCGACCAGGCCTTTATCAGAAAGATCGATATTCGTCACACGGGAGTTCGTGATGGTTACTTCACTCCATAGAGCAATTGGTAAGTTTGGCCAGTCAGTCAGAGTAGAATTACTTCCCTGAAGTGAATCATAAATAGCAATCAGGGAGGTAGAGTCACGCTCCAAACTAGACACTCTTAGCACTACCGGAGTAGTAGTCAAAGTTAATCCCGGCACATTGGTGTTAGTCACTCGAGCGATATAGGTACCATCAGCAGTAAAGTCATTGATGGTTACATCAAACGTCGGTGTAGTCTCAGCTAAGGCTGATCCATTCTTGATCCAGGTATAGCTGTTGCCACTACCGGTTACCGTCCGGTCCACTGTATAAGTACTCCCAATAGATTCCAATGACCTCACTCGAGTTAAAACCTCTTTTTGGGGACCATAAAGAACTCCAGGGGCAGCCAATATTACTGATTCGAGACTACCAAATTGTAAACGGTTTCCAGAAACATCCAGGTCCTGAAGAGCACCGAGGTTAGCCAGGTCCGCCACGAAAGTCAACTCATTGTTTGAAAGATTAAGATTTACGAGTTCTTCTAGTCCACTTGTTATCAAAGGAAACGAACCTGAAAGGTTATTATCACTTAAATTGAGTTCAGTAACTCTTTTGTCAACAAGTGTTACTCGCAACCAGTTGTCCAGATTATCACTTTGCCAACCAGTGGAGCCATTCCAACTATTGCCAGTAGTTGCCTCGTAAATACTGATAAGTGCAAGGGAATCTTGTTCTCTTAAAACCTCATTGAAATAAGCCCCAATAGCATACAAACCCGCTCCACCAGCTTCAAGAGCAGTAACCGATCCGCTTGTCATAGATCCTGTGTTGGTGCTCATCCCAAGTCCTCTGAACCTACCCGAGACAGCTGGACCATATGCAATGCTTGCATCAGCAATGGATGCGACGACTGTTTCATCAATGGTTGGTAAATTCACTATTGCTCCATCAAAGGTTCCACTGGCTTCACTGACTTGCCAGTGACGTTGATCAGAAACAGCTAACAGCCCGTTTCCAGAAATTGCCAATGGGTTACCAGGAATTAATTCTACACCCACTACCGGGGTAGACCCTGTTATCTGGGATAGAATAACCGGTGTATATTCCGTATCACTTCCAATTGGAAAGACTAATGAGTCCGCTCCACTTCTCAGCAACCGTCCAACAACATAGCTTGTGCCATCAAACCCTGTTAAGGTTCCTGTAACCTCAAACCGATTAGTGTCCACTACAATTCTAGCAGCGCTTAAGGCTAAATCGCCCACGGTCAGGTGATCATGCAAGATTTTATTTCCTCCAGTGGCTTCCAGGCTAGCAACTGAGGTGCCGCTAAGGAAGACATGCTGATCAGCTCCAAGTGCTCGCAACCCTCCAGAACCCGTATAATTTGCCATCCTCAGTGAATCGTAGAAAATTAAATTTCCATCATTCGTGAAATTGGAAGCTGCATCCAGCTTGCTATCCACACTGACACTCAGTCCGCTTCCTATCGCAATAGGAATGTTTTGCTCTACCACAATTTGGGCTTGTGCCGAATTAGCGTAAAATATGCTGATGATTAGTATTCCTAATAATCTTTTCATGATCTTAGAATTAGACACTTGTGCTCAAAATCGTATTAACCACAAACCATCTGGTCCCTATCGCTCGTAAAGTTAGACATACAATTTGACACTTGCGTTACTCATAGAAACCGAAGAAACAGTGTTTGCTTCGAATAATATTGTTCCAGCACTTACATTGATGGTATGAGTTAATACTGGTGTTGAAGTGTACATCAATATCAACTCTCTACCTGGGAAAGAAGAAGGGTCTGGTAATGTAATGGTTTGTGCGCTCGTTCCATTGAGTCCTATTATATGGTCTCCATTAGACACCGAATAAACTGCTGAAGTTATTGAAATAGCATTAGAAGAAACGGCTCCAGTGGTACTGTGATTACCTACTACATTCAAGTTTCCGGTAATGGTGTTCGTAAGCCCAAATGATGTAGTAGCACCCTGGTTCTGAATGCTTAAGCCAGCAGCATTACCAGAATTGATAATTTGAACCGTATTATTAAAAGTACCTGTATTGCTGTTGCTAAACAAAGCAGTAGTACCACTTCCTGATGAAGTAACTGTAAAGGCGTTGGCAGAATTGGAAGCGTTGTTGTTTGACAAGTAAGCAATCCGACCCGTTCCTGAAGTGGCAAGGTCTAATACGCTACCACCTCCATTAACCACATTTCCAGATATCGTTGGAGTAGAGCTAGACCCATTGTTCGTTTCGAAATATGCTGCACTTCCAACTCCAACTGTTCGTGCCGCCATGGCATATTCGTTGTTTCCTGACGAAGTGATGTTAAACTCAGCTGCAGGACCAAATCCATCATTATTCACATAAAGTGCAGAGGACCCTGGATCACTGGAATTGGTAATAATGTTCACAGCATTACTTGTGGATGTACTGTTGTTCAAGTTAAAATAGGCTACGCTTCCATTACCAGTGTTTTCCAGATCGAGAAGATTACTCACTCCATTGACAGTGCTCTGATATGGTAGAGATAATCCAACAAGGTCTTTCCATTCAGCACCAGTGTATAGATAAAGGCTACCTCCATTATAAGCCAGTTGACCAGACGACAAATCGGTGCTATCCTGAACCGATCCGATTTCTACAGTACCTCTGAATTCGGCATTTCGATTACTTTTAAGGGTAAGTGTGGTTTCTATTTGATTGAAACGATCCTCATCAGCCAAAGCAGAATCCGCAGTAAGGAATTCAATATTACCATCAGTCATGTAGAAGAAACTAAGCCGTCCATCTTGCACATTTCTTAATGCTGCCCCATCATAATACATATTGTCAGCAATGATGCGACCATCTATGCCCATTGAGTCAACCACGAAATCGAAGAAGTGTAATTTATCTTGTACCTGAAAAGGGGAAATGGGAGCATCTGTTCCTACTCCAACATTGCCCAGGTTATAACTCAGATCGGAGCCAGTAATCGTCCAAGGGGAAGAACCAGATCCTGCAAAAAGAGTATCGACATAAGCTTTGGTTGCAGCGTCTTGACCATCTGTTGGGTCAGCTAAATTTGTAATACTCGATGCACCAGCATCATTGTCTGATAATAACTGCTCAGCAAAAGTAGGAATCACAATTCCTCCAAAAAGGGTATCTACATAGGACTTGGTGGCTGCATCCTGTCCATCCAATGGATCAGCCAGGTTGGTGATATTGGATGCTCCGGCATCGTCACTTTGCAGCAAGAGATCTGAAAACGAAGGTATGACAATTCCTCCGACCAAGGTATCCACATAAGATTTGGTAGCAGCGTCCTGATCATTAATCGGATCCGCGAGATTCGTAATGTTCTGTGCACCCGCGTCAGAATCCGTTGCTAGCATTTCACTAAAAGTTTGATTTGCAGCAGCCACCCAAACACCACTGTACCAGAAGTACAATGAACCCTCGTCGGTATCAAACACCATCAATCCATTGTCTGTATCTGTAAGGTTGCTGGTGAAGGCAGTGGCTGTTCGCTCTGCGGTGGTATATCTTGGAATTAAGATTCCTTGATTACCTGATGGAGAAACGATTTCCAAAACTGCATTTGGATTAGGTGTCTCTGTCCCAATTCCCATCGAATTCTGGGCGTAGGCGCTCATGGAAAAGATGAACACCAGCGTTAATAAACTTAATTTTTTCATGATTAGAAGCTTTTGGCAGAAAATGTAGGTCTTGTCTNAGCCCTGCTCATGAAATACAAGAAAATCTAAATGAGTAGGCCTTCATAGATAGCGTAGCGGTTTAACGTGTTGTAATTTGGCCGAAAAGATAGTCCCATTTCGAAAGAAACACCAATCAGCGAATATTAAAAATAAATCATTCTTTAGTACAATTCAAGAAAAAAGGAATTTATCCCCATTAAATACCCTATATAGGGTAGAGCNATCATTAAAAAGTATTACAAAGTAATCAGAAACTCCTGTAAGTGAGCCTTATACGATTTGCCAATGGGTAAATGTTGATCTCCTAAAAAAACCATACCCTCCGTGATAATATCTATCCGCTCAAAATTGATGAGGTAAGACTTATGGATCCTTAAGAAGCCTTTATTGGATAGTTTTTCCTCTGTTTTCTTTAAAGTATGTGCTAAAATGAATTGGCCTTTGTCTGTGTGGACTTTTGAATAGTTGTCATCCGCCTCNACGTAAATNATCTCCTCAGGAGTGATTGCGACCAAATCTTGNTTATTCTTCACAAAAAGTTTATTACTCGAATAATTAGATTGTAGAATCTTCCTCTTAGTTAGAGCTAACTCAATATTGATTTTCAAATCGTTTTCATCAAATGGCTTGATGACGTAGGCTGCTGGATGGGTGTGTTTGGCCCTTTCAACCGTAGCAGAATCGTAATATGATGTGATATAAATAAAAGGAATACTGAATTGTGTATGAATGATCATGCCCAAGTCCACTCCATCTTTCAGGTCATTCAAATTGATATCCAGCAAAATCAAATCAGGATTCAAGGATTGAATTTCATTGAATGCCTTTTCATATTTTCCTGACTGGCCAATGACCTCATGCTCCATATCCTCCAAAGTGAACACCAGATCTTGCCGAATGATTGGCTCATCTTCTACTACATAGATTCTTGCCATCTAAGCCAATTTATAATTTGCAATTTTAAACACGTGTTGGGTCCCTTCATTCTGATTCATTTCCACACTGGCATCCAGTTTTTCTGCCAGAGATTCTATTAAAGTTAACCCAAAAGAATTTTTATTCCCTTCTTCATCATTTTTCATTCCCACCCCATCATCTGAAACTTCCAGAATCAACTTCTTATCAATTTCTGTAAGCTTGATTTGGAGTGTTCCTTCCTTTCTATCTACAAATGCATATTTCAAAGAATTGGTTAATAATTCATTCAAAATAAGACCCAANGGGATGGCGGTATCAATGTCTAAATTAATAGTGTCGACCTCCTTTTTTATATGAATCTTATCATTAGACGCTTTATAAGAGGAAAGCAAAGAAGAGGTAAGGTTGTCAATATATTCGGGCATATAAATTCCCTGAATGTTGTCTTGTTGATACAGTTTCTGATGGATTAAGGCCATCGACTTTACCCGGTTTCTACCTTCCTGGACTGCATCTACTGCTGTCTTATCTTTAATGAATCGAGATTGGAGGTTTAGCAAACTAGAAATAATCTGAAGGTTATTTTTTACTCGATGATGAATCTCTTTGAGCAGAACTTCACGCTCAGATAAAGCATTGGATATTGTCTCATTCTTTGAAGTCAATATGCGATTGAATTTGCTTTTTTGGCTTACCTGTCTTGCTCCAAAGCCAATCAATATTAAGAGCGTGATGATTGCTAAAATGTACAGTTTCTTCTCTGAGGATTGCTTATCCAGGAGCAATTGATTTTGCTCATTTTCAAGAGCCAGAGATTCAATTTGGCGCTCCTTGAGTGCGGTTTCATATTTCTTCTCCATTTCATTAAGCGCATTGATTGACTCCATGTTTAAGAGGGAATCTTTTATATGCATGAACTCCTGCAACTCAGATAAAGAGCTCTCAAAATCCCCCAGTTTTTCATAGGCTTGATACAGTATTTCGTGTGCATCTTTCACCTGGGTGATCGCATCTCTTTCTCCAGCAATTTCTAATAGTTCCTTTGCGAGTGCAATTCCTTCTCTGGGATTACCATTTTCTAATTTGATCATAGCCAGATTGGCATATCCGGAGAGAGAAACTTCAACACTCATACCTTCGTCTTCAATCAATTCTTTATACAATCGCTCCGCCTCAGGAAGATTGTCTTGCTTCTCATATATCTCAGCCAAATTGAGCTTATTGAAGCCTTTTAAGTATTCGATATTGTGTTCTGAAATATAGTTTGCCGCCTTTCTATGGGCATCGGCTGCCCCTTCCAAATCACCCTGATTGTCCAGTATTAGAGCTAATCCAACATAGGCATAGGCTAATTGATCACCATCATTTAATTGTTGAGCAANCGTGATGCTTTGTTCCGTGTATTTTTGAGCCCGGTCAAGTTGACCAAGATTGAAATAGATACCAGATAAGTTACTATAGATGGATGCAATGAAGCGAATACTGGCAGTATCCTCTTTGTCCTTGACAATATCCATTGCCTTTAGAAAGTTTTCAAGTGACTCTTGATTACTACCAGCCCTTCTTTGAACGTTGGCAATGCCATTGTACGCTCGAGCTAACTGGTAGTGTTGCCCGGTTTGCTCCGAGAGGGAGATAACCTTTCTAAAAAAGATCTGTGCAGAATCTGCCAATCCATATCGTCCATAGGCGACACCATATTCTAAAAAGTATTCTGCTTTCAACGAATCAGACTGAGAAGACATTTCTTCTCCCAAAGCATCCAATTGAGTAATTCTATTTCTGGGACTTTTTATCGTATCAATACTCTTGAGAATCTCAGAAATAGATTGTGAATGAAGAGCTAACGAAAACAACAAAAAAGTAAAGACAGACATTACTTTTCGAAACATAAATTAGGTTTTAGGTTACCCGAATTTAATCCACAAACAATAAAAAAGGCCTCATCTGAGGCCTTTTATAATTCTGTCATGAATCTTCTTTAGTGTTTGACGTAGACTTTGAAGCTAGTAATCTTTTCTGATCCTTCACTGCTGTCGATGAAGTTGAGTAAGTAGATACCTCCGCTGATGCCACTTACATCTAGTTGTAGTTCTTTGTCATAACCTTTCTCTATCAACTGCTCGGTCACCACATTTCCTTCCAGGTCTATCAACCGCACTTTCACCGTTTCACTCATCAGCTTGCTGTAGGTGATTTTCACGAAGTTGTCTGCAGGGTTAGGATATACATTCAGGTCCTTGAAGTATTTGCGATAGAAGCCCAGTCTCTCGATCTTCTCCACCACGATGCCATCATCAGTAACTGTAACTTCCAGAATCAACACTTCATCCTCAAGACCTCCTTCTCCCAACGTAAATTCTACGTAAGAATCAGGATCCATTGGAATCCCTGGATACTCAATGTTGAAACGATATGTTCCATCTTCCAGATCCTTAAACTCAAATCGACCTTCATCATCTGACTGTACATACGCGTATAGCTCATAAGTGCCTTCTTCATCCTGATCTGTACGGCCTTTAGGCACAAAGCGTCTCACCGAACAACCTGCTCGCTTTACTTTTCTCCGCGCATTGATTCTTCCTTCTGGTTCTCCATCATCTCTAGTCACATCTCCTGATATGGCATTTGGTCCGGTAGTTGCCCCTGGAATACGTGCCATTCTTAATGTGTCTGACAAGTCTGTTCTCAGCTCCAGAGTATCGGCCTCTGTCCATAAGTCTGTGCTTTCAAAGTAGGTTGGTAAGAACTCTAATAAATTATCAGGTGATACAGCAATCAAGTAATCTCCAAGAATCAGGTCATTGAACGCAAATCCA
>PBTY01000062.1 GCA_002729235.1 Rickettsiales bacterium | reverse complement strand
ACTGGCTGCTGTGGAGAAGAGTATGCTGAAGGTGCGAGAGGAGAACGAGAGAGCGATGAGCAAGTGCGACGCGTTGGCGGAGCAGGTCAGGCAAGCGCCTCTCCGCGACCGCGTTCGCATGGTTCCTGTGAAGAACGTGCCGCTCCGAGTGTCGAAATTTGACGTCGTGCTACGGCAGGCGCCGCTCCGCGCCGTGCAGGTGATGCACACGATCTTGTCGCGCATGGTGATGTTCCGGTGTCTGGTGTGNAATGAGCGCTTCCCGACGTTTCACCCGGCGTACGTNCCCCCTGCGAAGCTCGATCTGCACTTGTTGAAGAGGGGGGCGGGCGGNGTGGCGCAGTGCTGCGTGGAGGTGGAGTCCTGGACTGAGCTGCCGCCTTTCGAGGANGAAAGCGATGGGATCGCGAAGCGCTATACTGGCACGTGCGTGAGCTGCCACAAAGATATGGCTGCTCAGATTGGGAAGGAGACTTCGACTGGCGAGGCGATCGTGCCNGTGCCGAAGCGNTCCTTCCTGAACACGATGGATCCTGGTTGGAATTTTCCGTCGCAGTTGGCATGGTTATTTCGCCAGGCGACGGTCACCGAGGCGTGTCTTGTGGCGTTGGATTTCATGCAGGTGAATTTTTGTACGGTGCGGAAGACGATGATGCACATGTTCCGGAAGAATACGATCTCCTTCCCTCAGGAGACTGGCAGCTTCTTCGCTCGAATGGGTGCTCTGAAGCAGTTCCGCGTCGGAGACCGTGTGAACTCCGTGCGCGGGCCCGGCAGCGACGCGCGAGACCCGGNGAGGCCGGCGAGACTGTGGAAGGACGCCTCCGCTGAGGAGCAGCAGCGCTTCACGCAGGATGCGNGTGGTCGCATGGTCTTTGCCGCTACTGTCAGAAGCGTGNGTGTGAATGGTGATCTCGTTCTTGCTTATTCTGCGGGTGCCCTCGAGCTTGGGACGGGCGTCGAGCGACAGGAGAATGTGACGGCGCGGGTGCAGATGCCCTGGCACCCGAAGCAAGTGCAGGAGAATCTNGTGATTCTCATGAGGCGGAATGTGGGGTACGGGGAGGTCCTGGAAGGTCTGGAGGTTCGCTGGGCTCTGGTGGCGAAGATTTGTCGGGCGCTCNCGAGTTTTCCGGAAGTCGGTGCCGGGCCGTGGCGCGAAGGTGGGGACTGGCGTGAACCGATGCACAAGTATTATGACCCTCAGCTCTTCGACGTAATGTCCGAGGAGGAGATCCTGGCCAAATACGCTCCGAAGCTGCACAAGGGCGTCTACGTCGATGCGGCCCGNGCCNAAGAATTGCGCGAGCAAGGCCTCCATGTCGACGTCCTGATGGANTGCAGGACCGGAGAGCAGTTGTACGAGGCTGGCTTCAAAGTGAGCGTCGTGAGGAGCGCGTCTGATCGTGAATGTGCGGCTGGTGGCTCCTCAGAGCTTGCCGTTGGTAGCGGCGAGGTNGCGGACGAGGTCGCAGAGGAGGTGTTCGAGAAATGGTTGATGTCGGCCCAGTGCTCTTTGAGCCAAGTGCTTCTGCGGTGGTGGCTGGAACTGGAACCTGCAGGCGAAGCCGAGGCTTCAGAGCTGAAGGTGAGTGAGCACGAGAATGCCGTGGACCTGTGGCGNCGCATCGAGGCGGAGGTGCGCGCTGCTGTGAAGGCTTCGGCGGACGAGCGGCAGCGCCCCTTTGGCTTTAACGCTTTCCGGGCAGCGGNCGTGACGTCCGGAGGCTTGGTCACGGTGGGTTCTCTGGCNGCATGGTGTCGCTATCGCGTGGACCNGGATTTCGGGCGTGCGCACGACGAAAGCGACGAGGAGGTGGAGGACATCTTGCGGTTCGAGCTGTGCAGCGTGGAGCAGTACTTCGGGACTGAAGGGTCTGGTGGCGCGATGGAGCACGGCGAGGAAGTCGTGGACGCGGAAGTGGAAGCGGCGAGNGTGGCGGAGAGCGTGATCCACGGTTGGCCAGCAGTCTCGAGCGAACCGGTCCCCGCCGCGGACGTAGGGCGCTTCGCACGTGCGCACCCTTTGGAATTTCCCATGGGNATAGCTGACCTGCACGATCCACGCGTGCGGGCCGTGACGCCGCAAGAGTGGGCGCAGCACCTGCTACGGTACCACACGGGGCAATTNGTGTNTGGTCTTCGTGGGCATCGGGTGGTCTGGGCGATCGTCAACGCGGTGCTAGTTTCCGAAGCCCGTGGCAAGGGCTTCGCGGTGCAGCGCAACGTGATGCGGCGCATGGGCTGTCGCATGGCGGGNCAGAGTCCGATGACGCGCGGGGAGTTGCGTGAGTTGATGGGCCAGGAGGAGGGGGTGAGAGGAATCGTGCATCAGCTCATGACCGTTGGGAAGGATGTCCGCGCCACGCCAATGCATTTNGCGTCCAAGNACAAGGAGCTGGATTGCGCTGTGAAGCACTTGTCCTGGTTGCCTCCGTGGGTGGAGCGTGGTAAGGGCTTGGTCGGCGAGGAGGCGCGGCACCAGTTCCTAGGGTCGAATGCGGAGGTCGGTGANAGCGTCGGCTTGGGCAGNATTNNCTCGAAGTGGTGGACGNTGAATTGCCCGTACAATTATGTCTATGACATCCACCGATTGAANGTGGANGCGCCTAAGGGGGCCGAGGCNTTGGTGTCGCAGGACGAGAAGTTGCGGCAGGTGCGCTATGACTTCATCAGGGATGCGCCGGATGTGGCCTCGTTCCAGATCGCCTTGCGAACGGAGCTGAACATGAAGATCGTGATGCCGGCCGTGGTTCCCCACAGCGAGAAGTACCCATACCTGTCGATGGCGAGGTACGAGAACGGGAAGAACGGGAACCCGCACTTCCACGGAGTTTCGGTGGGAGCCNAGAATCCGAGAATGGGGCGGCGCATNGTGAACGATGCAGGNGCAGAGTACAGCGACGACGAAGTTTCCAGTGTGAGCGGGGAGGAGGCGCGGCGGCTCGAGGCGGAGGGTGCNGGNGCTGCCGCGGACGANGGTGCCAGTGATTCGGCATCCTCCGTGGAGATTGTGCCTCCGCCTCCGCAGCCGCATCTGGAGGCACGGTCGAANCGCGGAAGGTTGAAGTCGANGTTGCGCGTGTGTAGTTTCGGAGGTGGGTCCGATGGGCGCGNGGAGGTGGGAGGNGGCGGCGGCGGCGGCGCGGNGGAGGAGGGCGGCGAGGAAGGTGCTCAGAGTTTGAAGGCGATGGAGAAGGCGTTCTGGGAGTGCTTCGGGGAGAAGGTGTCGGAGTGGANCCCGTGCTACTCGGACGAGGGCCGCGTGCGCTACAGTTTTCACCGGGACGTTGGCGCGCACAACGTCGAGGTGGATGGTGAGGAGGACCTCGTGAGGGGGGAGCCGATTCGGGTGAACTTGCGGGCGATGCTGGACCAGTTCTTCGCCGACGAATCTGCCGGACGGCCCTTGGACCTGAGGCCCCTGCGGCGTTTGGTAGCTTCCTTGGTGCAGGTTGCTGGCCGACACGATCGTCACGGCGAAGGCCCGCCGAGGAAGAACGATGCNTGCGCGCGTGGGAAGCCCGAGTGCTTCTATTGCAGGTACGGGTTTCCGAAGAAACTGCAGAGCCGAACGGAGGAGCGGAAAGTGAAGCTGAGGAAAGGTGACAGGGAGGGCTCTTGGGAGGCGTGCTTTCCTCGCAACGATCCCCTGACCACGAGCTTCGAAGCGCACGTGCTCCTGGCNAACATGGGCAACATNGACTGGCGACCGTGCTTGAACCTGTGGGCCGTCGTGGAGTACATCTGCAAGTACGCGACGAAGGCGCCCGAGGGTTCGCGCAGCATGCCTGAGACTTTGAAGGCCGCCGCGGAGGAGGTCTGCAAGTATACTAGAGAAGGCGAGCCCGTGGATTTCTTCCGGAAGGCGCTGCAGAAGTTCTATGCCAAGTCCATCGGCGAGCGCGATTTCGGAATGTTCGAGGCTGTGCACNTGGGCCTGCGTCTGCCGACCGTGTTTCCGTTGATGCCGGTGGTGTCGCTTAACACCCTTGGTTCACGGNGCATGAAAACGNNCGCNNAAATGGAGCGCNACGGTGGTGGGGAGGAGGCGGCTGTGTCGTGGGAGAGCAAGGTTGATAAGTTCGACAAGCGTCTCGCCTTGGTGCGGAAGCAGTNCGAGAGGGCCGGCGCTCACCAACTGGCTGCGATGGAGGCGGAGGTCCGAGACCTGTCTTTGTATGAGTTCTATTGGAAGTATTATGTCCGCAGGAACCGCTTGCACGCCGCGAGCCAGACCTGGGCGCTCATGGTGACGCCGTGCATGGCCGCTTCGAGNGCGCAGGTNTTCCACGATCGGCACGAGGCGTATGCTCGCATGTGTGTGGTTGCGTTCTGGCGGCACATGCCCACGACTGCGAGGTATGATCTGATGCGGGCGCGGGAGGTGGTGGCGGATGGTCGGCGATGGGGCGGTACGCTTTTTCAGGCGCCTGCGCTGGTGGCCGGGTTCCCGTTGCAGGAGCGCTGCCTTGGCATCCAGGACCTTGTTCACGCGTTCGAGGGTTCGAGGACGCGTGAGATACGGTGGCGCGCGAATGACGAGGCTGGTGCTCGGGAGTGGTACGTGAAGGAGCGACGGCGCGGAGCGTGGAAGTATGNCTGGAGCATGGCGCTCATGGAGATGCTCGCAGACCCTGTTCTTTCGGAGTGGGTGCCGGCCTGGGTGCGCGAGCAGTACCATCGTTGGAACCCTGACTTCCAAGAGTCCCTGTTGAAAGTTTTGCGCGAGGACACGGCGTATCGGATGTGTAATCGGCAGGTGCTCTTTGCGACGAGGCGGGCCATGGGCCTGAAGTACAAGAAAAGGCTTTCGCGTGAGGAGCAGCGTCGGGCAAAGAAAGTGGANGAGGACGCCGAAGGAGGTGGCGAGAGCAGTGGCGACAGTGATGGTCCTGACCAGAGTAGCGAAGGCGGCGGAGCGGGAGACTCGGACGAGAACTGCGACCCTGGCAGTGAGGTGAAGAAGGCTTGGCACAAGGACGCGGAGCCCAGACTCGACGACGGCTTCGACGAAGGGGCGGCTGCGTCGGAGTCTTGGGTGGGCCTGTCGGCGGAAGAACGCTTGAGCGCTGCACCGCCGGCGCCCGCGGCGACAGATAGTGTGCAGGGGTCCGGTGTCGGGAGAGCGGGTGGTTCGCGCTTCGGTGGCCACTTGAACCCAACAGATTTCGATTGGGAGGCATGTAATTTCGTTCCACGTGGGTGCGCTCGGGGCATGGAGGATGCGNTGGACAGGTGGCGCGGGGTAGCGGTGCGGGGCGACGTGGAAGTAATGTCTCGGGAGCAGNTGGACCCTTGGCAGAAGTTTGCCTACGACATTGTTTGCGCACGCTCGTCCCGTTCGAAGGCTTTGCGCATGTTCCTGACGGGCACTGCGGGTACAGGGAAGTCGCGGACGGTGCGGTCGTTCGTGCAGGCGAGGAAGGAGATGGCATCAGAAAGCANGAGGGCGGAATTGAGTTGCAAGGGCTTGGAGGGCGCCGACCTGGAGCAGCAAGTGGAGGAGGCCGGTGAGGATTCTTGTGTCTTGGCGGCGCCCACGGGCTGCGCGTCTTTTCAGATGAAGCTTGGCGCGGCCACGATTCACCGCGTCTTCGGCGTGCCCGTTGGCTTTTGCGGTCCGACGCGGAACAAGCGCGCTGATGGCTTTTTGAAGCGGTCTCGACGTTTGAGAGCGGCTCTGCTGTATGTGCTAGACGAATTCAGTATGATCGGTAGGCAGATGCTGGGAAAGATCGTGTTCCGTGCGCAGGAGATCTTTGGGCATCCAGAGGGGCAGCCTTTTCCCGAACGTGATTTTGTGTTGGCAGGGGACCCGAAGCAGGCGCAACCGGTAGGTGAAGAAGCCATGTACAAGGAAGGCGCGTACACGGGGAGAGGCCTCAACAAACCGCGCAAGGGACAAGCGCCGTCGGGCACCCCGGCGATGAGCGCCCTGACGGAGAGTGGCCTGCTCTTCCGCAAGAGTTTCGACGATGTGGTCGTCTTGCGCGACGTGCACCGCGTGGACTTTGACACGTCAGGCATGAGCGAGAGCGAGGGAGCGAAGTATCGTGAAGAAGCGGAGAGGTTCCTCGAGGTGACTGCGCGGATGGCCGATTGCACCTGGTCTTTGAAGGANTACGAGTTTCTGCAGGCAAGGAACAAGAGTTTCTTGCGAAGGACGCCGGAGGGGCGAAAGGAGCTCGAGAGCTTCGAGGANGCGCCTCTATTGGTGGACTGTCGAAAGCAACGAAATTCTGGTATCGATGGTGCGCTGGAGATCAATTTGCGGGAGCTCGAGAAGCTGGCGCTGAAGAGCAAGGTGCCCATCGCTGCCCTGCGGTCGTATCATAGTTACGAGGGCGCAGAGGGGGACGTGAAGGCCGAGAAAATGGACGCCGACGAATTCCGTGGNCNGCCGCATATGTTGCACCTGTGCGAGGGGGCGCGCGTGCTGCACACGCACAACGAGTGGCCAGAGGCTGGGTTGATGAATGGTGCGCTCGGGTACGTTCGTGGGTTCGTGTGGCCGAAAGGTGGCAACCCGAATGCCGTTGATCCGGAGAGGCAAGCNCCGCATTGTGTNGTCGTGGAGTTCGATGATGTGAATTTGGGCGTGGAGGAAATCGCCGAGCTGGACGAGGATGGAAAAAAGAAGGTCGTGCCGCGGACGTTCTTTCCTGGCTTGGTTTTGGGCCCAGATAAGAACGGGAAGGAGCGTTCCTTGAAGTGCGTGCCGATCTTTAGGCANGCGGTGTCCGCAGCTTCAGACGACTGTGTGACTCGCCGTCAGTTTCCTTTGACGTTGGCTTGGGCCCTGACGCACTGGAAGGCGCAGGGTATGACGCTGTCCCGAGCNCGCNTCCGTTTGAGCAGCNCCACGGCGCGNCAGCCNGGCATCGGTTTCGTAGCGGTCTCCCGCGTGAAGCACGTGCGNCACTTAGTCTTCGAGGAGGACCTTCCAAGCTGGGACGTGTTTCAGGAGGCTCAGTACAAGCCGAATTTCAGGTCGCGTCGTCGCTTCGAGTTGCGNCTGCTCGCGCAGGCCTCGACGACTCTGNGGAGGTACGGGTTTTGTGAGGCGGACCCGTGGACGCGCGAGGATGCTGAGGTGGCCGCGCGTCTCTTGCAGGGGCTGCAGGCTGTTGGCGACGATCGTCGGCGGAGGCAAGGGAAGCAAGGGGACGACGATGCTTGGTTGTGGGAGGAGGAGACGCCTTGCTTGGCCACTTTGATGCTGGAGCAAGTTGCCAGGGTCGTGAGTGGCATGAGTGCGGCGGAGGGTGAGCGTGTTCAGNAAGTCGGGGAAAGGCTTCTGGGGCCGTTGCATGTTGTGCGTGTGAAGGAGGTGTTGGGCTGTCTGATTCCGAAGGAGCTGCACTGGCGTCTCGACGGGAAGAAGCCCAAGGGAAAACCTGGTTCTGACTTGGGTCGGGCGGGGGTNTATGTGCATGCAGGGTCATGGAGGGTCGACGTCGTGGAGGAGCAGGAGCTATTCGAAGGGAGGCTGCTGAAGGGCATGCTGGAGTTCTGCTTGATAGTGTTGCGGCGCATGTGTCAGAAGCTCGCGNTGCCGGTCGCTATCGGGTCGCACGCGCTGGGCATGGCCATTGCAGCCGCCGCTGATGTAACTGGTCTCCGGCTTGCGGTTCAGGATCTGAAGCACTGGCCCGAGATAGCNGCCTCGATGCGGACGGCCAGGGAGGCGCTTTTCCCGATCATTCTTGAGGATTCGCGTGTTCTGCGGAAGTGTGTGCTGCTGTGTGTAAGAGCGGGGAAGGACGAGGAGAGTTTGCTGATGGCGTCGTCGTTGCGCGTGCATGTGGGCGACCACTTGGCGAGGAAGTCGCTCGGACGGGAGTTGAAGCAGAAGGTGGTGGGTCTAGTTCGCAGCATCGGGGGCGTCGTGGAGAGNGAGAAGGTCGAAGTCGTCGTCGATCCAGGGTTTCCAGAGATTGATATGGACTATGATGTGGGTGTTGCGGTGCTTGGGTTGTTGGTGGCTCGCGTCGCTGAGGTGGCCGAGGGGGTGAGCCTGCCCGTGTCTTCGAAGTCGTTTGTGCAGGATGCCGCAGCGGGGCTGAAGACGTGCTTCGGTTACCTTCGCGCTGAAGTCGGCCGTCGGGGGCATCGNGATGCGCTGAAAGTGTTGGAGGAGCCGGCTGTGTGTAAGCGTGTGTTGCGGCTCTTGTGTGGCAGTGGGTCTGATGCGGCGGCGGGTGCTGATGAAGTGTCGTTTGGTGCTCGTGGTGGCTCATCCCAGTTGGTTCCCGCTTCCACGCACATGGCGTTGAAGGTGCTGACCTGGAACATTGCGGGTGCGTCGATGTCGCGACAGGCCCCGTCGTCTTTCACGCCTTTGGACAAGTTGCCGCTGATCGTGAACGAGTTGTTGGGGAGATGGCTTCCAGACGTGTTTGCGCTGCAGGAGTGCNCGGAGGAGAGTGCGTTGCCCGGCTTAGCTGACGTGTATGCGCTGGTTGGNGCGGCGTACGTCGAAGTTCAGAGGGCTTATGTGCACCTGTACGCGAAGAAAGAGTTGGGAATGGAGCTTGTCGCNAAGCGGGGCCAGTGGCCCGGTGTTCTGGGCCGCGTGATGGTGGAGGGGGAGCTCGTTGAGTTCGCGGCNTTGCACCTGCAGCCAGGAGAGGGCGGGGCGGAGGAACGGAAGCGTCAGTTGACGGCCGTCGCAGCTGAGTGCTCCAGCGCGGCCAGGGTGCTTCTTGGTGACTTCAACGTGCGCGCGGAAGAGGACAGAGCTCTCCTGAAGAGCACGGGTTACAGGAATGCGTCCTACAGCGGCTCGTCCTGGGACCCAAAGATCGTGCAGTACGATGAGCAGCTCAAGACGTACAGGGGTCACGGCCANGCGTTCGACCGAATCTTTTTCACTGGAGCCTGNTGGGCGGAGAGNTTTTTGGTTGGGCGCGCTCGTCACTTCAGTGAGGGCTGTGGGTTTTACGTCTCTGACCACTTCGGGTTGATGTGTGTTTTGGATNTCGCTGCTGTGTATCGGCGCGTCCTGGGTAGTCCGCGGGGCAAGTCACGTCTGGCGGACTGGCCGGATGGCGGCGGCGTCGGTGAGGATGGGGGAGGGGCGCCTGGCNAGGGTGGCGGNTCCNCGGCAGAGCTGCTCNAGTTCGGCAGAGAGTTCTTGGCAAATTCGCCAGATGAGTCGGACGAGGGGGGGNGTGGGGANCTGGATGTANGGGGCTCGGCCGCAGGAGAGGCACCCAGCGGTGGCGNCGACCCNNNGGCAGAGCCGGTCCGGTCCNCCGCACAGTTCCCGGCAAATTTGCCAGANGAGGNGGATGGGGGGCGGGGTGTGGATCTGGGTGTGGCAGGCTCGGCCGCAGGAGGGGCGCCCAGCAAGGGTGGTGACTCCAAGGAAGACCTGCTCAGCTTTGCCAGGCAGTTCTTAGCAAATGCGTCAGACGAGTCGGATGAGGAGGGGGATCGGGCGCTGGGTGTACCGGGTTCGGCCGCAGGTGGGGCGCCCAGCAAGGGCGGCGACTCCGCGGAAGAGCTGCTCAAGTTTGCCCGAACGTTCTTGGCAAATTCGCCAGACGAGCCGGATGAGGAGGTAGATAGGGACGTGGGTGTAGGGGGCTCGGCGCGCGCTCTCCGTGAGCAGCGGGACTTCCGTCGCGGTCTTTGTGTTCGGGACCGGGACGAGTTGTGNGCCAGAGAGGCNGCCGACCTGAAGCTGCGGGAGCGCTTGGGGCGACAGGCTTTTCTGACGCAGAAGGCTCAGCAGGCTTTTGTCATCGACCAGAGGCGCTCTACTCAGCAGTTGGCGGCGGCGAAGAGAGCGATAAAGGACGCCCGGGAAGCAAGGAANGAGTTGTGGACAGCTGCGTTTGGCAAGGAGAGCCTCTTCCACGAGTCAGTGGCTGGACGGTTCCAGCGTCCTGCGGAGAAGCCGTGTGCAGCCTCTGAGTTGTCTTTGCCGGGCTGTGAGGGCCTGTCGGGTGCGANGGCGTCGGTGGATGTGTTGCGCGGTCTGTGCCGAAGTCGAGGGCCTACGTGCTACGTGATCGTTGTCTGCCAAATTCTGCTACGGCTGCCGAATCTGATCGCTTGGTTGGGGTGGCATGAGCAGTGTTGTGGAGCGGGGGAGGCTTGCGCAGCGTGTCTGCTTCACAGGACCAGACTGCAGTTCGGCAGGCAGGCTTTGCCCGAGCTGTTGCTTCACCGCGCTTCTGTCGAGGANGTTTTCGGCGATGCTTTGCATCACGAGCCCTTTGCGTTTTGCGGAGCTGTCCTTGAAGCCATGCGGCGCACAGAGAATCTGGCNGGTCGGTGCGCAGTGTGGCCCGGTGTGGGCGTANTTGGCGAAGTTTTCGCGACTCATGTGGACCGTCTCTTTGCCTTTGTGGAGGAGCGNNGCTTACGATGTAAAGCGTGNGGCGCAGGCCGGGTGCNGTATGAGAGGCNGACGCAGTTGCACNTGCCAGCGCCGAGAGACCACGCGTGCAATCGNAGTCTTTANGATGCGTACTTGGAGTATTGNGCGCCGAATGGAGGTGTGACGGCANCTTGCCCGCGATGCTNCNCGGAACAGCCNCACGTTGCACAGCGTCGTCTTGCNACCATGCCNGNTGTGCTCCTTGTGCAGGTCCGTCGGGCGAGCGTNGCCGGAGCTCTCGCGCGGTACCCCTTCTGNGTGGATGACCAGACGTCNCTACCGGATCTTGGCCCCATGAGCCTCGCAGCGATCGTGTTTCACTTCGGCCGCGGGCGGGAGACNGGGCACTACACCTGTGCGTGCCGNGGGCCCGATGGCGGGTTTTGGTATTTCGACGACGCTCGGGAGCCTGTGGCTGTGCGGAGTGTCTTGGGGTTCTTNGAGAAGAANGTTGATGCNGTGGTGTNCACGAAGCCNGGGTTTGTCGGNCCNCGGCTGGACACCTTGGTTGCAGGTGGCGCTGGGGCGCGTGATGCAGGCAGGCCAGCCGATGATGTGGAAGCTGTTCGGAAGCATCTGGTAGCACTGCGAGGTCCTAGCGCCGTCGCTTCTTTGCAGCCGGGGGCGAGCGAGCTTAAGGGTGGCGGGGAGCGCGCGGAGGCGCTGAAGGACTTGCGGGTTTTCGCTGATAGGCTCTGGGGGGAGAGGTCCTTTAGGTCCCTGCTCTTCGACGACCCGACTTATGCAGAGGAGCTCGTNGCTGGTCTGCCTGAGCCNCTCTCTGGGAACGCGTTGGACTTTTGNTACTTNGTGGNCGGNTGCCGNGAGCATGNGTTGGTGTCTGCGGACTTCGAGGGCATGTGGAACGAAGAGGCCCCAGCGCCGGAGACGCTTTTAAAGAGAAGGGGCGGTGCTGTTTCCGGTGCCGGCCGGGCGGAGGAGCTGTNCGNGCGGACGGTNGCTTCCGCGACGGCGCGGCGGCGGCGTCGNGAGATGGAGGCGAAGGCGGCGCTGTTATCGAAGGTGGCTGCGGGAACCGTGGTTGGGGNGGCTGGTGCTCGAGGTGCAGCGAGAGTTGCAGCAGCAGGTTTCGATGGTGGGTCGCTGGCCGCAGGGAGCTCTGAGAGTAGGACTGTGCATGCAGGCGCTGGTGCTCATGCAGGCCCAAGGGGNAGTGGACATGTGGTCGGCGGTGCTGTGCAAAATGCTTCGGGCAGGGTTGACTCCCGTGGGCGAGGTGTTCCTGCTACAGGCGCAGCATCCGTCGCAGCCCTCAGATCCCGGTCGCAGCGCACTGGCGAGGCTCGGGCGGCTATTCTTTCGACGCCTCTGTGTAAGAAGCTGAGCGACTTGAGGCTAGACGGCGATGTTATGAATGCTCTGCTGGCGGAAATGCAGGCTCGCTTCGGAGAAGACGTTGCGTGGGAGCTGGCAGGTGCGGAGTGGCTCTTGGCTTGGAGGCGGTGGGAAACCTTCGCAGAGGAAGTGCACGTGGCCGCTGGCAGTTGGTCGGAAGGTTTTCTCGTTGTTCACGTCCAGCGGTTGATGGAAGAGTTTCTGTTCGCATTGCGGCGTGTGGTCGTGGCGCAGGAGCGGGGTCCGCAGCGGAGTAACGAGGAGGCGCTTCATGGACTGCGCGCCTTCGGTTTGGAGCGAGGGGTGGGCGAAGTTTGGGGCGAAAACGATTGCTTGGCAGATAGCCTCCTGCAGCTTTTGATTTTTCATGGTGTTGTCGCGGAGGGTGTGGATCGTCAGACCGCTTGTCTGGCGAACCGGGTGCGTCTGGAAGCTCAGGAGGGCCTGGTGCCAAGAGACATTGACGGTAACGTGGATTTGGGTGGCTTCTTGCAGCACCATCGGCATGCGGAGCCCACGGCGGAGTTCTTTTTCGAATGGTATGCGTGTTCGGAGGCCGTGTTACCGTCGGCAGGTTTTCGTTTAGTGGTGCACGCGCGGTCGGACGACGATCAGCACCCGCCCGACGAGCTTCTGATTTGTGAGGGCTGCGGCGGGCGTCCGGGGCCGCCGCTGGACTGCCACCTGTTCAATGGGACTGGTCTGCGACACGAAGGCTATCACTACGATCCATTGTTGCCGTTGCCGCTGGTGGAGGAAGTGGTGGACGTTACTGAGGACGCGTCTGCTGACGCTTCCGAGGGCGAGGACACTCCGGGCCGCGAGGGAAACGGGGATGGTGCATCTGATCGTCGTGCGTCGCCGGGGGGCTTCGCAGATCTACCTGGAGTTGCTGTGGCGTCCTCGTCTGATGCTGGGTGTGGGTGTCCGGCTGGTGTCGCTTCGGCTGTCGAGCCTGTGGTTCGTGAGGCGCATCTGGGAGAATACTGTGTGGATCCGGAGCTTGTGCGTGGCGACGGCGGTGGCGATCTGGAGCTTGAGGTGCCCAGCGAATCTGAGGCAGTGGAAGGGCGGCTGCTGTCTGGGCAGAGTGCTCCAGAGTCGCGCGGCACCGTTGTGTCCAGCGTGCGCGTGTTGCGGAGGAGCCGTGCAGATTTGCCAGACCCTGTCGGCTGCAATCCTGGAGGCCCGTGTGCCGCAGAACCGCAAGATGTAGTGATGGCTGCGAGCGGGGTGGACAGCGGGCGGGGCCGCGAAGAATCAGCAGAGAAGCCGGTGTCGAGACGAACTTTGCAGAGACATGTAGCAATCGGTGGCGATTTCGACGTCGCGCCGTTGGTGGCCGCCGTGTCGCGACTACGCCTGGGTTGTGTGTCTGTGGAGAATTCTGTCGAAGGTGTTGTGGCAATGTCGGCGCCAGGTGCGGAGATGAATGCAGTTAGTGAGGGGGCTGCGCCAGCGCAGGCGGCGTTGCCAAGAGACAGGTCGGAGGAAGGCGTTCGCGAAGCCAAGTGCCGGGCTGGAGCGGCGTCGTCGGGAGCGGCGGGGACGGAGGCTGGAACACAGACGCAAGGCGGCGGGAAAGGCAAGGGTCGTGGTAAGTCTGGTGGCCGGGTTCAGGCGTCGCTGCCTACGGTTGCTGGGCCTGTTGCTTCTGGTGGCGATGGGGTCGTGCACACCAGCGCACCTCGATCTGAGCTGCTGGGGTGGGAGTGTTATACGCCCGAGTCGGTAAACGTAGGGAGGTGCATGGCGCGGACGTGGGCTGACGGCCGCGGTGGGCAGTGCACGAGGGCACCCACTGCTTCCACCGATCTGTGCAGGACGCATGTGAAGCAGATGGGATGTGCGGCGTGGCTCGGCAAAGTCGACGGACCCATTCCCGATGTGAAGCTGGAAGAGTTTCGGCGAAAAGGCACTCCGCGTGTGCTTTCGGGGGCGGGGGCGGTTCCGGACGAGCAGCTGAAGGCCAGCGGGCGTGCCCAGGCCAAGGGCAAGTCTGCGGCTGGATCGTCGGCCGGACGCGTGAAACGTTAGGCTGGTGCTGGCTTTGGCATGGTGCTGACAGCTGGAGGCTCGCCGGGCGCGCCGTGCTCGACAGAACCGTCGAAGCCGGGTACCGTGGTGACGTCGCCAGGAGTCTGGGGGCGAGTGAGGGCGGTAGAGAGAGAGAGAGAGAGAGAGAGAGAGAGAGAGAGACAG
>PBTY01000061.1 GCA_002729235.1 Rickettsiales bacterium | reverse complement strand
TTTGCGTAAAATTATGGGATTTTAGTATATAACCGAGTTACCGTGAGAAATATTGCAATCACTTTTAGCATTTCTGTCTTGCTGGTACTTTTCGCCTTCAATCCAGTCGGTGTTAGGAGTTATAAGATAGACAAGATCGTTATTGATCCAGGCCATGGTGGCCGTGATCCTGGGACACATGGCTCCATCTCCAAAGAAAAAGATGTTGCTCTGGGTATCGCCCTTGAGTTGGGCCGTATTATTCAGGACAATCTTCCAGATGTTCAAATTGAATATACTCGGAAAGATGATAGTTTTCCTGAACTGGACAAAAGAGCAGACGTTGCCAATAAACTAGATGCCGACTTATTTATTTCCATTCATGCCAACTGGGTGGCCAATCCGCGTGTCCATGGTACGGAAACCTACGTAATGGGAGTGGAAAAACTGGATGAAAACTTTAGAGTAGTAAGTCGAGAGAACTCTGTAATTCTCCTGGAGGAAGATCATGAGCAGAAGTATGATGGCTTTGATCCTAACTCGCCAGAGTCTTATATTCTTTTTTCTCTTTATCAAAGTGCATTTCAGGAAAATAGTTTGAGACTGGCGCAAAAGATTGAGGATCAGATGAAAACAAGAGTTGGGAGGAATAGTAGAGGAGTAAGGCCAGCACCTTTTTTGGTTCTTCGCAAAACATCCATGCCTAGTGTATTGTTTGAAGTAGGTTACCTTAGTAATGAAAAAGAAGAAAAGGACCTCAATGATCGCCTAAATCAAGTTTACATCGCTTCAGGTATTTATAGGGCTTTTCGTGATTACAAGCAGGAACTAGAATCGATGAACTAACTAATAGCGCTAGCATGTCAAAAGAATTCAAAGTAGGACTAATTGCACTTATAGCAGGGGTGTTACTTTATTACGGTTTCAATTTTTTAAAGGGAAAGGATTTTTTCTCCCCAACCAACAAGTTCTATGTACTCTACGACAATGTCGATGGGTTGAATAAAAGCAATCCGGTTATTATCAATGGATTAGCAGTGGGTAGGGTAAGCAGGATCCAACTTTTACAGGATGCACAAAATCTGATATTGGTTGAGCTGGATATTGATGAAAATATTCAATTAGGGGATTCAACCGTAGCATCACTTTCCAATACAGACTTTTTAGGAAGTAAGGGAATTATCCTTACCGTAGGACCTCTTACGAATACGATAGAGCCCGGAGATACACTTATTCCATTCCAGGACAAAGGGTTGAGCGAAATTTTTGCCAGTGCAGAGCCTGTTGCAAGTAACCTGAACACAACCATTACTCGGGTGAATGAAATCTTGATTGGATTGAAAGGTTCTGGTGAGAAAATCAATGAAACCTTGGATGAGGTAAAGATTATGACTAAGAGTGTGAATGAAATTATTGGTGATAATCAGTACGAACTGGCTCAAATCATGTCTAACACTTCGTCTTTGATAGCTAAACTGAATGATAAGCTTGATCAGATTGATCCAATCATGAACAAAACGGAAGGTGTATTGGATTCATTAAACAATCTTCAAATCAATGAGACCCTTGCTTCGGTGAGAGGAACTTTAGATAGCTTGAATTATACACTTGCAGAACTAAGAAATCCTAACGGGACTCTTGGGAAATTTATATCTAATGATTCCTTGTATAATGCCATCCAAAAAACGGTAACTGATTTCGATAGTCTGGCGAATCATTTGAATTATTACCCTAAGCACTTCTTTGCTCCTCTAGGTAAGAGTCACAAGAAAGTGATGAAAGATCTGGAAAACGAGAATTGACATCCCAAAGTCAATTCTCTTTTCTGTACGTATTAACCCAACACCCCAATTGCATTTTTATGGATTTGAAATTCAATAAAAACGAAGATTCCAATAAACTCCTTTTATCAGAACTTAAAAGAAAGCTACTAAAGGTTCATGAAGGTGGAGGAGCTAAGAAACTTGAAAAGCTTCACGAAAAAGGAAAACTATCTGCTCGAGAACGTATTGCCTATTTAGTTGACTCAATGGATGCATTCCTTGAAGTCGGAGCATTTGCTGCTGATGGAATGTACGAAGAGTGGGGTGGATGCCCTTCAGCCGGAGTTGTGACAGGAATAGGTTATGTGTCTGGTCGTCAGTGTGTGATTGTAGCCAATGATGCCACAGTGAAAGCAGGAGCCTGGTTTCCAATGACGGCTAAAAAGAATCTAAGAGCACAGGAAATTGCCATTGAGAACAAGCTTCCAATTATTTATTTGGTGGACAGTGCTGGAGTCTTCTTGCCGATGCAGGATGAAATTTTTCCTGATAAGGAACACTTTGGTCGTCAGTTTCGAAACAACGCTAAGATGTCGTCTGATGGAATCATCCAGATAGCGGCTATCATGGGTAGTTGTGTGGCCGGAGGAGCCTATTTACCTATTATGGCGGATGAAGCGATGATAGTTGATAAGACGGGATCCATATTTTTAGCAGGTAGTTACCTGGTGAAAGCTGCAATCGGTGAAGATGTAGATAATGAAACGTTAGGTGGAGCAACTACGCATTGTGAGATTTCTGGAGTTACAGATAACAAATATCCTGGAGACAAGGAATGTCTGGATGCCATCAAAAGGACTTTCGATAGGATAGGGGATGCAGATAAAGCTGGATTTAACCGTATTAAGCCAGCACCTCCAAAAGAAGATCCGAAAAATATCTTTGGCCTATTTCCGAACGATCGAAGTACTCCTTATGATATGGTTGACATCATCAAGTGCATGGTGGATGACTCTGAGTTTGAGCAATACAAGGAGCTGTATGGTAAGACACTTGTTTGTGGATATGCTCGTATCGATGGCTGGAGCGTAGGAATTGTTGCAAATCAGCGCACTGTGGTGAAAACGAAAAAAGGTGAGATGCAAATGGGTGGAGTGATCTACTCAGATTCTGCCGACAAAGCTGCTCGATTCATCATGAACTGCAATCAGCGTAAAATTCCATTGGTATTCCTTCACGATGTTAATGGATTCATGGTTGGAAGTAGATCAGAGCATGGAGGTATTATCAAAGACGGTGCTAAAATGGTGAATGCCGTTTCCAATTCCGTAGTACCAAAGTTCAGTATTGTGATGGGAGCATCGTATGGTGCAGGTAACTATGCAATGTGTGGTAAAGCTTATGATCCTCGATTGATTTATGCCTGGCCGAATGCACAAATCGCAGTAATGAGTGGTAAGTCTGCGGCCAAAACATTGCTACAAATCAAAGTTTCCACGATGAAGGCCAAGGGCAAAGAAATCTCTGAGGAAGACCAACAAAAGATGCTGGATGAGATAAAGGCATCCTATGATGCGAAACTAAGTCCATATTACGCGGCTTCACAGCTTTGGGTGGATGGTGTAATTGATCCATTGGAGACTAGAAAGGTCATTTCCATGGGAATAGAGGCAGCAAATAATGCACCGATTGAAAAATCCATGAATGTTGGTGTGATTCAAACGTAGAAATCATTTACTTTGGTCAATTGGGACAGTAAAGTCCAAACTTAATTGATGAACTCTAGACAAATCAAGCATTGATCAAGGACAGTGAATTAAAAGCATTGGTTACCCTTCTTGAAGACGAGGATGAAGAAATTGTAACTCATGTTGAGCAAAAACTGATGGAGATAGGGACAGGTGTGATTCCTCTTCTCGAAGCAGAGTGGGAGACTAATTTCAATCCAATGATTCAGCGAAGAATTGAGGATTTGATTCATACCCTTCAGTTTGAGTTGTTTCAGGAACGCCTTGTTGACTGGAAAGAAAACCGTTCTGAAGATTTATTAGAAGGACTTTGGCTTGTTGCTACTTATCAATACCCGGATTTGGATGTAGAGGAACTCAAGCAAGAGGTTCATCAACTATATACAGAGGTTTGGAGAGAGTTTTCGGAAGATCTGATGCCATTTGATCAGGTTAGAATAATGAATAGTGTGCTATTTAATAAGTTCAAGTTCCGGGCAAATACTAAAAATTTCCATTCACCAGCCAATAGCATGATCAATGCGGTTTTGGAATCTAAAAAGGGTAATCCAATATCACTTTGTTCGGTATATCTCCTAATTGCCAAAAAGATGGAGATTCCAGTTTATGGTGTGAATTTGCCAAATTTATTCATTCTCAAGTATCAAAGTGAAGGTACAGAATTCTACATCAATGCATTCAATAAGGGTTTGATCTTCTCTCGAGAAGATATTGATAATTACCTGGATCATTTAAATATTCCGCCTCAGGATTTATTCTATGAGCCTTGTAGTCATCTGGATATTGTGCTAAGATCTTTGAGGAATTTGATTGTCTCGTTTGAAAAACTAGGAGATTATCATAAATCCGATGAGATTAAAGTTGTCTTGAAGAGACTGGATGATCAGTATACTGGATTTGAATGATCAGATGCTGTAGGCAAGGTAATAGTCCTTTACGGCCTCATAATGGATTCTGTATCGTTGTTCATCACCATCTTTTTTAATCAACCCATTCATGATTTCGTCTGATTCAAATTCAATGAATGTTTCGTCTTTCATACTTAGCTTTTTACGGCCATAGATTTTGTAAAGAGCTTCCTTTCCGCACCAAATAGCACAAAGCTTCTCCAGATTGTTCAAGTATGCTGTTTCTGTTTCATTCACGAACTTGTCTTGAATTCGGATCAGTTTGCTACGCATTCGCTCCAGGTCAATCCCGCACGGGCTCTTTTTATGAATCATTGCTGCAGCCATGGGAAAAGAGTGAGAAATGGATATCTCCACATCAGTTCCAACTAGGTGAGGCTTCCCCGTTTCTCGAGCTGCTACACCTTTATAATCAATACCAAATTGACCGCACAAACTTTTGATTAAAATACGTCCTACTATCCATTCAGCTAGTCGTGTAGGATTCATATTAGTAGGAACTTCCTCGTCAACCATGCTCAAAAGAACTTGATTGGTTTCTTGGATGTTCCACACAGCATATGCCGCGCAATCACTTATTTGTTTAGATAATAATAAAGGCATGACCTAATCTGATAACCTTAAGTTAATTTTACATCGAATTTATTGATTATGAGCGCAATTCAAGTAAAAAAACAACATACTTTAACCGGGCATAAAGATTGTTTATACACGCTCTGTCGATACAGTGACTCCACCTTTTTTTCCGCTGGAGGTGATGGAATGGTTGTGCTGTGGGATTTGATTAATCCGGAGACAGGACAAATGATTGTCAAAGTGCCTTCTTCAGTATATGCTATGGCGTTTTCTGAGAAACACAATTTGTTAGTGGTAGGTCAGAATTTTAGTGGAATTCATTTGATCAATGTGGATAAGAAGGAAGAAGTTGGTTCTCTGCAATTGACTAATGTGGCCATCTTTGATATTCAGATTACTGATGAGTTAATTTTTGTGAGTACAGCCTCTGGTGAGTTGTTTCAGGTTGATTGGAATCTGAACATCATTAAGTCTGTCAAGTTAAGTGAGGTAAGCGTTCGTACGTTAGCGATATCACCAAAGGGCAATGAATTAGCTGTAGGGTCTAGTGATTATCAGATACGGATATTGGACTCACATACTTTGGAAACTAAAAAGGAGTTTAAGGCACATGAAATTTCTGTGTTTTCACTTCGTTATCATCCACAGATGCCGGTTTTGATTAGCACTAGCAGGGATGCACGGTACAAAGTTTGGGATATTGATAATGATTATCAGTTGGTGGAAGAGGTAGTAGGACACATGTATGCAATCAATCATTTAGACTTTAGTCCGGATGAAAAGTACTTTGCAACATGCAGTATGGATAAGTCCGTAAAAGTGTGGGATGCCCAGGAGTTTCGATTGCTAAAAGTGATAGATAAGGCTCGACATGCAGGACACGCTACTTCAGTGAATAAGCTCTTGTGGATGGATTATCACAATTGGTTAGTATCTTGTAGCGACGATCGCACCATCTCAGTTTGGGAAATTGAGCATTCAGTTTAATTTTATTCTAGAAAACAGGAACAATGAAAATTACTCCGTTAGAAATAAGACAGAAAAATTTTGAGAAGAAACTTCGTGGATACGATAAGGATGAGGTGAGTGCATTTCTCTTGTCACTATCCAACGAATGGGAGCGCGTTCTCGATGAGAACAAGGAGTATAAAATTAAGCTGGATCAGGCTGAGAAGGAGGTTCAAAAGCTGCGAGAGGTGGAAAGCTCGTTGTTCAAGACATTGAAAACAGCTGAAGATACTGGAGCTAATTTAATTGATCAGGCTAATAAGGCGGCAGAACTTCATCTTAAGGAAACCCAAATGAATGCTGAGGCAATGATGTCTGAGGCTAAGTCTAAGGCTAAAAACATCATTGAAAAGTCTGAAATGGAAGCTCGGCAGATCATTGAAGAGATGCAGGATGCTATCAAGGAATTGGAACAGAATTATAAGAATCTTGAAAATCATCGAGATAATATCATCTCCGAATTGAAGAACTTTTCAGATGATATTCTTGATAGAGTAAATAGAACGGCCAAACAAAAGGGTGATTTCAAAATGGAAGACCATACCAAACGTGTAAGAGCGCTGGTAAGAGAATCCGAAGAAAGAATCAATAAGGAAAACTTACAGGTAAAACCTGTGAAAATGGATCCTATAAAGCAGCCAGAAGTCAAGAAACCCGAAGCATCGCAGCCTGTAGAAGAACCTAAGCCAGTTCGAACTGCGCCCGTGAGAACACCAAAACCAAAAGATCGTGTTGCTTCTAAACCTGCAAGTGGCGGATCATTTTTCGATGAGTTGGGCGAGTAAATGGGTAAAGTTGCATTAGAAGGAATGGAGTTTTACGCTCGTCATGGATATTATGAGGAGGAGCGTAAAATTGGGAATAAGTACAGTGTAGATGTGGAGTTGGATGTTGACTTTACAGATGCTGCAATGGAGGACAAACTGGAAGGTACGGTTAATTATGAGCGTGTCTATGAGGTTGTTGCAGAGGTGATGAATATCGATGCCCAGCTATTAGAGCACCTGGCAGGTAAAATGATCCGACAGTTGAAGTCCGAATTTCCTCAAGTCAATCAAGTGAAAGTGAAAGTGAGCAAGTACAATCCACCAATTAAAGGGTTGTGTCATCGCGCAGTAGTTACTTTGGAAGGTTAGCTAGTCTTTGCAGGGTCAGTAAAAACAAAGCCTCTTGCATCCGAACCTTCATAAAAATCTACCTCTTTACCAATAAGAAACATCATTTCCCGTTTTTGTATGTAGACAGGAATACCATCTACATTATAACTCTGATCATTTTCCTTTTCCTTGTCAAAACCAAGAATGAATGATACACCGCAGCCACCTCCTTTTACCCCAACACGCAGGCCATATCCTACAGGGATCTTCTTATTGTTGATGATGTCTTTGATTTCTTTTCGAGCTTTCTCAGTAATGTGCACGGGTACATTCATAACGCCAAAGAAAATACTTAATTTTGAATCTTAACCTAACCGCTAACACAAGGATTATGGAGATGGTTTACGACCTTTTGAAAATTACGATTCCAGCGGTACTAATTTTGTACAGTACCTATTTGATGGTTCGTTCTTTTTTCAACAAACAATTAGATGAATTACACCTGACTTTGAGACATAAGAATCAAGAAACGGTGCTTCCGGTGAGAATGCAGGCCTATGAGAGAGTTTGCTTGCTTCTGGAAAGAATTTCCCCAAATAACATCATTCCCAGATTGAATGAAAAAGGGATGACTGCAGGACAACTGCAAGGGTTAATGGTTTCAGAAATCCGCAATGAATTGAATCATAATCTCTCTCAGCAGGTTTATATGTCAGATGACGCATGGATTTATGTTAAAAGTGCCGTGGAGCAATTGATTTCTATGATCAATGAGTCAGCAAATGAACTTAGGGGTGAGGCTACTAGTTTAGATTTAGCCAAAAAGGTCTTTGAAAAGAATGTGTCTAATCAAACAGATACCATTTCTGGAGCTTTAGGATATATTAAAAACGAGATAAGAGAGTTATTTTAGTTTATGAGTAAAATAAAAATTGATCAGATATTTAAGAAAGCTAAAGAGACCCTTACTGAAAACGACAAGGTAAAAGGGCTTATTACTGAGGTTAAATCCAAAGTAGATAAATTGAACTCTGATTCAGAGGAGCGATCTACTTTTATCTATCAATTGCAAGTGATCATACGAATGGTCCGCGCTCATATTAATGGCTCTTATCGAGCATTTTCTGCAACAACCATGCTTACCCTGGTTTTTGCTTTGGTGTACTTTATTACTCCGATTGATCTAATACCTGATTTCATACCAGCTTTAGGCTTAACAGACGATATTTCGTTAGTTTACTTCATTTTCAAGAGTCTTGCAGATGATATTGCAAAATTCAGAGTTTGGGAAGAAGCCAACGCATAACTACAATCACAAAAAGCTTATATGCCAAATAATTCTGCATTAGTAATTGGATGTACCGGTCTTGTAGGTAGAGCACTGGTCAACGTGCTTCTAGAAAACACCTACTATAATTCGATTAAGTTGGTTACTAGAAAGCCATTAAATCTTAGCAATGATCGTATTGAGGAGATTATTATTGAGGATTTTGATCAATTGGGCCAATACTCAGATCGTTTGCAAGCCAATGATTATTTCTGCTGCCTGGGGACCACTATGAAGCAGGCAGGTTCAAAAGAAAAATTCAAGAAAGTAGATCTTGATTATCCTTTGGAAATGGCACGGATTGCAAAGAAATCCGAAATGTTCCGTCAGTACCTTATTGTTACTTCAGCAGGAGCGAACTCCAATTCTCCATTATTCTATAATCAAGTGAAAGGTGAGGTAGAGGAAAAACTTCGTGAAATGAAGCTACCGGCACTCATGATATTCAGGCCTTCACTATTGCTTGGCAATCGAGATGAGTTTAGATTGGGAGAGACTTTAGCAAAAGGGTTCTCAGCATTTTTGAGTTTCTTTATGGTGGGGCTGAAGAGGAGATTGTGGTCAATAAAAGCATCAGATGTAGCTAATAGTATGTTTCTGATTGCCCGAGATCAGCGTAGAGGATTGAAGATTCTCAGTTCCAGCGACATGACTGATCGACTTAAATCATTAGGATTTTGATAGCAGTAATACAGAAAGTATCTGAAGCATCAGTAACCATTGATGGGAATATAAAAAGTGAAATAGGGAAAGGTCTTTTGATTCTTCTGGGAATAGAAGATGCCGACAATCAGGAGGATATTGATTGGCTGGCGAAGAAAATTGTCAACATGAGGATCTTTGAGGATGCTGATGGGGTGATGAATGAAAGCCTGCTAGATCAGAATGGCGAACTCTTGGTTGTTAGTCAATTCACACTACATGCTTCCACCAAAAAAGGAAATCGTCCATCTTATATAAAGGCTGCCAAGCCAGATGTGGCAATTCCTTTGTATGAAAATTTCATCAAAACAATAGCATCGTATGGTCGTCCAGTGCGGACTGGAGAGTTTGGTGCAGATATGGATGTAGCACTTGTAAATGATGGGCCAGTAACAATCCTCATAGACACCAAAAACAAGGTGTAATCCTCTGAAAACCTTTTGCCTAATGCCTCATTATTGATGCATCTTTATACTACCTTTGCAGACTTTTAATTAGGTATGAAGCACATTAGGAATTTCTGCATCATTGCACACATTGATCACGGTAAGAGTACACTGGCTGATAGACTCATTCAGAATACCCAAACTGTGGCTGATCGCGATATGCAAGCGCAGCTTTTGGATGATATGGATTTGGAGCGTGAGCGTGGTATTACCATCAAGAGTCATGCTATCCAAATGTACTTTCCATACGAGGGAACAGAATATACCCTAAATTTGATTGACACTCCGGGTCACGTCGATTTCTCATATGAGGTGTCCAGATCGATTGCTGCTTGTGAAGGAGCACTTTTGATTGTAGACGCGGCTCAGGGAATTGAAGCACAGACGATTTCAAACCTGTATCTAGCTTTAGAGCATGATTTGGAAGTAATTCCAGTGCTTAACAAGATCGACCTTCCTGGGGCAATGATCGAGGAAGTTTCAGATCAAGTGATCGATTTACTTGGTTGTGCAAAAGAAGATATAATTCATGCCAGTGCTAAAGAAGGTATTGGTATTTCAGAAATACTAGAAGCAATCGTTAATCGAATTCCTGCTCCAACAGGAGATCCTGAAGAGCCTCTTCAGGCAATGATTTTCGATTCAGTTTTTAACTCTTACAGAGGTATCGAAGTATTCTTCAGAGTATTTAATGGTACGTTGAAATCTGGAGAGAAAGTAAAATTCGTGAATACAGGTAAAACGTATGATGCTGATGAAATTGGTGTGCTTCGTTTGTCTCACGAAAAGAAAAAAGAAATCTCTGCTGGTAATGTAGGATACCTGATCTCTGGAATCAAAGTAGCCAAAGAAGTAAAGGTAGGGGATACAATCACTCATGTGAACAAGCCCACTCAGCGACAGGTAAAAGGCTTTGAGGATGTAAAACCAATGGTTTTTGCTGGGATATATCCAGTGGAAACTAGCGAGTTTGAAGAGTTGAGAGCATCCATGGAGAAGCTTCAGTTGAATGACGCATCTTTAGTTTGGGAGCCTGAAACGTCCATGGCACTTGGATTTGGATTCCGTTGTGGATTCCTGGGTATGCTCCATATGGAGATTGTTCAGGAGCGTTTGGAGCGTGAGTTTGATATGACCGTAATCACTACGGTTCCATCTGTACAGTTCCATGCGGTAAGTGACGATGGATCAATTAAAAAGGTGAGTGCTCCATCAGAATTACCTGAGCCAAACTTTATTTCGCATATTGAGGAGCCGTTCATTAGAGCCCAAATCATTACAAAAGCTGATTTTATCGGTCCTGTGATTGCGCTTTGTATGGATAAACGTGGTGAGATCAAAAATCAGGTTTATTTGACTTCAGACAGAGTGGAGTTGACATTTGAATTGCCACTTGCCGAAATCGTATTTGATTTCTTTGATAAACTAAAGACCATTTCCAAAGGGTACGCTTCACTTGATTATGAATTGATAGGCTATCGTCAGTCAAACATGGTGAAATTGGATATCATGTTGAATGGGGATAAGGTGGATGCTCTTTCTGCCATTGTACATAGAGACAAAGCATATGAGTGGGGTAAGAGACTTTGTGAAAAGTTGAGAGAGTTAATACCACGCCAGATGTTTGAGATTGCTGTGCAGGCGTCAATTGGAACCAAGATTATCGCTAGAGAAACAGTAAAGGCAATGCGTAAAAACGTATTGGCCAAATGTTATGGTGGTGATATCTCACGAAAAAGAAAACTTCTGGAGAAGCAGAAGAAAGGTAAGAAGCGTATGCGTCAGGTTGGTAACGTGGAGATTCCTCAGGAAGCTTTCATGGCTGTACTGAAACTTGATTAGCAATTATAATATTAATCTAAAAAGCCCCGTACTTAGAACTTCAAACTAAAGTAAAATGCCGACGATTTTAGATGGTAAGAAAGTAGCTGGAGACATTAAGAATGAGATTTCAGCAAGAGTAGAGGAGCGCAAGACGAAAGGATTTCGTGCACCAAACCTTGCGATTATTATTGTTGGTGATGATGGTGCAAGCCACACCTATGTAAATGGTAAAATAGCTGCCTGTAAGTCTGTGGGTTTTGATTTTACATTGATGCACTTTGCTAGTACAATTTCTGAAGAGAAGTTGCTTAAGCATGTGGAGAATTTGAATAGCGATGAAGATATTGATGGCTTTATCGTTCAGCTTCCATTACCGGAGCATATTTCTGTAGAGAAGATTACAGAAAGTATCAAGCCAGAAAAAGATGTGGATGGCTTTACCAATCAAAACTTTGGATCAATCGTTTCCAAAAATCAATTGATACTTCCTGCAACCCCTTTTGGTGTGATGGAGCTATTGAGAAGATACGAGGTGGAAACAGAAGGTAAACACTGTGTGATTGTAGGAGCAAGTCGCTTAGTAGGAGCACCTCTTGGTATGATGATGACTGAAAGTGCACATGCTACGGTAACTCTTTGTCACAAATACACCAAGGATTTAGCTTCTCATACCAAATCGGCAGATATTTTGGTGGTTGCTGTAGGTAAACCAGGCCTTATCACCGAAGAAATGGTGAAGGAAGGAGCTGTAATTGTGGATGTTGGCACTACTCGTGTGGAGGATAAGACTAAAAAATCTGGGTTTAGACTTTCGGGAGATGTGGATTACGATACTATCGCACCAAAAGCATCTTTTATAACTCCTGTTCCTGGAGGGGTTGGTCCTATGACCATCGCATCACTATTATTGAATACATTGAAAGCTTATGAAGACCAGAATCCAGAAGGATAATGGACTAATTGTGGATGAATTGCCAGTAATGGAGTCTTTTCTCACTGTTCAAGGTGAGGGTGGTCATACTGGAAGTGCTGCCTATTTTATTCGTTTAGGAGGATGCGATGTAGGATGTGTTTGGTGTGACGTGAAAGAATCATGGGACCCGCAAGCGCATCCTATTCAAAAAGTAGATGATATTGTCAATGAAGCTTCTCAGCAGGGTGTTAGAATAGTAGTAGTCACCGGAGGTGAGCCTCTCATGTACAACCTCGATCACTTCACACACAGCTTACATGCCACTGGACTCAAGACTCACATTGAAACCTCTGGCGCTCATTCATTATCTGGTAATTGGGACTGGTTGTGCTTTTCTCCAAAGAAATTTATGGCTCCTAAAGAGGAGTTTTATTCTGCCGCAGATGAATTGAAGGTGGTTGTTTACAACAAGTCAGATTTTAAGTGGGCTGAAGAACACGCAGCTAAGTGTGCTAATAAAGTCAATCTATTTCTTCAACCAGAATGGTCTAAGAAAGACCAAATGCTACCAATGATCGTTGATTATGTAAAGAAAAATCCTAAATGGCGTATATCTTTACAGACACACAAATACATGGATATTCCATGATTCTGAGAAAAACAGCTCTTTTATTCTTATTATTTTGTGCATTAGCTTCAAAAGTCCCTGCCCAGGAGTATAGCAAGAAAGCGATCAAGCTTGTTGAGAAAGCTGATGAATTAATTCAGGAGAGACAATTCATTCCAGCAGTGGAGATGTTGAAGAAAGCAATTTCAACCGATAAATCTTACCCACTGCCATACTTCAAACTCACTACCATATACAATCTATATCAGCGCAAAGATTCAGCTGTAAGCTACTATAACAGAGGAATTGAAGTTACTCCATTGGATAAAGTTACGGATAAAATGTGGGCTGCTTCAGCTAAAATGAATTATGAAACAGCGAATTATGAAGCTGGATTAGAAGCAATAAAACAATTGTCTGAGCCTGATTCCTTATTAAAATTGAGTCTTGAGTTCGCAGTTAAATCTTCGAGTGAGGCAATAGATTTAGACAAAGAAGAGTTGCCGAAGGAGATAAACGCCTTTAGCATGCAGTACTTTCCGGTATTAACTGTCGACGAAAACAAAATCATTTACACCAAGCGAGATAATAACGGCCCGGCTTCAGATGAAGATATTTTTATAAGCACAAAGATTAATGAACAATGGATTCCATCTCAACCCATCTCCAGTGCAATTAACACGACGTTTAATGAAGGTGCATGCTCTATTTCTGCAGATGGTCGAATGTTGATTTTTACTGCATGTGAAGGGCGTAAATCATTTGGAAGTTGTGATTTGTATGTTTCTTACAGAAATGGAAATAATTGGTCGGTACCTGAAAACCTGGGTGATAGTATTAATAGTAAGTACTGGGATTCGCAACCTGCTTTATCTGCTGATGGTCGTACACTCTACTTTTCATCCAATAGGCCTGGTGGATTTGGTAAACGAGATCTTTGGGTTTCCACAAGAACGGAAAAGGGTTGGTCATCACCAATAAACCTGGGAAGTACAATTAATACCTCAAGAGATGAAACCACACCGTTTATTCATGTGAATGGTAAAGCATTATTTTTCTCGTCAAATGGTCATTATGGGTTGGGAGGGTTAGATCTTTTCGTGTCAGAAAAAGAGGACGATTGGTCTACTCCACAAAACCTAGGTGTTCCAATTAACTCCAAAAATGATGAAATTTCCTTATTTATTAATGCAAATGGTACCCATGGTTACTATGCTATGGAAAACGAATCTGGAACTAGAAGTTCGAAATCACGAATAGTCAAATTCAAAATACCCTATGATTCCCTGCTAAAGAATAAAGCCAGTTACGTTACAGGCAGGGTTATAGACAAGGATACTGGTAAGCCACTTGGAGCAAGTTTTAAGATGAGGAATTTAAGTGACTTCAAAGATGTGTATGAGGTGGACTCTGATCCTGTTTCGGGTAAATATTTTTTAGTGCTAACAGAGGGTAATCAGTACGGTGTTTTTATTCAAAAGGAAAACTACATGTTTGAGGACCTTTCCTTTGTTGCAGAAGAAAATTCCGTTCTGAACCCAGATACAATCGATATCCTTTTGAGTCCAATTCGTCCAGGAGAGACTGTATCCTTGCACAATATTTATTTTCAAATTGATAGCTATGAGTTGGAAAACAAGTCTCATTTGGAACTAAACGAATTGATTGCTTTTATAAAATCGAATCCTAAATTAAAGTTTTTGATAGAGGGTCATACTGATAACACGGGTACGGAATTGTATAATCTAGATCTTTCAGATAAACGTGCTCGCGCTGTTTATAACTACCTAATTACTTATGGTGTTGATGAGTCTCAAATTTCGTACAAAGGGTTTGGTAGTGCTAAACCGATTGAATCGAACGATAGTGAGGCTGGAAGAAGTAAAAACCGCAGAATTAATGTGACCATTGTTCATATTAATAGAGATTAAGCCTTTTCCTCTTAGGTTCAAGAGTGCCTATTAATCTCAAATGGATCTATTTGAGATTTCCGAAAGAAAACTGTAGATTTTTAAGAAAGGAGTATTAGAAAGCAAAGGAACGTACTACCGTTAATAGTGTTTGTGCTAAGTTTAAAAGATGAATAATGCCTTTTGTGTATTGATTCTAAATAAATAGGCAAGAAAATGAAACTATTTTAATGAATAGTTAACAAAAGAATATTTTATGAATGGGGATGAATGGTACTGTTTCTTCTATTCGAAGTTGGTTATTTATGAATAATTCAGATGAATATCTTGTTAAATAGGAAAATGGTAATAAAAACTATGGTATATTATTTCTTTCATATTATTTAGACGACTTGTTGAATACGATATAATTGTTATAACTTTAAGTTGAAACATAATGTACAATTTAAAATGGTATAATATGAAGAGGATTCTACTCAGTTTCATGTTCACTTTGATGCTGGCCGGTTTGGCGTTCGCACAAAGGACTGTCTCTGGAACTGTAACTTCTGCTGATGATGGAAGTACTATTCCGGGGGTAAATGTTGTTCTGAAAGGAACAACCACTGGTGCGACTACCGATTTAGATGGAAACTACCGTCTAAGTGTGCCAGAGGATGGAGGTATTCTTGTATTCTCCTTTATCGGTTTAACACAACAAGAAGTAACTATCGGAGCTCGATCAGTTATTGATGTTGCAATGGAATCTGATGTTCAACAGTTGACTGAAGTGGTAGTTACAGGTGCTGCTCCAGGTATTACAACTAAGACATTGGGTTACTCACTTGGGAAAGTGGACGAAAGTCTGATCCAACAAGCTCCTGGAGTTGATCCAGCTCAAGCTTTACAAGGTAAAGTGGCTGGTGTTAAAGTAATCCAAAATGGTGCTCCTGGATCTAATGCAGGTATTCGTCTTAGAGGATCTACATCATTGTATGAAGGTCAACAGCCGCTAATTATTGTTGATGGGGTAATCGTTGATGGTGGTTTGAATACAATTAACTCGGAGGATATCGAGTCTATGGAGATTCTTAAGAGTTCTTCTGCAGCAGCATTGTACGGATCAAGAGGTGCAAATGGTGTTATTGTAATCAATACCAGGAGAGGTTCTAACGTGAAAGAAGGCGACGTAAGAATCGTATTTAGAAATGAAGTAGGTCGTAACTACCTTCCTGGAAGAATTGATTTGGCAGAAACTCATCACTACGAGATAGATCCTGAAACAGGTGCACCTCCAGTAGGAAACCAGGTGCCTAGAGCAGATGCTTTATCGATCGTTCCTTATCCAAATGCTAAGGATTATCAAGATATTCTTTTCACGGAGGATGTATTCTACACAAATTATTTGTCTATCAGTGGTAGAACAGATAAGGCTAACTTCATGTTGTCTGCGCAAAACACAAAACAACCTGGTGTTGTTTATGGTACGGATGGCCAGTCAAGACAAAACTTCAAGGCTAACTTTGATTACAACTTAACTGATGACTTATTCATCAGCACAAGTAACTTCTTTAGCCAAAGAGAAATTGATAATGCACCTACAAGTGTATTCTTTGATGCATTATTGTTCAGACCTGACTTGGATTTATTCCAAATGGTACCAAATCCGAACAATCCTAGCGAAATGGTAATTAATGCTAAGCCGGATTCATCTCAGCAAATGGTGAACCCAGTTTATACATTGACTGAGCGTTATAGCACTACAAAAGATGATAGATATATTGGTAGTGTAGGATTAAACTATTCTCCGTTCAATTTCGTGACTCTTGAAGGTTTCGTAGGTTTGGACAAGCGTTGGTCTAACACTGAAAACGTTGTTCCTTTAGGTTATTTGGCTGATGATGTAGCCTTCCAAAGAATTGGAGCTGGGGGTATGGATGTTACCAAATGGCAATCATCTCAGATCAATGTGAGAGGTAATATTCTATTTTCTAAAACTTTCGGTGATCTTGCTCTTAATTCTAGATTCGGATACTGGTTTGAAAGAAATATTTACGACTACACTCAAATCAATGGTGATGGCTTCACATTTGATAGAAGAACTCTTGAAAACATCCAAAATATATCTGATGTAGATCAAACTAAAACTGAGGTTGCTTCAGAGAATACGTTGATTCAAGTTGGTGCTGTTTATCAAGACAAGGTTAGTTTAGACCTGTTGGGACGTAGAGATGCAGTATCTCTTTTTGGTCCTGAGTCTCGTTCATCTAATAACTACAGAGTTGCGGCTTCTTATCGATTGACAGAAGATGTTACAATTCCTGGTATTCAAGAGTTGAAAATTAGAGCTTCAAGAGCTACATCAGGTGTTTGGCCTAGATACTCTGCTCAATATGAGACATTCAACGTTACTGCGGGTGTTGCTACTAAAGACCAATTGGGTAATAAAGCGCTTAAGCCAGCCACTGCAATCGAAAATGAATTTGGTATCAATGTTAATTTCTTGAACAGATTCACATTAGATGCGACATATGTAATGAATACCACTACAGATCAGATCATCCAGGTTCCTCTTCCAGCAGTTGTTGGTTTTGGTTCACAATGGCAAAATGCTGGAGATCTTGAGTATGCAGGTATCGAGCTAACTTTGGGTGCAAACATTATTAGCAACCCGAATTTCAAGTGGGATGCGAACATTGTATTTGATAAATTCAAGCAGGAAATCACTAACCTACCAATTCCTGAATTTAGAAGAGGTACTGGTATTCAGCAATCTGACGTATTCTTAATCAAAGAAGGTGAGCCTCTAGGTGCTATATATGCAGCTAAATGGATGAGAAGCTTGGATGAAGTTCTTGATGGTAACCCTGAAGCAGATCTTAGTGATTATGCAGTCAATGATGAAGGTTACGTTGTAATGGCCAATACTTTGGGTACTGCAAACGAAGTTCCTTTAAGATATGTAAATGCCGAAGGTGAGACTATCCATAAAGTAGGTGATACAAACGCTGATTTCAATCTTGGATTCAACAATACCTTCACTATCTACAAAAACCTTACTGTTTACTTCCTATGGGATTGGAAACAAGGTGGTGATATTTATAGCCAGACATTGCAGTTCTTAACTCGTGATAACAGAGCTGGTTATATGGATCAAAGAGGAGCAACTTATCCTAAGTCTATCAACTATTATCAGGCATTCTATAACACGAACAACCCTAGTAGTTACTTCGTATACGATGGTTCTTATTTGAAACTAAGAGAATTGTCAGTCAATTACAGAATCCCGGGTAAAGTATTTGGTGAGTCTGTTGGTAACGCAATTCAAGATATCAAACTTGGTTTGATCGGAAGAAACCTATTGATTTTCTCTGATTACCCAGGTTATGATCCAGAAGTTGGTCAAGGTCCAGATAATATTGATAGAACTACATATGCTCTAGATGGATTTAGATATCCAAACTTTAGAACAATTTCTGGTTCCATTCAAATTACATTCTAACAACAAATCGTTAGCAAAATGAAAATGAATAAAATTAATTTAATCATATTACTCGCACTCACCGTTACTATCAACGCGTGTGCGGACTTGGAAGTTGAAAACTTCAACGAGCCAGACTTTGATGATGTATTGGCTAGTCCTGAAGATTTAACAAACATTCCTGGTGGAGCATTTGTGTCCTGGTGGCAGGCTCAGTCTACTGTAAATACAGGGGTAGCATGGGCATGTAATGCGGACATGTTAACCTGTTCTTGGGGTAACTTTGGAATTCGTAATTTCTCCTGGCAGCCGCCAATTGCTATTGATAACTCACTTACGTCGAATGACGGAGCTGCTATCAGTACGGCATATAACAACTACTATTCTGCAATTTCAAGTGGTATTGATATCGAAAGATTCTTATCAAACCCGGAGAATTTGCCGGTAACTGTTAATGGTGTTGATCAGACTGCAATGTTGACTGCTGTTTCTCAATTCTTAATTGGAGCAGGTCATGCACAGCTTTCAATCTTATACGATAGAGGCTTCATTGCGGACTCTGAGACTGATCTAGGTACTTTGGGAGCTGAAACATTCTCCACTGCGGCGGAGATGAGAGATTTTGCAGTAGCTAAACTAGAAGCATGTGCGTCAACATCCTTTTCCAACACTTTTACGATGCCTGCGTCATATATCAATGGCCTAGCATTGACAAGTGATCAATTGGGAGAATTGGCAAATCACCTTGCAGCGATGGCATTGACTTATCATCCTCGTACTCCTGGTGAGGTGGCTGATGTAGACTGGGCTAAAGTTGTTTCCCTTACTAATAATGCTCTTAGTTATGACTTTGCTCCTATAGGAGATAACAACTTATGGTTTGATGATGTGAAGGGAGTAGGTGGAGGAGCACTTGCCAATGGTAATGCTGCGAACACTTGGGCTAGAGTGGATCAGAAGGTATTGAACATGATAGACCCTTCTTATCCATCTGAATTCCCGAATGCAGATGGAACGAGTCTACCTCCATTGAATTCAAGCGACAATAGAATGACTACTGATTTTCTTTACAGATCTTCTATCTTTTTCCCAATCGATAGAGGAACGTATAGATTCTCCAATTATGTGCATAACAGATATATTCCGAATGCATATGATTTTGCAGGTGTACCAATGCCTAAATTCAAAAAAGCTGAAAGCGATCTAATGAGAGCTGAAGCATTAATCAGATCAGGTGGCAGTAAAACAGAGGCAGCTTCTTTAATCAACCTTACAAGAGTAGGTAGAGGTGGACTTTCTGCTTTGACTGGATCTGAAACTGATGCTGTTTTATTAGATGCTGTTAAGTACGAAAGAATAATTGAATTGCTTAACACCTGGGGAGGCCGTGAATTGGCTGAAGGTAGACATTGGGATGGCTGGTTAAGAGAGGGTGCTTTCACTCAGCTTCCTGTTCCTGGTGGTGAATTGACCCTTTTAGGTGTTGAGATCTACTCATTTGGAGGTCTTGAAGCAAGTAATTAATCAATCTTAATTCGATCAAATTATGAAAATGAACATAAAACAACTTCTTAGTTTGCTAGTGTTTGGGGCGGTTGCTTTCTCGTGTGTAGATGCGGACAAAGTAAACCAGGCTCGTGAAACATCTGTTGGCGATCCAAGATTAGATATAGAAGTATTTGACGCTGCTGGTTCTCCAGTTTCTGGAGCGGTAGTTAGTTTCTTCTTATCTGCTGATGATTATATAAACGAAGCTAATGTAGTTGCAACAGCAACTACAGATGCAAGCGGTATGGTAAGTGTAACAGCCACTGATATGGGGTATTCTGCTTCAGATCTAGGTGAAGCGACTTGTTGTGGACAAGTTTACTTCAGTGTTGCTGCTGGTAACTTGAGAAACTGGTCTAGTACGGTAAATACACCTTACCTATATTGGTCTTCAGGACCTACTGTTGTGAGCACTACAGTTGATGGAGTCTTGACTGAATTCATCGATCTAATAGCTAACAGCTGGGTGGTTACAGGATATGATTATCCTGGTGACGGTAATATCTGGGGATTCCAGGCAGCATGTGGTACTGATGATGTATTCACTTTCCTTAAAACTGGAGAATTGATAAGAGCTGAAGGCGCGTCTGTATGTGATGAGCCGGATTCTTACCAGTCACCAGTATCAGTTGAAGGTGAAGTATGGAGTCCTTGGGCATTATTGGATGCAGCAACAATTAGTATTAGAGACATTGATCCTTTCTGGGATGCTGCTGGTCTTGCTAATTCTGAAGCTGGTTTCTCTATCACCGCGGGAACTTCTGTTACCATCGACTTTGGTGGAGGTTATGTAGCGACTTTAGAAGCGCTTTAATAGATAATTCACATTAATAAAAAAGTACCGATGAAAGTCGGTACTTTTTTTGTTTTAAGACAACTCAATATATGCGATTTTACACTTATAACATCGGTTCATTTTTTACTCTAATCGGATCAATCTTAATCGGTTGTGAACAGAACGCAATAGAGTCGACCAATTCTTCAGAGGTGTTAAAATTAATTTCATCTGATAGCTCAGGGATTATGTTTTCCAATGAAATAATGGAAAACGACACAGTGAATGTCATTGATTACGAATACTGTTACAATGGTGGTGGTGTTGGTATCGGTGACTTTAATAATGATGGTCTTCAGGATATTTTTTTTACAGGTAATCAACAAAATAATGCTTTGTATATCAATCAGGGAGAGTTAAAATTCAAAGATGTATCTAATTCGGCTGGTATTGAAGGTCCTGGATGGGCTACTGGAGTTGCCGTAGTAGATATTAATAATGATGGCTATGATGATCTATTTGTGTGTTACTCTGGCTTAGTGCCAGATAACCTACGTCGAAACAGGTTATACATCAATCAACAGGATGGAACATTTGTTGATGAGTCAATCGAACGTGGATTAACCGATCTGGACTATAGCACGCACGCTGCTTTTTTTGATTTCGACAAAGACAATGATTTGGATTTATTTGTTATCAATCATCACAACTCCTTTGGTGATAAAAGAATATCTCCGGTTGATTCTTCAGGGGCATCTGTAAGTAATGATCGACTATATGAAAATATTGATGGTAAGTTCTTTGATATCAGTAAAAAAGCAGGAATACTATATGAAGGGTATAGTTTAGGTCTTGGTATTGAAGATATTAATAACGATGGATGGATGGATGTCACGGTTACTAATGACTATTATTTTGACGACTATATCTACATCAACCAACAGAATGGAACGTTCAAGGAGTCAGCAAAGGATTACTTCAAACACACCAGCAATTTTTCAATGGGCCATGATTTTGGAGATTTTAATAATGACGGTCTTGCTGATGTAATGGTTTTAGATATGCTACCTGAGGATCAATATCGCCGACAAAAATTAATTGGCCCGCTTAATCTTGAACTCTTTTATACTACGTTAAACGCGGGTTACAATGAACAATTCATGAGAAATAACCTTCAAATGGGTGGTCAGTATGGTTATAGTGAAGTGGGGCAATTAGCAGGGGTTTATGCTACCGATTGGAGTTGGGCTCCATTATTCATCGACATCAATCTTGATGGACTTCAAGATTTGTTTATTTCTAATGGGTTCAAAAGGGATATAACTGATAGAGATTTTATAGTATATCGAATGAAACAAGAGATGCTCAGGACTCCTGAAGCCAAACAAAATTTAATAACAGCATTGAGCAATTTAGGAGGTGCTAAGTTGAAGAACTTTTTCTATGAAAATACTGGTGATTTAACTTTTGACGATAAACGAGATATATGGGCAAGTACACCTGAAAGTTATTCTAATGGTGCTGCATACGCAGATTTAGACAATGATGGAGACATGGATTTGGTAGTTAGTAATATTGGTCAAAAAGCCTTTTTATATGAAGGCAAAGCCTCCGATTATAATAACTATCTAAAAGTGAAGCTAAAAAGAAACTATATCAATATTGGCGCTAAGGTATTATTGTATAGTGATGGAGTAGTGCAATATCGAAGAGTAAATCCATATAGGGGATTTCAATCATCTGTAACGGATGAAATAATTTTTGGATTAGGCGATCAAAATATTGTGGATTCAGTATGTGTGATTTGGCCTGATATGATGTATGAAAAAGTAATTAATCCTCCATTTAATTCTGAATTAACATTTGAAGGGGAGGTTCTGAATCAATACATTTCTCCAGAGAGACCTAAGTTGTTTAGTCAGCTCAATGAAGCTCTAGATATCAATTATCAACATAAAGAATTAAATAAGATAGATTTTAAAAGTGATCCATTATTGCCTCATATGTTTTCTAGAATGGGACCTGGTATGTCAGTTGGAGATATTGATGGTGACGGGGATAGTGATGTTCTTATAGGAGGTGCTGCTGGAGAATCAATCAGGATTTTAAGACAAAGTAAATCTACGACATTCAGTGAAGAGGAAATTCTTCAAGATGATTATTTCAAAGAAGATATGGGTGTTTCGTTGTTTGATAGTGATAACGATGGAGATCTCGATTTATATGTAGTCAGTGGAGGTAATGATGTAGCACGTGAAGACCCATACTATCAGGATAGATTATATATAAATGACGGTAATGGTAATTTCGAATTAGCAGAAGGGTCTTTACCAGATATTAATCAGTCAGGAAGTGTTATTAGACCATTCGATTTTGATAAGGATGGTGATATTGATTTATTCGTAGGTGGTCGATTGGCGCCAGGTTTTTATCCTTACCCATCTACTAGTTATATTTTAGAAAATAACGGTGACAATACATTTACTACGTTTGGTAATGAAAAAGGAGAAGTTTTTCATAGAAACGGTCTCGTTACAGATGCAATATGGACTGATTTTGATGAGGATGGTTGGTCAGATCTAATTCTCGTGGGAGAATGGATGCCGATAACTTTTGTTAAAAACAATAAAGGGGCCTTCGAGGATGTCAGCTCCAATTACATTAATGAATATTCAAATGGTTGGTGGAACTCTATTAGTGCAGGGGATTTTGATAATGATGGGGATATTGACTATGTCCTCGGAAATCTCGGCGAAAATAACCAGTATCATCCTAGCAAAACTGAACCCGTAGAAGTGTTTGCAAAGGATTTTGATGGAAATGGGAAAATAGATCCTATTATTACACAATACATTCAGGGTAAGAGATACTCTAAATGGTCTTTAGACGTTCTTGTGGAACAATTGAAAATGATGAGAAAGAAATTTCCTAATTATGAGAAATTTGCGAACGCAACTTTTGATGAATATTTTACTCAAGAGGAGCTAAAGGGTGTTTATCATTTGAGTAGTTATACATTCTCTAATTCTATTCTTAGAAACGAGGAAGGGCGTTACACCTTAAAACCTCTCAATTCACAACTACAATTGTCGCCGATCTATGGGATGATGGCGACTTATATAGATGATGACTCAAATTTGGATTTAATTGCCATTGGTAATGAATATACTTCTGATGTAATAGGAGGTTATATGGATGCTGGCTCTGGGTTTGTCGCTCTGGGAAATGGGGATGGGACATTCCGAAATGTTCCCAACGGATTGACTAATTTTGTAGTAAAAGGAGATGGAAAAAGTTTGGTTAAAGTGACCATAGCAGATAAAGAAGTGTTTTTAGCTGCTCAAAATAGTGATAAATTATTGGCCTTTGAAAATGCCAGATCTGGAAATCTTTTGAAATTTGAATCAAACGATATTGAATACAAATTAATTTATGATCAAGGACAAATTACTAAAGGGATAGTTCGAAATGGAGGTTATTTATCTCAATCTGAACCGACAATTATGGTTCCATCAGGAGTAATTAAAGTTGAAATAGTAGATAATAATGGGAAAGTCAGAGAGCTTAGTTTCAAGTAAGAGGAATCACTTGTTTATGATATTTGCAATATTCGTAATTGCATATTCATTTATTAGCTGTAAGGAAGAAGAAGGGGAGAATATTGCATTGTTAGTTGAGGGAAGTTATGATGGATACTATGTGATTGACGAGACAGACACAACTTATGATGTTACTGTGTTAATATCTAGACTAGCCAACGATAGGATTAAAGTTGAAGCAGTCAATAATTCAGATATTTTTTCACCTTTTGAAACAGGTTTATTGGTCAATTTAGGATCGATTATAACGTCTGACATTAGCTCAGGAGTGTCTCTAGCGACAGATGTTGCAGTTACACCTGCTATCTTAGGCTTTAGTATTTACGACACTGGAGAGGAATTTAGGGGCACGAAGAATTAGTTACAATAAAAAAGCTGTGTTGAAAAACACAGCTTTTTTTTACTTATATGGTCTCATCGTCGTAATCAATCCACACCGTCAATAGTAATTGATTGATTGAATTTGTTGCCGTTAGTGTTCACCTTGATCACACCATAAGTTGCAAGCTCTCCAAAGGTCTTTATATTGGATACCGAGTTATGGAATACTTCAATCCCTGTGACTGTTGCAGGGTTTATTGTCCAAAGCTCTTCCAAGGAGACGCCTACCATGTCATCTACTATAATCAATGGTGATCGATTAAAAAACATGTTGTTAAATCGATTAAGAAGATAAATCGAGTAAACCCCTTTCTGTTTTCTCATCTTTTTCTTACCAACTAATTCTTTAATTGTTACTGCCATATTTTCATATGAGGGGTACTCTGAAGGATCATATTCTTCATCTGGAACTAATTGAGTTTCTACAATTGCCTTGTCTACATTAGAAGAACCAAAGTAAGTTTCGGCAATGGTCTCTTTCAATGACAGTATGTCCTTTTTAATCTCAATAGGAAGTGGTTTTGGATTGAATCCATAATTTTCCTCTTCAATTACAAAAGGTTTGTAGAGAAGAGTATAGTTAAAGTTATCAATCTTCTGAAATGTTGATCTTTCAATTAGGTTAATTGAAAGTTTGGAGTTGTCTAGTACATTGAAGGAATCAATCTCAAACAAACCATCTTCGGTAACGCGACTGTAGTTAATGATTGCTGGCTCCGAAAAGAATGAAATGAAATAATTTTCTGGATTTTCAACATCAACTAGTTCACCTTGGATTCGGAAAGGCTTGGTTTCTTCAGTAGCTTCTTGACTCCATGTAGGAATACAATTGTCATAAACTACACCTGAGTATTCTAACTCTTTTAGAAATTCCAATCTGTTTTGGTATGTTAACTTAGTAAAAACATCCAGATTTTTCGGAACCTCAATGAATTGCTTTTCACGATGAATTAGATTCTGAGTACTGTTGTACAATTCAATAGTAATTAAACTTTGATTCTCCAATTCGGTGGATGTTTCAAAATAGGTGATCGAATCAGAAATGAGCAGCGATTTCTGAAATAACAACTCTAATTGATCATTCTGGATTTTGATGGTGGCAACTTGATTTTCTAAATCCGCTGTATTTATAGCAATCCTATTGTCATCAATGTATGTTCGGCTCAAACATTTGGATTGTGAACCTACATTCAATTGAACAACCTCAAAGTAGGTCTCACTGAGATCAGAAAAATCGATTAACGGTAATTCAAAGCTGTTAGACATGGCAGGGTTGGACAAAAGACTGAGCGTTAACTTATAGGTGCCACTTTTAAATTTCTCCGGAATAGATAAGCTATTTTCTAGATAACCGTTTTTTAAATAGAATAGATTTTCGATGAGCAACTTTCCATTCTGATCCTTGATCTCGGCTTTAATGATTTCTTCCTGGTTAATAGGAGAATAAGGATATGATTCAGTAAGGAATGCCTGGAACGAAATATCTTCATTAGCTATGAAAACATCCTTCTGTTTAAGTTTAACTAAGAAACGTTGGCTGAACACACTTTGAGTGCAGAAGAGAATTGTAAGAAATATCCAGTACTTCATAAAAATTTCTATTAGTAAATAGGTAATACTTTAGTGTTCCAAAAGGGGGGAGTCAAGGTGTCAGAGTTAGTTAACAATCTGCAGTCTCCGTATCTTGATACTTTGCCTAATCCCGTAAAATAAGGAGATCTTTTAATCTGACCGAAAATCGTCTTCTCATCAGATGCCATAAAGAATCCCAGGACATTCTCATTGCTATTTACTGCGGATATATTGCCAATAAGCCTTGAAGGAGGTGGGTCGAAAAGGTTACCTGTACTAGAAATTTGTCTATTCAAGAGGTCGTAGTAGTCGTATGTTTCTATTGATATTGAATGCTGATTTATGAATATCAGATAATCTCCATTGATGTCTACTGGTATTTTAGCAATTTCCTTCTTGATAATTGGTTGACCATTGGTGTAGGTATCTTCATGAAGTACAATGTCATTGCTAACTTTAGAAATAAAACATCTGGCACAACAATCTAACTCATCCCCAAAGTTGGTGATAACTATGTAATTGCTCGTCCATGTCCATCTATAGAAGTTTCTTGAGTCGCCTGGATCTTTTGAGTCAATGTATACAGCTATATTATCTTCATCTTCTAAGTACTCATAATAAATACTGTCAGGAGCAGTGACAGGAGTAATGGTCTGTGGATCTGATAGGTATTCTTGATCATCCACAAATAGTCTCAATTGGTAAGTTCCACCCACAATACCAGCAACAGAATCAATAGTTGAATAAACACCTATTGCACTTTCATAAAAATCAAATGTTTCTCCTGCTTCACTTATGACTTGAACCTGTGCACCAGAGATCAATTGTTCCTCTGGAAGAGCATTGGGATTGGAAGGGTAAACAGTGGTATATGATAGTTTAACTTGATGTTGTTTTAATTTAGTTGTGAACATCCCATCAACTACTAAGGTTTTTTCTCCATCACGAGTTGACAAGTCGATTACCTCGACGCAACTAAAACAAATTGCCAGAAGTGCGAGCGTATATAATAATTTTTTCATGTGATGTTATTTTAAATCGAAGTTGAATGTGATAGCAGGAATAATGGAGCCTAAGACTGATAATTTATAGGCTTGAGGCAACCTGCCATCTCTTATAGTAGAGAAATAAACAGAGAATGGGTTGTTTCTACCGTAAACGTTGTAGACGGAAAACGTCCAACTTGTTTCCCAATCACGACTTCTTTTTTTCCTATTCTCCAAGGTTAAGGACAAATCCAATCGGTGATAATCAGGAACACGTTCCTGATTTCTAGCTTGATAATTCGCAATAATGGAGCCATTGAAATAGTAAGCGGACTCCGGTGCTGTTATTGGTCTTCCAGAATTATAAACGAAATTAACTGATGAACTCAGGCGACTGTTAAAATCGTAATTGTAAATGAAGTTTAGGATGTGAGGTTTATCAAAGTTGGAAGGGAAGAATTCACCATTATTAATTCGCTCGGTTCTGTAGGGACCATCAAGCTTGTTGAATGATCTAGAATAAGTGTAGCTTATCCATCCAGTGCTCTTACCTTCTGTCTTATTAATTAGGAATTCCATTCCATAGGAATTTCCAACACCATTTATTAATTCTGTTTCTAGACTATTATTAAGAGTAAGTTGTGCTCCTTCTTTATAGCCAATGTTGTTCTTTAGCAACTTGTAATACAATTCAACAGAGACATTTAAGTCTGGTTTGTCAATTTCTCTATAGTAACCTACACTCCAAATATGGTTGAGCTGTGATTGAAGGTTAGGTCCAGAAAGTTTCCAAATATCAACAGGAGACTGGGCTGCCGTATTAGAGACAAGAAGTAAATATTGTCTCAACAGGTTATAGCTGAACTTAAATGAGGATTTAGGTGTCAAAGTGATTTTGCCTGAAATCCTTGGTTCTAAACCTGAGTTAAATCCGTATAATTGTCCTGAAGAATAAAATGTGGTGTCGGTAATTCTTCTCGGATCCTTACTAAACCCTTCCATGTAGGTGTATTCTGAGGACTCGCCTAGTCGAGCAAACATGGAGTATCTTAATCCTGCTGTTAAGGAGAGTTTTTGATTGATTTGTTTTGAAGCTTCAGCAAAGATTGCTCCTTCCAATCCCCTTTCCACACCCGTTTCATAAGGTAGGATGCTACTTTGGTCACCGGATGGCTCAATCTCACCCAGGTTTAATTTGATCCTTTTTACTTCTAATCCGGTCTCATAAGATAATCCCAGCTCATCATCCTTGGCCAATACAGCCTTTAATCCAATATCGTTAACAGATGAATTGTAATCGTATTCACTATTGGTATAGTTACCAGTAATCTTATTTGTGTAATTGGAATAATGAATATGTGTATTGAAGAAATGAGTTCCGAAAGATTTGCTAAAGTCCAGGTTTGCAATTTGGTTGTCCCAACCGTATACTGTATCAGGTCTAAAGCTGAATTCATCCTGGCTTAAATAGAGAGAAGATGATAACGCAAAGTCTTTATCGGATGGCTTATAACTTAGTTTTGCTGTGACGTCACTGTAACTGGCTGAACTTTGACTAATGGTCTGTTCTATGGATTGAGACATGACAAAATTCGGATATGCAATTCTTCCGGCAGCCAGGAACGAAATCCCATGTTTCTTACTGATAGGAGTTTCAACCCGCAGCTTACTAGTGAGAATACCAACACTTCCACCAAAATTCAACTCTTCCATTGCAGGATTCTTCAAAGAGATCGTCAAAACCGAAGAGGCTCTACCACCAAAAGATGATGGTATAGCTCCCTTATAAAGTTTGAACCCATCAAGAGCATCAGGATTAAAAATGCTGAAAAATCCAAATAAGTGTCCTGAGTTGTATACTGGGGCTCCATCCAATAAGATTAGGTTTTGATCAATATTGCCACCTCGCACGTTAAAACCAGAGGTACCCTCCCCGACATTGGAGACACCTGGTAATGAGCTGATTGACTTGATCACATCAACTTCTCCAAAAGCAGGAGGTAGCTTCTTAATACTTTCTACAGATAATTGCATGGTGCTGCTTTCGGTAGAGGATGCTGAGTTGGACTTATTCGCTGTTATAGTGAATTCATCCAAATACATAGTTTCCTCATACATGGCAACATTTTTATTCAAATCAGTAAAAACAGCCAGCTGAGATTCTTCTTGTTGAAACCCTGACATCAATACCTTAAAGGAATATCTTCCTGGATTGACTTCAAGCTGGTATTTTCCCTCTACGTCTGATATCGCATATTTTTCTTCATCACCATTATTAACAATAATTGAGGCGCCAATAAGTGGCTCATTTGTCTTAGAGTCGGCAATTACTCCAGATATGGTGAAGACTGCATCTGCGGTGATAATATCCGATATAGAAAGATCGTCTGTTACATACTCATCAGGAGTCCTATTTATATTAAGGAGGGTGATTGAGTAATTATTGAAAAGCTCGGCGGGAAGTATGAAAACATCCTTATCATCCTGATAAAGGAAAACCAGACCAGTTCCAGATAGTAATGATCTTAACTGATCGCCTAGTGCTGGTTCATTTGAGTTTTCCCTGATGATATCATTTACCTCTTCAGAATTATATAATATGTTGATACTATTTTGTTTTGATAAGTCTGAGAGTATTTCGTTGAGTGGCTTGGATTGTGCTGATACATTCACCAATATGACTGTGGTGAGACATATAGTGATTAGAGTTTTGATCATATGGTTTTAATTAATAGAGTAAGCTGATTTTTTTTGTTACATAATTACCTAATTCTTTGCCTTGTGATTTCCCTTTTTCTGCAGCAGGCAAATAATGGATCCCTCCATAGAAACGACTAATTGCAGCCTCTTCTGATGCAGCATAGAAGCTAGGGAAGGTTTTAGATGGCATCCCAAAGAATTCCTCTGTAGCATCCGTGAACTCCATATTATCTCCGATAAGACTTGTTAATATGGTTGCAGCGGCCGTTGATACTACACTATGTCCACTAGTATGTTCGGGGAAAGCAGGCGTTTCTAAAATAGGAACCCATTCTGGGTCAATGTATTGTCTAATGTATGTTTCTGGACGAATAAGATTGGTTTTATACTTCATATCCCAGCATGACACAAAGGCATCGTGTAGAGACATGGCTACGGAACTGACGATGAACGATGTGGCCGTTAATGAGAGATTATACTGCTCACATGCTTGGCTAGCTATAGAAATCCAGTGACCTCCAGGAGATATTTTTTGGCTCCACAGTTTAATATTTCCAGAATAACCAATAACGACGTTCGGGTTGCAATCCCAGTACTTAGCAATCGCTACTCTGTTAGAATCGACTTGCTTCACACTATTGTATACGGCATATGCTTCTTTGTAAAAAGTGCTGTTTGGATCAATATCAAAAGGAGTATTGTATTTGGATATGTTAAACTGATCTGCCGAATCAATGAAAAAAGTTCGTACGGTATTCCAATTTGGTTCTACAGCAGGTAAGAAAGAAGGTGGTGTTGGTTTCCAACCTCCTAATGTGTCTACCACTTTAAATATCGGATAGCTTCGTTGCTTATAGTGATCGGATTTCGTCCATTTTATTATTTCCTTGGCTACCTCCTGACCATAATTAATAGAAGAGTTAATGATATCCTGATCAAAGCCTTCTTCAATCAGTTTTTCCACTTCACCTTCAAAATAGTCAGTCATTTTATGGTGCTCTGAGATATTCATGCGTGCTTTGTCAAGCACAAGGAATTCTGACACAGTGCAATAGGCAACTAAAGATGATATTTTGAAATCAATTGGATCGCTTGGTGAAACAATAGAAGGGAACCCTCTAATAACCTTGGCAAATGACTCAATGCTATCTTGTTCTTGTCGTAAAATCTCGAATGCAGCCAAATTTGAGTAGGCATAAATACGAGCACTTACAGGAGGAGTGAAGACATCCTCCATTATTACTTTCGTCAAGACATCATTCCATTCTTTGATATTTGGAGTGTAATTGGGATTGCTTTTTTCACTGCACCCAAAGAGTAATAATAAGCCCCCAAAAAAACCTATGACACTACACCTCATCATCCGACAATATTAACCAACAAGGAAGAATTATCACAGGCTACCAGATGTTCGTTATATTTATGTGTTTAACGGATATATTTAAGCATGAGTGGCTCCAAATTAATTCTAATAGTATTTCCTTTATTGATGTTAAGTGCATGTGCATCAGAAGAATCTAATAGCCCTGATCCTGGGCAATTATTTGAACTTAAATCTCCTGACCTTACTGGGATTCAGTTCGCTAACAATCTTCAAGAGACTGAATACCTAAATTACTTTAGTTATCCATATATGTATTTCGGAGGTGGTGTTGCTATTTTCGATATCGATAATGATGGTTTAAATGATGTGCTTCTTACGGGCAACATGGTTACCTCGAGGCTCTATAAGAATATGGGGCAGTTCAAATTTGAGGACATCACACGGCGTGCCGGTTTAAGAACTAAAAACCGTTGGGTTACAGGTGTAAGTGTTGGTGATGTTAATGGAGATGGTTTCTTAGATTTTTATTTATGTGTTTCTGGAAAAGATATTACAGGAAACAATCCTCGATTCTCAAGAGAGAATTTACTCTTTATAAATAATACGGACGGGACATTTAAAGAACTAGGAGAAGAGTATAAGGTGAATGATAATGGAATGAGTGTACAGTCGATTTTCTTTGATTTGGAAAATGATGGAGATCTTGATCTGTACGTTACTAGCTATCCAGAAGCAAAGTTTAATAGCAGTAACGAATTCTGGAACATGAAGGTAAAAAATCCTTCCATGGATGAGTCAGATCACTTGTATAGAAATGATGGAGACTATTTCACAGAAATTACCAATGAATCTGGAGTGTTAAATTATGGCTTATCCTTAAATGTTTTGGCGACAGATATAAACAATGATGGATTTAGTGATTTGTACGTTTCCAATGACTTCAATACACCGGACTATTTCTATATCAATAATGGTGATGGAACTTTCAGTAATAAACTGAATGACTATTTCCGGCAGACTTCTAATTATGGGATGGGGTCTGATATGGCTGACTTTAATAATGATGGTCTGATAGATCTAATTCAATTAGACATGATGCCGGATAATCATTATCACGAGAAAACGAATATGGGAGCAATGAATGCTCCGGAGTTTTGGAAAACTGTTGAATATGATTTCAATCATCAGTACATGCAAAATTCTTTGCAACTGAACACCGGATCTGGAGCTTTTAGTCAAATTTCTCAGTTGGCTGGTGTGGCAGAAACAGACTGGAGTTGGTCAGTGGATTTTTTTGATGCTGATCTGGATGGGGCAAAGGATTTGTTTATTGCTAATGGTTTAAGAAGAAGTGTTAACAATAACGACTTTAATAATCAGCTGTATCAGCGTGCTTTATCCAATGATCTTGAGGGAACTAGTGTATTAGAGATGATCAATGCTTTGCCTGAGGAACCTAAAAGAAATTATGCGTTTAAAAACTCTGGAGGTCTGGTTTTTGAGAATGTAAGTGAGAAGTGGGGTTTAGATTTTAATGGTTTTTCTAATGGAAGTGCCTATGGTGACTTGGATGGTGACGGAGATTTAGACCTCATCGTCAATAATATTGATCATACGGCTTTGGTGTATGAAAATACGGTTAAAGGCAAATCTTTACAAATTGACCTCAAAGGTATTGATAACAAGTTTGGTATTGGAGCAAAAGTGGTGATTGAGAATGGAGGAGTTGTTCAAACATTGGAGAATTTTCTTACCAGAGGTTTTCAATCGTCAGTTCCGGCGAGTTTAATTTTTGCTATTCCTGATATCAAATCCCCCATTGATGGGAAGGTGTATTGGCCATCGGGAGCGGTAAGTCATTTCTCGGTTGATTACCCTAATTCTGGAAATTATATAGTTGCAGAAGATGATGAATCTTTAAAGTCTCTCAAGAAGTCAAATTCTGAGATGAATCTGTTCAAAAAGTCAATTTTGGCAGTTGAGCATAAAGAAAATGAATTTGATGATTACTCTTATCAATTCCTACTACCTTATAGGATATCACGAATGGGTCCTGCCCTGACTGTATTTGATTCGAATGGAGATGGGAATCTGGATGTTTTTATTGGAAATGCCACTGGATTAGAGTCTGAATTGTACTTAGGAAAAGATGACGGTACCTATATAAAATCTAAACAGTCCGGTTTTGCAAGAGATAAGGGCTATGAAGATGTGGATGCCACACCACTTGATGTAGATAATGATGGAGATCTTGATTTATTTGTGGTAAGTGGAGGTAACGAATTTCCAGCCGGGGACAGTCACTATGCTGATAGACTTTATCTAAATGAAGGTGGAGTATTTAGCGAATCAATAAAGTTTAGTAACAATTACAGCGGATCTTCAGTGCAACCGTTAGACTATGACTCTGATGGAGATTTAGACTTATTCGTTGGTGGGTATATTGAGCCAAGATCGTATCCATACTCATCCTCAAGTTATCTATTGGAAAATGTAGATGGACAATTAGAAATCAATGAAAACTTTGGTGAGTTGAATTTGGGTTTAGTCACAGATTTGGGTTGGGTTGAGATGAATGGACAAAACACATTGGTTGTGGTGGGTGAGTGGATGGAGCCTGAATTCTATCAATTCGAGTCAAACGAAATAAAAAAACTGACTATTAGCGGAACAGAGAATTTGTCTGGTTGGTGGAATTGTGTCTATCCAGTAGATTTCAATAATGATGGCCTGCAAGATTTTGTATTGGGTAATCTTGGTAAGAACTATAAATATCAAGCTCCGATGAAGATTTATGGGGGTGACATAGATGGTGATGGTGATGTGGAGTCTTTATTAAGTTATTTTGAAAGCAATAAAGAGTATCCAGTGAAAGGTAGAGAAGATTTGCTGGAGGAATTGCATTACTTAAAAGATAGACTTCTTACCTATAAATCGTACGCAGAAAAGACCTTTAGCGAAATTTTTCCTGGGTCAGAGTTGAAGTCTGTTTTGAAAAAAGAAGCAAAGACCTTTAATTCAGGTATTCTAATTAATAAAGGTGATTTGAAATTTGATTTCAAACCTCTCCCTGATGAGGTTCAAGGTTCCAGTGTAAATGCTTGTTCTATTTTTGAATATGAAGGAAAGAGATTCTTAGTTTTAGGTGGCAATAAGTACAACCTTGAAGTAGAAACAGCCCGAATAGATGGCTCTTATGGTGCTCTGTTGGAAGTTGTTGGTGATGATTTGATTTATATAGATAATTCCAAGTCAGGGTTCCAGTTTCAAGGTGAGGTCAAACAAATAATTTCGACTGAGAATGGGTTTATCGTCGGAAGAAATAGTGGCCCTTTGGAAGTATATAGACCCAATTCTGGAAATATCGAGATGTGAATTATCTATATTAGCAATTAGTTCTTTATATGGTTGCGTTGTTTAGAATCCAAACTGACAATTCAAACCAAGTAATTACATAGTTTCAGCTTAAAATGATAAAGTCTAGAATGATTCGAAAATTACTAAACACAGCTAAAGTTGCTGTAATAATATTACTAGCACTAGCCACACAATTCAGCTATGGACAAAACCTTCAAAGTAAGAAAGGGCCAATAATTGTATGTCCAGCTGAAACTGTTCCGAATGAATTATATATTCCCAGATCTAATTCATCTCATTTAAGAACCAGTGGTGCTGCTTCGGATATTTTTGAAGTAGAATATGTTGGTTTCTCCGAAGAAGCTCAAGTGGCATTTCAATATGCTGTAGATATTTGGGAGTCTATATTGAAAACTGATGTGAAAATTAGAGTACAAGCAACCTGGGAACCTCTGGGAACAGGTGTGTTAGGTTCAGCGGGAGCCTCAGTTTACTATAGAGATTTTGAGAATGCTCCAATTCCAAACACCTTTTATCCTGTGGCACTTGCAGAAAAATTGGCCGGTCAGGAATTAAACTCAAGTGAGGACTTTGACATTGAAGCCTCTTTTAATTCTGAATTCAGTAACTGGTATTTAGGAACAGATGGTCAGGGCTCAGGTCAATATGATTTGGTATCTGTTGTTCTTCATGAATTAGGTCATGGTTTAGGCTTTATTTCTGGTGAAAATTATGATGAGTCAAATAATACTGCACAATGGGATCTTTCAGATACAGGATTTCCAATGGTCTTCACTTCTTTTCTTGAAGATGGAGAGGGTGTGAATATATTGGATGTAGCTAATGGTACTGAGGAATTAGGTACGTTCTTGACTAGTTCTGATGTGTTCGTTTCTACTGATTTGGTGAATATTTCCAATTCAGGTCCGGCCAAAATATTTGCTCCATCACCATATGATCCAGGATCCAGTATTTCTCACTGGGACGAATCAACGTTTAATAATACACCAAACGCTCTGATGACACCTGCAGTTGCTCCATCTGAAGTAATCCATGATCCAGGAATTTTAACACTTGGTTTTTTTGCTGATATGGGCTGGTTTAGAACAAATATTGAGCACAGTCCGGTTTTGGTTGCTGAAGCTAGTTCTCCTCTAAAGCTTCAGGTTCTGATAAAATCAGATACTGCTCTTATAGATGAGGATTTTGTTGTCAACGTGTTTTATGCTGATGGCGATACCGTAGCCCATGCATTAACTGAGGTGTCAAATGGATTGTATAGTGTTCAATTAACTCCTGATCCTACAGAAGATATATTGAGTTATTATTTCGATGGATTAAGTGACGCATTTGATAAGACATATAGAGTACCAGAGACAGGAAGTTACGAAGTTACCTTAACATCTATTCCAACTATTTCGGTACCGTTTTCGGCAGCCGGAGGTGGCGATTTTGAAAGTGGAACAGCAAATTTTATTACCACATCAAATATTGCAGGTGAAGGCTTATGGGAGCACGGTGACGTGGTTAACAAGTTTGATAATTATGCGTCAACAGCCTGGGTTACTTCGTTGAGAGAAACAATGACAAGTCCGGAACAGGCAATAGAGAGTGCACTGATTTCGCCATTGTTTGATTTAACTGATCTCGGAAAAGATTACATTCTAAGTTTTGACTATTTAGGTGATTTCTCGGACTTTGATGTAGCGGCGGTTTACTACAGTCTTGATACTGGTTTGACATGGAGTAAACTTGGTCACGCATATGATGACTTAGGAATTTCATGGTATCAACAACCCATCTATGGTGACTTTTTTAATGGACAAACAGTTGATTCAGAAGGAGTTTTTGCTGTACAGAATGCAAGTTACCCACTATACGAGCTAGCTGGAAATGCTGTAATGTTCAAAATCTCACATCAACTTTTAACTGGCGGTGATCCCGCAGATTATGGTAATGATGGAATGTTAATAGATAATTTTGAAGTGTCAAGCGCTGACCCTGCTGGTCGATTCTACTCAGTAGACACTACTTTCAATTTCCCAGAGGATGAGATTCATTTTTATTACGCTTCTTCTGGTGCTCAGTCATATGATTGGGATTTTGGGGATGGCAGTGGCTCTGATCAGCAAAATCCTGTACATGTTTACACGACTGGAGGCAGTTACAATGTTTCTCTCACAGTCACTCATGCTAATGGCTCGTCTACTTTCACTCGAGAAAACTATATTCAGGTAATCAGTCAAAAAGGTCGAACCTATTTGGTGACTGATGGTGGAGACTTTGAAACGGTAGGTGATTTTATTCCTGTTAATGTAGCTGGGACAGGTTTTCAAAGAGGTAGTTCCACTGTGACCGGAAAAGATGGAACCAATTCTGGAAGTTTTGCTTGGGTTACTGGTTTAACTGATGCAACCTATGAGAACGATTCTGAGGCATACCTTTATTCACCTGAATTCGATTTTACGATTATTGGAGATTATCAAATGTCCTTTTATGCCAAATACTCTTTTGAAAATTTGTGGGATGGATTCATAGTAGAATACACACTAGATAGGGGACAGACCTGGATTAAATTAGACGAACAAGTACGCGATGGTTGGTACGACGCATTATCAGATCCCAATGCTGTATTTGGTTCTGAAGTTCCAATATTCACTGGTGCCACTGATGGGTTCGAACAGAAGACTGTAGATGTTGGATTTTTAGGAGGAGAATCAACTGTATCTTTCAGATTTACCTTCCTGACTGATGCTGCTGAAATTGATGCTGGGTTAGCACTTGATGACTTTGAGTTGATTGGTCCTGAAGAAGGAGCAGTTGTTCCTGATTTTAGCTCATCCTTAACTTTTGGACAGGAGGGTTGTGCTGGAGTTTCTTATACATTCACCAATGAATCTACTGGCTCAATTTATGATATGACATGGTTCTTTGGAGAGAATGCCACACCTATTCAAGCTTCAGGACCTGGTCCGCATGTTGTGGAATTCTCAACAGAAGGGACATATGAAGTTGTTCTTACAGCAATTGATCAGGACCAAAATCCGTTTTCTACTGATACAACTATTGTAGTTTCATCACTTCATACTCCAGCTATTACTCAAACTGGCTCAGGCGCTACTGTCGAATTGACTCTTTCTCAAGGAGACTCTTATCAATGGTATTTGGAGGGTGAGATTCTGACAGGCGCAACACAGCAAGTTTATTCGGCAACTGAGAGTGGAGTCTATTCTGGTGAAGTAACAGTTGGTCAATGTACTGTTCTTGCTACAGCAGTTAGTATAATTGCTTCTGCCGATTCCGAAATTGTCAGTGCTTATCCAAATCCAACATATGATGAATTATATCTTCATTTGAAAGAGTCGGCGCAAGTGATTGTAGTTTCAGATATGGCTGGAAGGATTGTACTTCAGAAAGAGCTTGATCCGGGCCAAAGAACGGTTGTCTTAAGTCAGAAATGGCGCGAATTAGAGCAGGGTCTTTATATACTGACATTCAAAAATCAGAATGAATTGGTAGGAAGTCTCAAGGTCTTAAAGAAATAAACAAATGACATAAAGCTCCATTGTAAAATGGAGCTTTTTTATTGCTCGATATTTAATTCTTTAATTAATTTTCCCATCTCTGCTTGAGTAAAATACTGGTACTTATCTCGTATTTCCTCTGGCATATCGATATACTCAATTTCAGCTTCAAGATTCAGTGAGATGAATACTTGATTCACCATTTCATTAAAGGACTTAGCTTTTCCAGTGCCTAGATTATAGATTCCAGATTGTTTTCGGTGATGCATTAGTTTGATTAGAATGTTGACCACATCACTGACATGAACAAAATCTCTTTTTTGCTCTCCATGAGCAATGCTATCCCGATATGACTTGAACAGCTTTACTTTTCCAGTTTCCTGTATTTGTAAATAGCACTGATGGATCATTGATGCCATCTTTCCTTTGTGCTGCTCATATGGGCCATAAACATTGAAAAACTTTAAGCCAGCCCAGAAAAACGGCTTTTTTTCTTCTGCCAGGGCCCACAGATCGAATTCTTGTTTGGATACCGCATAAGGATTCAATGGTTTCAGTTGAGGAATAAGGGATTCATCATCCGAAAACCCTAGCTCTCCACTTCCATAAGTGGCAGCGGAACTTGCATAGATTAAGGGAATCTGTTCATCTACACATAATTTCCAAATAGACTTACTATACTCGGTATTGAGCTTTCGAAGTAGCTCTAAATCCATTTCAGTGGTATCGGTCCTGGCACCGAGGTGAAATATGAATTCGATAGCTTCGGTATTTTCCCTTGCCCAAGGGATGAAAACATCACGGTCAATGCTTGCCAATAGCTTGGTGCCTTCCAGATTGGAGTTCTTAAGCTCATTATCAAACTTATCTACAACGATTAAATGATTGTAATTCAGTTCATTCAACTTTCGAATGAGATTGCATCCAATAAATCCTGCAGCACCGGTGATAACTATCATAAATCAAAAATAAATCAAAAAAGGCTTCATAGGACTCCAATGAATTACTTTCTATCTTTGCAAAAGAATTCACAAGGGTATGATTTACGTAAGTAGGAAAGAGCATTTCAATGCTGCTCATAAGTTGTACAACCCGGCTTGGAGCAAAGAGAAGAATGTGGAGGTTTTTGGTCCATGTGCTAATGAAAACTGGCATGGTCACAATTTCGAATTGATCGTTACGGTGAAAGGAACTCCTGATCCTGATACTGGATTTGTTGTTGACTTGAAGAAGTTGAGCACAGTTATAAGAAGAGAAGTCATAGATAAGGTTGATCATAAGAATTTGAACTTGGATGTGCCGTTTATGGCAGATAAGTTGGCTAGCTGTGAAACGTTGATCATCGAGTTCTGGAAGATTTTAGAACCAGAGGTTAAGGCCATTGCTAAGTTTGGTCAGCTACATCAATTGAAGCTCTATGAAACTCCAAGAAACTACGTGGAGTATTTTGGGGAGTAAACCCTTGCTATGAAATACTTCATTGTAGTTGGCGAGCGCTCTGGCGACCTTCATGGAGCAAACTTGATTACCCAGATCAAGCTTTTAGACCCCAAAGGAGAGATTTATGCATGGGGTGGTCAGCAGATGAATGATGCTGGTGCTACTATTCTTGAAGATTATAAGTCAATCAACTTTATTGGATTGTCCGAGGTACTAAGTAACCTGCTTCATGTCAGTAAGAAGTTAAGGCTCTGCATGCAGCAATTAGAGCAGTTTAAACCAGATTGCTTGATTTTAATAGATAGTCCAGGGTTCAATTTGAGAATTGCAGCTTATGCACGAAAGCTTGGTATTAAGACTTCTTATTACATTTCACCAAAGATTTGGGCATGGAATAAATCCAGAATCAAGAAGATTAAAGAATCTGTAGACCAGATGATGGTCATTCTTCCTTTTGAAAAGAAATTCTACAGTGAAGAATCCATGGATGTTGAGTATGTTGGCAATCCAATACTTGATGCGTTGAATAATTACAAACCAGATCAAGATTTTCTAGGTAAGTACAACCCTCAACAAACCATTGCTGTTTTGCCAGGTAGTCGCAGCTCCGAAGTAAAGAGCGCAGTAAAAGTCATTCAGGAGTTAGTTGTAGTCTTCGAGGAGATAAAATTCCTGGTGGCAGCAGTCGATAATGTTAATGAACGACTTTACAAGCCTCTATTAAGTCATGATAATATCGAGATTGTAAAGGGGAAAACCTATGATGTACTTAAAGCCTCTTCTGCTGCAGTTGTCACTTCCGGCACGGCCACATTAGAAGCTGCTTTATTAGGTATTCCGCAAGTGGTGGTTTACAAAACGAGTCTGTTGACATATGTGGCAGCTAAGCTTTTGTTGAAAGTTCCTTATATCTCCTTGGTTAATCTGATAGCTGGGCATCGAGTGGTGACTGAGCTAATTCAGGGGGATTATGATTCAGCAAACGTGGTTGCTGAGTTAGAAAGCCTGTTAACTGATGAGGGTACCAAAAAAAGAATCTCTGAAGGTTATTCAGAGATTCGTAAAGTTTTAGGTGACGAAAGCGCATCTAAAAACGCAGCTGAGATCATCTATAAATTATGCAGCTCTTAACTTATTGAATTTCGATTTCTCGAATTTCTCTGAAGCATAATCTTTAGTTATTTCCATTTCCTTGATGTCCTGACTTGAAGGAATTTCAAACATCGCATCTGTAATAATTGCTTCACAGATGGAGCGTAAACCTCTTGCTCCAAGCTTGAACTCCATAGCTTTATCAACTATGTAGGCCAGGGCATCCTTACTGAAGGTAAGTTTGACATCTTCCATATCAAACAGCTTTTCATACTGTTTTATCAATGCATTCTTAGGTTCTGTAAGGATTCGTTGCAATGCATCACCATTCAAAGGATCCAAATGAGTCAATACAGGCAGACGACCGATCAATTCCGGAATCAATCCGAAACTCTTAAGATCTTGCGCAGTGATATACTGCAACAAGTTCTCCTTGTCAATTTGTCCCATATCAAAGTCATCCTTACTTGCAAATCCAATAGGACGCGTATTCAATCTATTAGCAATATGGCGCTCAATACCATCAAAAGCTCCACCACAGATGAATAGGATGTTCTCAGTGTTTACAGTGATCATTTTTTGATCTGGGTGCTTTCTTCCTCCTTGTGGTGGTACATTCACTGATGTGCCTTCCAAAAGTTTCAATAGCGCCTGCTGAACACCTTCACCACTCACGTCTCTTGTGATGGACGGGTTGTCTGACTTTCTGGCGATCTTATCTATCTCATCGATATAGACAATTCCTCGCTCTGCAGCTTCTACTTCATAGTTGGCTGCTTGTAAAAGTCTGGTTAAGATGCTTTCCACATCTTCACCAACATATCCCGCTTCGGTAAGTACCGTCGCATCAGCAATACAGAATGGTACTTGAAGAATCTTGGCAAGAGTTCTTGCTAGATACGTTTTACCAGTTCCTGTTTGACCGACCATTACAATGTTCGACTTTTCAATCACAACATCATCCTTACTGTCAGATTGCATCAATCGTTTGTAGTGGTTATACACCGCTACTGACATGTATCGCTTCGCTTCATCCTGTCCAATAACAAACTCATCAAGATGCGACTTCATATCAGCCGGTTTGATCAGATTGAATTTTGGACTCTCCGTTGTGCTCTTAGTTTTTAGCTCCTCATTTAGGATCTGCTGAGCCTGAGATATACATTTATCACAAATGTGAGCATGAATCCCAGAGATCATCAGGTCTACATCCTTCTTATTTCTCCCACAGAAGCTACACGTTACCTGTGCCATTTTACTTGTTTTTACGTTCTAATACTTCGTCGATAAGGCCATATTCCTTAGCTTCCGAAGCTCTCATCCAGTAATCTCTGTCTGAGTCTTTTTCAATTTGCTCATATGACTTACCAGTATGATGAGCCAATATATTATAAAGATCCTTTCTAAGCTCTTGCATTTGCTTCAAAGTGATCTCCATGTCTCTTGACTGACCCTGCATACCACCACTTGGTTGGTGAATCATAATTCTGGAGTGTGGTAGGGCAGATCTTTTGCCTTTTGCTCCACCAGACATAAGTACTGCACCCATCGATGCAGCCATTCCAGTACAGATAGTATTCACATCTGGGCTTACTAGTTGCATGGTGTCATACATGCCTAAACCAGCATATACAGATCCTCCAGGACTATTAATATACAAAAGGATATCCTTTTTAGAGTCAACAGACTCCAAGAAAAGCAATTGTGCGGTAATAATATTGGCGATATTTTCCTCTACCTGCATGCCGAGGAAAATAATTCTATCCATAATAAGTCTTGAGAATACATCAATTTCAGCAAATCTAGTAGGTCTCTCCTCGATTACTGAACGGGTCATGTTCTCTACTCTGTTAGTATATGTATCAAAAGTTAATCCATTGATACCCTGGCCTTTTACGGCAAACTTTCGGAATTCTTCTTTATTGATCATGAGTTCAATTTAGCTTACTAAGCAAAAATAAAAAAGTCCTTAGGATACTAAGGACTTTATATAAACTTGTTTTGTATGCACTAAGTTTCCTTAAAGCTTACGGAATTCATCCATTGTTACTTTTTTCTCTTTAATGGAGATATTGTCTTTAATGAATGAGAATACTTTTTTATTCTGAACCTGGTTGTAAACTTTCATGTAGTTGTCACCATTTTCAGCTTGAAGATAGTTTTGAGCAAACATATCCAGCTTATCTTCCATCTGACCCATTAGACCAGCTTGTCCGAATTGCTGTCTGATCAATTCTTTTGCTTCTTCGATTACTTCCTCGTTCTCTACTTTGAAATCNTGATCTTTTACAATTTTGTTTCTGATCAATGACCACTTAAGCTCNTTTACNTANGTCTGNTACTCGTTNTNAAGTACTTCAGGAGTAATCTGNTCGTTAGTTTTTACTAACCAATCTTTCAAGAATTCATCAGGAGTGTTAATTTTNGCTTGATCAACCAATTTTTCTCTTANTTGGAANTCNAANTAACGCTCTTCTTCGTTTTTGAAGTTNCCNTCTACAGANTCAGCTACTTTNGCTCTGAATTCTTTTTCGTCTTTTACNTTTCCNTCACCNAAAGTCTTGTCAAANAACTCNTGGTTTACCTCAGCAAGCTTTTGTCTGCTGATTCCTTTAACAGTAAAAGTCAATTTTCCTTTTANAGCATCAAACTCNTCATGAGAGATACCCAATTGNTNGTGAAGTTTGTGACTGTCAGTGTANAGTTTCTTNGGNTCTAACTCTACTTCTTCGTCAACTTTTACNCCAGTAAGTTTTTTAGCNGCAGCTTTTTCACAGTCTTTTAAGTCAATGCTGATNTCTTTATCGATCTCACCATCTTTACTNTTGATAGGACCATAAGCCATGTCCGATGCCTCAGTGACTTCTGCAGTTTCAGTTTCACCAAATTGACGTTGCAAGTTTTCGATAGTCTCGTCGATTACTTTGTCATCGATTTTGATTGAATGCTTATCAATTTTAACCTTACTGTCAATTGGAAGATCAAAGTCCTCTGCCCATCCTACATTATAAGAAAACTCAAAATCTTTTTGAGTATCAAAGTCGATTGTTTCGAAATCGGCCTCATTTGGCATCGGCTCTCCTAAGAATTGCAAGTCGCTTTCTCTTAGGTAGGAGTTAAGCTTATCAGAAACTAATTTGTTGATTTCCTCGACCTTGATAGACTTTCCATACATCTGCTTGATTAAGCCTGTTGGAACCTTCCCAGGACGGAAACCTTTAAGATTAGCTTTCTTGCTATAATCTTTAATCTTTTCGTTTACTCCCGGTTGGTAATCAGCCTCGTTTAATTTAACTTTAATTAAACCTGTGGTCTTGTCGATTTTGTCAAGTGTGATTTCCAATTTGGTGTGTATTAATGTTTATAAAATAAAAACCCTCTTACAAATCTCGAATGTTTCAGAGAATAGGAAGAGGGTTGTTTTATTGAGTGCGGATGGAGGGACTCGAACCCCCATGCCTCGCGGCGCTAGATCCTAAGTCTAGTGCGTCTACCAATTTCGCCACATCCGCGTGTGAAACGGAGTGCAAAGATATATAAAAGTTTAATTTTGCAAAGAGGGTAAGAAAAAATTTTTAATTAATGATTGAGGTCGATTTAGAAGAAGAGAAAAAGGAGATCATAAGGAGGTATCGCAAGCTTTTGAGGCATGCTAAACCGATACTTAAAGATGGGGATGCAAGGGTCATCAAAAAGGCATTTTACCTTTCAATGGATGCTCATAAAGACATGCGCAGAAAGTCCGGCGAGCCATATATATACCACCCCTTAGAAGTAGCCCAAATCTGTGTAAGTGAGATTGGACTTGGAACTACCTCAATAGTAGCAGCTCTATTGCACGACGTTGTAGAAGACACTGAAGTGTCACTTGCAGATATTGAAAAAGGTTACGGAATCAAGGTTAGAAAAATTATTGATGGTCTAACGAAAATTTCCGGTGTATTTGAGCAAGGGAGTTCACAGCAAGCAGAGAACTTTAGAAAGATGTTGCTTACTCTTTCGGAGGATGTTCGAGTAATCTTAATCAAACTAGCAGATAGACTTCATAACATGAGAACTCTTGGGAGCATGCCAAGAGATAAACAACTTAAAATCGCCAACGAAACTATCTACTTATATGCTCCTTTGGCGCACAGGTTGGGACTTTATGCTATTAAGTCAGAATTGGAGGACCTTTATTTAAAGTATACAGATCGAGAAGCCTACGTACATATCGCTAATAAGATCAATGCCACCAAAGATGCCAGGAATAAATTCATTAGAAATTTCATCAAGCCTATAAAGGAAGAATTGAACTCTCAGAGTTTTAACTATGAGATAAAGGGTCGTCCCAAATCCATTCACAGCATCAACAACAAGATGCGAAAACAGAATGTGCCATTCGAGGAGGTTTATGATTTGTTTGCCATTCGAATTATTGTGGACACTGAGGTTGAAAATGAGAAGGCAGCGTGTTGGCAGGTTTATTCGATCGTTACGGACTATTACCAGCCAAACCCTGACAGGTTAAGAGATTGGATTAACATACCCAAGGCCAATGGTTATGAGTCACTCCATACAACAGTAATGAGTGGTAAGGGACAATGGGTAGAGGTGCAGATTCGTACCAGAAGAATGGATGAGATCGCCGAGAAGGGATATGCTGCTCACTGGAAATATAAGGAGAGCAAAAATCCAGACGCAGATAAAGGACTTGAGATGTGGATCGGTAAGGTTCGTGAGATACTCGAACAAAATGACGCGTCGGCAATTGAGTTTGTCGATGATTTTCGATCGAACTTATTTCAAGAGGAGGTATTTGCATTTACACCAAAAGGTGACTTGATCACTCTTCCGAATGGAGCTACAGCTCTGGATTTTGCCTTTGATATACATACTGAAGTAGGTGCCAGATGTTTGGGGGCTAAAGTGAATCAAAAACTAGTGCCACTCAACTATGTATTGAAAAATGGAGATCAGGTCGAGATTCTGACTTCAAAGAAACAGCGACCTAATGAGGATTGGTTAAAGTATGTGGTTAGCTCAAAAGCCAAGTCCAGTATAAAGGAGTCACTTAAAGAAGAGAAAAAACAGTTTGCAGCTGAAGGAAGAGAAGTAGTCAAACGAAAGTTGAAGCAGCTCAAGATGCCTTTTACTCAGGAAACTATTGAGCAGCTAACTGCTCATTTCGAAGTAAAAACCCCAACAGACCTGTTCTATTTAATTGGGAAAGGAAAAATCGATCATTCCCAAATCAAGAAGTTCAACGAGAAGAAAGAAAAAGAACATAAATATCGTCGGGTATCTGATGCCAAGGCAATGCAATCTCAGATCAAAAAAGTTCGTGAAAAGGATTATGATCTTTTATTGATTGGAGAGGATATGGATGTGGTAGACTACAAGTTTTCTAAATGTTGTAATCCAATCCCTGGCGATGATGTTTTTGGCTTTGTTACAGTAAATGATGGGATCAAAATTCACAGAACTACTTGTCCTAATGCCGCGGAGCTGTTGTCCAATTATGGATATCGAGTAGTTAAAGCCAAATGGACTTCCAGTCAGGATAATTCCTTCCTTGCCGGCCTTCACATTATTGGAACTGATAGAATCGGATTAATCAATGATGTGTCCAGTATTATTTCTGGAGAATTGAAAGTAAACATGCGCTCAATAACTATAAATACAGAGGGGGGAATCTTTGAAGGAGAAATACAATTATATGTAAGTGATACACATCATGTTGATCAGCTAATCGAAAAGCTGGAACAAGTACAAGGCGTAGTGTCAGTTACCCGAGACAGCTAGTTGATTTCTCAACTACTCTTCTATATTTGTATAAAATTTGAGTCAAGTGATCGTATTTGAGGAAGTTAAGAATATTTTTACCGACTATTTAGAGAAGAAGGGCCTGAGAAAAACTCCTGAGAGATACGCTATTCTTGAAGAAATATATTCTCGCAATGGTCATTTTGATGTGGAGTCCTTATACATTAGCATGAAGGATAAGAATTATAGAGTTAGTCGAGCGACTGTCTATAATACCTTGGATCTTCTTGTAGAATGTGATCTGGTTACCAAGCATCAGTTTGGAAAAAACTTAGCCCAATATGAGAAATCATACGGCTATCGTCAACACGATCATTTGATATGCACAGATTGTAACAAGGTGATGGAGTTTTGTGATCCGCGAATCCAAAACATCCAAAATACCGTTGGTCAACTTTTACAGTTTGATGTCGTTCAGCACTCGTTGATATTACATGCGAACTGTAAACGAGAAAACTGTGAAAACAAAAGAAATAATAAGAATGAATTATAAGCACACACTTACTGGAGATCAGTTAAGACTTGTATTTAATGGAGACTTGATTGGGGAAAATAATGGCCCCGAATTAGTAGAGCTTGTAAATAACACATTAAGCAAGGGTGCCAAGTATTGTCTAATTGATATTGCTGACGTACGCTATATTAATAGTAGTGGCATTGGAGTATTGATTACCATACTTACCAAATTCAGAAACAAAGGTGGTGAGCTTTTCTTGATCCAGCCGTCAGAGCACGTGAAAAAGCTATTGATCATTACCAAACTTCAAGCGATTTTTAACATTGTAGATACAGAAGAGCAGGCGCTCAGTAAAATCAAGTAAACTTAATGGCAGCAGTAGACATCTTATTAGGCCTTCAATGGGGAGATGAGGGTAAAGGAAAGGTTGTGGATTTTTTGGCACCAAAGTATAATGTGGTGGCAAGGTTCCAGGGAGGTCCCAATGCAGGGCACACTCTAGAGTTTGATGGACATAAGCATGTTTTGCACCAAATACCATCTGGAATTTTTCATGAGGGTATCTTAAATGTAATTGGAAATGGAGTTGTTCTTGATCCGATCACTTTTAAAAGAGAGATAGAAGGTCTTGCGCCTTTTAATTTGGACTTGAAGCGCCATTTGGTGATTTCTAATAAGACACAGATGATCATTCCTACTCATAGAATGCTGGACAAAGCTTATGAGATTGCAAAAGGAGATAAAAAGATAGGGTCCACTTTACGTGGAATCGGTCCTACGTATCAGGACAAAGCTGCACGCAAGGGATTGAGAATTGGAGATATCAATGAACCTGATTTTGATTCTAGATACCAACAGTTAAGAGATTTCCACCTGGAGATATTAGAGCGATACAATTTCGAAGCAGAACTTGAGGAAGAAGAAAAGCAATTCTTTGAAGCATGCGAAGTTGTCCGTGAATATGATATTCTAAGTACGGAATACTTGATCAACCAGGCTTTGATTGATGGACAGAGCGTTTTGGCAGAAGGAGCGCAAGGCTCTTTATTAGATATTGACTTTGGTAGTTACCCCTTTGTGACCAGTAGCAATACTATCGCAGCTGGGGCATGTACGGGACTTGGAGTAGCTCCTGGTAAAATTGGAGAAGTCTACGGTATCTTTAAAGCTTATTGCACAAGAGTAGGATCAGGGCCTTTTCCAACAGAATTACATGGTGATGCTGGAGAAGAACTTCGAAAACTAGGTAATGAGTTCGGTGCTACCACTGGTCGTCCTAGAAGATGTGGTTGGTTAGACCTTCCTGCATTGAACTACACATGTATGTTGAATGGAGTGACTCAACTATTCATGATGAAGGCGGATGTGCTTTCAGATATGGATGAGATTAAAATCTGTGAAGGATACAAAGTGGGAGGTACGGTTACTCAAGAATTGCCACTCTATCTGGATAATGAAGGACTAGGTTTAGAGTTTCAGTCTTTCAAAGGCTGGAAGAATAATGCTATTCCGAGTTTCAATCAACTTCCACAAGAGTTATCGGACTATGTTGCTTATATCGAAAAGCAAACAAATACACCTATAAGTTTAATTTCATTAGGTCCAGATCGTACCCAAACCTTGTTAAAAGAAGAAATTTCTAATTAAATCTTCATCCAACTAGCAGGATATCAGTGTGGTAGTGTGATTGTTGGAATAATTTCAATTTTCTTTTGGTTTTATATTAGGAATTGGCGGAAAAGCTTTGGTATCT
>PBTY01000060.1 GCA_002729235.1 Rickettsiales bacterium | reverse complement strand
ACTCTTTACATAGGCGTAACAAACAATCTATATGCCCGAGCTTATGAACACAAAATTGGTGAAGGCTCGGGATTTACACAAAAATATCAATGCCATGACCTGGTTTACTTCGAATTTCATGATCACATTGAATCTGCAATCATCCGTGAGAAGCAACTTAAAAAATGGAAAAGAGCGTGGAAGGATAGACTAATTACGGAATTCAACCCTACATGGAAAGACTTATTTGATAGTGTTTCAGATTATCAATAACCGAGGACTTAAATCGCTTCAACTAATACCTGCAATGATGTGATGCCTATAAGCACAGGCAACACAATACGTCACCTTCGCGCAGGCAGAGGTCACATCAAAACAATGGAGTTCATCCAATGAATTGATATCTACAGAATAATCCTTTTATTAAATTTTGCAAATCAGTTCAACAACTTCATGCGATGCCTGCCTTCGTAGGCATGACGAAAACGCCATATGGGAGACTAGATTCCCCTAGAATTCATGAAAAATCACTTATCAGTTTTTTTTAGCTCCTATTGAATTCGGGGAATGACAGTCTCATATTTAGAAACCTTCCTTTCTCAGTGTCTCTGTGGTTTAACAGATTAAAAAGTCACCAATGAGTGAACATCCTTCCCATCAAGCTTTTTAGCGCCATCAAGGAAAGCAAGCTCCACGAGGAAAGAGTATCCAAGCACCTCTCCACCTATTTTCTCTATCAACTCGCAAGCTGCTTTAGCAGTCCCTCCAGTTGCCAAAAGGTCATCGTGTATCAGGACTTTCTGTCCTTCACTGATCGCATCAATGTGAATCTCAATTTCAGCAGAGCCATACTCCAAATCATATGAGTGCTTGATGGTTTTGAACGGAAGTTTACCTGCCTTACGAACGGGAATAAACGGTACACCTAATTGCTGGGCAAGCTGCAAACCATAAATGAAGCCACGAGATTCAATACCTACAACAGCCTCTACACCTTTAGCTTTCCAGTATTCGAAAAATTCCTTACTAACCTCCAAGCTCAACTCTGGATCAGCCAAAACCGGTGTAATATCTTTAAACAAAATGCCTGGCTTTGGAAAGTCAGGCACGTCGCGTATAGTCTTTATTAATTTATCTGCTATCATATTATTCAAATCTCAAGGACTCTATTGGATCTAGTTTGGATGCCTTGTAAGCTGGTAAATATCCGGAAATTAATCCAACTATCATACCCACTGATACTCCAAATAATATCCACACCCAGGGAACAATGAAACCTCCATCCGAAATCGCCATTGAGGTAACATTCCCAATTCCTATTCCCAGGATAATTCCTCCAAGTCCTCCCATCTGAGTAATTACAATGGCCTCAATTAAAAATTGTTGTCTGATCTTCAATGGAGTTGCTCCTAAAGCTTTGCGGACACCAATCTCACGTGTTCTCTCCGTTACGGATACTAGCATGATGTTCATCAAACCAATAGAAGCCCCTAGAAGAGTAATGAATCCAATAGTAAATCCTCCAATTCTCAAATATCCTGTAATCTCTCCAAGTCGCTCTGCCAGAGATTGGTTCACTCGTACCTCAAATGAATTTTCTTGCTTTACAGGATCACGACGAATGGCACGCATCAAGCCTGTAGCCAACCCGACAGAAGCATCCATATTGTTGGGATCATTTACCGCCACAGTAGCTTGATAGTCCAGCTGTCTTCCTGCGGCTAATTTTCTACCTGTAACCATTGGCACCAGGCACATTCTATCCACACTCCCATTACCACTAGCTCCTCCTTGTGGTTCCAACACTCCTACCACCATGAATTTAGAGCCCATGAACTTAATGTCTTTATTGATAGGGTCCTCCCCCTTATCAAAGAGTGCATCTTTAATCTCTCTTCCTATGATCACAACCATAGCTCCATTTTCCACCTCAGATCTGGAGAACGAACGTCCCTCAGTCACATCGTATCCATCAACCACCAAATAATCATAATCTCCTCCCTGAACGCGAGTATTTGGATTGGTTTTTTTAGATCCTCGTTTGGCTTCTGCAATGCCAGTTACCCAGGCATTGATGGATACCGTACCTCCATCGTACTTTTCCTTGAAGCGTACCAAATCATCATAGGTAATTGGAGGAAAAGACTTGGCGTCTCTACCATCTCTACTTCCTCGGTTGCTTCGAACACTAGTCACATCGAAAGTGTTGGCTCCCAGGTTGGCAAAACTGTCGTTAATGGATTTTTGAATACCTTCAATAGCGGTAAGAATTCCGACCAAAGAGGTAATACCAATTGCAATGATCGCAGCCGTTAGAAATGTTCTAAGTTTGTTAGCTTTGATGGAATTGACCCCTTCTTTGATGTTTTCCTTTATATTCATTAGGTTGGTTATGTAGTTTGGTGAAGTTAATGAGAACTATGCGTTTGGCTTATGCGTTGGATTAATAAAATTTCGGAATTTAATATGCGAAAACTCTTTTTCATACTAGCAATTCTATTCTTATCTGTGAAGGCTCATTCCGCCTATTTGTTAATTCCGATGGATGAAACACAAACCAATCACCTTAAAGCATACGGAATTACTTACTGGATGTTGACCCAAGAAGTACCAGCGGACTGGTTATTGAATTATCGAGGTGGAAGTTTTATGGTCAAATACCTCCAAAAAATCGAAAATGAGCTGGTTATTCGAAATGTTTCGTATGAAGTAATTTCTGATGCCCAGGCGAATAGTATTTTGGATCAAATCTCCAGCCCTGCCTCAAACATGGACGTAATGAAGTTGGAAAAGTATCCAAAAATCGCCGTGTATTCTCCCAAAAGCAAGCAGCCCTGGGATGACGCAGTAACCCTGGTACTAACCTATGCAGAAATCCCCTATGATGTCATTTTCGATGATGAGATCATGTACAATGAATTACCCAAATACGATTGGTTGCACCTGCATCACGAAGACTTCACCGGGCAATACGGTAAATTCTATAAAACTTATCAGCACTTCCCCTGGTACCAACAGCAGCAAAAGGAATATGAGGAATCTGCCAAGAAACATGGATTCTCCAAAGTATCTCATCTAAAGCTTGGAGTTGTTCAAAAGATTAAAGCCTACGTGGCTAGTGGCGGCTTCTTATTCGCCATGTGTTCTGCTACAGACACCTATGATATAGCCTTATCGGCAGCAGGTTTAGACATTGTTGAGTCCATGTATGATGGAGATCCTGCAGACCCAAATGCTCAGAGCAAATTGGACTTCAGCGGAACCTTCGCATTCGAGAACTTTACCCTGGAGCGGAATCCATACGAATACGAATACTCCAACATTGACATGCAGTCAAGAGAAAGAGGCCTGCGACAAGAGAATGATTTCTTCAGTCTATTCCAGTTCTCTGCTAAGTGGGATCCAATTCCTACAATGCTGACTCAAAATCACGTAACCACTGTCAAAGGATTTATGGGTCAGACGACCTCTTTCCGTAAGTCATTGATTAAATCGGATGTGGTAATTATGGGAGAAAACAGATCGGTTGGTGAAGCTCGTTACATTCACGGGGTGTTAGGCAAGGGATTCTGGACGTTTTATGGAGGACATGATCCAGAGGATTATCAACATTACGTGAATGAACAACCAACGGACTTGAACCTTCACCCAAACTCACCAGGTTATCGACTGATACTCAACAACATACTCTTCCCAGCAGCAAAGAAGAAAAAGCAGAAGACGTAAACGTTCTATGTTTTAAGTTTAATGTTGAGAAATAACATAAGAACCTTGAATATTAAACCTAAAACTTCAAACTTAGAACCTATCAGTGCATCCGATCACCTCTTACTTCGAGGTTTTTGATGATTTCTGCTTCTGCTTCGAGGAATTCTTTCCAACGATTCAAGACGTATTCTTCACCAGCATAAGACTTGGCTAAATCCAGGAAGTTGTGATAATGCCCCGCTTCGGAAACCATCAGTTCGTAATAAAACATTGAGAGCTCCTCGTCTTGAATGTTTTTCCAAAGAATTTTAAAGCGCTCACAGCTACGTGCTTCGATCAAGGCATTCATCAGTAGTTTTTCAACTAATTGCTGCTCACGACTTCCTCCCTTTTTCAGAATGCCATTCAGTTCGCTAACGTAATGATCTTTGCGTTGCTTGCCTAGGGAATAACCTCGCTTATTCAATTGTTCGATGACTCGCTCAAAATGAGCCCATTCCTCAGCTACAACTGGCGTCAACATATCCACTAGATCTTTGCGTTCTGGATACGAAACAATCAACGAGATGCAGGAAGAAGCTGCTTTCTGTTCACAGTACGCATGATCAACTAATATGTCCTCAATGTTCATTTCGGCAATATTGATCCATCTTGGATCCGTGGGAAGATTTAAGCCTAAAGTCGTTTTGTTCTGTTCCATGATTAATCATAAAATAACCAACGCGCTCCAAAGTCGATCGTTTGTTTCACACCCGGGTAATAAGGGGTGATAAAATAGCCATCATCTTGTTGTTGATTGATGTGTGTAATCTTGACGAAAGCTGACAAATTGTTGACCTGCATATTGACGAAGAAGTCCAGGGTATAGAATTCGTCTATTGGGAATTCGCTTTGCAAATAAAATTGCTGTATTTCAGGAGCATACCCCATGGCATAGTATTTCGTCTTGGCGTGAATATTGAAGCCAACCTGTACTCCCATGGTATTTTTGAACCACATTCCATTCCAATACAACTTTCCATTGTAAAAGAGTTTTGGAACCGTCATATAAGCAGCTCCATCTCCTCCAAGTGTGGTGAAATACACTTCATTCTCCAAAATGAATGCTTTGTTGAATTCCTTGTTAGTAGTCAGTTTCAAATTAAAATCCCCACCCAAAGAAGTCAACACAGCAATTTGAGAACTTTGTTGTGAGGTCTTATTCTCATCAAAATAAGTGAATTGATCTACTGTCAAAATTCTTCCCTGCGGTCTGATTTTCAACCAATCCAAATTCAATTGAACTCCTCCTTTGATTTCGTTAGAAAACATGGAGTTATAGCTATTGTACCACTCATGATGGTTTCCATAATACGTTTCTGCAATAAAGGAAGGTTTGGACCTAACAGTCTTGTAGGATCCAAAAATTAAATCAGAGTTAAGTTGGGCGTGCAGTTGGTACTCACCACTTTGAAGGAACTCGGCTTGACCTTCCACATTGAATTTGTCTTTCCAGTCGAAGCGGGTATATCCACCAAGGAAAATTTCACCAAAATGATCCGTAGGATCACTGTAGAGGTAATCAAAATCAATGTCTCTTCGCTTCAAATACAGTCTATAAAACAGATTGGCTAAATCACCTTTGATCCCAACTTCATTCTTAAACTCGGACCAGTTGAATCGCTCGTATGTACTATCTGGAGCAATGAGAAAATCATTGTAGAAATCTCCATAATTATTATAAGAAGTTGACTCAGATGATCTGGCAGTTCCAAAATCTTTGTAGTAGTCTTTCTGGGTAATGAAATCAGCCTGGTGATAGAATTGAAATTGTTTTTGCCATACATACTGATGGTATAAGTGGAGATTTAGACGCTTGTCATTGGATATGGCATCATTCAATTGAATGTCTGAGTCCGCGTATTCAAACAAATCATCTCCAGCGGCATTTGCTAAGTCCGCTACATAAACACCACCTGTCTCTTCAATATTAAAGGACATACTGGTAAAACTCAACATAGCCGAATAAGGCTTCTCAGGATGCTTGTAATAGGTATATACATCTAGTACTGTTCCAATTACATTGCGATCTTGTGCTCCACTCTTTCCAATTTGCTTATCTGAGGTAATTCGATACACATCAAAACCAAAATTCCAGTCTTTATTGACGTTTCTACTGAATTTGAAATCAACCACTGACCGTCCGCTTCCTGCAAAGGTGACGTACAAATCCATATAAGGTGATTTGGTATCAAAATACTGGATTTTGGAAGGTGTCACCATGTAATTATCATAGGCTGACAACCCACTGGTTCTTCCGATCTGATTTGCAACTGGGTAGAAAAGTGGGAACATCGCTGTACCATTATTACCCAAATTCTGATACATTCTAGCATCCCGGTCCAATTGAGCATATTTTTCCAGATTGTATAACGTCGTATCCGGATGACGGTCTATCTCTACATTGTTCTTGATATCTGCTTCATATATGATACGTGTGGTATTGGCATTGTACACCAATTTGGAGGAATCATCAGTAAGCTGTGCACTGACTTTCCACACCATTAAAAAGAGAAACAAATGAAGAGATATTCTTTTCACGCGGCAAAAGTATAATTCTTTCCACTACTGAACATAGTTTTTCAGCATAGAGTCTAGTTGAGATAGAAATAACGTCTCATCTCGCAAAAATTTCACTTTGATTGGTAAATAATAACAGGAGAATTGCTCCAACGCTTTAAACTCCTTGAGTTTCACCATATCCTTTTCAGTAACCATGAGGCTGATACCATCACCCAGCTCTCTAACTATATCCTTGATATCCTGAGCGTTGTACCGATGATGATCTCTATAACTATGTGATAGCAACACGTTGTAGTTCTGTCTCAACTTCTTTTCAAATGGAGCTGAATCTGACATTCCAGAAATGGCCACCAAACGATTGGAAAGCATCAATTCGTTACTAAAAACTGGTTGTGGCTGAAGGTATTCTATAGAGGTAAAGTAGACGGCCGCATCGGTGAATTCATGAATCCTGTCTTTGATCCGAACTTGCTCTGCTTCGCTTAGCCATTCCGGGCATTTAGTTACGATAACAAAATCTGCACGCTTGACTCCCGCCCGATGTTCTCGTAATCGTCCTGAGGGTAATATATAATCATCGTAAAAAGGATTAGAGAAAGTTGTAAGCACCATACTTATTGTTGGAATGACTCGTCTATGCTGAAAGCCATCATCCATCAACACCACTTCATTCCCTTCACCGGTCAATAGTTGTGGTATAGCCAACTCCCTGTCTTCCGCCACACCTACTTTGACAATACCTCCATATTTTCGCCAATACATGTAGGGTTCATCTCCAATAGAGTCAGCCGTATCATGTTTGGTGGCTATTCTAAACCCATAAGTTTGTCTACCAAATCCCCGACTTAAGGTACTTACTTCGAATTGCTTACCCAAAAAATGATGAATGAGGTAATCCACCATAGGGCTTTTACCTGTCCCCCCAATGGCCAGATTACCTACAGCGATTACATTTGCATCGAAACGCGTAGAGCGGCTAAGGCCGATATCGTAAAACCAAATGCGTAGCTTTACCACTCCAGCATAAAGGAGCGTTATTGGAAAAAGAAGAATTTGCCACAGCAACAGTAAAGACATCATGCAAATTAAAGAGATCATTCAGTTTTTAGAGCAATTTGCCCCACTTTCCTATCAGGAATCTTACGATAACTCAGGTCTACTCGTCGGAGATCGATCGACTGAATTAACGACTGCCTTACTTACTCTCGATGTGACTGAATCCGTTATTGATGAGGCCATTACTAACAATTGCAACCTAATTATTGCACATCATCCACTGATATTCAAGGGATTAAAAAGCCTCACAGGTAAACATTGGGTGGAGCGATGTGTAATTAAAGCAATCAAAAATGACATTGCCATTTATGCAATTCACACCAACCTGGACCATGTGCATCTGGGTGTCAATAAACGCATTTGTGACAAAATTGGGTTATCTAACCTAAGAACTTTAAGTCCAAAATCGGAGGTTTTAACCAAGTTGACAACTTTTATCCCTATTGCTGATACTCAAAAAGTTTTGGATGCTTTGTATGCTGCAGGGGCAGGTGAAGTTGGCAACTATGATCATTGTAGTTTTCAGGTAAGTGGAAAAGGGACTTTCCGACCAGGTGAAGGCACCAACCCTCACATTGGAGCAGTCAATGAAGATGAATCTGTGGAGGAAAACCGTGTAGAAGTAGTTTTCCCAACCTTTTTATCAGGTAAAATATTGAGTGCACTCAATCAAGCGCATCCTTATGAAGAAGTTGCTTACTACCTCACTCCCTTGAGCAACAAGAATCAAGAAGTTGGCAGTGGCATGGTTGGAGAACTTCCACAGGAAATGGATACCAATCAATTCTTAAAATCACTTCAAGAAACCTTTAAGGCTCAAGGCATTAGACACACCAACATCCATAAAAAAATGATCAAAAAAGTAGCTGTTTGTGGTGGCGCAGGAAGCTTCTTATTAAGTAGAGCCATTGGTGCCAAAGCCGATATTTTCATTACTGGAGACTTCAAATACCATGACTTTTTTGAAGCAGACAACCAAATCATTGTGGCAGATATTGGACACTTCGAAAGTGAACAATACACAAAGGATTTACTTTATGATATATTAAGCGAAAAATTCACTAATATTGCACTCCGTTTATCGGAGGTACAGACTAATCCAATCAATTATTTGTAATACTGCATGGAAAATACCGTAGCAAAAAAGCTCGACAGCCTCGTAAAGTTACAATCCATCGATTCAGAACGTGACGAACTGATTAAAGTGAGAGGTGCATTGCCAGACGAGGTAATGGATCTTGAAGATGAAATCGCTGGCTACCAAACGAGGGTAGAAAAACAGAATCAGGAGCTTGCTGGTTTGGAGGACAACATCAATAGCAATAAAGCCGCAATTAAGGACGCTGAGAAGCTCATCAAGAAATATGAAGAGCAGCAGATGAACGTTCGAAACAATCGCGAGTATGATGCAATCACCAAAGAAGTGGAATTGCAGCAACTTGAGATTCAGATTCTTGAGAAAAGAATCAAAGAAGCTTACGCTAAAATTGATACTAAAAAAGAAGAAATAGAGCAAACTAAGAACACTCTTTCTGAAAGAGAAAAAGATCTTGACTCTAAGAAAGCTGAATTGGACACCATTACTAAGGAGTCTGAAGCAGATGAAGAAAAACTTCTTAAGGATCGCGATAAAGCAGCTAAAAACGTAGAAGAGAGATTGTTCAAATCTTACGAAAAAGTAAGAAAGAACATGAGAAATGGTTTAGCTGTAGTTCCTGTTAAAAGAGGTGCTTGTGGNGGATGTTTCAACGTGGTACCACCACAGCAACAAGCTGAAATCAGAGAAAAGAAGAAAATTATTGTTTGTGAACACTGTGGTAGAATCCTTGCCGACGTAGAAGACGAAATCGTTGAGGAAGTAAAACCAAAGAGACGAACAAAAAGAACTGCAAAATAATCACTGAAACCCTGACACAATCGTCAGGGTTTTTTGTTTACAATTCATGAGCAATAACACAGCCCTGGGTGCATCCATTTTTGGATTGGTTGGCAACATCCTCTTAGCCATCATTAAGGGCATTGCGGGCATTTTCGGTCATTCTCATGCATTGATTGCTGATGCAATCGAATCTACCTCAGATGTATTCTCTTCCATCATTGTATTGCTGGGAATTCGTTATGCTCAAAAACCACCTGATAAAAACCACCCATATGGTCATGGCCGTATAGAACCACTAATCACCTTCGTAGTAGTAGGCTTCTTGATTGTCTCCGCGACACTTATTGGTTATCAAAGCATAATCAATATCCGAACACCTCATGAATTGCCTGAAACCTGGACGTTGTACATCTTGGGAGGAATCATCATTTGGAAAGAAGCTTCTTATCAAATAGTAAAATCTAAAGCTAAAAAGGTTAACAGTACCACATTGGCTGCAGATGCATGGCACCATCGAAGTGATGCCATCACGTCGGTTGCTGCTTTTATTGGGATATCAATTGCCGTCTTCTTTGGAGATGGATATGCCGCAGCAGATGACTGGGCAGCATTGTTTGCTGCATTCTTCATCCTGTACAATTGCTATGTCATTGTGCGACCTGCTTTAGGTGAAATCATGGACGAACACCTACATGATCATCTAATTGATCAGATCCGGGAGATTGCTGAGTCTGTTGACGGTATAGAGGGCACCGAAAAGTGTTTTATTAGAAAGTCAGGCATGACTTACCACATTGACCTGCATGCGTTTGTGGCTGGCCACAAAACGGTGATCGAGGGACATGATTTAGCACATAAGCTTCAAGACACCATTCGAGAACAGATCCCCGAAGCCGGTCAGGTTTTGATACACATTGAACCAGCCCCTGCGAACCTTAAATAACTCCTAATTCAGGATATTTACCTTTGATAGTCCGGTAATAGGCTTTGATATACTCCATATCCTTATCTAAATCTCCCGTTGGATAAAAGGGCTCATTGTAAACTACTTGCTTGTGTGCATAATCAAAAGCCACCATGACAATTGGAATGTTTGCCTTGTGAGCAATGCGGTAAAACCCTGTCTTCCAGTTTGGATTGTATGATCGGGTGCCTTCAGGAGTAATTGTAAGAACAAACTCTTCTTTCTGATTGTAGAGATCAACAACTTGATCTACCATATTACTTCGCTTGGATCGATCTACAGGATGCCCTCCTACAAACCGCAAAAACCATCCAACAACGGGGATTTTAAATAAGGAATCTTTGGCCAGATAATCACTTCTTAGTCCGGAAATACTTCTCGCAGCAACTCCAATAAAGAAATCCCAATTACTGGTGTGAGGAGCNACAATCAGCATGTATTTCTTAAGAGGTGGTCGCTGACCAACCATCTTCCAGCCTGTTAACCAAAAGCAAAACCTGAAGAATCCTTTCATCATTAGTTAATGTTTTAGCTCAAACGATTTGAATCNTTNTGTAAAGCAACCCAATATAAAAGANGGGCTACCTGGAGTGTACATACGGCACAAATCATTGAAGTGCTACTAAAATACTGAAAGCAGAAACTTAATGGTCCCTGCTTTCATAATATTCTCACTAATAAAAGTGCTTATTTCTTATTGATACGCTCCCATTCCGGAGAACTTCTCAATTCTATTGTCGATACGTTTTTCAGCTGACTGTTTAGAAAGTGCCTTGATGTGTTTCATGATTTCTTTCTTCAACTCCGCCGAACTTGCTTTCATGTCTGTATGAGCTCCACCAAGAGGCTCTTTAATGATACCGTCGATCAACTTGTTGGACAACATGTCTTTAGCCGTCAATTTCAACGCTTCAGCAGCTTGCTCTTTGTAATCCCAGCTTCTCCAAAGAATAGAGGAACACGATTCTGGTGAAATCACCGAATACCAGGTATTCTCCATCATCAACACTTTATCCGCAATGGCAATACCCAATGCTCCACCTGAAGCACCTTCTCCAATGATCACACTCACCACAGGGACTTTCAACATCATCATCTCCTTCAAGTTGCGAGCGATGGCCTCACCTTGACCTCTCTCCTCTGCTTCCAATCCTGGAAATGCACCTGGAGTGTCAATCAACGTAATAATTGGGGTGTTGAATTTCTCAGCTAGCTTCATCAAACGAAGTGCCTTGCGATAACCTTCAGGATTGGCCATCCCGAAGTTACGCTCCTGACGTTGCTTGGTATTTCTACCCTTTTGCTGACCGATGATCATCACAGATACACCGTCTATTTCTGCAAAACCACCAACCATGGCTTTGTCGTCTTTGACTGTTCTGTCACCATGAAGCTCTACAAACTCATCAGACATCTCGTAGATGTAATCCAATGTGTAAGGTCTTTCAGGATGTCTGGAAAGTTGAACCTTCTGCCACCGGGTCAGATTTTCAAAAGTATCTTTCTTAAGTTTCAATATTTTGTTTTCCAACTTAGTGATCGCATCAGATACGTCTACTTCACTTTGCTGGGCAAGCTCCTTCATATCAGAAAGCTTACTTTCTAACTCTATGATTGGTTTTTCGAATTCTAAATGCATCCGCTCATTTTTTTGATGTTGCAAATGTATGTAAGAATAACTCTTTCGGGGCATTTTTAGTTATATGAAAAAACTTCTTGAAAATAATTATTAGGAGTTGTTGGATTTGAAAAATGAAGCGTATAGTTTTGCATCGCAATTGAGGGAAACAGCGACACAAAAGAGTGTTTTGCTGCTCAAAAAAGCAAAAAGTGGTGTGGCATTATCCCGATAGCTATCGAGAGGTAAGAATGCCAAAACATTAAAAATTGGTGTGGTAGTTCAGCTGGTTAGAATGCCTGCCTGTCACGCAGGAGGTCGCGGGTTCGAGTCCCGTCCATACCGCAAACCCTGATAGAGTTTTATCTTTGTCAGGGTTTTTTTTATGTCATGCCCTACTCAGTTTATATACTCTTCTCTCCTTCATTAAAGAAATTCTACAAGGGACATACTTCAGATATTGAGAAAAGAA
>PBTY01000059.1 GCA_002729235.1 Rickettsiales bacterium | reverse complement strand
ATTCAATGAACCGCCGTATACGAGAACCGTATGTGCGGTGGTGTGAGAGGCGCACCGTGGGCTTTAAGGCTCACGGCCGTCTACTCGATTATGCATATTTTAGTTGATGTACTTGGCTAGTTCTTTTTTCTTGGCTTCATATTCTTCAGGAGTTATGAGTTCAAGGTCTAGCTTACTTTTCCATTTCTTTAGTTCTTCAAGTGCTTCATCACTTGTTAAAATATTGGACTTTATTTCACCATTTTCAATTGCACCTTCAAGGTTGATGATCCAAAGTGCGTATACAAACCCTTGTGGTTTAGTTGTAGAAACCAACGTTGTTTTAGATCTAACAGTAATTTTTTTAATCGTTACAATGCTTCCACTTGCAGTGTTTGGGAGTGGGTATACAGCAATTCCAGCATTTTGCTGAATGTAGTCAAATTGTTCGTTCCTAAATGCTGAGCCAAGTGTTAGAGTATCACCCACACTGAACTCTTCACCGTTTTTAGAAACGTAAGTGTCAATTACTCCTTTGACTTTCTTAGTTACCACGTCATTGTAATTAGCGGTCTTTTGAGAAACTGCAATGTTCACAGTTAATAAAATTGTTAGGATTGAGATTGCTAGATTTTTCATTATGATTTTCTTTGTTTTTTGGCAGTGCAATTATGCATAACGGTCTAGTGTATGAGCAGTAGCGGATTTATAGCTACTACTTTTCGTAAAGCAAGATACTTAATAAAATACAAAAACGGTTCAAGTTTGCACTCAAACCGCTATTGCTTATACACAATGTTAGGCACTGGCTTTTTTTATTTTAAAACGCTTGTCCAATTCCAAAATATAGCAAATTATCTTCTTTCGACATTCCGTAATCCAAGAAAATTATGGTCGATTGATTCCAAGCAATTCGTAGTCCGCCACCATATGAATATTTTATGTCTTTAAGGCTCAAATCTTGCCAATGGTTTCTTACTGTTCCGGCATCAAAAAATGGGGCAACACCAATTCCGAAATTCTGCTTTCCAAGTTTTACATCTGCAATTCTATACCTCAATTCAAGATTGGTAAACCACATTGACCTTGCTAAAAATCGGTTTGCTCTATAACCTCTCAAAGAGTGCTTACCACCTAAAGCATTTACACTTCCGTCTGGACTCCACTGGTCTTGAAATTCAAAAAAAGGTGCATTGTTTCCAAAAATATGACCAAGTCCAATACGTCCTGCTAAAACGGTTCTTGGACCAAAAGGTAGTTTTTGGTAATATCGTCCTTGTATAAACAATTTGTCAAAATCGAATTGAGAACCAATAATGTTACTCGAATATTCGTTGGCAATTTCAAAATATGTTCCTTTTGTCGGGTCTGGTTCAAAATCTCTTGTATCGTAAATCAAAGCGGTTTGTAAAATAGATACCCAACCACCTTCTAAACCTGAAATTTTACCACTCTCAAAATCTCGTTGTAATAAAGAAAATCCATTAGGTGCAGTTGTTTCTTCTCCCGTTGTAGGATTTATAGCTTCTGCTTCTGTACCCTCAAACGTTTTATAGCTTAAATGCTGAATTTCATAACCGCCCATTAGTCGCCATTTCCCATTTCCCAAGGCATAATCTGCTTTTAAATTGAGCATAAACTCAGTTTCACGAAATCGATTTGACAAAGCATCTGTTACAAATTCTGCTTCTCCTGTTTCTCCTGGTCTTAAAGTTTTTCTTGCTCTATCATATTCTTTATAAGTTCTAAAGGTTGTATTCGGGTCAGAGGGCAAACTCAAATCTCCAAGCGTAGCATCAGTTAACCCAAAGTACAGATTAGCGGGATTTTGCTGTGCTTTAAAATCAATTTTGAAACGCCAACGAGAACCTTTGTAATAGGGAACATCTAACTTTAAAACTAACTCCCTTGCATTAGAAGTATAGTAAGCTGCGTTGGCTGTAAGTTTCATTAAATAAGGTGTATAAGGAAAAAGCGGATTGTCCTTTTGTCCGTTCCAATAGATGTTGGTTCTTGCACCAAAACCAAAACCTGTTACAGGGTCGGAAGAAAGTTCTGGAAGTCCTGTGAAAAATGTACCTTCTTTCTTTTTTGCCAAATCGGCATCAGACATTCGTTTCGATTTGATGAACGACAAGCTGTCTTGTGTTTGTGCGTTTGAAATTGAAAACACAAAAAACGAAAGAAGTCCTATGATGTAATATTTCATTGTCAAGAATTTTTAAGTTCTCGACAAAACTCCAACCCAATTTTGCAGAAATTTTGAATTATGAGAAAATGGGTAAAATTTTAGAACAAAATCTTGAAAATATGTTCGCTATCTAAAAAACCGTATTCAATACGCCAAGAATGACGTTCGCAGATTTGCTTTACAATAGACAAGCCTAAACCATTACCTATGTTTTGGTTTGATTTTTTAGAAAAGCGTTTAAACAAGGCTTCTTTGTTTAATTCTTTCTGACCTGAATTAGTTACGGTAAGTTCTTTATTATTCAGTGATATTGAAATTCTTCCTTGCTCACTATTATGTTGAATAGCATTGAAAATCAAATTAGTAAAGAGTGTTTCAATCAAATGTTCATTAGCGTTTAGAACAATGTTTTTCTCAATTTGGGTTTGAAAAGAAAGTTGCATTTCACTAAAATAGTCTTCGAGCTGTTCTATGCTTTTTTCAACTATTTCGCTGATATTAACAGGTTGATTTGCTTCAAATTGCTGGTTTTCAATTTTTGAGAGTAATAATAAGTTCTTATTGAGGTGCGAAACCTTTGTTAGCGTTACATTTATGTCTTCAAGCAATTGAAATTGACGTTCGGTCAATGGTTCCTTTTGCAAGAGAACATCAATTTTATTTTTGATAATCGCTAAAGGGGTTTGCAGTTCGTGAGAAGCATTTTCGGTAAATTCTTTTTGTGACTTGTAGGTTGCAACGCTATGTTTTATGAGCTTGTTTAAGGCGTTGTTTAATTCTTGAAATTCTAACGTGTTTGTTTCTGAAAACTCTGGGACATATTGGTTTGCTAATTGAAAAGATTTTAGTTTTTGTAAAGTGTCTTGAAAAGGTGTCCACACTTTTTTAGAAACTTGTCTATTTATAAGCCAAAAACCAATGATTAACACAAGAAAGAAGAATAAAGAAAGTAGAGCAATGTAAACTACGGTTTCTTCGGTTTCCTCAACATTGGTTTCAATGGTCAACATATAGTTTTCCCCATTGATTTGAATGGTTGTTTTTAAAACTCTAAATCGGTCGATTGATTGGTGTTTTACATACGGGTTTTGAAGTCGTGTTGTGTAAACACTATCCTTTTGTAGAGGGTTTTCAATAAGTTTTATCTGATTTCTTGGTTGCATTTCGTTCCAAAACGCAATGCTTTCAGCAAGTTGGTCATTTTTTAGATGTTGCTCTCTAAATTCGTTTTCAATACGTTGTGCAATTAATTGGTTGTTTTCATCCAATTCTTTTATCCAAATCCAATCTACTAAAAACAAATAGGCAGGAATGCTTAATGCAAAAACGCCAAAAGCAAAAATGGCAAGGGGTTTTAATGATTTGTGTAAAAGTTTTTTCATACTTCCCATTTGTAACCTGAACCGTAAACTGTTTTTAAATAGCTGTCGCAACCTGCTTCAGACAATTTCTTTTTTAGGTTTTTAATGTGTGCATAAACAAAGTTGTGATCGTCTAACATATCTGCAAAATCTCCCGAAAGATGTTCGGCTAAAGTGCTTTTTGACAAAACCCTGTTTTTGTTGCCAATGAAATATAAAAGTAAATCGTATTCTTTTTTTGTGAGAATAACGGGTGTACCATTTACCTTAACTGATTTGGAAAGTAAATCAATCTCAATTTCGTTTTGAATTATTGTGTTTGAATTGTCAAACTGTTTCCTGCGGATGATTGAATAAATTCGAGCGGCTAATTCTGAAAGGTGAAACGGTTTTGTCAAGTAGTCGTCTGCACCCAATTGCAAGCCGTATATTTTGTCGTCAAGAGCATTCTTTGCAGAAATAATAATGACACCGTCTTGTTTGTTTTGTCTTTTTAGTTCTTCTAAAATTTTAAGTCCATTGCCATCTGGCAACATAATGTCCAAAACAATACAATCGTATTGATAAATCCCGATTTTGCTAATAGCTTCATTGAAAGTTGACGCTAATTCACACAAGTAATCTGAAAGGTATTCTATTATACTTTCAGCAAGTTGTTGTTCATCTTCAATTATCAGGATTTTCATTTGTCAAATTACCACCACAATTTTGAATTTTTTTTGAATTTTGATTTTGTGGCTGTCGTTTTTTTAGCTTGTGCCTAACAATCGGATATGTGACAACATGTCACTTATCCGCCTTATAAATCTAGTGGATTCTTAATGCTTGTCAAACCATTTACAGCCACATGGGTATAAATCTCAGTTGTTTTACTTGAATTATGCCCTAGCAGGGTTTGAATATAACGCAAATCAGTTCCTGATTCCAGTAGGTGAGTGGCAAAAGAATGCCGCAGCATGTGAGGAGTCACACGCTTCCGTATGCCTGCTTTGGATGCCGCACGGCTTACTATCTTTGAAATACTTGTTTCACTATATTTTCCAGCATCGGTGCCTTCAAATAAATATTTCTTTGGTTTGTATTGTTGATAATAAACTCTTAGATCAGTCAAAACACGTCTACTCAGTAGTGTCAATCTATCCTTTCCTCCCTTAGAGTCTTTTATATAAATTGACATACGTTCACTATCGATATCATCTACTTGCAAGTGTCGTAATTCATTTCTTCTTAGCCCAGCAGAGTACAGAAGACTTACAATACAACGATGCTTGATGTTCGTGCAGCTGTCTATCATTCGAAAAACACTTTGTTTGCTGATTACCTTGGGTAAAGTTTCCTTTTTAATGGGACGTTCCACATCATAGAAGCGATTAGGCATTTCTTTTACTACTTCAAAGTAGAATTTGATAGCGTTAATTGCCTGATTGATATAGCTATCAGAGCGCTTTTCCTGTACCAGTTTCTGTAAAAATTGCTTCACCTGCTGTTCAGAGATATGCATCGGATCATCAATGTGTTTATAGTGATTGATGAATCGTTCGAACATACCAATGTATATTTTTGCCGTATTCAAGGCATATTTTCTGATCTCCAACTTTTGATAAAAGTCTTCCGGACAGTATTTCCAATTGGGATTATGGATTCTTTGTCTATATGTGTCCACACTAAGCTGTTCGTTACCGGTATTGACAGGGCGATTAACGAAAAATGAAGTAGTATTTACCCATGCTACTCCTTTAAAGGTATCAAAAACCGCATTCAGGTTATTAGTGTTGTTTTGAAGGACAACCATTTGAAATTGTTTACTCCATTTCACCTCTGGTAGTTTTTTAACCATGGCCTGAATGACCTTATCAGGATAAAATTGAAGTCCAATCATCCGATTTCCTCCAATTACCAGGTGTTTTAACGTTATGTGTCGCTCTCGAATGGTTGAACTCATATTGTAAACCAACCAAATATCAAACCATTAGCCCGATTTATATCCGAATAGTTCCGTAAATATCCGTATATTAATACAGCTAAATAATGAACTGATGATAGAAATGGAAAACAAATTCTGTTATGGCTGTGGCAAGCCACTTCAAGGAAGAATGGATAAAAAGTTTTGTGGAGACCAGTGCAGAGCTGCCTATCACAACCAGCATAAAAGAAAACACGAGCGAATTATTCAGGCAGTAAATCGCCAGATTCGGAAAAACCGAACCATCTTAAGACAACTGTGCCCCGATGGAAAAGCCACTGTTCGTAAAACCCGGCTTGATGATCTCGGTTTCTCATTCCAGTACTTCTCGTCAATTTATCAAGAAGGACAACTAACCTATTATTTTTCATACGAATATGGTTTTGCTCCAATTATGCAAAGATCTAGAACAGAAGGTCAAATGGTTCAGAAAGTGCTGATTATACAGTATCAAGAGCACATGAAAGGAAAGTTTGACCCGTGGAGTGCCACCAGGTAAACCCCTGGGAAGAATTGTAGATGGTGGATTAAAGTGGAAAAAGCCGTCTCAAAAATGTGCCTTGCTGTTATTCTGAAACTAGCTGTTCGCATTTATTTCAGAATATAAGATGGTTGTTATCGAATTATTGAAGATCCTGAAACAAGATTCAGGATGACCCGAAATTCATTTTTGAGACGGCCACACCGCATTATAAGCTCTATAAAGCCCTTACTTCTTAAACATGCCGCTCACTACCAGGTCCTTAGACCCTGCTGTGTACTGGTAAAAACCTTCGCCAGTTTTCACACCTTTATAGCCTGCAGTCACCATATTCACCAGTAGGGGACAAGGCGCATATTTTGGATTGCCAAAGCCTTCATACAACACATTGAGAATACTCAGGCATACATCCAGCCCAATGAAGTCAGCCAATTGCAATGGGCCCATAGGGTGGGCCATGCCCAGCTTCATTACCGTGTCTATTTCTTCTACACCAGCTACACCTTCAAACAACGTGTAGATGGCTTCATTGATCATTGGCATCAGGATTCTATTCGCTACAAAACCCGGATAGTCATTTACCTCTACAGGAATCTTTTGAAGTTTCTTAGAAGCTTCCATCACTTTAGCAGTGGTATCGTCACTTGTTGCATAGCCACGGATCACTTCTACCAGTTTCATTACGGGAACTGGGTTCATGAAGTGCATGCCAATCACCTGGGTGGGGCGTTTGGTCTCTGCTGCAATCTTCGTGATGGAGATAGAAGATGTGTTAGTAGCCAGGATAGCACCAGCAGGAGCATTCTCATCCATTGTTCGGAAGAGTTGTTTCTTGATCTCAAAGTTTTCAGTAGCTGCTTCTACTACCAGATCAGCAGATTTAACACCGCTAGCTACATCAGTACTGGTGGAGATATTGGCCAATGCAGCTTCTTTATCCGCTTCGGTGATCTTTTCCTTAGCCACCTGACGGTCCAGATTCTTGCCTATCGTGGCAATTGCTTTTTCCAACGCAGAGGCGTTAATATCGATTAGTGTAACCTGGTAGCCGTGTTGTGCAAATACGTGGGCGATGCCGTTGCCCATGGTACCGGATCCAATAACTGAAATGTTGTTCATTTTGCTTTGTTAACGATTTATTTTGGGTTGTAGGATCGCTCGGAGCCATCCTTGATTGTCGGTCGCAAAACTAATTGATCTTGGATAGAAATCTCAGTGTTCTATAGGCATTGTCCGCTTTTGTGCTCGAATGCACACAAAGGCGGGGAATTTACTGAGTTCATCATAATAACGAGGGGCTACTTGCTTCATTTCCTCAGTAGGTCTGGGTTCTAAAATGCTGTCAATCTGAAATCCATTGGAGGTTAATGGGGTGATGCATTCACTCAGTGAGCGTCTGTAACTATGCATTTCGATCGGTTCACCAAAACCTGTCCAGGTACATTTGACTTCTTCAGTATCAAAGTACCTTTTCGATTCAAAGAAGGTATAATCGAAAAACGGATGAGTAATGGATATGATCAACAAGCCTTCAGGTTTCAATACGCGATTGAATTCCCGAATGGTTAAGGTCCAATCCTCCACATACTCCAGTGCGAGTGCACACAGCACCACATCAAAGGATTTATCAGCAATCATCGTTAGAGGCTGGGTGAGACTATGCAAGAAAAAATGACCTTTATTACCATTGCGTTCTTTCGCAAGCTGTACCATCTTAGGACTTTGATCAAACCCCGTCACAGTGGCACCTTTTTGTAGGAGTTCCTCAGCATACTTACCAGGTCCACAGGCAGCATCCAAAACCTGCATTCCCTCTAATTTGTCCGGGAAGAGACTTAAGGTATTAGGACGATCGTAGTAAGCATTGTGTGGTTTATGATCGATCAGTTCATTATACCGTGTAGATAGTTTTTCATACGTATCATAAATCTTCTTTTCGATCATATCAGACCAGTTATTACTTGGATAAAATGATGCTCTGGAATGGAGGAAGTATGATCCCTGACTTAGGATCAATATTTACCTTAAAGGTGCTAAACGTAACTTCTGAGAAAGCTTCAATAGACTCTAATTGCTTTGCTTCATCGGATAGATTGTGAACAACTAACAGGTCTTTGTCTTGATAGCTTCGTACAAACCCGAGGATAGCCTCATCACCAAAGTCTTGTGCTTCAGCAGTACCAAAAGTCATCACATCTGATAGTCTTCTGAATCGAATCAGGTTACGGTAGTGATGATAGAGTGAAGAAGAATCGTTCATTTGCACATCCAATGGGTCTACTGTCTCTGTAGTGCTGTATTCAGCTTCCATCCAGGTGGTTTGTCCTGAGTCTTCTGCAGACCACAGAAACGGTTCGCGAATCAGTTCATCCGGTTTCATTCCACGCATCCCGATTTCTTCTCCGTAATAGATATATGGCGCTCCTGGTAAAGTCATCAGAATAGATGCTGCCAGGCGTGCCTTTCGTTCATCATTTTCCAGGAAGGACATCACTCTATTTTGATCATGATTGGTCAAAAAGGTGGTGTTTACATAATCAGGGTTTACGGCAGTAAATGCCTCGTTACTCTCATTGTACATCCCTACAGGACTTCCCTGATCTACTTTCCAGGCATTTTCATGAATGCTGGCAGAAACCACTTGTTCGTTTTTAACCGTTTCCATCATGGTAAAGGCTAGATCAAAGTTAAATAATCCGGAGAACCCAACAGCAAAAGGTTGTTGTGTCTCTAAATCAGCCCATACTTCACCTACCAGGTACACATCTGGATTGAAGGTCTGCATTTTTAGCTTAAACTCAGCCCAGAATGCATGATTGTCTTCGGCTCTGTAGTCTGGATAGATATGCTTTGCCGCATCGAGTCTGAAACCATCCACACCTACATCCTGAAGCCAGAACTTACCAATTTTGTAAACTTCTTCTCTAACTGCCGGATTGTCATAATTTAAGTCAGGCATACCACTCCAGAAAAACGCATAGTAGAGTTCTTCCTGATCATCTACTTCATTCCACTGATGGGTATTGTCGCTATCTCCTGTTGCTTCTTTTTCCAGCTTACCCTCCGCTTCAATTTCATCCATGTCTGCCCAAACAAAGTAATCTCGATATGGACTGTTTGGATCTTGTGCAGCCTTGAACCAAGGATGCTCACTAGAACAATGATTAATCACCAGATCCATCACTACTTTGATGTCTCGATCATGAGCTTCTGCTACAAATGTTTTAAACTCGTCCATAGTGCCATAGTCTGGATGTACGTCGGTGTAATCAGTCACATCATATTTATGGTAAGAGGGAGAAGGATTTATAGGCATCAACCAGATGGCTTCTACGCCCAGGTCTTGCAGATAGTCCAGTTTGCTGGTCATCCCCACAAAATCTCCAATGCCATCGCCATTCCCATCATAGAAGGATTGTACGAAAATTTCGTAAGTCACTGCATTGGGCCATCGAACTGGAAGTTTTTCTATATCAGGCATTTCAGCATTTTCTTTAGTCGTACTACAGCCGACCAGCATTAGGGTGAGCGACGTTAGTAAGGTTAGGTATTTGATCATCATTTTTCAGTTTGGGTAGGGTTATTGGTCTAAGGTGATGATGGCATAACTCATCGGATCTAAATCAACCACCAACTCAGATTCATTTGCGTAAGTGGTGGTGCTCGATTTGTTGAAGCTATTGTTATTGGCTTTCAAATCTTCACTGGTCAATCCGAAAGTTTCCCATGCTGGTTCTGGTATTTTTATTTTGGCGGATTGCTTTTCAGACGCAAAGTTTGTCACAATTAATAGCACTTCATCCTCCGAGTGTCTTACAAAAGCATAGATCTTGTCAGAATAGCCAGTGTATTCCTCGTTTCGGTTGTAGTAGTGTAGGTCATAGAATCCACCCTCACGAATTGCACTCGAGCTGTTGCATAAATTCAGTATATCTGCATATGCTTCCCGCAACTCTTTTTGGTCATTACTCAATCCGCCACCATCAAACTGCCCTTCATTGATCCATTTAGCATGTTCAGGTACTCCCCAGTAGTCAAATATGGTGGTGCGACCATCGTCTCCGCCAAAACCAGATTCTCCTTTACCCGGTTCACCTACTTCCTGCCCAAAATACAGCATGACCGGCCCTTTGTGCATAAAAGAAGTCACTGCCATCATAGGAATACCTTTCCACATGTCTCCGGCAAAGTCAGGTGAGGCGATGCGCTGCTCATCGTGGTTTTCCAGGAACCGCAGCATGTTGTCAGTGATTCCATCTTGTCGCTGCCAGATGCCGGTAATGGCATCAGTAGTCATCCTGTTTTGAATGATCCCTTTTAACGTGTCGTATAATTCCACTTTGTCATACAGGTAATCAAACCCACCTGTGTTGATGTAGTCTCTGTAGGCGTCAGGATTATAAATCTCTGCTGTGAAAGTAATCTCAGGGTATTGAGCTTTGACTTCTTTGGTTACCCACTCCCAAAACTCCACGGGCACCATTTCGGCCATGTCACAACGAAAACCGTCTACATCTTTTGCTGCCCAGTAAAGCAGGATATCCCGCATCTTGAGCCAGGTGTTCGGTGGCTTATGAAAATACCTCACTCGTCCATGTTCCTGGTATTCCACTCCATAGTTCAATTTCACGGTTTCAAACCAGTCATAAATGGAGGGCTCAGCACTAAATACGTCATTTCCGGTTGCTTTGGCCGGCGTTTCAGAAAACAAACCATCTTTGGTTGGGAAAGGATTATCTCCAAGAGATTCGTATCCTTCAGGTACTTTAAAGCTACTTTCTGGGATGTAATAAAAGTTGTTGTCCTTGTCAAAAGCAACAGAAGTATTATCATCATCACCAAAGTCTATGATGCCTTCTGGCTTTGCATCAGAATGATATGCTCTGGCCACATGGTTCGGTACAAAATCAATAATCACTTTCAAACCGATTTCATGTGTACGTTTCACCAATGCTTCGAATTCTTTCATTCGGTCTGGTACTGATTCTGCCAGATCTGGATTGACATCATAGTAATCTTTGATGGCATATGGAGAGCCGGCTCGGCCTTTTACCACATCCGCGTCATCCAATGGTATTCCATACGCAGTGTAATCTGTCAATACTGCATGCTCGATTACCCCGGTAAACCAAATATGAGTGATTCCCATTGCTTTTAGCTCTTCCAGAGATTTAGCAGTGATTTCATTGAATTTACCAACACCATTTTCCTCTATTGTCCCCCAGGGTTTGTTGGTAAGGTTGGTATTGGTAAACAGACGCGTAAACATCTGGTAAAGGATCATGCGGTTTTTGGATTCCATACGTGTTGGTTGTGTCGTGTCGTTTGTAGGACTGCTGCAGGCAAGGAGTGAGGCCAGCGCAATCAGATATATAGAGATTCTCCTCATCAAAACTGGTGGTTTATTTGGGTTTGATCCTCTAAAATACAAGAAGAAGAAACCTTAGGCAATAGGTATGAAACAAGAAAGCCATCATGACATAAGCGTCATGATGGCTTTCAAAAATTTCAAACGATTGAAATTAAGCGTTTGTACCGATGTTGTTAAGATCTTCAAAAGAAACTTTTAATCTCTCTACAAAAGATTTTTCTGCTTCTCTCAACCAAACACGTGGATCATAGAATTTTTTGTTAGGAACATCATCACCTTCAGGGTTACCAATCTGGTTTTGAAGGTAGCCTTCTTTTGCCTGATAGTAGTTCTTAATTCCGTCCCAGAATGCCCACTGCATGTCTGTATCAATGTTCATTTTGATCGCTCCGTAAGAGATCGCTTCTCTAATTTCCTCTCTTGTAGAACCTGATCCACCATGGAATACAAAGTTTACAGGGTTGTGACCTGTACCATATTTTTCCTGGATGTAATCCTGTGAATTTTTAAGGATTTTTGGAGTCAACTTCACATTACCTGGCTTGTATACTCCGTGTACGTTACCAAATGCCGCAGCAATGGTAAAGTTTGGAGAGATTTTCATCAACTCTTCGTAAGCATAAGATACTTCTTCTGGTTGAGTGTACAATCTGCTGTTATCGATATCAGTGTTGTCCACACCATCTTCTTCTCCACCTGTTACTCCAAGCTCAATCTCCAAAGTCATGCCCATTTTGGCCATTCTCTCAAAGTATTTCTTACTTGTAGCAATGTTTTCTTCAATTGGCTCCTCTGATAAGTCAATCATGTGCGAGCTGAATAGAGGAGAACCTGTTTCCTCAAAATGCTTCTCGCTGGCATCCAACATACCATCTATCCATGGAAGTAATTTTCTAGCCGCATGATCGGTATGAAGAATGACAGAAACTCCATATTTCTCAGCCATTTCGTGTACGTGCTTAGCACCCGCAACCGCCCCAGCAATAGCAGCTTGCTGCCCGTCATTACTCAATCCTTTTCCAGCGATGAACGCAGCACCACCATTTGAGAACTGTATGATTACCGGAGACTTTAAATCTCTGGCAGTTTCCAAAACACCATTGATTGTGTTGGTTCCTATTGTATTTACAGCTGGTAATGCAAAACCATTTTCATTTGCGTAGTTCAGAAGATCAGTCGCTTCTTTTCCAGTAAGTACACCCGGTCTGAATTTCATTATTAAAAATATTTATAGGTTTTAGATTTCTCAAGCAAATATAACCCGATAGTTGGATAAGCTTCCCAACCTTTTAAATTCTATTATTCACAGGTGTTAATATTTAAGAATTTTATATTTTAACCCTGTTTTATGGGGTGATTATTTGTTAGAATTCAATTAATCCCGGTATTAATACGGTTTCAATCGTTTGTTATTGACCGAAGTGCAAAAAGGATTGATTGAGGACTTAGATGTAGATGAGTGTAAAATGGTCTGGAGGTGTGATAACCGTAGATTTTACATATAAAAAAAGATAAAAAAGTAGTTTGGAATGAAGGTGAAGTTTGTAGTCGGGTATCGTACGCATTGGGGACAGCATGTATACGTTTTGGGTAAGGATAAAGAACTTGGGAACTGGGATGCCGATCAGGCAGTGAAAATGCATCCAGGTAGTGGAGAGCTCTGGGAACTGGATGTTGATTTGAATGTCAATTCAGATATTGAATACACTTACATTATTAAATCCGAAAATTCATCAGAAATTATTGGAGAATTTGGAGAACCAAGAGTCATCAGCGCAAATAAGCAGTTCGATACTATTTACTTACGTGATTACTGGAGATCGGTGCAGGCGTCTGAGAACAATCTGCTAACAGCTCCATTCATGAAGGCTTTCTTCACAAGAGATAAGCCAGAACCGCAAACTATCAACTATCAGAAAAAAGAAAGTTACATCAGACTTCAACTTAGAGCTCCAAGAATTGGACAAGACTACCAAATGGGGGTAGTTGGGAGTGTCAAAGCTCTTGGTAGTTGGAAGGAAGATCAAGTAGTCTTAATGAGTGATGAGGATTTTCCGATTTGGAAAGTTGATATTCCAATAGGTGATGACGCTACCCCTTTTGAATACAAATTCGTCATTTACTCACTTAAGGATAAAAAAGTAGTCACGTGGGAAAGTGGGAATAATCGCTATTTTCCACTACATGATCTGTCTGACAAGAAAAAGCTTATCGTTCATACCGAAGAAGAGTTTAGATATCCCGTTGGTCAATGGAAGGCTGCAGGAGTAGCTATTCCAGTGTTTTCACTACGCACAGAAAATGGAGCGGGAGTGGGAGAGTTTCCCGATATCAAACTCATGGTCGACTGGGCAGTGAAGACTGGGTTGAAAGTGGTGCAGGTACTTCCTGTCAATGATACAGTAGCTACGCACACCTGGGTGGATTCTTATCCTTATGCTGCTGTTTCGGTAGATGCACTTCATCCTATTTATGCCAACATGAGTGCCATTGGCCAATTGAAGGATAAAAAAGCCCAAGCCAAAATCGACAAGAAAGCTACGGAATTGAATGCTCTGGAAGAGGTTGATTATGAGGGTGTAATGACATTGAAATCTGAGTTCTTCAAGTGGAGTTTTGAAGAGAATAAAGAGAAGTTCCTCAAAAGCAAGGCTTTCAAAGAGTTCTTCGAAGCGAATAAAAACTGGTTGCCAGATTACGCTGCTTTCTGTTGCCTGAGAGATAAAAACAATACTCCTGATTTCACTCAATGGGGTAAGCATGAGCGAATGACTCAAAAGGAATTAGACCTGTTTGTTTCCCCGAAATCAAAGCATTACGATGATGTTGCCATTCATTATTTCATTCAGTTTCATTTAGATAAACAACTAAAAGAAGCGACCGAATATGCACGTGCCCATGGAGTGGTACTTAAAGGGGATATCCCAATAGGCATTTATCGCAATTCGGTAGATGCCTGGAGATTGCCACATTTATTCAACATGGACACTCAAGCAGGTGCTCCGCCGGATGATTTTTCCATTACAGGACAGAATTGGGGCTTCCCAACATACAATTGGGAGGAAATGGCCAAAGATGACTACAGTTGGTGGCGTGAACGGATGGTGAAAATGTCCGACTACTTCGATGTATTTCGTATAGATCATATTTTGGGCTTTTTTAGGATTTGGGAGATTCCATGGGAACAGGTAGAAGGTTTGATGGGACGGTTCAATCCTGCTTTACCTTTTCACATAGATGAAATAGCGCAACGTGGAATTCATTTTGACTATGATCGATTGTGTAAGCCATACATCAGGGAGCACATGATCTATGATCTGTTTGGGAATCACGCTGAAATGATCATCAGACAATTCCTGGAAGAATATGCGCCGGGATGTTATCAAATGAAAGAACTGTATGATACTCAACGAAAGGTAAAAGAATACTTTGACAGTAGAATAGCCGAAGAGCCCCAAAGTGCTGAGTTCAACACCTGGTTGAGAAATAACCTCTATCGTTTGATTGGCGAAGTACTCTTTCTGGAAGCACCTCTGAGCAACGGACGAGCCTTCAATCCAAGAATGAGTTTGCATAGTACCTACTCTTTCAATGAATTGGACCCCGGTACGAGAGAGAAGATCGATGCATTATATCTCGATTATTATTACAGGCGTCACAACGACTTTTGGCGTGATAGTGCCATGAAGAAGTTGCCGATGCTCAAAGATGCCACAGATATGTTAATCTGCGGTGAGGATCTAGGTATGGTGCCTGCTAGTGTTCCAGGCGTGATGAATGAATTACAAATACTCAGTCTGGCAATTCAGCGAATGCCAAACGATGATCGAGAGTTTTGGAATCCAGCAGACACACCTTATTTGAGCGTGACGAGTACAGGAAGTCATGACATGTCCACACTGCGTGAATGGTGGCAGGAAGATACAGACCAAACCCAACGATTCTATAATACAATCATCGGTCATCAGGGTGGGGCTCCTTATTTCTGTGAACCATGGGTGGCTAAAGATGTGATTGATCAGCATTTAAAATCTCCAAGCATGCTGGCGATTTTCCCAATTCAGGACTTGATAGCTATGGATGGACAGCTGCGAAGGACCGATCCTGAGGTGGAACGAATCAACGTGCCGGCAATTTCCCAGCATTATTGGAAGTATCGCTTCCATATATCCATGGAAGATTTGTTGAAAGAAGAAGGTTTTAATGGATTCTTAAGGCAATTGATTGATCAAGGTGGTAGACAAGCTGATTACTAGGGGCTAATTACCTTCAGGTCTGATTAAGGCATTCCTTTTGACAATTTGAGAATTCTGCTCAAAATAGGAAAGGAGCCAGTGCCAGATTTCATTTTTCATGTAAGTCTTCTGGATTCCAGGGAAGTTTTCATGTAGTCTGTAGATGACTTCTGTGTACTCTGCACTGTCTAAGTTAAACCTCCGGCTCAAATGAATTCTGACTGTATCATTGGCCATAAATTTTTGATAGCTTAAGGTTTCACGTGTTTCGACGTAAGCTTCTTCAGCTTTGCGTTTTTCCCTTTCATCTTTGCTGAAGTAGGTGATAGGTCCATAAATCCCAACAGTAGGCGCAAGAAATACATTGTCACCTGATTGGCTACCTAAATACACATCACCAGGTTTGATAGGTTCGGAAGGATCTACTTTGGAAACTCCTGGAATAAAAATTGGGGGACCTTTTTCGCGGATAGGCACCTTGAAATATTTGTCTGCATAGATTGTAATCGATGGCAATAGAATCGAATCTTTTGGTAGTGTTATTTTGATGTAATTCACTACATGAGAATTCGTAACAGCTATTACAGTGCTTTTATATCCAACATAAGAAAAGCGCACGGAATCTCCCGGGTTGCCAAGAATAACGAACTTTCCCTTGATGTCACTAACCTTTCCGTGTTCTAGCGTTTTATTGTAGACATGACAGAATCCAATAGGTTCATCCTTTTCATCAACCACCATGCCCTGTATCTGGTTTTGACCAACCAGCCAATGGGCTCCTAGAACCAAACAAATAAATAATTGGAATTTCACTGCTTCAAAGAAAACGCTTTATGGACTAGTTTAGTTAGGTTAACAATTATTTTTAACAATAATTAATAGCTTATTGGTTATTAAGATAATAACAACGTACTCCGGACATGATAGAATCTAAATACTTCCAGGCTAACCCTCATTTGTTTTCATTCTTGCCCATCATGTATATGGTTTGGGCAGATGCCGTATTAACACCAAGCGAAATTTTGAAAATCCGTGATTTGGTTGATCAGCAAGGATGGATTACCGGAGAGGATAAAAAATTCATCATGAGTTATCTGGACCCACAAAATCCACCTAAACCATCTAGTCTTAAACGATGGTTGGAAGAAATAAGAAAGGTTTCTGGAAACCTGACTAAGGACATGAAGAAAAGCCTGGTGGATATCGGAATTGAGCTAGCTCGACTGAATGCAAGAAATCAAAATGATGAGTCGTTGGATTTAGCCAGAGCACCACTTACTGACTTAGAGGAGGCATTAGGTATCTTATCACGTGAAGCAGCATACCATTTGCGATTCCATCAACAAGACAGTATGGCTGGTACAGAAGAAACTGGAAATTCTGAACTGCTGGCTTCGGAAGTACGGGAGTTGCTGGAAGGAGATAATAAAGATTTGATTCGCAAAGTGAAGATCATCCTTTCTGATCCTGAGTTTGCTTATTATCAAGGAGAAAGCAAGCGAGAATACCGCGAGCAGGTCCTGAAATGGTGTCAGTACTTAGCAGAACAAGGGTTTGGAAGCCTGGCTTATCCAAAGTTTGCTGGAGGTCAGGAGGATATGAAAGGCTACTTCACAGTCATGGAAACCTTGTCGTATCATGACCTCAGTATGGTGATCAAATTTGGTGTGCAGTTCGGACTCTGGGGGATGAGTGTTTATTTTCTGGGTACCGAGAAACATCATAAAAAATACCTCAAGGATATTGGTAGTTTGAAATTACCAGGGTGCTTTGCCATGACAGAGACTGGGCATGGATCGAATGTGAAAGGCCTTGAAACTACGGCAACATACAATCATGAGACAAAGACCATTCTGATACACACTCCAAGCCGAGATGCAGGTAAGGAGTACATAGGTAATGCTGCTCTTCATGGGCAAAAAGCGACGGTCTTTGCCAAATTAATTATTGATGATACAGATTATGGTGTCAATGCCTTTGTAGTGCCTCTCAGAAATGAAAAGGGAGAACTTCAAAAAGGGGTGACCATAGAAGACTGTGGACCTAAGATGGGTTTGAATGGGGTGGATAATGGTCGAATTTGGTTTGATCAGGTGGAAATACCTGTAGACGATATGTTGGATCGATTCGCATCCATTGATGAAGAAGGTAAGTTTCAAAGTCCAATTACAAGTGATAATCGACGGTTTTTTACCATGCTTGGCACTCTGGTAGGTGGACGTATCGGAATACCACGCTCAGGACTTAGTGCACTGAAAAGTGGTTTAAGCATTGCTATTCAATATGGTGATGGTAGACGTCAATTTGGTCCGGAGAATGGAAAAGAGGTACCTATCCTCAATTACCGGACTCACCAGAGAAGGCTAATGCCACTGTTGGCTCAATCTTACGCATTACACTTTGCCTTGCAATATTTGACTAATCGCTTCCTCAATCGTACTGAGGAAGAAATGCAGGAAATCGAAGCACTAGCAGCTGGACTTAAGGCGTACACCACCTGGAAGGTGACCGCTGGATTGCAAGAGTGCAGAGAAGCTTGTGGAGGGAAAGGGTATTTGTCTGAAAATCGAATAGATCGGTTAAAGAATGATACAGATATCTATACCACTTTTGAAGGTGACAACACGGTCTTGATGCAGTTGGTTGCCAAGAGTAGGTTGTCAGAATTCAAGAAGGAATTTGCTGATATCAACTTGTTCGGAGCACTGAGCTACATTGCCAATCAGGCAAAAACATCTATATCGGAAAAGAATCCGGTGACCATAAGAAGTACAGATGAAGATCACTTGTTAGATTTCGACTTCCTGTTTGGAGCCTTCAAATACCGGGAAACTGATATTCTTACCTCAGCTGCCAAACGAATTAAGAAACACATTGATAATGAGATGGATTCTTTTGATGCCTTTAATCAGACCCAATACCATATGTTAAATGTTGGTTTTGCTTACATTGAGCGAGTCGTGTTGGAACAGTTTGTTTCAGCAATAGAAACCATGACTGACGGTCCAGCGAAGCAGTCAATGACCAGACTTTGTCAGCTGTATGGATTGCACACCATTGAAGTGAACAAAGGTTGGTATCTGGAACATGATTACATGGAGGGGGTGAAAACGAAAGCCATCCGTAAGTTGATTAATAAATTGTGCTTTGAAGTGAGAAAAGATGCATTGGTATTGGTAGATGCTTTTGATATTCCTGATACTTGCCTTGCCGCACCTATTGCCACCAAATCTTAAAATTCACTATGCTCAATTTTATTTCAAGAATTAGGATCAACCTGTTTATTGCTTTATGCCTGATTCTGGTCCATGACGTAAGTTCCCAGAATTATTACCCATCCAAAGATTGGGAACGAAAGGAGGCTAAGGAATTTAAAATAGACCAGAAGCAACTTCAGGAAGCTATTGATTTTGCGGTTGCAAATGAATATTCTGGTGAAAGAGACTTAAGGTTGGCGATATTGAAGTCGTTCAGTAGAGAACCTGATCATAAGCTTTTAGGACCTACTAAGGAAAGAGGAGGACCGGCAGGTATCATTCTAAAGAATGGATATATCATTGCTGAGTGGGGAGATTTGGATCGTGTGGACATGACTTTTAGTGTGACCAAGAGCTATCTATCCACTGCTTTTGGATTAGCTCTTGACCAGGATCTAATTGGAGATGTAAATGAGAAGGTTGATCAATACATCTGGGATGGAACATTTGATGGTGAGCACAACTCCCAAATAACCTGGCAGCATTTACTGCATCAAACGTCAGATTGGTCCGGGACGTTATTTGGGTTGAATGATTGGGCTGATCGACCAGATCCAAAAGGTTCTTTAGATAGTTGGAAGTATCGCGAATTACACCAACCAGGTACACACTTTAAATACAATGATGTTCGGGTAAATATCCTTTCTTATTCATTGCTTCAGGTTTGGAGAAAACCTTTACCTATGGTGCTAAAAGAATCCATTATGGATCCAATTGGTGCTTCTACTACCTGGAGATGGTACGGGTATGACAATTCCTGGACGGTGATTGACGGTAAGGAAATGTCCTCAGTTAGTGGAGGGGGACACCATGGTGGTGGAATGTTTGTAAACACCTACGATCAGGCTAGATTTGGGCTTTTGTTTTCCAGAAACGGAAAATGGGAAGGATCTCAACTGATTTCATCTGAATGGGTGGAGATGATTCAAACGCCTGCATTGGCCAATGAAAGCTATGGCTACATGTGGTGGCTAAATAGAGGACCAAGGCACTGGGAGGACACACCGGATCACTTATTCTATGCTGCTGGCTTTGGCGGTAATTTTATCGTCGTTGATCAACAACAAGATTTAGTTATTATCACTCGCTGGTTGGAGCCATCGAAAATTGGAGAGATGGTAAAGAAGGTTTACTCAGCTCTTTAGTTCACTTAAATAGTCAAGAGCTTCTGTTTCTGAAATGAACAGCCTTGTCGGTACTTCTGGTTTGTTCACAGCGAGATAGAAATTTGACATCACCTTTCTCGCAGGAGAGCCTACTATCAGTGCCACCGCCTCAACCTGCTGAGAACCTTGTTTGGCCAGGTAATCACGTGCTTCTTTATTGATTGTTTTTACACTTCGTACATCGCAGATTACAGGGTATGATTGATCTCCTTGAGCTTTGATCCGATCAGCCACTACTTTTTTGGCTCCTTCCAAATCTAATTCCACATCCCTCTTGTACACAAAATGCAGGATCCCGTCCTTGATGTGAAATTTAGCATAGTCATTCTCTACATTATGGATCATAATTACTGGTATTAGCTGGGAAATAGTTGGCTACAAAGATATTCATTGGTTGAATTCCTTCGTATATGGGTTAAATGATTTCGTTCGTCGATATCGGGCGTTTCGTCGAATCTTTTACTGATCCACCAGTTATTTTTGATTTTACTGATGGCAAAAATTAGGCACAATAACTTCATTGATACTCTATCTGATTTATCTAAAAGTGCCAGTAGTCAGGGTGTAATTCAGCTGTATGCAGAAGATGAGTCTTTGAGCGGAAGATGGATCACCATAGGAGGGAACCGACTTGCACATTTTGGTACCACTGGTTATCTGGGCTTGGAGCAGGACCTAAGAATCAAGCAGGCTGCTGCAGATGCCATTATGAAATATGGTACGCAATTTCCATTATCAAAAACATACATTTCCCATCCTTTATACAAGAGCCTTGAGGAAAAATTATTCGAAATGTATGGCCTGGAAGTACTGGTAACTAAAAATAGTACTTTAGGTCATATTGGAGTGATTCCCTCCATAGTTCGTGATGAAGACGCGATCATCCTGGATCATCAGGTGCATTGGAGTGTACAAAACGCAGTTCAACTGATCAAAAGTAGAGGAGTGCCCGTAGAAATGATTCGTCATAGTGACCTCAACATGTTGGAGGACAAGTTGAAAAGCCTTGGTCAGAATGCTCAAAAGGTATGGTACTTTGCAGATGGCGTGTATTCCATGTTTGGGGATGTAGCACCAATAGATGAATTAAAGAATCTATGTGCAAAATACCCGCAATTGCATTTGTACTTTGATGACGTGCACGGGATGAGTTGGATTGGTAAAAATGGTACGGGATATGTCATTGACCAATATAAGACGCTTCCTGAGAATGTAATTGTCTTTACCACACTGAGTAAATCTTTCGGGGCAAGTGGCTCTACCATGGTGACTTCCAATAAAGAACTTTTGGAAAGGGTTAGAGCTTTTGGAGGGCCATTAACTTTCTCAGCCCAGTTAGAGCCAGCCAGTGTGGCAGCAGCAATCGCATCTGCGACGCTTCATTTAAGCGCTGAAATCAATTCGCTACAGGTCGAACTTCAAGAGCGAGTAAAGTATTGCAATCAGTTGATTAGTCAAACAGATTTGCCTCTCATTGATCATAACCAATGTCCTGTGTTCTATGTGGGAACAGGAGCACCCAAAGCTGGCTATAACTTCACGAATAAACTATATAAAAATGGATGTTATGTGAACATGGGACTATTCCCTGCCGTACCTGTGAAAAAGACAGGAGTTCGTTTTACCATCTCACTACATAATCAGCTATCTGATATAGAGCACCTTGTCGAAACAATGAATCATCATTATGCTCAATCGATAGAGGAGGAAGGCTATAGCCTCAATCAAGTAAGGCTGATTTTCAAACTTCCAGAGCTAGCTCAAACCAAGAATGTCTCGCAAAGAAGTGATCAATTAAAGGTATTGGAATATTCATCTATTTCTCAGGTTGATCAAAAGATATGGAATGAATGCATGGTTGGTAGAAATGTTTTTGATTCGACAGGGTTGAAATTTCTAGAATCCCTGTTCAGTAATAATGAAGAAAAAGAACATAACTGGTCATTTAGGTACTTACTAATTGTAGATGAAAGTGATCAGGTGGTATTGGCTACATTCTTCACTCTTGGAATGTGGAAGGAAGATATGTTAGCTCCTAAGTCGGTTTCTCAATCAATTGAGGAAAAGCGCCAAAATGATCGGTACTTGCATACAAGTAAGTTACTTTCCCTGGGATCACTTTTTACAGAAGGATCACACTTGTTTATAAACCGATCTCATGAACATTTTGCTGATGCTTGCAATCTATTATTAAAACATATCGAGAAACTTCAAGTTGAATTTGATCCGGATACTACTGCTCTCAGAGACTTTGATATACAAGATGCATTCATGCAGGATGCAATAACAAAGCATGGGTTTGTAAAAGTTTCTTTGCCAGAGGTTAATCTGTTCAAAATGGATCAATTCTTAAATGATGATGATTTTGTCAATAGTTTAAGTGCAAGATCCAAAAAGCATTTCAGACAAGAAGTCGAACCCTATTTGAATCGATTGGATATCGAAATTAAAGAGTGTCTCAATACTGAAGAGTCTCAGCGTGCCTTTGAGCTTTATGGTAATGTTTGGCAAAACAACCTGGCATTCAATTCCTTTCGGTATCCAATCAAAATGATAGAAGAAATGAATCAATGCCCTGGATGGGAGTTTATATTAGCCTCCGATCCTACATCTGAATCCATGGTAGGGGTCATGTTCTGCTACAATAATCACAATTCTAATTATATCCCTTCATTGGTAGGTATGGATTATGATTTCACCAAGGAGTTTTCAATCTACAGACTGCTTCTCTATCAGACAATCTTACGAGCTAAGCAATTAGGTGTGAAATTGGTTGACTTTGGATACTCAGCTAATTTCGAAAAGCATAAAATGGGTGCCGAACAGAAAGAAATTTGCGCTTATCTTCAGGCGAAGGATAATTATTCACTGGAGATGTTGGAGTTTGTGAATCAATGATTAATTAACAACAGCCGCTACTTTGTTGTAGATTTCTTCTTTTGTAAATGGCTTTTTGAGATGGCCGTTCATTCCGCATTGATAGCATTTCTTGATGTCATCCTTATATACATTGGCTGATAATGCGATAATGGGGCCATAATACTCTGCCTCTCTTAGATGTTGAGTAGCGAGGTATCCATCCATTACTGGCATTTGAATATCCATGAAAATAACATCATAGTTCTTTCTGAGGGCTTCGTTTACTGCTTCCTGACCATTTCTACAAACAGTCACGTGCAGGTTCATCGATTCCAGGACCTTTTGAGCTAACAATAAATTGACATCATTGTCATCTACCACAAGCACTTCATAAGGTGTATTGAAAGTAGTTCTCTTATTACCAGAGTCACCAAATTCTTCTTTAACGTGATTGTTGTCAATTGATAATGGAGTACTGAAAGTAAAGCAGGTGCCTTGTTTCATGTCAAAAGACCTGGCAGGGCTCTCAAAAGAAATATCTCCCCCCATAAGCTTGACGAGGTGTTTGGAGATGGTGAGCCCCAAACCAGAGCCACCATACCTTCTGGTAGTAGAGCTGTCGGCTTGTGTAAAACTCTCAAAAATATTCGCTCTTTTCTCTTCTGGAATACCAATACCGGTGTCCAGAACCCTGGTGATGAGATAATAGTTGTTATTCTCCCATTTGCTATGGAAAAATATCTTAATCATGCCATCTTCGGTGAATTTGAGACTGTTTCCCACCAGGTTTCTAATAACTTGATTGATTCTAGATGGATCACCAATTACTACATCAGGCAAGTCTTCATCCATCTCCAATTCAAACTTGAGTCCTTTTTCATTAGCCAGGTATTTATAAGGATAAAGGCTTGATTTAAGGTGCTCTTTCAGGACAAAAGGGATATCCTCCAGACTCAGTTTGCCTTGTTCTACCCGGTTAAGGTCAAGGATATCGTTGAGCAGTTTGGACAAAGATTCACCTGAGACTTTCACCATCTTGAGATATTGTCTTTGCAGTGGTGTAGTTGTTGTTTCGGTCAACAGGTCAATGAATCCAAGCATCCCGTTAAGTGGCGTTCTGATTTCATGACTCATATTTGCCAGAAAGCTGGATTTGGCCTCATTGGCCGCTTCAGCATTTTCTTTTGCTTGCTTCAGATCCCGTTCAGATTGCTTCAATTGGCTGATGTCCTTGGCAATCAAAATAGTCCCAAGTTGCTTTTTTTGATTGTCATATAGCAAAGAGAACGAAGAATTGGTTTCTAGTTCTGAGCCATCCTTTTTTCTCAAAACAAATTCAGATTCAATATGAGACTGACTTTCTTTCAAGATCTCTTTTATTCGCTCATATTGATTGACTTGATGAAGGCCCATGAGCAACTCTATATCCTTCCCTTCTAGTTCTTCAGGTTGGTATCCTAGATGTTTGGTGACCGCATCATTGGCCCGTTCAATCTTGTGGTCAGGGGTGATGATTATCAAAATGTCAGCGACTCCACGGTAGATACTTTCCATAAAGTCGCGAGATACTGTGCTCGACTTTAATTCCTGACCGAGCATCATGATTCCACCGATTAACCCTTCCAATTCATCCTCAGTGCTGTCAATATTAATGTCATGATCAAAATTTCCCGCTGCCACTTCATAGAGCAGTCGCATGATATCGTCAATACGATCCTTGAGTTGTTTTTTTGTGGTCTCCTCCGAGGACATCTATAGCACTGTGTTGGTATTGGAATCTAAATATAGTATCTCTGTTGCTAATTGTGATAGTTTTGAACAGCTTCGTGAAGAGAATTATACTGGTGAAACACAATTTTAGATACTGAAAGAAAAAGGAATGGATAAAAGTGTAATCGGACTTATATTGTTGCTCATAATTCCTTTATTCTTCTGGTACAGGGTTAGATCAATCAACAGAAGAAAGAAATCGGCGACGGTGAAATGTCCAAATTGTGGCAGAGATCAGCGTTTGCCAGAATTGCAGAACTATAGATGTAAGTATTGTGAAACCCCTGTTTACTTCTTCAATGAGCATGGAAAAGCCTTGGCCAATGCAGCTTATTATAACTGCCAGGCATGCGATGCACGTAATTTCAAAGGAGTAATCACCTGCACCGAATGCGGCTTGGCCAATAAGCAATAATAAATTACTTGTTGAATTTCTTATTGTAATCGAACATTGCTTTTTCTACAATTTCCACAGCAGTTTGTCTGTTTTGGAAATCTTCGATCACCACCGTCTTATTTTCAAGCTTTTTGTAGTCTTCAAAGAAGTTTTGAAGTTCTTTTACAAAGTGTGGACCAAGGTCTGAGATGTCATTGATATGGTTAACACTCATATCTCCAGTGGCTACCGCAATGATTTTATCATCTTTTTCTCCCTGATCAAGCATTTGCATGGCTCCAATAACCTTAGCAGGAACGATACACAGAGGATCTACAGTGATCTGAGTTAAAACAACAATATCCAATGGATCATGATCTTCACAGTAGGTCTTGGGAATGAAGCCGTAATTAGCTGGATAATGCATGGATGAGAATATAACTCGATCTAGAATTAACATTCCAGATTCCTTATCTAATTCATACTTGGCACGCGTATTCTTAGGAATTTCTATGATTCCGTTAACTACTTCCGGCGCATCTTCACCAATTCTCACATCATGCCATGGATTCATCATAGTCTTTTGTCTTTTTTTTGCAAAGATATACCAACTTTGCACAGCAGGACCATGATGAATTACAAATCTGTCTTGCTCAATACATCCTTGGCTTCATTATATCCAATCTCATATAGCTCGTCCGCCACACTGCTGTCTAAAATGCTAAAGGTGCTGAGTTTCTTTGGTTCTATCAAGATATCACAGGTTTCGAGACTGTTTTGGGCAGTGGCATTCACACTGAGTTGAAATACCCGGGCAGCTATCTGGAACATTCCTTTCAATTCTTTAGTCACATGAACGGGACTGATGTTGATGCCAATGATTTTTTCACAAAGCGGTCTAATGGGCTTTATTGGGAAATTATCATATGTCCCACCATCTATATACAAGTGTCCATCCATTTCAATAGGCTTGAATAGAATTGGAATGCAAGAAGAAGCTGCAATAATCTGAGGGAGGGATCCTTCATTTTTATATTCTATTTCTCCTTTATTGAGATTGGTTGTGGCAAAATAAGCAGGCTTGGTAAGCTCTTTTACGTCCTTACATTCTATGTGTGATTTCAATTCTTCCATTAAACCATCTAGTCCGAGTAAACCATTCAAGGGTAGGGACAAGGAGGAGTAATTAAATACACCTTTGGATTTTAAAAGATCAAAGATGTCTTCAGGGGCCATGCCATTTGCATAGAATGCTCCAACAATAGCACCGGCACTTACACCAGAGATGATTTCAGGATAGATTTTACGCTCATGTAATGCTTGTAATGCACCCAGATGAGCGAAGCCTCTTGCTCCACCACCACTTAGTACGATTCCAACTTTAAATTGCTTATCTTTTCTCAACTCAATTTTTGACTTTATACCCAAATGAAACTCTCCCCAATAGTAATTGTTCTGGCTTTAATTACTGGCAATATCCACGCTCAAATTTCACCAGAAAGGGTAGAGATAATTAGAGATGCTTATGGTGTGCCTCATATCTATGCACCCACAGATCCGGAGGTTGCCTATGGACTGGCATGGGCTCATTCGGAGGACGATTTTCAGACAATTCAACTGACACTTCTTGGAGCAAAAGGGATGCTTGGTCAGCACCTCGGGAAGAGGGGAGCAGCTGTTGATTATGTTGTGCAATTACTGGATTGTCAAGGAGTGGTAAAGAGAGAATGGAATACCCTTTCTGATGAATATCAACAGTTAATAAAAGGCTATACTCAAGGGATCAATTCCTACGCTCGGAATTATCCAGAACAGGTGTTGGTTGATGGTTCTTTTCCTGTAACGGTAGAAGAGGTTTTATCAGCTTACGTTTTGTCACTTTCGGTCATCTCTGGAGCTGATAAAGTGATAGGAGATTTAGTATCTGGAAATGTTGATGAATTTACACCTAAAGAGGAAGGTGGATCCAACGCGTTTGCGTTTGCAAGGAGTAAGACCGCTGATGATTTTGTCTACTTAAATATCAACTCTCACCAGCCTCTGGAGGGACCCTCATCATGGTATGAAGCACACCTCATCAGTGATGATGGATGGAACATGATGGGAGGATTGTTTCCTGGAGCAGCCACCATTTTTCATGGCACCAACGAGCATTTGGGATGGGCACATACCGTCAATTATCCAGATAAGATTGATGTATTTGAATTAGAAATGCATCCTGAAAATGAATTAAAGTATCAGTTTGATAATGGGTGGAAAGAACTTGAGCAAAAAGAAGTTATGTTATCAGTCCAAATATTATTTGGTCTAAAAATCAAGGTGAAAAAGACCATTTATAGAAGTATTTATGGTCCTGTAGTGAAAAATGATAAAGGTTATTTTGCTTTTGACCTGGGTGCACTTCATGATCTTCGTGCACCTGAGCAATGGTACCGTATGAACAAGGCCAATAACTGGGATGAATTCAGAGATGCTTTGACCATGGTGGCTATACCCGGATTCAATATTGTTTATGCAGATGGACAGGACAATATCTATTACCTGGGTAATGCCAAAATACCCGATCGAAACCCGTCGTTTGATTGGTCCAAAACGTTGCCTGGGAACACCTCAGAAACCCTGACTTCTGGCTACCATAAATTAGAGGAATTACCGCAAGTACTCAATCCAAAATCAGGCTTCGTTTTTAACACCAACAACTCTGCTTTTTCATGTACTTCTACAGACGAAAATCCTAGCTATGATGACTATGATTTTACCATGGGATATCAGGTGTTTGAGAACAACAGAAGCATGAGGTTTTTACAACTCGTAGAAGAGAAGGGTCAAATCAGTTGGGCGGATTTTTTGGAAATAAAATACGATGGTCAGCTACCATATGATTTAGAATTTCCTTTGGATATTCAGGCCTTGTTCCAACTAGAAGTAGAGGACTATCCGAGGTACACGGAGTTACTTACAATACTACAAACCTGGGATGGAAAGTCTGGATATGACAACCTTGGAGCGGCCCAGTTTGTCATTCTATATAACTACCTAAAAGAACAGTATCCAATCTCATATTTGGACTCCACCAAAATATTAACAGAGTCTCAAATAATAGAGGCGGTAGGACAGACACAGAAGTATCTGAAAAAGTATTTTAAGCGTGTTGATATCAGGCTTGGGGACTATCAGTTTTTGGTTCGAGGTACTAAGGTAGTTCCGGTCAATGGCATTCCTGATGTGATCACAGCTATGCATAGCGAACCCTATAAAAATGGACGTGTAAAGGCGGTGCAAGGGGAGTCTTATATTATGTTAGTGAGATATCCAGAAGAAGGATTGCCAATCATTGAGACTGTCAATGTATTTGGAGCATCCAATCAATCAGACAGTCCACACTACGATGATCAGATGTTACTATTTGTAAATCAAAAAAGGAAGAAGATGACTTTGGATCTGGATGAAGTGCGAAGAACCGCTGAGAGGATATATCATCCTCAATAGACTTATGACATCTTCTTTACCGCCTTTGTAATTTCATGGGCCTGGGCTACTCCAGTCTTGCGCCACATCACTTTTCCATTTTTGAAGATTAAAAGTGTTGGGATACTACGGATGTCGTATTTGCTAGCCGCTTTCCTGTTCTTTTCTACATCTACCTTCAGCACATTTACCTGCTCACCAAGTTCATTTTTGACATCTTTAAGAATAGGAGGCATCAATCGGCATGGAGCACACCAGTCGGCATAAAAGTCCACCAGTGTTGGTGTATTTCTATTAATCAATTCGTGAAACTGTGACATAATGGGGATAAACAGAAGTCACCTGTGAAAAGTTGCACTGAATTAAATTATTTCCCAAAACAGAATGTAGGAAGCCGTTGATCCTTTTTCACGCAGTTTCATACTGGTGGAGAATGAGCCCTCAGTGTCATTCCCAATGGTCATTTCAAAAGTGCCTAAAAAATCATTAGCGCTTAAATAATCAAAGTCCCATAACTCAATTACAATAGGGGAGTTTGGATCTGGATGTTCCAATTCCACATTCACTTCAAAGGACTCAGAATTATCTATGCTTTTATATAGACCAGATTCTGGCCAGATCTTGTTTCCTTCAAATTTGAGAAACACCTCATCTTCGTCTACTTCGTCGTTGACGATGCATTGTAGTTTGGTTAGTCTAATTTTAGCCATGGATGGGTAGGTTAGATAACTAAATTAGGTAATTCACTTCAAAAGTGCGGACTACTTGGAGGTTTTACCATCCATGGCTTCAGTAAATACCTCGTCTACAGGTTCCCAAAGCTCCAGTTTGTTGCCATCAGCATCCATGATGTGTACAAACTTTCCGTAATCATAGGTGGCGATTTCATCGCATATGGTAACTCCCTCAGCTTTTAATTTTTCAATCAATCCTTCCATGTTTTGAACCCGATAGTTAATCATAAATGGTTGACTAGAAGGTTGAAAATATTCTGTGTCGTTTTTAAATGGACTCCATTGAAGGTAATTGATTTCTTCAGGGTTGTGAGTGTTTCTAAACTCAAAAAGGGATCCATACTGATCCGTTACGAGACCTAAATGCTTCTGATACCACTCTTTCGTATTTTTCGGGTCCTGACACTTGAAGAATATACCCCCGATGCCTACCACTTTTGGTTCCTTTTTACTCATTACTCTATTTGATATGTTTAAAAACTCCCAGAACTAATTTTAGTCGCAGGATTCACGGGTTTAAGATACTCATAAACCCAACATTCTAATATTCCTTGATCTGTTTTTATTGGTCTCAATCTCCGTTCATAATCCGGATCCAACTGAACTAATGGTAATGCATTTTCATACCGATCCAGAATTCTGAAGGATTCTTCCGGCGCTAATAATTCAAAAATTTCACCATGGACCAACTCTTTAGAGTTCACCTCATAAATGACCCCAGGAAAGACGTCTACTCGGTAAATCTCCCCAGGCAATGTTCCGGAAGATACGTATCGATGTTCAAATGGGGGAGTCCGAGTCTTTTCGTTTCCATGGTACTTTCTTTTCAGGAAACCATATGCAAAGAGATAGGGACTCATTTTCCTTTACATTCTTTAAGAAGGCGTTCTGCTTCCAATCGTGCTTCTTGGGCTTTTTTTGCTTCATTTAAAGCTAGATTCTCGGCCTTTTTAGCCATAGCTGCAGATTTCATCGCCTCTTCTACCGCCTCCTCAGCTTTTTCAGCACTGGAAGTTGCTATCATCTCTTGTTTTTCCGCCTCTTTAGAGTTGATTTGAGAGAGAACTCCCAGGAATAAAATTACAAGAATATACAGAATATGTGGTAGTGCTTTCTTCATGATTTAGTACGTATTAATTCCAATGCTTTAATGATAGAGTATTTTTTACGGTTTTGAGTCTTCTAGCCTCAAGAGTTCAAGACTCATTTCCCATTACACTCTTTAAGAAGGCGTTCTGCTTCCATTCGTGCTTCTTCGGCCAATAGAGATTGTTGATGAGCCAGGTCTTCTTGCCTTCTAGCATCTGCAGCAGCGTGCATAGCATCTTCTGCGGCTTGTTCTGCCTTTTGAGCATTTTCCATGGCAAGTGTTTTCAGCTTGTCTGCCTCTGCAGCATTGATTTGAGATAGTACAACAAGGAATACTATTGCCAGAATGTACAGGATATGTGGTAGTGCTTTTTTCATGTTTTAGTACGTATTGATTCTAACGCTCCAATGACAGGGTGTTTTTTACAAATTAGAGTCTTCTCGTTCTCAGAGGCCTCATTTTCCTTTGCATTCTTTGAGAAGGCGTACCGCTTCCATTCGTGCGTCATCAGCTTTTCTAGCTTCTGCAGCAGCGTGCATAGCATCTTCTGCGGCTTGTTCTGCCTTTTCAGCGTATGTTGTTGCTAATATTTGATTTCTTTCCGCATTTGCCCTATTAATTTGAGAGAGTACTCCAAGGAATACGATTACCAGAATGTACAGGATATGCGGTAGTGCTTTTTTCATAGTTATCATTAGTAATGTGCAATTGAAATTAGAAAAAATTATGTGCGATCAATAATTTTTTTATCAAAAACTGTAATAATTCCGAGGTGCAGACAACTAAGTTATTGAATCCGACATCTAATCATTATGAAAAGGAGTTTCAGAACATTTTATATTTTAATTGGGTTGATAATCGCCTTATTATTATTCTACACCAGTAGTTTTTCGAATGTGTCTTCGCCAAAATTCTCATATAGTATAAGATCCACTCAGTCAGTTTCTAATCAGTTCACCACTCAAGTGGGAGCATCTGTGTTTAAACTTATGACCAAAGCAGATTGAAATACTCCAGAGAGAACTTTAATGAAATTGTAAATGAACACGGCTCATCCATTTATCGAGTATGCAAGGCTTATTGTGGTGCTGGAGAAGAATTGGATGATGTCTACCAGGAGACTCTTATCAATATTTGGAAGTCAATCCAGAGGTTTAGAGGAGAGTCTAAATTGAGTACCTGGATTTATCGAATTACCGTAAATACAGCGATCACACATAGAAGGAAAAGCCAAAGACAGGTAAGTGGATCGAGTGAGCTGTTGGATTCCATTGAGTTCGACTCTTCTGATACCATTTTCAAACAGGAACGAGAACATCAATATGGTCTAATGCTTCGTGCTATAGAGCGGTTGAAACCTGATCAGCGAATGATCATTGGTCTTTATTTAGAAGACTTAAGCTACAAGGAGATTGCAGATGTAATAGGACGTGACACCAATTATGTGGGAGTCAATATCACAAGAATCAAAGAAAGGCTTTCTAAAATGATGCAAAATGGATGATTTGGATCAATTAAAAGCACTCTGGCAAAGTACAGAGTCAACAGTAGATAAACCTGACGCTCAGGCTTCAGATAATGCAATAGACAAATACCAGCGCAGTGTCCGACGAAGTAATATCCTATCAACAGTTTTTATGTCGGGGACAATCATTTTCTTGATAAGCCTGATGTTCATTTATTCGGAAGAAAGTTGGCTGTTCTATCTATCCATAAGTATGGTGGTATTGCTTTCCGCATCAGCTGTTGTGGTCATGTGGACACGCGTCTTGGACTCTAGCAAGCAACTTACCATGTCTTCTTCTGATTATACTGCTTACAAGCTCAGGAAACTCCTTCGGTCTAGGCGAATCATTGAATACTCACCATTATATGGGCTGGTGCTGGGAGTTTTGGTTAATGCTTATGCTTATTCTTTGATAGAACATGCGACCGGTGAGTTCATTTTTTGGATGACCAACATCAACTGGGTGTACATCATTGTAATTAGCTATGTTTCTTACCGGGTGAAAATGAAACGCTATTTGAGAGATGTTCAGCCAATTGTCGATGAATTGGAAGCATTCCAAAGCGAATGAATACGTTTGCATTTTTTTTAGTTGAAATCACCTCTTAAAATGTAACTGTTCCTTAACCTGAACTTCATATATTTGATTGAATCTTTTTGAAAATCTCAATCATATATTAATAAATGTCTAAAAAAGTAGCCATCGGAGTAGATATCGGAGGGACACTTACAAAAGTGGGAATCGTTGATCGTGAAGGTGATCTTTTTGCACACACTGATTTTTCTACTACCAAGCACAAGGAGTTTGGGCAATACCTCGACGAATTAAAATCACATATTGAGGATCTGAAATCACAGTTAACCTTCGAATATGAAATTGTCGGAATTGGAGTAGGTGCTCCAAATGCCAACTATTACCGAGGAACCATAGAGCATGCAGCTAATCTGCTTTGGAAGGGGATTGTTCCATTTACAGAAGAACTTCAAAAACGGTATGATCTACCTATCTATATAACCAATGATGCCAGTGCAGCGGCAATCGGTGAGATGATCTATGGAAATGCAGCGGACATGAAGGATTTCATGGTCATTACACTGGGCACAGGTCTTGGTAGTGGAATTGTAGCAAATGGTCAGTTGATTTATGGGTATGATTCCCAGGCTGGTGAATTAGGTCATGTTATGATCGAAAAAGGTGGACGTCTCACAGGACTAGGCAGAAGAGGCGGGTTAGAGGCTTATGTATCTAGTACCGGTCTCAAACGAACTGTGTTCTTCTTACTTTGCGATAGTCTGGAGGATAGCGTTTTGAGAAACTATTCTTATAATGACTTACATGGTGAGATTATTACCAAAGCTGCAGAGGACGGAGATCCCATTGCAAAAGCTGCTTTTGAGATGACTGGGCGCATATTAGGTGAGCAATTAGCAAATTTCACGACATTTTCTCATCCCGAGGCATACTTCTTGCTGGGAGGACTAGCAAAAGCGGGTAAATGGATTTTTGAGCCAACTCAAAAGCACCTGGAAGAGAACCTTTTGCCATTTTATCAGGGAAAGGTGAAGTTGCTGCCGTCAGGAATGATGGATAAAAATGCCGCAATTTTAGGCGCTGCTGCATTGGTTTGGAATCATCAATAACATGAATTGGTTGTGATATGATGACCATTCGTCGTAAATAAGATGATGCCGTTAGCAAATTTTAACTAACTTAAATCACTCCTTACTCGTTGGTTTGGTAAGATTGTCCTGTATTAGGACCTAAAAAAACTGTTATGAATAAATTGCTCTTAATAATTGGGTCTGTGATTATGACCTATGGTGTTGGTGAAATTGCACTTAATGATGGAGAGGTAAAAGTCTCCGAAAGCTATGAAGTTATAGATGGCGATACACTCAAGACATTGGAACCAAAACCTGAGCATGCTAGTGAGACTTTTGTTATTGTCAATTTGCTGAATAGATATCATTACAACAGGGTCACATTGAATGACTCTCTATCTTCAGTAGTATTTGACAATTACTTTGAGGCATTAGACCCCAATAAATCCTATTTCCTACAGTCTGATATAGACTATTTTGAGAAATACCGGTACACTATAGACGATCACTTACCAGAAGGTAATCTGGATTTTGCTTACCAGGTTTTTAGTATTTTCCGTGAGCGTTCATTACAGCGAATGGATTTTATTGTTGATCAGTTGAAGATTGAGCCTGATTTTTCTGCGGACGAGTATTTTGAAACAGACAGAGAAAAGCTCCCATGGGCTACCAATAGAGAGGAGCTCAATGATGTTTGGAAGAAGATTATAAAAAACCAGGCGCTGAGCTATAAGATTTCTGGTAAAGATTGGGAATACATATCGGATGCATTGTCTAAGAGATATAAGCGAGTAGAAAAGGCACTGTATCAATACAATAGTGAAGACGTCTACCAGGCGTACATGAATGCTTTCACTAGTGCTTATGATCCCCACACCGATTACTTCTCACCAGTGGCTAAGGAGAATTTCCAAATTGACATGAGTCTGTCTTTGGAGGGAATTGGAGCACAATTAACGCAACAACTAGATTACACCAAAGTTGCGGATATCATTCCTGGAGGTCCTGCATACAAAAGCAAGTACCTTCAAAAAGATGATCGAATTGTAGGTGTGGCTCAAGGTGACGAAGGCGAATTTGTGGATGTAGTAGGCTGGAGATTGGATGAAGTGGTTCAGAAAATCAGAGGGCCAAAAGGTTCCATAGTTCGTCTGCAAGTGATCAAGCATGACAAGGATATCAATGCACTTCCTGATACATTGAGATTGGTAAGAGACAAGATTAAATTGGATAGATCTGCTGCAAAGGCAGAAATTATTCCATTGATTGAGAACAATCAAACTTACAATCTGGGTGTAATCAACGTGCCAAGTTTCTACATCAATTTTGATGAGATGAACAAAGGCATAAAAGATTACAGAAGTACCACCAGAGATGTTAGAAAGTTGGTAGATAGTCTAAAAACTGTTGGGATTGATGGTTTAATGATTGATCTAAGATACAATGGGGGTGGATCTCTTCAGGAAGCAATTGAGTTAACAGGTTTGTTCATACCTCAGGGACCGGTGGTTCAGGTGAGAAATACTGACAATTCAGTAGATGTAATGAAAGATGAGGATAATGGAGAAGTTTTCTATGATGGCCCGCTTGCAGTTTTGACCAACAGATACAGTGCATCAGCGTCTGAGATTTTCTCCGGAGCCATTCAGGATTACAAAAGAGGAATCATTGTTGGTGAAAATACCTTCGGAAAAGGAACCGTTCAGAACTTAATAGACATTGGTCGATACATGAGACAGGAAGATGTTGAACTAGGGCAATTGAAAATGACCTTGGCGAAATTTTACCGGGTAACTGGTAGTAGTACTCAGAGAATTGGTGTATCCCCAGATATCCAGTTTCCTTCACCATATGAAGAAGAAATATTTGGTGAAAGTGGAAGACCTACAGCACTGCCATGGGATGAGATTAGTAGTGCAAAATTCAAAACTACCAATCAAATTGATGATAAAATGATCGAGAAGCTTCAGAAACTTTATGGTAAGCATCTTGAACAAGATCAGGAACTAAAGGATCTCGTAGCTGATATTGAAAAAGCAAAAGAACTCAGAAGTCAGACCAAAATCTCATTGAATCTGGAAGAAAGAAAAGCTCAAGAGGAACAAGAAGAAGAGGTAAAAAGTGATTTGTCTACTTCTATTAAATCCGGTGAAGTATTCACCAATGAACAGAATCTTGAAAAATTATCCGAAGACCCTTATCTAAAAGAGGGTTTAAGGTTACTTGCAGAATTGGCTAAAACAAAAGTTGGCTGATAATGCAACCTTTGACGAGTCGATAGCATCTTTATTAAAAAAGACTATTATGAAATCGACTCGTCAAATCCTTTCCTTTTTACTTCTACTACTCGGAAGTACTACTCTTTTCGCACAAACAGTTCTGGCTGAGAAACATTTTGAAGCCGATAGAATTAATTCCGTAAAAGTCATAGGAACTTTTTGTGATATCACGGTTGTTCAAAAGGATCGCCTGGTATTTGATGGTCTGATTAAAGGCAAGGGAGACCAGGGGGATTATGTTATTGCCGTTATACAATCTGGTGATGATGTGGTTTTCAAAGTGGAACGAAAGAAAGACCGCAACTGGGGATGGAATGATATTGATATTGCAAAAATCGATTTGGAAGTGCCTTCAGGAACAGAGTTAACAATTGAGAATTCATCTGGTGATATCAGAATCTCTGGATTTGAGGCGAAAGAATTACAGGTTGGAGCAACTAGTGGTGACGTAATGATGAAGGAAGTAAATGCAGATGTTAGGTTGTCAACGACCAGTGGAGACGTCACTCTCAGGATGATCAATGGTAATGTATCGATGAGATCAACCAGTGGAGATCAGGAGTATTTCGATATTACTGGCGACTTGAAGACACAGGCAACCTCAGGAGATATTGAAATTGCTAAACTGAATGGCGATTTGGACGTAACTTCTACTAGTGGTGATATGGATTTTGACGATGTTTCCGGGCGAATCAATGCCACCTCTACCTCTGGAGATATTCAAGGTGAATACATTTTATTAACTCAAGATTCCAGGTTTAAATCTACTTCGGGTAACATTTATATGGAGCTTAAAAACGATCTAGATGAGGTTGGTTTTGATTTAAGAGCTACCTCAGGGGATTTGGAAGTTGGTAGGTTGGACGGAGAAGACCATCTAGTCATTAGAAGAGGAGATATATTGGTTACCGGAATAAGCACTAGTGGAGACCAGACATACACAAATTAAACTACTTGATATTTAATGACCCCAAAAGAAGCTCTTGACAAGCTCAAGGAAGGTAATGCGCGCTATGTAAGTGGCAACCTTACACACCCCAATATGAATGCTGTAAGACGAGATGAATTGAACGAAGGACAGAATCCATTTGCAGTTGTTTTAAGTTGTGCAGATTCAAGGGTTGTTCCAGAATGTGTCTTTGATCAGGGTATGGGCGACTTATTTGTGTTGCGTGTAGCCGGAAATATTGCAGGAGATCGGGTGATTGGAAGTATTGAATATGCAGTCGAGAATCTGGGATGCAGACTGATTGTGGTGCTAGGGCATGAGAAATGTGGTGCCGTAAGTGCTACTTTAGGAGAGAATGATCCAGGGGGGCATATGAGTTATCTTGTTGAGCATATTAAGCCTGCAGTTGAAAGGGCGAAAAGTATGGAGGGCGATTTATTAACCAATTCGGTTAAAATGAATGCAAAGTTGGAAGCTGAGCAGTTAGCAGCGAAGGATCCTTATATTTCTAAGAGAGTACAGGATTTAGGTGTGCAAATTGTACCAGCATATTACAAGTTATCCAATGGAGAGGTGGAGTTTATGTAGAAAAGCCTTATTTCAAAGAAAGGAGTTGTCATCTAAAATGGCAGCTCCTTTTTTTTTAGCCTATTAATTGACATTTTTGTCGGATTCCAAAAATTCAAATATTTCAACGTAACTAACCTATGGATAAACCATACATCAGCCCAGAAACCAGGCTAAATGAATTGACATTCAGGTCTATTATTCTTGGAGCAGTACTATCAGTGGTTCTTGGTGCAGCCAATGCCTATTTTGGCCTTTTCTCTGGATTAACTGTTTCAGCTTCCATCCCAGCTGCAGTTATTTCAATGGCAATCTTGAAGGCTTTCAAGAATTCTAATGTGCTTGAAAACAACATGGTGCAAACAGCAGCCTCGGCTGGTGAATCATTGGCTGCTGGAGTCATATTTACCATTCCAGCTTTGGTGATTATGGGTTACTGGCAACACTTCAATTATTTCGAAACGACGCTTATTTCGATAAGTGGTGGTGTTCTTGGGGTGTTGTTTACGATTCCACTTCGAAAGGCTCTTATTGTAAAAGAGAAATTGATGTTTCCAGAAGGTGTAGCAACCGCGGAAGTATTAAAAACAGGCCAGACTGGTGGTAAATCGGTGAAATACCTGATTTATGGAGGGCTTATAGGTGGTGTATTCAAATTAGGAAATGAGGCATTGAAATTGTGGGATGGCTTATTCGAAAAAGCTGCTGTTCTAAACCAAAAGATTTATCTCTATTTCAGTTTGAATTTATCTCCAGCACTAGTGGCAGTTGGTTATATCGTAGGGTTGAACGTATCTACGCTAGTTTTTATGGGTGGAGTGATTACCTGGTGGATTGCTATACCTGCGTTTGTAGGAATGAATGGCTTTGATGGAGCTGTAGCTGAGTTGGTTGAGGCAGGTAAGTTTGCTAGTGCTGAAGGGGTAACTCCTGAGGCATTGGGAGGTGCATTGTGGAGTGCAAAAATGAGATATCTGGGTGTAGGAGCCATGGTTATTGGTGGACTGTGGGCATTGATAAGTCTTCGATCAGCTTTAGGAACCGCCTTCAGCTCTGGTGTAAAGGCTTTTAAGGCAGGAGCTCAAAGGGCGTCAGAAACATTGAGAACGGAATTAGATACCCCAATGTCCTGGGTACTCATCGGAATAGGAATCTTGGTTATCCCAATATTTTTCATTTACCTAACGATCATTCAACAGGTTCCTGTTACACTACTAATGGCCGTGATGATGGTCATTGCTGGTTTCTTGTTTTCAGCGGTGGCAGGATACATGGCTGGTCTCGTAGGAAGCTCTAATAACCCTATTTCCGGTGTAACCATTGCGACCATTTTGAGTACTGCATTGTTATTATTGTTATTGATGGGTACATCTGATCCTGGAAGAGGTGCCGCTGGTGCTATTTTGGTTGGTGCAGTAGTGGCATGTGCCGCTGCGATAGCTGGTGACAACATGCAAGACTTAAAAGCAGGACATGTTTTAGGGGCTACACCTAGGAATCAGCAGATTATGCAAATTGTCGGAGTGATTGCTGGAGCACTATTAATCGCTCCAGTGTTGGATATTCTTCTAGAATCACGAGGTATAGGTAACCCAACAGCAGAACATCCTGATCCGCTTGCTGCTCCACAAGCGACTTTGATGATGAGTGTGGCAACTGGGATTTTTGGCGGTAAGCTTCCATGGGGAATCATTGGGATTGGAGCAGGTATCGGAGCAGTAATAATTGCTACAGATCAGTACTTGAAAAAGATTAATAGTAACTTCAGAATGCCTGTTCTTGCAGTAGCAGTGGGGTTGTACTTACCATTTGAATTAGATTCATCCATCTTTGTTGGAGGGGTGATTGCGTATTTGCTTGAAAGAAGTTTCAAAAAGAATAGCATTGCAAAAGAAAAGAAGGACTCTGCATCAAACGCAGGATTATTGATTGCTTCTGGTCTGATTACTGGCGAAGCTTTGATGGGAATTTTTATAGCCATAATGGTGGCTGGTTTCCAGACGAATTTATCACTGTTTGAGGACCCTATAGGTGGTAGCTATTTAGGTTTAGGATTATTGATTTTGATTCTCATATTCTTGTATCGCTCGGTTGTTAAAGTGTCTAAGAACTAAGATGTCCAAAGGCGAAGAGTTTAGTAATCGGTGGGGTATCATACTGGCCTCCCTTGGCATGGCTATCGGCGCAGGAAATCTTTGGAGATTTCCTCGATTAGCTGGTCAGTATGGAGGTAGTTTCCTGGCACTTTGGATCTTATTTCTTTTTGTTTGGTCCATTCCACTATTACTTGCCGAATTCTCCATAGGTAAAAAGTTCAAAAGAGGAGTTATAGGGTCATTTGGTCAACTTGCTGGGCCAAAAATGTCCTGGATGGGTTTTTTTATTACTGTTTGTACACTCGGGATCGCTTTTTACTATTCTGTAGTCACTGCCTGGTCAATTGAATATCTAGGCATTGCGATTTCTAACCTTTACAACAGTTTGTTAAATGATATTACCCTTCTGGATCGGATCGCTGAGAATCAAAATTACTTAACCGAGCAATGGGATTCACTTGCCAATGAAAGCTGGAAAACAGTAACTATCTATGTGATGGTAGTTGTGTTAGGCGTTTTTGTAGTGAGCAGAGGTGTTAAAAAAGGCTTAGAAGCAGCGAACCGTATACTCATACCAAGTTTATTTGTTTTGCTGGTTATTGTGGCGGTAGCTGCATTGTCTATGGATAACGGCATCAAAGGACTCGATTATATGTTTGCTATTCGTTGGTCAGATTTTAGCAATCCCACCATATGGATAGAAGCATTGTCTCAATCAGCCTGGTCAACCGGCGCAGGATGGGGATTGATGATAACAATCTCGTCTTATACCAGATCCAAGGAAGATGTTACTCTAAATACGTTTATTGGAGCATTTGGAAACAATACTGCTTCCATACTTGCAGGTGTTGCAATACTTCCTGCAGTATTTGCTTTAGCGGCGTCCGAACAAGAAGCAGTGGCTCATTTACAATCAGGTAGCCAGGCACTCACATTCACGATTATACCAAAATTGTTTGCGACGATTCCTGGAGGAGGTTTTATGTCGGTGCTATTTTTCCTGGCACTTACATTAGCAGCATTTAGTTCATTCTTACCAATGCTCGAACTGTTCAAGACCAACGTTGTAAATCTCGAGATGGGTAAGCAAATGGTTTTGGCTCTGATGTTGATTGTGTTTGTAGTGTTTGGGTTTCCAAGTGCATTTAGTTTGGATTTCTTTTCGAATCAAGATTGGGTTTGGGGTTTAGGGCTAATTGTGAGTGGTTTGTTTATTGCCATTGCTACTGCTGTGTATGGTCCGGTTAAATTCAAATCAGAATTAATCGATGTGGATTCTGATTTTAAATTGAGCAATCGATATTTTCAGTACGCCATTTATATCAATATAGCCATGGCTGTGTTATTAATCTATTGGTGGATGAGTCAGGGATATAGCGCTGACCCTTGGTTTAAGAATGGACAGTGGAATTGGTTGGATGTGTACAGCAATGCCACAATAACCACTCAGTGGGGTGCGGTAATTTTATTGGGATTGCTATTAAATAAATGGTTGTATAGAAGATTTTGTACTAACATAGATTAGACATGAGTATAAGTTCCATAATTAGCATGATTGTTACCGTATCGGTGATTTTAGGTGGATTTGTCTATTTTCTATTGTTAGCGATGAAAAATGAAAAAACAAAAAATGGATAAAATCGATTCACTTAATCAAGTAGCAGAGTTTCATAAAGTATTTAAACACCCAATTGTGGCAAGTCCTGCAATCCCTGCAAAGGAAAGATGCGAATTAAGGGTTTCCTTAATTGCTGAGGAGTTGAAGGAGTTGGAGCAGGCAATCAAAGACAATGATTTGGTGGAGGTTGCGGATGCTCTTTGTGACATTCAGTATGTACTGTCTGGTGCGGTGTTGGAGTTTGGACTAGGAGAGAAATTTGTAGAGCTTTTCAATGAAGTTCAAAGATCAAACATGAGCAAAGCTTGTGAAACAGAAGAAGAAGCTCAAGCTACTGTCGAACATTACAAGAACACTAAGGATACAGAAGCGTATTACCTAGAAGAAGATGGTAAGTTTCTTGTATACAGAAAAGGTGATAACAAGACACTAAAGTCTATTAACTACTCTCCGGCAGATTTAAAATCGCTTATAAAATAGGGAATACGAAAGAGATGGTAGAGATCAGATTATTCTGGAGCTCGAATAATTCATTGAAGATCTTTTGGTCACATCCAAGTCCGAACATTAACAGGAAGTAGGCGGTTAATGACGAAAGTAATTTGATTACTTTTTTGTTGTTCATATCAAATCCTGATTTCGTTGTAAAATTACAAATATTTTACTTAAATAATCATTGATTTTACAAATAAAATCAGGATTTGTTAATTTATCAATACCCTATAAGTGGTATTTTTATTCAATATGTACTAGGTAGACATTTTCATTGAGCTCTCCATCGTCCTCAAATGAAACCAAAACACCGTCTTCCATCAACCAATAATCATCGTCATCAGTTTGAAATCTATCAGTATCTGATATTCTGAGCCTTCCTCGACTATCAATGGACCATTCTGAGTATTCGACTTCTCTTTCTCCAAATGCTTCTACAGTCACTTTCACTTCTCCATTAGCTCGGAACTCCATATAGATTTCCAACTCATTTAATATCCCTGATACCATTCCAGAAACTGAGTTGACGATTACTTCTGCAAGAAAAGAATCTTCCTCTTCAGCCTCTTTCTTAGCTTCATCGAGCTCCTCATCAATATTGATTACGAGTTTCCACGTTTTATCAGTGATATCTTTCTCTTTCACTTTGTTCTGGCCAAAGCTAGATAGGGTAATAACGCCTGCGATTAGAATTAATAGTGCCTTTTTCATTTTGATTTAGTTTGATGCTCTGAATAATCTTGCAACATAATTACTCGTTTAAGGTTATTATGTAATACAAGGTACTGCTTTATGTATAATACTGTTTTATTTTAAATAGGTTACAGTAAAGCAATGTTTATTAGTTTTGCAGGAATTAAAAATTAGAGTTCATGTTTGACAATCTTAGTGTAAAGTTAGATCGCGCGTTTAAGACCTTAAAAGGTCAGGGAAGTATCACGGAAATTAATGTTGCCTCAACGGTAAAAGAGATTCGTAGAGCACTTATTGATGCCGATGTTAACTATAAAGTTGCTAAAGAAGTCACAGATTCTATCAAGGAGAAGGCACTAGGAAGAGATGTATTGATCGCTGTGTCTCCTGGTCAATTATTGACCAAAATTGTTGCTGAAGAGTTGACAATTTTGATGGGGGAGACCAATGTACCCATCGACCTTACAGGTAATCCTAATACGATACTCATATCCGGTCTACAAGGTTCTGGTAAAACAACTTTCAGTGGGAAGTTGGCGAATCTTTTAAAAAAGCAGGGTAGAACAGTACTTCTGGCGGCATGTGATGTTTATCGTCCAGCGGCTATTGATCAGTTGAAGGTATTAGGAGAGCAAATAGGTGTAGAGGTTTACACGGAGGTAGATGAAAAAGATCCTGTTAAGATTGCGAAGAATGCCGTAAAATACGCCAAAGAGAAAGGTAAGAAATCATTAATAATAGATACAGCAGGTCGTTTGGCTGTTGATGAGAAGATGATGGAGGAAATTGCAGCCATTAAGAAAGCAATTGACCCATCTGAGACTCTTTTTGTTGTGGATTCAATGACTGGTCAGGATGCAGTCAATACGGCAGCTGCGTTCAACGAGCGTTTGAATTTTGATGGAGTAGTGCTGACTAAATTGGATGGTGATACCCGTGGTGGAGCAGCTTTATCAATTAGAAAGGAAGTAACCAAACCTATTAAATACATCAGTACAGGTGAAAAGATGGATGCTATCGATCTTTTCCACCCAGATAGGATGGCCAATAGGATTCTTGGAATGGGTGACGTGATTTCCCTTGTAGAGAAAGCACAACAAACATTTGATCAGGATGAGGCTCGTAGAATCAATAAGAAAATCAAGAAAAATCAATTCGGTTTTGATGATTTCTTATCTCAAATGGAGCAGATTAAGAAAATGGGTAACCTGAAAGACTTGATGGGAATGATCCCGGGAGTAGGTAAGGCTATCAAAGATATTGATATTGATGATGATTCTTTAAAGCCAATTGAGGCAATCATTAAATCGATGACCCCTAAGGAAAGAGAAAATCCAGATATAATCAATGGAACTCGTAGACAAAGAATTGCTAAAGGCAGTGGTACTAGTGTCAATCAGGTGAATCAGTTGCTTAAGCAATTTGAGCAAATGAGAAAGATGATGAAAACGATGAATAAAATGGGAGGAGCAAAAGCGCTTTCCAACTTAATGAGATAAACCGAGATCAGNTATCTTTAAAATATGATAGGTCATGCTGCTGCATGACCTATTTTTTTGATCTTATCTANCCATTGTTCTACTGGAGCNGGTTGATTNTGAGTGGCGGCAANTATGGTNGTTTTNACNNTGGAAACACCGCAAAACTCCATAGTTAGTTTCTTCAATGCATTGATCGAAGGATTACGATATACCAGTCGATAGTACCAATATGGTGTATGCATGGTAGAAACGATTCTAGCGGTCTTNTTAGTTAAGAACTTATCCCACCNAACGGAGTTTTCTCTGTATTTAAAGGCAAATCCAGGTAAAAATACCCGATCTATGAATGCTTTCATCACCGCCGGATAGCTACCCCACCAGGTAGGGAAAAACCAGACCAGATGGTCTGCCCAGAGAATGTCTTTTTGTGCTTGAACTAGGTCTGGCTCTAACTNAGTTCTTTTATTGTAACCATGCTCCAGGTTGTAATTGAATTCAAGAGAACGTAAATGAATAGTCCGAACTTCATGGTTTAATGAGGCCTGTTCTGCATAATTGNTAGCCAGGTAGGCATTAAGGCTTTCAGTATCAGGATGGCCACAGATGACGAGTATTTTCTTCATTATGTATATGATTGTTATACATGTGAAGGTAGNAGAGTGCTTAATGGTTTCTTTTGATCTAGATCAAAAACGGTTGATATGGCTAGTTTTGTCTACTTCTTATTCTACTTAATGTTTCCTGTTGCATGCCAAGATACGAGGAAATATAGCCTAATGGAACGCGATTGAGTAGATCAGAATGGTTTACCATGAAAGAATCATATCTTTCTTGCGCAGACATGGATACGATAGAATTATAACGCTCGACTAATTCGGAATAGGCGTCAATCATAAATATTCTGCCATATCGATCCATTCCTTCCACATGGTCAAATACCCAATCTAATTTGCTTTTAGACAATGAGTAGCATTCTGTAGTCTCCAATGCTTGAGAGGTATAAATCGTTGGTTTACCTGTGAAGAAACTATCGATACCAGTAAGTACTTCATTCTCCTTAGCAAAATGACAGCATATTTCTCGACCTTCGGTTCTATAGAATACTCTGACAATTCCTTTTTTAATAAAGAAAATCTTTTTTGATACATCACCTGCGTGTTCTATGATTTCTCCTTTTGAAAACAGCTCCTTTTGCATATGCTTTTGGAGGGTTTCGAGTAGTTCCGGATTTCCAAAGACTGATTTCATACCTATTAAATAAAAAAGAGGTGCTTAATGGCACCTCTTCCAATCTATTGTAAAATTTATTTTTATCTGTACATCACAGCATTTACTGCTTCGATAGTTCTTTTGACGTTTGGTAGAATCTCTTCGATCAGAGTAGGAGCGTATGGTAATGGTAAATCCTTACTGTTCACTCTATGAACTGGTGCATCCAAATAATCAAAGGCATTTCTTTGTATATGGTGACTCAGTTCTGCTGAAATAGAAGCCAGTGGCCATGCTTCTTCAACAATAACCAATCTGTTCGTTTTCTTTACAGATTCGATTACAGCTGCATAGTCAATAGGTCTTACAGTTCTTAAGTCGATCACTTCAGCACTAACTCCTTCTTTTGCTAATTCAGCAGCTGCTTCATCTACTACCTTCATCATTTTTCCAAAAGAGACAAGAGTTACATCAGAACCAGATTTGGTAGTTACCGCCTGACCAATTGGAATAAGGTATTCTTCTTCTGGTACCTCACCTTTATCACCATACATCAACTCAGATTCCATGAATATCACAGGGTCATTATCTCTGATAGACGACTTTAAGAGCCCCTTGGCATCGTATGGGTTTGAAGGAACAACTACTTTCAATCCAGGAGTATTGGCATACCAATTCTCAAAGTTTTGAGAGTGTTGTGAGGATAATTGTCCAGCATTACCAGTTGGTCCTCTAAAAACGATAGGGCAGTCAAACTGGCCGCCTGACATTGATTTTATTTTTGCGGCACTATTGATAACCTGATCTATGGCTACCAACGAGAAGTTGAAGGTCATGAATTCTACAATAGGTCTTAGGCCATTCATAGCAGCTCCAACTCCCATACCGGCGAAACCTAATTCTGCGATAGGGGTGTCTATTACTCTTTTAGCGCCGAATTCATCCAACATTCCCTGGCTCACTTTATAAGCACCGTTGTATTCAGCAACTTCCTCACCCATTAAAAACACTTTGTCGTCGCGTCTCATTTCTTCACTCATCGCTTCACCAAGTGCTTGTCTAAACTGTATTTCGCGCATGTTATAGTCTTTGTTTTAAGCCCTGCTAAATTAATTCATTAGGCTGATAATCATAAAAAAAGCTCTCCAAAATGGAGAGCTTTCTTTGAATTTATTTNTTATTCNCNATTACTTCACAGCTTCAGCAACTGCATCAGTGTAATTTGTGAANTCAAGATCGTTGATTGCTTTGTCTTTCAAAGAAGGATCTTTCTTGATTGCAGCTTTCAAGCTACTAACNACATCAGATGTATTGTTAGATCTNGCAGANGCNATAGCNATNAGGTAGTTNGCTTCAGCTCCTACTTTTTCACTGTTAGCNACTTCACCAAGAGTGTTNTTAGCTGCAGTNTAATCNCCNTTNAACAATTGATTAAGACCTGTATCAAANGTAACTANGTCACTTTTNGCAGAGTTAGCAAAAGAAGCNGATGCTCCATCNTAATCAGCATTCATNAATTGAATAGAACCTTTCATTCCTGAAATGTTGCTTGCTGTTTTGTTTGATGGTGAAGCACCAGANGCNGTNGAAATAGCATCCATAGCTTTAGCGTTTTCTCCTTGCATGATGTAAGCAGAAGCCATGTTAGCTGACACGATTGCTGATTTTTGCTTGTTGGAAGCAATCTCTAGCTGAGTAACAGCGTCTTGTACCAATTTCGTTTTAGCAGAACCTTCAGCCTTAGCTGCTTGATCAAGATAAACAGCAGCAAGGTTGTTGTGAGCTTGCCAGTTACCTGATTTAGTAGCTGCTTTGTAGATAGCTGCTTTTTCATCCAATGAAGGAGTTAAAGTAGCTGAGAACATCAATTCCTCGAATGAAAGTGTATCCATCTCTGCGTCACCGCTTACAATTTGCTTAGAAAGTACAGCAATTTGAGCGTTTGATTTTTTAGCTTTTACAGTAAGGATTTCTGTTTTAGCAGTTCTCAAACCAGGATAAACTTCCTCTAATAATTTGTTGTAGAAAGATAATTTTTGTAGACTCTCTTCTTTTTCCTCAAATGAACCTGTGCCGTTGATGATTTGCATCACACCAGTTTTATCAGTTCCAGAAATACCATCATAAGAAGTTAAAGCAGCTTTTAAACCACTCCAGTCTTCAACTACCGGCTTAAGAATGAACTTGATAGAATCAGCCATTCCTTTATAGTCATATCTTCTCATTTGTTTTCTGTAGAAATCTTCAATAGCCTTAGCTCTATCTTCAGCCAGGTCACTGTTGATTCTTTCAGTACCTTCAGGAGAGTGAGTACCTGTGATAGTCACAGTTCTAGTAACATTTTTCTCTGCAATGAAAGCAGCAAGATCATTTGATTTGGTTCTGTTAGAAGTTCCATCAGTTTTTAATGATGGATTTAATCTAGCCACTCCTTGATCGAAGAAGAAATTTACGTTTGTAGGGATCAACTCTTCTTTATCGTTGTAACCGTGATCAGCATAAGTGCTGAAAGTTACAGGCTTAGCAAAAGAACTGGTCATAACAAGACCTTGAGCTACCGCCAATCTTGGAGAAGTTTTAGACTTTCCAGATTTTGGATCGCTAGCTACACCTTCTACATACAAAGTACCTGGATTCATACCATCCTGGTAAGGGAAAGTGAAGCTTTCGCTTTTTCTTGTAGTTGATGTACTACTGTTAGGGAAGTCATCAGCTTTAAATTCAATAGAACCAACTTGAACTTCTTGGTCTCCATATTGATAGATAGTGTTGATAGTATACACTTTACCAGTTGGGAGCATTTTCGGAGGAAGGACAGCTGATACATCAAATGGCACAGCACCACCGTGTACCTCTAGAGGGTTAGGTGTTACTTGCAAGTCTTGGTCAGCCGCAAGCTTAATCATTTTACTAAGCGTACAACCGGAAAAAAAGACTGCTCCGGCAACTAAAGCCATAGCAAAGTTAATTTTTCGCATGTGGATCATTTTTTTGATTTTCAAATACAATAATGGTCGAATCCTATAATTAAGATGCAATAATACGGAAATAAAAACTTACTTCGTAATGCAATTACAACAAATCTAAGCCAGATTTGTTATCTTTGAGGCAATAATTAGAAGTCATTTATGCAAAAGTTTTTTGAGAAATATGCTTTTGGAGTTTGTACTCGATTAGGTGAAAAGCTCAGAATCCCAACTTCGGGTATTCGACTGTTTTTCATTTATACGTCATTTTTGACTTTTGGCTCTCCTATCATCGTCTACTTAGCTTTGGCATTTATCATGAATTTCAGGAAAATGCTCAGAAGAAGAGACAACTCCATCTGGTACTATTAAAGTTTTCTATACTCTTTTTTAGAGCCTAAATAATACTTAAAAAGTATCATTCCTTTGTGCTTCAAAAGACCAGTAAAACTGCGTTTATTGTTTGATAAATCAGCTCTGAGGCATTTTAATGCATCCAAATGAGCCGAGAACACAGCGGCAAAGTGTTTGAATGATTCATTTTTCCAGAACAGAAAGGCTGCCACCCAATCAAGTGTTATTCGAATGGGTAATAGATAGAACAATCTCCATTTAGGAGCATTTCGTACAATAAGCCGAATGTTATTTCTAAAATTGAGATAAGTCTTTCTCGGACTGGTTTTATTTAACGTGCCACCACCTACGTGATAAACAGATGATCGTGGAATACAGGCAATTTTTTGTTCAGAACTTAATATCCTCCAGCACAGGTCTATTTCTTCCATATGTGCAAAAAAATCTGCTGGAAATCCGTTTAGCTTATGAAATGTCTTGCTTCTGATTACAAAACAAGCACCAGAAGACCAGAAGATATCCAGATTGGAATTGTATTGACCTTTATCTTCCTCTAAATAATCAAATAATCTTCCTCGACAATATGGATAACCCAGAGGATCTAAAAAACCTCCTGCAGCACCAGCATATTCGAAGAAATTTCGCCGATTGTAGTCTAATATTTTGGGTTGTACTGCGGCATATTCTGTGTTGTCATCCAAAAACTGAATCAAAGGGTTGAGCCAACCATCTGTAACTTCAATATCTGAATTAACCAGAGCATAATAGGTAGCATTAACTTGCTTAAGAGCTTCATTGTATCCTCCTGCGTAGCCGTAATTCTCTGGTAATTTAATGGTAGTTACTGTTGGAAAAGACTGAAGAACCTTCAAAGAGTCATCTGTAGACTTGTTATCTGCTACAACAATTTCGGCCTTTCCTGAATACTTAATTAGTGTAGGTAAGAATTGATTTAGAAAGTTACTCCCGTTGTAATTGAGGATAACAACCGCAACTGCATTCATTACATCATGTTATTCAGGTCGAAACCAGGAATGTTTGGTATCATTCCATCAGTTGCTTTACGCATGTGTTCTTTGGCATCTATTTCTACCTGACTTATTGCTTTATTGACTGCTGCAATAATCAAGTCTTTCATCATGTCTTTGTCTGTATGATTAACTAGAGAGTCATCAATCTCCAAATTGATTATTTCTTTGGCACCGTTTACCGTAGCAGTCACCATACCAGCTCCCGCATCCCCTGAAGCTTTTATATCCTTCAAACCTTCCTGGGCTTTTTTCATGCTCTCCTGCACTTCTTTGAGCTTGCCCATCATTTTCATCATATCAAACATATCCTTCAGGTTTAGTTTTTCAATACCACAAAAGTACCAACTTGAGATTTAAGTTCCCCGGATTCTAATTCAAAGCTTAAACGATAGAGGTAATTTCCTTCAGTTACGTTCTTTTTGCCGATTCTACCATCCCAAACAGGATTTTCAGAAGTCTGATGAATCACCTTACCCCATCGATCAAAAATGAGGAAAGTGAAATTTGTTGTTGGTAAACCAAATAGCTCTAATTGATCATTTAGTCCATCGCCATTTGGAGTGAAAGCGTCTGGAACAAATACTTCTACTTCTACCTCTATTTCTACCTCGTTGGAATAGATTACTGTAGAGTCATACGTGTATTTTAATCTAAGATTAACAGTTTCTCCAATGGTAGACGGTATTCGGGTAGTAGGGTTGTATTCTTGAATTACCACGATCGAACTGTCCGTATTATAAATGACCAAAGAATCGGAAATGAAACTCATTTCATTGATAGGGGGTGTGGCGTCTAAAGTGATGACGTTTTCATCAAAACTTTTATCGGTAATCTCCAAAAAGGGAGGGGTTACCAAAATGGAATCTACACTAATACCACAGCTGTCAATCACGGTTAACTTATAATTAGTAGGTCGAAAGTTGCTAATTGGAGGGTCTAGATAATTGCTGCTGATTGCCCCTACAAAGGAATAGTTGTCATTTAAGGACTTGTAAAGGTTCAATTCATTTTCAATTGAGCCAATATTAATTAAAATGTCGTCGCCAGAATAGGTAGCATACGTCTGATCAAGAGAAACAAAGTCCTCAATCAATTGACAACTCTCACTTGAATAAATAAGGGTTGAATCACATGGGTTTATGGTGTTGAGTTGAATGCAAATACTATCAGTTTGCTGTAGAGTTGATAGAGAAATGGGATAATTATGCGTGCCATTCAGAATTTGACCCATAAAAATCGAATTACTTCCTGAATTGGAAGTTGAATAGATGACTTCATAAAGAACTGAGGGTTCCAAACTGGTGGCTTCTAACTCAATGTAAAAATTGTTGGCACATCCATATACCAGTTCCAGTCTATCAGGAAAAGTCTCAGTAATGGTATTAAGATTTACCGAGGTGTTGATTTCTCCACAATTTGGAAAAGCATCCGTGAAGTGTCCTTTTATTGTAAAGCTTCCAGAAGAAGTTGGGAGATTGACGAGTGTTTGACGATCTTCATTAATAAGGACTGAATCAGTCGTTGCTGTTTTTAAATAGAAGTAATCATAATAGGTGTCATGAATGTCTACCACTATTTGTGTCTCGCTGCACTGATACCAGGTGAATTCAGGAGTCAAAGACTCATGCACAGTTAGATAAATTGTGTCAGTCTGAGGTGAAAAGCTTTCTCCCACGTACTGGATTATACGATGTGTACCAGGTGAATTATACGTATACGTAGAGTCCGAAGAACCTACTCCTTCCTCGAAACTATACTGTACTCCATCTACGGTTTGAGTAGCAGCTAACTTGGAAACGTTGACTGTAAATGGTACACATCCTTCAATATAGTCAACCGAAAATCTATCCAGAGGACTTTGGTATTGAGCCAAGGCCATGTGTCCTGCCAGGAAAATTATGGTTGCTAAATATCTCATCAGACAATGATCTAAACGATCAAAATAAGAATAAATTCTATCCTTTCAATACCTCTATGATTTGATCGATTGAAAGCATTTGCTGTGTGCCGTCTTTTAGGTTCTTAAAAGCATACTCTCCCTTTTCGATTTCATTGGAGCCTATGGTCAACACAAAAGGAATGGTTTTCTTATCTGCATAAGTAAACTGCTTTTTCATTTTCACCGACTCTGGATATACTTCTGCACGAATACCCGCATCACGTAGTTTCTTCAATAGTCCCAAACCATGCTTCATGCATACTTCATCAAAATGCACAATCAGCAGATCAGAAGATTGAGTAAGCGAAGAAGGAAACAGGTCTTTCTCCTCCAATACGTCGTATATACGATCAAGTCCAAATGAAATTCCAACTCCTGAAGTCCCCTCAAGACCAAAAACTCCAGTCAAATTATCATATCTACCACCACCAGTAATACTACCAATCTCTACATCGGTAGCCTTAACTTCGAAAATGATTCCCGTGTAATAGGAGAGACCTCTTGCCAAGCTGAAGTCAAGTTCGATTTGTAGGTTGTCACGATTATAGCTGGAAAGAAATTCGAAGTACTCATTGAGTTCTTTAGTCCCCCGATTGCTTCCAATTACTTTTTCAATCAACTCTACTTTTAGAAGGTTATCTCCTTTTTCTGAAAAAGAATTGATGACATCATTCAATTTTACTTGATCAGCACCAATAGCCAATAGTTCTTCAATGACTTTCTCTTCACCAATCTTATCTAGTTTATCAATAATTACGCAGAAAGGCATTTCTTTTCCTTGCAATCCAGCATAGCGCGCCAGTTCCATCAGAATTTCTCGGTGGTTGATTTTTAATACAAAACCTCCATAACCCAGGTCCTTGTATACATCATGAATAAGCTGTGTAAGTTCAGCTTCATTTACCAATGAATTGGTGCCTACAATATCGGCATCACACTGATAAAATTCTCTATATCGTCCTTTTTGTGGTCGATCAGCTCTCCACACTGGTTGGATCTGAAACCTCTTGAAGGGAAGGGTAATATCATTCTGATTCATCACCACAAAGCGGGCGAAAGGTACCGTTAAATCATATCTAAGACCTTTTTCTGCTATTTTCGGTAATAGTTCTGAGCTTCCTTTTTCGTAATCTGCAGATGTAGTTTTTTTCAGGAAGTCTCCACTATTAACAATCTTAAATAACAATTGATCGCCTTCATCCCCATACTTACCAGTCAAAACCGATAATTGCTCCATTGCAGGGGTTTCGATTTGACTAAAACCATACTTTAAAAAGTTCTTTTTAATGGTTTCAATGATGTATGATCTCTTGGCAGATTGCTCTGGTCCGAAATCTCTTGTGCCTTTTGGTAAAGAAGGTTTTGAAGTTGCCATAGAATAATTTTGGACAAAACTAACTAATACTCTAAATTTGCACCTCGTTAAAACGAAATGTT
>PBTY01000058.1 GCA_002729235.1 Rickettsiales bacterium | reverse complement strand
CAGATTCCCTTAGAATTTTAGAGAATATATGTCGAGTCTTGGATAATTATCCGAAAATTCAGGGAATGACGAAGAGAAGTAAGGTGATAGGAAATAAAAAAAGCAGTCACATTTCTGCAACTGCTTTTCTTCTTAGGGGTGGAAGATCGGTCTCGAACCGACGACCTCCTGAACCACAATCAGGCGCTCTAACCAACTGAGCTACAACCACCATATAGGGGCTTTGGCGCTCTCACCAACTGTCCCGATAGCTATCGGGAACAACCACCATTTTTCCACTTCAAACACAGGGTGTCCGATTTGGGAATGCAAAGTTAAATGCATTCTTGAATTTTGCAAAAAAATTAATTGCGATCGAAAGTTAGTCTCTCACCTTTTTTGGACTCGTCAAACTGTCCTTCATTATAAGCCAAATGACCAGAGACCCAAACCTTCTCAACTGATGACTTAAACTCATGTCCTTCAAACGGAGACCAACCACATTTTGACAATACATTTCCTCTGGTTACAGTCCAGGGTTTGTTTAGGTCTACTAAAACCAGATCTGCGTAATATCCTTCTCGGATATAGCCTCTTTTCTCCACTTCAAAGCAAGTTGCTACTGCATGGCAGGCTTTTTCTACGATTCGCTCCAGGCTGATTTTACCTTCATGGTAGAAATCAAGCAGGGCTGTCAAGGAATGCTGCACTAGAGGACCTCCTGAGGGAGCTTTTTCATATAAATTCTCTTTTTCAGCAATGGTGTGCGGTGCGTGATCTGTGGCAATGACATCAATGCGATCATCCAACAGCGCTTCCCAAATACCAGTACGGTCTTCTGCCTTTTTTACTGCTGGATTCCATTTGATCCACTGCTGCTTCTTTTTGTAATCAGCATCACTAAACCACAAGTGATGAATACATGCTTCAGAGGTAATTCGTTTTTGCCCTAGCGGAAGGTCATTACCAAACAGATTGGTCTCTTTAGCTGTAGAAATATGTAGAATATGTAGCCTGGTGTTGTGTTTTTTGGCTAATTCGACTGCCATAGAGGAGGACAAATAACAAGCTTCCTCACTTCTGATCACTGGGTGCATTTCGAATGGAATGTTTTCACCATATTTCTCGGTGAAGATTTCCATGTTTTTTCGGATCGTCGCTTCATCTTCACAATGGGTAGCCATTAGAATTGGGGCGTTGGCATAGAGTTTTTCTAAAGTGTCACGATTGTCCACCAACATATTGCCAGTGGATGATCCCATGAAGACTTTGATACCGCAGACATTCTTTGGATTGGTTTTTAATACTTCATCCAGATTGTCGTTGGTTGCTCCCATGAAGAAGCTATAGTTGGCTAGTGATTTATTGGCACCAATTTGATACTTCTCGGCCAACAATTCCTGGGTCACAGTTTGGGGTACTACATTAGGCATCTCCATGTAGGAAGTTACCCCTCCGGCAACTGCAGCTTTAGCCTCTGTGTAAATTTCAGCTTTGTGAGTCAATCCAGGCTCTCGGAAGTGTACCTGATCATCAATTAATCCCGGAAGCAGATGCAATCCTTCTGCATCGATCTCCTCTGCTGCTGGATCTGATAATTCGCCACCGATTTTTGAGATCAATCCATCCGTAACTATTACATCTCCAGTGATGATTTTTCCTTCGTTGACAATTTGAGCATTTTTGATGAGGTACTTTTTGGAAGCCATTTTGGATTGTTTAGATATAAAAAAAGGGCTGATGTATCAGCCCCTCAAAATTATAAATGTTTTTGATCAATCGAGTTTTACTCTGTTCTCTCTATTGGCCAATTCCCAGGCAGTGAAGAAAACAAGTAGTGCTCTTTTGTGCATCACGTCAAATCGAATCTTCTCAATAGTATCAGTTGGTCTGTGATAATCAGCATGTGTACCGTTGAAGTAGAAAATGATCGGTACATTTTTCTTAGCAAAGTTGTAATGATCTGATCTGTAGTAATAACGGTTCGGATCGTTTTCATCATTGTAAGTGTAATCTAAATCCAGGTTTACATAGGTCTTATTTACTTTTTCTGAAACGTCATGAAGCTCTTGAGATAACTTATCCGCTCCAATAACATAAACATATTCTTCATTGTCACCACCTTCATGATCCGGATCAACTCGACCTACCATATCCACATTTAGGTTAGTAACTGTATTTTCCAGTGGAAATACCGGATTGTTGGAATAGTATTCGCTACCCAAAAGACCTTTTTCCTCACCAGATACGGTCATAAACAATACGCTTCGTTTAGGTTTCACACCTTTGCTTGCTGCAATGCTGAATGCTTCAGCAATTTCTAATACAGTAGTAGTACCAGATCCATCATCATCGGCTCCATTGTTTACCTGACCATCCGCAGATATACCAATGTGATCGTAATGAGAAGTCACTACTAAAACTTCCTCAGGTTTTTCTGATCCTTTGAGAAAACCAAGTACGTTCTCAACATCAATGTCTTCTACCAACATGTCTGCATTCAGAATCAATCTTGTAGATGCTCCTGTTTCTATTTGACCATATTCTTTTCCATAAGCCCAGGTAGCCAGATCCGTGTCCGCGATGATGACTTTGCTTTCCTTTCCATCGTCAGTTGAAGTGGACAATCTAGTGCCACTCAAAAAACGCTTGAATCTCTGTAATACGAAATCATAGGAGCTTTTATCCTCTACAAAAAGAAAAACTCCTTCTGCATTTAGTTCTCTAACAGCTGCAAGAACTGTTCTCCAGTTGCCCATGTTTTCTTGACCAATGGCCACATATTTTCCCTTTAGATCCTCACCCTTTAGGTCTTCAACTGATTTTTTCCCTACGAAAACTAAATCGATGTATTCTTCACCAAGTGTTTCACTTTTGGAGTAGTAAACGAAATCCTCGAAGTTCGTTTTTTGCTCATCACCCTTCTTGAGATATGCGGTTCGATAAGTCAATTTACGAAGTGGGTATAGCTGAAAATACGATTTTCCACTTTTAGAATCTACAGGTGGTTCTAAACCAAATTCTTTGAATTTCGAGGCAATGTATTCAGCGGCCATTTGCTGTCCTCTTTCACCAGTCTCTCTTCCCTCCAAGCTATCAGATGCCAATACAGCCAATCTGCTTTCTAAATCCTTCTCGGTGATTGTTTTAGCATATTTCAATGCTTTTTTATCCTGACTTGTTGCGCTAAAAACCAGCGCCAACAATAGGACAAATACTGTTGTATGTTTCATGCCAATTAATTTATCGAATCCGCAAATTAATCGATTTGTCGGAGTTCGCATCTTTTAACCATTTAACCGGTAAAATGTGTGTTTTGCTGGTCAAAAAGATGGATCGGTTTTGTTTGTCTAAAACTTTGGGGTACTGGTCATTATGGGTGATGTATGGCTTACGATTGTGGCCATTTCATTATACATTTGCAGCTTCAAAAATCCGATTCAAATAAATACTCAGTATGACTGTTGATCTAAACGAAAGAGTGGCCTTTGAAAGCCGTCATAATGGTCCTTCAAAACACGAAATTCAGGAGATGTTGGCAGCCTTGGGCCAGAGCTCCATCGACAACCTGATCGAAGAAACGATCCCCAACAAAATCAGACTTAAGAATGGTCTGAAGCTTAGTGAGCCACTCAATGAATATGAGTACATCAACAAGCTGAAAAAGACAGCATCAAAAAACAAGATCTTTAAGTCATACATCGGTCAGGGGTATTACCCCTGTGTGGTGCCTGCCGTGATCCAGAGAAATATTCTTGAAAATCCAGGATGGTATACTGCCTACACCCCGTATCAGGCAGAAATCGCTCAGGGTAGATTGGAAGCTTTGATCAACTTCCAGACGGTAGTAACTGATCTTACTGGAATGGAGATTGCTAACGCATCTCTTTTGGATGAAGGAACTGCAGCGGCAGAAGCAATCAGCATGCTACATGGAGTTCGTAAGAAAGAAAAGAAAAAGGCGGATAAGTTCATTGTGGATGAGCGTGTATTCCCTCAGACATTAGACATTATCAAAACAAGAACAAAGCCTTTAGGTATTGACTTGGTTGTGGCTAAAATAGAAGAAGTTGATTTAACTGATCCTGAGTTGTATGGTGTATTCTTCCAATATCCGGACAATCATGGAGAGGTATTTGATCGGGCAAGTTTTGTTGCTGCGGCACAAGAAAATATGGTTTCTATAGCTGTGGCTTCAGACCTGTTGAGCCTTTGCTTGCTAACACCTCCAGGAGAATGGGGAGTGGATGTGGTTGTTGGTACATCGCAAAGATTTGGAGTGCCAATGGGTTATGGTGGACCTCATGCGGCATTCTTTGCGACCAAAGAAGAATTTAAAAGGAATATCCCGGGTAGAATCATTGGGGTATCGAAAGATGCGGAAGGCCATCCGGCATACAGAATGGCCCTTCAAACCAGGGAGCAACATATCAAGAGAGAAAGAGCAACTTCTAATATCTGTACAGCTCAGGTATTATTGGCTGTAATGGCGTCTATGTATGCTGTTTATCACGGACCTGCAGGGTTGAAACAAATTTCTTCTCGGGTGAGAGGGTTTGCTGTGGCCACTGCACAGGCTTTGACATCCATCGGATTGAAAAACAAAAATGAGCAATATTTTGAAACCTTAAGATATGAATTAGCAGCTCCGATGGTAGCGGAGATTCGTTCTTTAGCTGAAGCTCATGGCATCAACTTCCGATATCCTAACTCAGAAACGGTGATGATTTCATTTGACGAGACCACAACACCATCGGATATTCAGGATGTGATCAACATTTTCGTAAAGGCCTTGGACTACTCTGAAGTTTCTTTCGATTTTAATGTAGATATCGCTTACCCAGAGTCTCTTACAAGAACTTCGGAATACTTATCTCATGAAGTATTCCATGTTAATCAAAGTGAGCATGAAATCCTTCGATACATGAAGCGATTGGAGAATAAGGATTTGTCATTGGTACATTCGATGATCTCCCTGGGCTCTTGTACCATGAAATTGAACGCTACTACGGAAATGATACCGGTTACCTGGCCAGAGTTTGGAAATATTCATCCATTTGCACCGGTATCTCAGACAGAGGGATATCATGAAATGATCCATGAGTTGCATGATTGGTTAGCAGAGATCACAGGTTTTCATGCGGTATCCTTCCAGCCAAACTCTGGGGCTCAAGGTGAATACGCTGGTTTGATGGTGATCCGAGCATATCATCAAGCAAATGGCAATGACAACAGAGACGTGGTATTGATCCCATCATCTGCCCATGGCACCAACCCTGCCAGTGCAGTAATGGCAGGAATGAAAGTGGTCATCGTGAAGTGTGATGAGAAAGGTAACATCGACGTATCTGATCTCAAAGAAAAAGCGGAGCAGAACAGTGCGGACCTTTCCTGCCTGATGGTGACATATCCAAGTACACATGGAGTATTTGAAGAAAGCATCATGGAAATCTGTGATGTGATTCATCAGTACGGTGGTCAGGTATATATGGATGGTGCCAATATGAATGCACAGGTTGGATTGACGTCTCCTGCGATGATTGGAGCAGATGTATGTCACTTGAATCTTCATAAGACCTTCTGTATTCCTCACGGTGGTGGGGGACCAGGTATGGGACCCATTGGTGTGGTAGAGCATCTAGCTCCATACCTGCCAGGACATGAAGTAGAAGGTGTAGATGAAGTGAATGTATCAAGTGCTCCTTACGGAAGCGCAAGTATCCTTCCAATCTCGCATGCTTATGTAGCAATGATGGGTGCTGAAGGGTTGACGAATGCTACTAAAATGGCGATCTTGAATGCAAACTACATTGGTTCAAGATTGAAGGATCACTATCCAATATTATATGCGAACCACAACGCAAGAAACGCACATGAGTTGATCATCGACTGTCGTGACTTCAAGAAGTTTGGAGTCGAGGTGGAAGATATCGCCAAGCGTATGATGGATTATGGTTACCATGCGCCCACTGTTTCATTTCCAGTAGCTGGTACGATGATGATTGAGCCAACTGAGAGTGAGACAAAATCGGAATTAGACCGATTCTGTGAAGTGATGATCTCTATCAGAAAAGAAGTGGAAGAGGTAGCAACTGGAGTAGCGGATAAGGATAACAATGTGTTGAAAAATGCACCTCATACCTACAGAACGGTAGTAAATGATGCCTGGGAACTCCCTTACAGTAGAGAAAAAGCAGCTTTCCCAATGGCAGAATTGAAATACAACAAATTCTGGCCTTCAGTTAGCAGAATAGACAGTGCTTATGGTGACAGAAACCTAATGTGTAGCTGTGTGCCGGTAGAGGAGTATCTGGAAGCTACTGAGCTGGGATAAAATTCGATAAAGTATGAAATGGAAAGTCCGACTGAGAAGCCGGACTTTTTTATTTTCTTGTGTAAACATATCGAGTTGAGGTTCTTTTTATTTCTGTCTGACCAGCATCGTTTTCTATAAACTCCCAGTCATCATAGTAATAGACCAACTCATCCTCATTTGTCAGAGAGATGGTTTCATTTTGATCAACAATATTTCCATCATCGAGCGTGTAATCTCCAAAAGTTTGATCCCATTTTTCCTCACTTTCATAAAGACGGCATTCGTTGTTTTCCCAGTAATAAGTATACCTTACCAGATAACCATAGTCATTGGTTTTTGCTGTCACAATTATCTCCGATTGGCTAATACAATCGTCCATTGGAATAATAAGATCACCAACAGTTAATCGATTTAGAACCCATTCACCTACCAATGGGTTGTGAACTTCGTCCTTGAAACAACTGGTTAATATGAAACCAGTTAGCGCAACTATTAAACACCTAATTTTCATTTTCTTAAGCAATAAGTTTTAATGCAATTTGGTGGCTTAATAGGGTTTTTTAGCAGTATTGATGAAGCGTTTTTTGGCGAATATTGCAAACACCTATTTTAGTATTTGCATGAAATGCGATTGGGAGCAAATTGTATGGATAGGTAAGGAATTGGTTGCGTACTTTGCAAGTACAGTTATTCTGCCTTGTCTAATTGCAAATATTTACCAGGAAGCTGCCTTCTACGAAGTTGTCATCATCCCAGCGAGCACTCAGGTATCCGATGATCTCAAATTGAGTCACTTCCACAATTTGAATAAAACCTGTTGCAGCAGTGTATCTGGCTGAGCTATTTGGGAGAATGAATCTTACTTCTCCACTGTTCAATAATCCTATGTTGTAAGTGCCTAAGGCAGTGAACAAAGCGATATCCAGATGAGCATTAATGGTATTGACGGTCAAGCAAGGGTCAGTGAGCTCCTGGTTAAAAATCTTACCAGCGGCCTGGTTGCTAATGGTACTATAGTCTACGCGTCCTCCGGTATAACTCCAGTCTACACCACCAATTTTACCTGATAGGGGGTCTTTGTCAAGGTCAAAATTATTGACATCATCATCACAAGATGAAAAGAGGATCAGACTACCTATGGCCAAAAGAAGGATTACTTTTTTCATTCAATCTTAAACCTAAAGTGTTCGGTACTTTCAGATCGATCACCAACCGGATACGATTTCTCTGTAAAATTAACGACTCCATCTCTATCAATGGTAATTACTGTACTACAACAGGTACCATAGTTTTCCATTCGAATGCACATGGCGGATAAACTACGTTCCATTTCTTTTGAAATACCGGTATCCGGTAATGACTCATCAGGAGCTATGCTGGTATCTGTCATCACATCCAATAACTCGTAGTGATCAAAACTATTGCTGATGGCTGTACTAAATTTTTCCTTGGCAAGCTCTACTTTCGGCCAGGGGGTATCCAGTAGCGAGTTGCTCAATCCATAGATCCCAGGTTTTAAGATATTGATTTTTCGCTCATAATTAGAGTAATGACCCATTTCTCGTTGATCGGAGACAATTACATTGAACCCATTGTATTCTTCGCTGTGATCATGAAGCTGCTGTAGGAATTTCTCTGGGGAAAGGTTGCTATTCACGAAATCGGTGGGGATTTCACCACGAGATTTTACATCTTCCCTGATATGCTGCAAATCACGGTAGTTGGTAACAGCTGCAAACCGACCGTTTTTGTGAACAGTCATCCAGGTACCACCGGCTTTTAAGTCTTTGCCTCCGAGTATTTCTGGTTGATTTTCCCAAAAAGCAGCTTTAGCAGTAGGACGATTATAGAATTCATCTCGGTTGGCAGCGAGGATCAATTTATATTTGGGGTGCATGTTCCATGCAAACGTGATTAAGCACATATTCAGGTCAACTGATTACAATGAAGAAACTTCTCGGGTATTTATTAGAGTTCCAAAGAAAACATTTTGATCTCAAACTCTATCTTATAACAGCAGTCTTTATTACTTGTTGGATTGCATTTAATTATGCATTGGATTTTGAGGATTCTTATTTAGATTCTCTAAGAGGAGATTTCCTGTATTGGCCGGCCATGTTTTTTTGGATGCTTATTCCCTTCCTTGGAGTAGTCACGATATTGATTGTGCTTAGGAAAACCGAGAATGTGTTTCGTCAAAAACGATTTTGGCTAATGGCAGTAATTGGATTTGCCATTCTTAGTACGGATAGAACATTCAGCTGGTATGGCTTTATGCGTGCTTATCTCACACCTGTGGATTTTCGCTTTTTTGCTCGATGTATCAATTGGTCCTTGAGTCTCTTTGTAGATGTTTTGCCTCTGCTCATGGTCTATCGAATATTTGAATCCGAGCGACCAAGGACTTATTACGGGTTGTCACTTCAAAAAACGGATTTGAGACCTTATTTTCAATTGCTATTAGTAGCTATTGTGATCATTGGAATTGGGTCATTTTTCTCTGACATAAAAGCGTATTATCCGAGATATCAACATTCTGGAGGTGACAGATTTGCCGATGCTCATGGTTTACCTGTCTGGGTGTCAGTTTTAATTTATGAACTGTGTTATGGCAGTGATTTTGTTGCAGTGGAATTATTCTTTAGAGGGTTTTTGATTCATGCCTTTGTGAAGATGCTTGGAGGCTATGCGGTGTTTCCGATGGTAGCTACCTATGCGTTCCTTCATTTTGGCAAACCACTGACTGAAACGGTCAGTTCTGTTTTTGGGGGTTACATTCTTGGAGTGGTGTCCTACAAAACAAACAATGTGTGGGGAGGTATTATTATCCACATGGGCGTGGCATGGAGCATGGAGATATTCGGGTATCTGCAAAGATTGATGTAAATTTATAGATATGGAGTTCGATTCAATAATGATATTGGTGGTGGGATTGTTGGCAGGGATAGCTATAGGTTATCTGGTGGCCCGGTTGCAGGCTAAACCGGTAGAAGATAAGACGCCTGAACTCAAAATCGAACTTCAGTTAGAGCAGGAGCGCTCTCAAAAATTGTCAGAGGAACTATCTCAACTGAACAGTGAACTACGAGAAGAGCGTGAGAAGTTCATCAATATGAATAGTGACTACTCCAGTCTCAGGGCCAATTACAATAATTTACAAGAGCGTCTTCAAGAGCAAAAGGAGGAAGTCAAATCTCTTCAGGATCGGTTCGCTGCTGAATTCAAGAATCTGGCCAACGAAATTTTTGAAGAGAAGAGCAAAAAATTCACTGATCAGAATAAAACCAACCTGGACCACTTATTAAAGCCGCTTGGAGATAAGCTTTCTGAGTTTGAGCGCAAAGTAGAACAAACCAACAAAGACAGTTTGGAACGAAGCACGGCTTTGCGAGAACAGATATTGGCACTGCGTGAGTTAAATCAGAAAATGTCGAAGGAAGCGGAAAATCTGACCAAAGCTTTAAAAGGGGATACAAAAGTTCAGGGTAACTGGGGTGAGATCATCCTGGAGCGAATACTTGAGAAATCAGGTTTGGAAAAAGATCGTGAATACTTTATACAGGAAAGCTTTACTAGCGAAGAAGGTCGTCGATTGCGGCCAGACGTGATCATCAAACTTCCAGACAATAAAAATTTGGTCATTGACTCAAAGGCTTCATTGACGGCTTATGAGAAATACATGAACACTGATGATGATCAGGAGCGAGAGCAGTATCTGAAAGAACATTTGACTTCTTTAAAAGCCCACATCAAGGGGTTGAGTGAAAAGAACTACCACAAATTGTTTGATACTGGCACTTTGGATTATGTCCTGATGTTTGTGCCGATAGAGTCTGCCTTTGCATTATTAGTCCAACATGGTGGAGAGCTCTACAATGAGGCTCACAATAAGAATATTATCATCGTCAGTCCTGCCACTTTGATTGCTACTCTAAGAACCGTTGCCAGTATCTGGAAACATGAGTATCAAAACAGAAATGCATTGGAAATTGCCAAACAAGGAGGTGCCTTATATGATAAGTTTGTTTCTTTCGCGGAAGACCTGCTAAAAGTTGGTCAGAACCTGAAACAAACTCAGGGGGCCTACTCTGAAGCAATGAAGAAGCTGTCTGAAGGAAACGGTAACCTGGTCCGTCGCACGGAGTTGCTGAAAGAACTTGGAGCCAAAGCCTCTAAGAATATTGACCAACGATTGTTGGACCGCTCACAACCAAAAGAAGCTGAGGAAGAACTCCCTTCTCCACCACCAGCTAATCTATTTGGTTAAAATTGAGTTTAGACTCTAAATTTGCATCACTTTTAAAAATGAGGAAGACAGCATGCAGCAGTTGACAGCAGACAACAAGCTCAAAAACATTATTGTAGTTGGAGATAGAGTATTGATAAAGCCCAAAAAGCAAAATGAGCAGACGACTAGTGGGATTTATTTACCTCCCGGAGTTCAGGAAAAAGAGAAAGTGCAAAGTGGCTATATTGTAAAGGCTGGTCCTGGTTATCCTATTCCATTAAGCAGTGATGGTGACGATGATTGGAAACCGGAGGAGGAAAAAATCAAATACATTCCTCTGCAAGCCAAAGAAGGGGATCTTGCATTGTTTCTACAAAAAGGAGCCTTCGAGATCATGTACGAAGGTGAAAAATATTTCATCGTTCCTCAAAACTCCATTTTGATGTTGGAGCGAGAGGAGGATTTGTTTGATTAAAAACTTTCAGCAGATTTCAAGTACTCTGTCTGAATGTGATTGCTCATTTCGCTAAGTCTTCTGGCCATCAAGGTGTCATTGTGAAACTTAGAAATGTTGCGCTCAAGGTGCATGGCAATTTTTAGGGCGATGGCTTCTTCCATGGTGTCTAATGACTTGGTATTATTCATATTGCTTGGTTGGTAATAGTAGCTCTTTAAACTATCTACCCAAAACTGGCCAATATTTCTGAGGAAGCCATTTTCTATTAGTTGAATACCGGAATGTTCTCGATGAATCGATGAGCGCCTTATTTCGCCCGGTGAGACAGCATAAATTCCTTAGCAAAGTAGGTAAGTATCATATCAGCGCCGGCTCTTTTGATAGAAAGCAACGTTTCATCACGTGTTTTGTCAGCATCTAGCCACCCTTTTTGCCCTGCAGCCTTGATCATAGAGTACTCACCAGAGACATTGTAAGCAGCAATAGGAAGGTCATAATTAGCCTTGAGATCGGAGATTATATCCAGGTATACCATTGCTGGTTTTACCATTAGTACATCAGCTCCTTCTATATAGTCCAACTCCGCTTCAAGCAACGCCTCTTTGCGGTTAGCCGGATTCATCTGGTAGGTTTTCTTATCACCAAACTTAGGAGCAGAATCCAATGCATCTCTAAATGGACCATAGAATGCACTGGCATATTTGGCCGTGTAAGACATAATCCCAACATTGGAGAAACCAGCATCATCCAATGCTTCACGTAGATATCCCACTCGACCATCCATCATGTCTGATGGGCCTATCATATCGATTCCCATTTCCGCCTGAGCAACAGCCATTTTTGCAAGCACTTCCAACGTTTCATCATTAATGATTTGGCCATTTTCTACAATGCCATCGTGACCATCAGAACTGTAAGGGTCCATGGCCACATCGGTGATAACCAATGCCTCAGGAAACTCTTCTTTCACTCGCTTCAGTGCCTCATGATAAAAGAAGGAAGTGTCATGGCTTTTTGTTGCCATTTTATCCTTATAAGATTCTTCTACTACAGGAAAGATGTCAAAAGCTTGAATCCCCAGATTCATGCATTCCTCAATCTCTTTGAGCATTGGCTCTATACCCAAACGATGGATTCCAGGCATGGAAGCTACTTCAGTCATCTGGTTTTTGCCTTCCAAGAGAAATAATGGGAAGATCAGGTCATTGGCTGTTACCTGATTTTCCTGGCTTAGGTCTCTGATGGCTCTTGATGCTCGATTTCTTCTAGGTCTTCTATGCATGGCTCTAATGGAATGAATAAGCGTTGTAAAATGCGAATGCAAAGGTACATAAGCCCGCCTGAGATTACCATCAAAATCAACCATTGATACTCACCCAGATAATTAGGGGGCTCTGCAAAGGCATCATCAGTAAAGTAGAAAACAGCAAATGAGAGGCTGTTGTTGAAGAAATGGAGGAATATCGGAACCCAGATGTTCCTTGTTCTCAGATAAAGCCAGGCCAGAAATATACCAATGAAAAAGGCTGAGATTCCCTGCCATGGGTTTAGGTGAAATAATGCAAAAAAGAAGGCAGACCAGATAATTCCTTTTCGCTCGCCATAGTTTCGAACAAGGCCGGGAAGCATCAATCGTCTGAAGAGTAGTTCTTCTCCAATTGGTGCGATTATGGCTATTCCTAGATAGGATAATAGGTCTTTGCCAATTGCATCTTCAAATATTTCTTTGATGAAATCGGGCATGGGGATCAACGTGGTGATCGGATCCATGAATAGGATATAGGCCACATTGAAGATCATCAATACAGGAATGATGAGCAAATTAAAACTACCTGAGTCCTGAAAGAACAACCTGAAGTCCACTCTATGGTACCTGAAATTCAGCGCGATGGCCAGGATCAATAGGTTGGAGATAAGTTGAGAGGTGAATAACAGCATGCCGGTGTCTAATCCCATAGTGACCAAACCGGCAATAACCTGACAGCCTATGGAAAGTCCAAACAGACCGAAGCTGGCCTTTATGGATGGATAGTTTTTATTCATGTTTTAGTCCTCATTCTCAAATGCCAACAAGTCTCCAGGCTGGCAATCCAATTCTTTGCAAAGTGCCTCTAAGGTAGAAAAACGAACGGCTTTTGCCTTACCTGTTTTTAAAATAGACAAGTTGGCTTCGGTAATGCCCAGGCGCTCCGCCAGCTCCTTGGAGCGGATTTTTCGCTTCGCCATCATCACATCTAAGTTTACGATTATGGGCATTAGATAGTCAGTTCTTGTTCTTCTTTCATTTTAGCACCCTGATCAAATGCCATGGCTAAGGCTGTGATTAGTAAGCCAAGGATGATAACCGGAGCACCTAGGTGACCTTCGCTATGCAGGCTCATTCCTTCGGCATGATATGTTAGTCCAATCCAGGACATAAATGAACTGGTTATTATCGATTCTAGAAATGGCGCCAGAGTTACCAATAACCCAATTTGTTTAAGTGCTTTGGTGTTTTTTTGGCTAAAAAATGCTCCGAGTTTTATTCTTTTGATGATTGCTCCTGCCCTTTGAAGCAATAAGAAAACATAAGCGGAGTAGAGTGTGACTAGTATTATTGAAATGACACGATAAGTTGTTGTCATTGGTAGTGAAATCCCTATCTGATTCACTGTTAGCACCATTGGTTCATTTAGGGGAGGTAATTGAGTTCTTAGGTTCTCTTCGAGGCTTTTTGACTCTATCTCCCAAAAAATATCTCCCAGATGAGGTTGAAAGTGATCCGTTCCGACAAACAAGTTCTCCATAGGAGGAGCAAAAGAGAAATACGCTATGGATGCCAGGGCCCCCAATACCACCAAAATTTTGGAGATGGTAATTAGCGCATAAGTGATTTGAAGTTTTTTCATTGTTCTTCAATTAATAATTATTGAAAAACAATAATAAAACATTCTTAATTAATAAACAACTAGAGTTTAATTTTGATTACATGGCCACTTTTACCTGCCGCATAGCCAAAGCCTTTTGGATGCAGATCTACTGCCCAATAATTCAGGGTGTCTAGTGTTGTAAAGGTTTGTCCATGATCCAGGCTGTAATCAATGCCCTTAGGTCCAGAAATGATCATGATTTCTCCATTATTCCATTGGACCAAATCACTTCCATAGAAAGCCCCTTTGGTATGGGGATGATTCGTCAGTTTCCAGGTTTTACCTCCGTCATTGGTCAAAGCGATATTATCTGTGTAAGCATTCGAAATACTTAAGTCTCCTCCAGTAGTTAAACCGATTTGGTCATTCATCATGCGAATAGAAGCAATACCCGCAGCTGGTCCTTTTACTAGTGGTGACGCAAACTCTTGCCAGCTTTGACCATAGTCTGAAGTATAAAGTACTCTTGCATTACCACCTGCTCCGGTTCCAATCCATGCTTTGCCTCCTGGCTGAGAGGTGATGCAAGTGCCACTAGCAGCAAAACCTCCTTCTCCTTCACCTGCAAGTGGAAGTTTGGATGGATCAATCCTGCTCCAGTTTTTTCCACCATCTGTCGTTTTTAAAACAAAAAGTTGTCCACCAAAACTATCACCAAACGCTAATCCATTCTGATCATCCCAAAACTCAATGGTATTCAAAAAACCTTCTTCATGTGGCATTATATAAGTTTCGGTAAATCCAGAATCAGCATTGAATAAAAAAATTCGAGACATAATGCCAGGACCAGCACTCATCAGCACTGCCTTCTTTTCATCAAAGGCGTGAATGTCTCTAAACTGTAAGGAATCAATCAAGTCATAGGTAAATACTTTCCAATCTCGTCCTCCATCCACTGTGCGAATGAAAGTTGCATCATGTCCGCTAATCCAGGTGGTATTTTCGTCCACAATGCTGATGGCTTGAAGCAAGTGGTCAGTATTCGAATTCAATACGGAAAAGGTAACTGATGGCTTTTCAGGATTGGAACAAAAAGTGCATAAAACGACTGTTATTAAAGGGAGAAAATGGAGTTTTCTTGGCATGAAGAACAGATTTATGAAAATTTTCAAATCAAAAATACGCTTTCCGTAGTTGATGGCATGAATACAATGTAACAACCAAAAATGCGAGGAGTATTAAGTGCCTTTTTTATTGGGGTTTTGATCAGTTCTTTTGCTCAAAAAGGACAGATAGCTGGAACTGTAACAGACGCTAAATCCGAAGAAGCACTCATCGGAGTAACCATCTTAATTGAGGGGACCACAAATGGGGCAACAACCGATCTCAATGGAAAGTACCTTATCAAAGATCTGGATCCAGGTAGTTATAATCTTACAGCTTCTTATGTAGGCTATGAGTCCAAAACGGCTTACAATGTGGTGGTGAAGACTGGTGGAAATCCTGATGTTAATTTTCAGCTGAGTGAAGCAGTGGAAGAGTTAGAAGGGGTTACGGTAACTACCAATCCTTTCGAGAAGTCATTGGAAACACCTCTGTCCATTCAGAAGCTTTCACAGGAAGAGGTGGCTACCTACCCCGGCGGGAATAATGATATTGCCAAAGTGGTCCAATCACTTCCTGGAGTTTCTGGCTCAGTAGGAGGCTTTCGCAACGATGTGATTATACGTGGTGGTGCACCAAATGAAAATGTCTATTACCTGGATGGCATTGAAATCCCGAATATCAATCACTTTGCTACACAGGGGAGTGCTGGCGGGCCAGTTGGTCTGTTGAATGTTTCATTCTTTGAGGGGGTGACCTTAAGTACCTCTGCTTTTGAATCACAGTATGACAATGTGCTTTCTGGTGTATTGCAGTTTGATCAGCGAAACGGAAATGACCAGAGACTGAAAACCAATATTCGAGTGAGTGGAAGTGAATCCGCACTGACCATGGAAGGACCTCTCTTCAAAGGAGAAAAAGAAGCTGCCAATACGACATTCATTGCTTCGGTGCGTCGTTCTTACTTGCAGTTTTTATTCCAATTAATTGACCTACCATTTCTCCCTGACTATTGGGATTACCAGTACAAGGTCGCTCACAAATTTTCTAAATACGATGAGCTGATCGTCACTGGGGTTGGTTCGATTGATGACCTCACCATCAATGCACCAGATAATTTTAATGCCGAGCAACAGGCTACATTGGATCAGATTCCAATCATTCAACAACGCACGTTCACTTCAGGAGTAAGCTGGAAGCACCGTTTCAAAGATTTTAGTGGATATACGCAGACGACCTTGAGTACCAATATTCTACAAAACAGATTTGAGCGTTATGAAAACAATGTGGATCAGTCAGGTCTGTACTTTAGCAATGACAGCCGTGAATGGGAAACTAAACTTCGGCATAATTACACCCGCTTTGTAGGAGATTGGACATTAAACGCTGGTGGTACCATGCAGCTAGCGGATTACAGCAATGTCACAACGGATCTGGTTAATGACTTTCAGTTTGATACGGGTTATTCCATGATCAAGTATGGGGTAAATGGACAAGCATCAAGAGATTTCCTGAATGGTCGAATGAGCTTTTCTGCTGGCTTGAGAGTTGATGGTAATTCATTCACCGATTCCGGTAATGAGATTTGGAAGACGCTCAGCCCGCGAATTTCAGGAAGTTACAAGCTGGATGAAGCCCAAAAATGGAGTTTGAACGCTTCACTAGGTAGGTATTATAAACTACCGCCTTACACCGTTTTGGGTTTCACTGATTCTGTTGGAACCTTTGCAAACAAAAGAGCGGAATACATTCAATCGGATCATGCGGTTCTTGGGTTGGAATATCTATTGAGTAAGTCCGCTAGATTCTCCGTAGAAGGGTTCTATAAGAAGTACAACAACTATCCGGTTTCGTTGGTGGATAGTGTTTCTCTAGCCAATCTTGGAGGAGGATTTGAAGTGTTGGGCAATGTGCCAATCAACAGTGTAGGTCTTGGAAGAACTTATGGTGTAGAGTTTTTACTACAACAGAAATTTACTGGAAAACTATATGGAATTCTTGCCGTGACGTTGTACAGAAGCGAGTACACAGGATTTAATGAGGGAGAATATTTGCCAAGTACCTGGGACAATGGCCAATTGATCACTTTCACGGGCGGATACAAGTTTGGCAACAACTGGGAACTGGGATTACGAACCAGGTATTTAGGAAAAACACCTTATGCTCCGGTAGATCAGCAGGCCACTCTGAATAATTACCCTGCGATCATCAAAGATTATTCTCAATTGGGTCAGGTTACTTTGGATCCGTTCTTCCAGGCTGATGTTCGTATCGATAAGAAATTCAATTTTAATCAATGGACTCTGGATCTGTTCTTGGATATTCAGAATGTACTGGCAAGCAACTTACCTTCTGAGCCATCCTATGGCTTGGACAGGAATGATGAAGGGGACATTATTGAGCCAAGAACGTTGATCCAAATTCAGGGTGTTAGTAATAGTAGTGTCTTGCCTACTTTGGGGATCGTGATTGACTTTTAAAACCCAGCCCTAACCCCTCCTTGGAGGGGCTGGGGGTGGGTTTACTTGTACTTATCATTCAAACCTACTCCACTCAAAATCATCGGAGTGATTTTCTCTAGTCGTTTGAGACGGGTCTCTATGCGCTTCGCTTCTGAAATGTACTCGGTATATTCCTTTTGCTTACCTGGAGTCAGCGAGTCGAATGCTTCCGATAATTGAGAGCTATTGGATAGAGCTTCTTTCAATTCATCTGGAATCTCCAACTTCTTTTTCTGTGGCTTGATCTCCTTGCCCAGCTTTTGATTTTCAATAGCCTCTAGAAGAAGCGGCATCACGACTTCTGCATCGATTTCTTCCTCTGACTGAAACCGTAGTTGGCGCATCCCTTTCGTTTTGCCCTCTTGAGCATTGATGAGTATCTTATTCGGATCGGAAAGAAAAGATCCATTGTAAAACCACAATCCAAAATAACTTTTGTGAGCTCCCAGTCCGACCACATTTTTACCATTGATGGTGTAGACAGGCATTCCCCATTTGATGGATTCTACCAACTCGGTTTTATCCATCAGGGCTCTTAGGATGGAAAGCTCTTTTTGGTAGTGCTTTACTTTTGAGAAAAACTCGTCGACTGTTTTAATGGGCATAGGGTAAATCTAGCACTTACATTTTCTCTAACGAAATACCCAATGCTTCATTCAGTTGCTCAATTAGTTTGTCTCCACTCGAAGGTCTTTCGGCGCTAATAGAAAAAATCTTTCCTTCACGATCAATGATCATGTACCTCGGTATACCCTGAATCTTATATGTTTTGGCAATTTGGGAATCGAAATTTCCAGGATCGGTGACATGGATGCCTCCTTCCTCAGGATGATCTTCTAGATATTTTTCCCATGAAGGTCTATGTCCATCCACAGATACATTAAGGAAAACCAAATCCTCTTCATTTTCAAACTCCTTTTGGATTTTCTCAGCATGGGGAATTTCCTGAATACATGGCCCGCACCAGGTTGCCCAAACATCAATGTACACAACCTTTCCTAGTAAGTCTGATAGTTGAAATGCCGTGCTATCTGGGTAAGTCGCGGTGATATTAGGAGCCATAGCTCCTTTTTCGAATCTTTTACGCTCCTTAAAATCAGCCATTAAATCCGCTCCATAACTCATGGTTGGAAAATTCTTTTGCATGTCAGCAATGTAGGGTTCAACGGCATCTAATTCGCCTCTTCTCTGATAGAAGAAATAACCAGTTCCCAGCAATTGGTTAGTCAGAGAATCAGATAGTCCAAGATCTAGCACCTTTTGTTGATACAGGCTAATTCGCTCACTAACACTCAAAGAATCGAAATTAACCTCTTTAAGAATTGATGAGAATATGGCTCTTTTAAGATTGGAATGAGGAACTTCCGTCTTGATGTACTCCATGATTGTGTCTGTTGCTTTATCTGCAGCTGCGGTGTCTAAAGGCAGATTCATGTTGGACATCTGCATGTATAGATGGAAAACGGAAAGGTAGTAGTGCTTTTGATAAAGGTATTCAGCTGTGAGGTATTCCATAAATTCAGGACTGAAGTCGTTTTTCACCTCATTGAGCAATTTTGAAAATGCTGCTTCTCTTGTTGTGTACTGTGTGTTCATTTCAACACTGTCGTAGGTTCTCAATTTTAGAAAACCCAACATGGTATCCGCCTGATCAAGTAGCAGAACTTTTTCAGCACCCTTACCTGTAGCCAAAGCAAGCATGGTTCGATAGTCGCTATCGGATTCGAAATAGATACTATCACCCGGTTCTACAAACAGTTTTAAATACTCTAAATCACCATCTAAAGCAATTTCAGTTGGTTTGTCCAAATGAAGTTCTATGAAGAATTCACCACTGTCATTGGTTACTACCGAATCCAGATAGATCGGAAAATGAAACTCCATTTCGGATGATAGATCTTTTATATAGATGGTTCCGGGCTTTTTTTGATCCACATATTTCCCAGAGATGAACGTTTTTAATGGTTCTTTAGGCTCTGGTTTACAGGCGATTAAAAGAATGGATAATGTGAGAAGCGAGAGGTTGACTAGTTTGTTCATCATGGATAACTAAAAAATTAGTTATCAATTATACGTTGCTATTTTTGAAAAAGCAAACCTCATCTCATATAATGGATTGAAAGTAGACGAAATGTTTTGGTTAATATTGGCAGATGGCATCACGACTTCTTGAAATTTGTATTGATTCAGTGGCTTCAGCACTTGCTGCCCAGGAGGGGGGAGCTAATCGAGTAGAGCTATGCGATAATTTGGTGGAAGGAGGAACCACACCTAGTTATGGAATGATCAAAGCCGTCCGAGATAAAATTAGCATTGGCTTAATGGTGATGGTCCGACCAAGAGGAGGTGATTTTTTGTATTCTGAGGAAGAGTTTGAAATCATGAAGTCAGATATTGAAATGGCTAAGGGGCTTGGTGCTGATGGAGTAGTTTTTGGGTTGTTGAATCCTGATGGATCTATTGACAAAACAAGAACAAAAGAACTCATCGAGCTGTCCAGACCAATGAAAGTGACCTTCCATCGAGCTTTTGATATGGTTTATGATGGGACACAGGCTCTGGAAGATCTAATTGATATAGGTTGTGATCGTGTGTTAACCTCGGGCCTGCATCCTGATGTGATCAAAGGCCAAGAAGTAATTAAACAGTTAATTGAGCAGTCCAGTAGCCGGATAGCCATCCTGGCAGGAGGAGGAATCAGGCTAGATAATATTAAATCTTTTGTACAGAACACCAATATTATTGAAGTTCATGGAAGTGCACGGATTACAGTCCATAGCCAAATGACCTTTCAAAATGATCAAATAGCCATGGGAGGGATCACGAACTCAGAATACATCACCAAAGTGGCCGACGAAGCTACAATTAGAAAATTTAGAGAAGTTCTTGATGCCATTTAATTCGTTGTAGATGCTTTGTAGATTCTGAATTAAAGTACTCCATCAAACATCCAATTATCATTGAGTTCTACAAATTGATAATTGGAAAAATGATCCTAACTAATCTAAAGCCTCAAGTAAAAGGTACTTCTCTAGTGAATGCCCGAAAGTATATCATTAGTGAACTGGGAGATACCAGATACAGACAACTATGTAATGACCACAAATTTCCAGGTTTGATTTTATCAAGTAGCTGGTACGACATGAGCACTTATGTAAAGCTATGTCAGACTGCAGCTAAACTAATGGGGATGAACATACATGACTTTATGGTTGGGCTTGGGCGATATATTTTGGAAGTTGATCTCAACGGAGTGTATCGTTTCTTTATGAAAGCTAGAGGTACTGAAGCGGTATTATCCAAAGTTCCTAAAATGATGAGTTCGTACACCGATTACTGGTCTGGAGAGATTATTGAAATAGCAAACAATAGCATGATTATCAACTACCAGTTTCCAGCTCATTTTAAGGATGAGTCTGAACTTATGAAGTTTCATTTAGCTGGTGGTGAAGGTGCCCTACAGGGAATTTTAAATGTGTGTGGAAGTCCAATGATTTCCTTCGATGTAGTAAATACCTACCAATTAGGCGAGTACTACATTAATGTAATTCGAGTCACCTTCATGCATGACTAATCGGTTGTTTTCAATTCAATATCGGGTTCATTTTTCTTGTAAGAAATCAGGTTAGAAGTATCTCCCAGTACTTCATCCACCAGTCCATATGCTTTAGCTTCCAGAGAATTGAGGAATCGATCTCGAAGAAAGAACTCCTCGATTTCTTTCCAGCTGTGACCTGTGTTTTTACCCATGATATGGAAGAGTTGCGTTTGTAATCGTTGCTGTTCATTGGTGGCGATCACTACGTCTTCGGTATAGCCTTTGGCACCGCCACCTGTTGGGTGCATATGAATAGTCGCCTGGGGTAGTGCATAGCGTTTTCCTTTGGCACCACAGGTTAACAATGCTGTACCCATGCTCCCAGTAAAACCAACAGCTACGGTCGAAACTGGAGCTGAGATCATTTGCATGGCATCGTAAATGGCTAACCCGGCATAGACTTCACCTCCTGGGCTTTGAATATACAAGTCTATCTGACGGTTAGGATCCTGGCTATTTAGGTAAAGTAGCTGAGCTACGATCAGGTTGGCAACTTCCATGTTGATAGGTGTTCCCAGAAAAACAATCCGTTCTTTTAGCAGCAAACTGAAAATATCATAGGCGCGTTCGCTCCGCCCATTTTGGTCGATGACCATTGGGATGACACTGGCATGAATTGACATGTACTTATGATTTAAAGAATGAGAGAATTTTTTGTTTGAATGATCGGTGCTCCGGTTCGTTGAACAGTTTCTTCTCGACAGATTTGATTTCTTCTCTGAGTAATTGTCTACCATAGGTCTTCACCACTTGATAGGTTACTTGTTGATCAACAACTTGCTTGTTTAGCTGAGGATCGAGAATACTTTTGGCGCTTAGAAGCAACTGAAACTCTGGTTTCTTACCTAATAATGCTTCTTCAATGATTTCGAGATTATGCAATGAAGTCCTCATAGGTCAATGATTTTGATTTTACTTCATCACGTACTTTTTCTAAGCACTTATATTTTTGAACAGTAGCAGATCTTTCTGACGAAAAGCCGAATCGGTCAGCTAGCTGTCGCATGGAGAGTTTTTCATAATAGAAGGACTGAAGCATGTTCATGCATTTTTGTCCAACAGCCTGAAGATGAGTAATTAATTGTTCAGTACCCGGCTCCTTGGTTTCCTCTGAATAGTCCATGTCATCGATTGATGCATTTTGGATGCCTTTGTTGAATTGGTTGGTCCATAGATTTCGACACATACCAAACAAATAAGCCTTACTGGAAGAATTGGGAGACTTTTCATTAACAATTACTTGTTCGTAGTATCGCACGATTGCTTCTTGAAAAACCTCTTTGGCATCTTCTAATGAACCTCCCCTTCTAGCAATGTATTGGGCAACGTCCGGAAAGCTTTCCAGGTATAGTGACTCAATTAATTTGGTTCGATGTGACATAAGCCGATATCTCGTTTATGCTATGTACAGAAAATACGACAGGTATCACCTCTCTTCAAACATTATTTTATTTAAATGCAACAATGTTGCAGAAATACTTAACTATTTCATTATAATTGCAACAATGTTGCATATATGAAGTTGTTTGATCTTGATAAAATAGGTATCTGCCTTTCCAGTGCATGTGCCATCCATTGTTCTGTAATGCCCCTGGTTTTGCTTTATTCCAGTACCCTTGGCATATTCTCATTTATTGATAGTCCGGTGGTGGAGCTCATTATTTTAATAGCTACTACCCTGATTGGAGGATTGGCATTGATTCCGTCCACTATTAAATATGGCCAAGCCTATGTGTTGATCTTGTTCATTTCTGGAATTCTTATAGTCATTAACTCCGAAATGACTTCAGCTCTTTGGTCCCGAATACTGCTCTCTATTGCAGGAGGCTTGCTTATGGCCTATGCACATTTTGAAAATCTAAAAATCAAGAAAGCACACTCATGAAACTATTGATGTTATTATTTGTGCTAGCTACTAATGTTGATGGATGGGCCTTACTAGAGGATGTTAAGTTCAAAAGTGACTACAGTGATGAGTTAGAAACCTATGTGGATATACCAACATTTGGATCTAAGTTGCTGGCTCTGGATGGAAAGAAAATCAAACTCAAAGGGCATTTTTTACCTTTTGAATTAAATGATCCCAAATCCATCATTCTTTCCAAATTTCCTTATTCCTCGTGTTTTTTCTGTGGTGGTGCAGGGTTGGAGTCGGTTGTGGAAGTGCAGTTTTCTTTACCACCACGTCATTTCAAACCCGATGAAGTCATTACAGTAGAAGGGGTCTTAAGACTGAATGAAAATGATTTTGACCACCTTGTTTTTATCCTGGAAAAAGCTAATCGATTGGTATGGGAAGATCGCTAATCACATTTATCGGTCTGGTTCTTTTTGGCTGTGCGCAGCAGTCAGAAAATCTGATGGCTGAGGCTGCTCAGGTGCATAATCTCTCGGTGAAAATAGGAGAGCATGTGGAACAAAAAATACGAACCATCGAGCAGTACGCCTTAAAAGAGACAAGTTCGACCAAAAAGGAGTTAATGGATTCGGTCAAATCATTAGATCAAGATTTGTTGGAGTGGAAAAATCAATTGGTAGAGGTGCCTGGAAACGATCATGACGGTCACCATGATCATGCACATCACGAGGCTCCGGCTGATCTTACCCCACAGATGATTTTAGACATTCAGCGAGAAATCAATCGACAGATTATCCAATTAAATGTCCGCTCCCAGCATCTGTTGGATCAATTCAATGACACTACAGAGCTCTCCTTATAACTCGAACCACCATATGAAAATGAATTTGCTAAAAAGAAATAAAAAATTGCCAGTGACAGTACTCAGTGGATTTCTGGGTGCTGGTAAGACCACTTTACTTAACTATGTGCTCAATAATCGAGAGGGTTTGAAAGTGGCAGTGATTGTGAATGACATGAGTGAGGTGAACATCGATGAAAAACTAATTGCCTCCGGGTCTAAACTATCACGCACAGATGAGAAGTTGGTAGAAATGAGTAATGGTTGTATCTGCTGTACCCTCCGAGAGGATCTGATGATTGAAGTTGAGAAACTGGCCAAGATGAATAAGTTTGATTATTTATTGATCGAAAGCACGGGTATCTCTGAGCCAATTCCGGTGGCCCAGACGTTCTCATTTGCTACTGGAGATGAGCTCTACGACTTGACCAAATTCAGTCGTTTGGATACGATGGTAACCGTAGTGGATGCTTTCAACTTCTTCAAGGATTTTGGCACATCGGATACCATACTTGATCGAGAGATGACAGATGACTTGGAGGATCAACGATCAATCGTCAACCTGCTAACGGATCAGGTTGAGTTTGCCAATATTATCATTCTGAACAAAACTGATTTGGTAGAACCTCAGCAACTCGGAATGTTGGAAAAAACGCTCCATAAATTGAATCCGGGGGCTCGGATTGTTCGAACAAGCTTTGGCAAGATTAACCCTAAAGATATTCTCAATACCAGCCTGTTCAATTATGATGAAGCTGAGCAATCCACTGGTTGGCAGAAGGAGTTGGAGCTCTCGCAGAAAGGTATAGGCCATAGCCCGGAAACAGAGGAGTATGGTATTGGATCTTTCGTTTTCAGGGAGTCACGCCCTTTTCACCCAGAGCGATTTATGAACTATATCTCTGAGCATTTTCCCACGACCATAATTCGTAGCAAGGGGATCTTTTGGTTGGCCTCAAGATCAGAGCAAGCAATCCTGTGGAGTCAGGCAGGTGGGTCTCTTCGAGCGGAAATTTATGGTCGATGGTGGGCAAGCGTCCCCTTCAAAGAGCGAGCATTGAATCCTGCGTATATGGAAAATCAGGATCTTATTCAGTCTAGGTGGGATCCGAAATGGGGCGATCGCATGAATGAGCTCGTATTTATTGGCCAGGATATGGACAAGGAAAGAATAAGTGCAGATCTAACCAGGTGTTTGATCACAGAGAACGAAACAGATGATTTTAACGAAGGACAGAAGTTTATAGACCGATGGCCTTTATGAAGATACTAATCAGTAAATCTGATTGGTTGTATTCATGGTGTTTTACATACGTGAATTAGGTTAAACTGAAAAGAGCCGCTCCCAGAAAGCGGCTCTTATTTTTTAAACCAGCCAACCTTCTTTAGTTCCTTTGTTGGAAAGGTAGATTTGATAGGCACCGATAACAAAGATGACTATTGGCATGATAAGCGAAGATGGACCTACGATATCTAATGCATTCATTCCAATAAAGGTGTAACCAAATTGGATTACTACACCTATTAATGAGGCAATAAACAAGATTTTGGACCAGGCTTTTTTCATCAGCAATCCAATGCAACCGAGAGCTGCACCAATAGTGGCCACACCATAAGCGATGGTAATCCATCCCGGAGTGTTGCGATACATTTCTTGTTGCTCAGGAGGTAATGTGGCAATCATTTCTTCAGTCATCAATAGCTGCATAGTGAATGCACCTACACCGATCAAATCCCAAATGAGTAAAATAATGGCAACCGCCATAAAGTACCCTGGAGCTTTTACTTTTTCCATAATAGTTAGGTTAGAGTGATATATTGTTTAGGAAGATAATGGATTTTGGAGAGATCACGAGTGTTTTGAGCAACAACAGGATCTATCTCCACTCTTGTGATAATTATTTCACTCTCTACTTTTCCATTGATGAAAAGTAGCAAAAATCTAGGGCTGTATTCATTTCTTAACGACTTCTGCTCGTAAAATCATGAAATAAAAGAACTCGTTGACAGTGTTCTAGGGAGATGATTTATAAATTGTCAAACAACTCAAACAGCTTTTATTTCTTAAATGATTTGACTTCACATAAATCTAAAATGAATAATGCCCGTCCGTAAAAATAAATTTTAAAAGATCGTTCAGATTTCGGAAAAGAACTATTTAAATGTACACGTTCAGATATCGGATTCTAATATGATTTTATGTCGATAGGAATAAGAACTAACTTCTATGCAACATATGTTACAATCCAGACGAGTAGATGCTCGTAATATAGAATAAACATTATAAAGTTATGGCTACAGTAAAATTGACAAGAGAACTCTTTTTAGATAAAGTGTTTGACTATACAAAAGATCAGGAGTGGAACTATAAAGGTGACAAACCTGCGATCATTGACTTCTATGCAGACTGGTGCGGACCATGTCAGATGGTGGCTCCAATTTTTGAGGAGTTGTCAGAAGAATACAAAGATGATATCGTGATCTACAAGCTAGACACGGAAGTAGAGCAAGAATTGGCAGGAGCATTCAGAATCAGAAGTATTCCTAGTATATTATTCATACCTAAAGAAGGGCAACCAAAAATGCAGATGGGAGCTTTGCCAAAACAAGCATTGGTAGAGTTGATCGAAACAGAATTGCTTCAAACAAAAGAAGGATAAAAGTCTGCGGACTTTTATCCTTTTCTTTATTTATCCTATTCTTAAGGAAGTCATGGTTAAACTTCCTGCTACATATTTATCATTGAAGATATCCACTTCGTCTTTATCACTTTGTAAACCCAACGAATAAAGCATTGGGTAGTAGTGATCTGGGGTAGGAATTGCCAATTTGGCTTCAGGTCCCAGGTTCATATAGTTGATCAAATCCTTGTGGGTCTTGCTATTGATGTGGGTTTTGAATTTTTCACTAATCGTTTTCGCCCAATCAAAACCATAATCAGGAGTATTCATGTGCGCCCAGTCTACCATGCGTAAATTGTGAACCATGTTTCCACTTCCCATAATCAACACTCCTTTTTTACGCAACGCAGCTAACTCTTTAGCCAGTTCGTAATGGTATTGAGGAGGCTTGTTATAATCGATACTCAATTGGATTACTGGAATATTGGCATCTGGGTACATTTTTCTCACCACTGTCCAACAGCCATGATCCAAACCCCATTCATGATCCAATCCGATATTAGTTGATTGTATAAGGTTGGCCGTTTCTTCAGCAAGTTTTGGTTCACCGGGAGCTGGATATTGTACAGCAAACAACTCTTGTGGAAAGCCACCAAAATCATGAATAGTCTTCGGATTGTTCATGGCTGTCACATGAGTGCCTCGTGTGAGCCAGTGCGCCGAAATACATAAAACAGCAGCCGGCGTTGGTATTTCCCTGGCCATGCGCTCCCAACCTTTCGTAAATTCATTGTCTTCAATGCCATTCATCGGGGAACCATGTCCCATAAAAAGCACTGGCATGGTGAAATCCCTGTTGGGAAGGTCATTGGCCATGTTTCCAAAAGACTTCAATTTTATTGTTGACATACCTGCAACTCCTGCTATAAGTGTTCCTAAAAATTGTTTTCTGTTCATCTACTNTNTNTTAGACGTAACCAACTGGAAATCAGTTTGTCGATCTCCTATTGTAAAATTAATGTACGTACATATAAATTCAAATGTTTCATTCATATTAAAAATGAAATTCTGATTTATGTCAAGGCATGGCTTTTGTGGTCATTATTAGGCACATTAAATTTCAGCAAGATGGATAGGCATTTATTTCATATTTGGACAGTTCTCACCTTATCAGTGTTAGCTTTTGGCTCTTGCAAAAGCCAGAAGATAGAATCGAATAGAGGAACCCTGGCCGGATATCTGGGTTTGCTCGAAGGCAATTGCATGCCCGGTCCTGGGAGACCGCCTTGCGAGCCGGCACCAATTTCGGGAACTATTTATATCACCAAACCAAGTGAAAGGTACCAGGAGGATCTCTTAATTAGAAAAGTAGATGTGAGTGAGAATGGGCTATTCTCTGTGAAATTGGAACCTGGGAAGTACAGCGTTTTCGTACAGGATGGTGATCAAATTACCTGTACTATCACCAATTGTCCAGATCAATGCTACTGCTTATTGGTTGAGATTGTAGATACAAAGGTCACTAATCAGGATGTCACTATAAATCATGCGACCTGGTGAGCCGCATGATCTTATTGTGGTTTTAAAGTAGTCCAGATTTACTCAAATCATCGGCTTTGGATAGAATTAGGATTTCCAGAATCATGGTTATAGGGAAGATTGCTAAAGAAATAGGAGCAAAAATGAGTGAAACCATGCATGCACCTAGTATTATTTCTAATGTGCCTGCATATTTAGCTGCTTTGCCCATGCCGTCTTGAAGTCTTCGTAATCCTGCTCCATAAAATATAGCTGTAGCTCCGTTTGTTAGAATAACAAATGCACCAACCACTCCAGCTAATTCATCAAAGTATGGATCCATGAAAAACAGTGCAAGATCAGAGCCATAATATAAAGTGGTCATGGCCAAACTGAGATATGCGGCGATTCTGAGCAATCGATTTTCAAACAATATTGCCAAAGAAACCATCCCCCGCATGAACAGGAAATAAGTGCCAAGTGAGGCGACTTTTATGGCGACATAGGGTATTTCGGGAAATACGGAGCCATTGATTTCTACAAAAATTTCTACACCAGAATCGATGACGAATAACACTAGATAAATGATTCCAGCTAGCCAGGCATCGTGAAATGACTTTTTAAGTTGATTTTCGGGAAGATTTAGTGCAAACATGATGTGAAAGAGTTTAAAAGGTGAAACGTTTGATTCTTCCTTTTGAGCAAACTCCTTCCATTCTTCAGGATCATAATCAAGTGCATCCAGCAACAACTGAACAGTGGAATTCCTTGGAGTTACGTCACCAGACTCAATTCGCTGAATGGTCCGTACGCTAACGTGACACGCTTCTACCAGTTCTTCCTGGGTCCAGCCTTTCTTCTTTCGAAGTGCAACAAGTAATTCCCCTAATGTCGGTTGTGCGATCATGATGATTTAAAGTAACAGAAGTTTCGTCAAAAGGACATGACAAGATTAACGCTGGGACTAAAAATTGAACGAAAAATGAGCCCGCCAAATACCCGTCACTTTACTGTCAAGGTCATTTAAACCATCTCAGGGCTGTTTTTAGTAAATCTCTGGATTGCGAAAAGGAACCAAAGATAGCATGACTGCTTGCACGTAATATTCTGTTCGGCCGAGAACTCCACCAGTTAGGGAGCCCACAGCTCCACCTTTGTGCTTGGAATTCTTCTCTCCAAAGACCTGATCATTGGCATAACCCAATTCAATTCCTTCATGAATCAATTGCACTACTTTGGGAGGTAGGTAAAACGTGCTGGTTCTGGACTTTCCAATTTTATCAGCAGACACCACCGCAACCCATGCAAAAGCAATCATTCCATCTTCTACTTCATCGATGCCTCCTTCAATTCCTACCCAAAAATGAGCATCCGGTGAATGTTGCTGCCCGTTTTTAGCTCTGTTAATTGCTCCTTGTAGTGTCTCTTCATCAGTCATTGGTTGATCTGAGACATCAGAGGGCACTGTAACTCCTTCATATTCGAAACTTGAATCTGGAAAGATCTTCTCAAATCCTTCTTTGGTGCAGTTGATTTTAACTGGATTTTTAGAGGCGATAACGACTTTTTGCATGCTGCTAAATTAAATCAGCCTTTAGATATATCTCCACTCCATGTTGGATCATGGATTTGATCTCCTCTAAAAGTTCTGGAGATAGCTTTTTAATATGGAAACAGCTTTTGCCTTTCAGACACTTTTTAAGTTCTGGAGAAAGGGTGAATTGATCTACGTGTGTATAGATAGGAAAGTAGTATAGACGAATGTCTTTTGGCTTGGGAACAACACTGCCAAAGTAGAATCCATCGACTTTTTGTTTGCCTTGCATGGCTTCTTTGGTGCCAGCTACTTCAAAGACGTTTTCATTGTCTTTACGAACTTGAAGAGGAGGGACATGCACTTTGAACAGGCTTTGCAGGGTGGTTTGTATTTCAGTTAGTTCGGTGATCATGTATTAAAAATAGTATTAACCTCAGAGTACTCAAAGAAATGGTTTTGATAAGACGTTATGCTCTCCGATTCTCTGTTCTCTCTGCGGTTGATCTAAAAATAGTCAAAATGACTAGAATATGCGACTTAGGTTCATGACCTTTGCCGACCTGCGAAATTGATAGAATATGTGGCTACTCCTTGCAATTGCTTCAGCATTTTTTCTTGGATTTTACGATATCTTCAAAAAAATCTCTTTAGATAAGAATGCGGTTCTTCCAATTCTCTTCTTATCTACTGTAGCTGGATCCATCATTATGGCTGGTTTTGTCATTGCCTCGGAGACCGGATTGATTGCGGCGGATAGCATGGCCTACGTCCCACATCTTACAACCATCGAGCATTGGAAATTAGTTTTGAAGACGGTTATTGTTTTATCGAGTTGGATCTGCACCTACTTTGCGTTGAAGCATTTGCCACTCACCATTTTTGCGCCAATCCGATCAACCGGTCCACTTTGGACGAGTGCCGGAGCTTTTGTCATTTTTGCAGAACGTCTGACCCCCATGCAATGGGCTGGAGGAGGATTGGTCTTCATCTTTTTCTACCTGTTCTCTACAGCTGGAAAGCTGGAAGGGTTCTCCTTTAGATCCAACAAGTATGTGTGGTTGATGATTGCCGGAACACTGGTTGGATCTGTCAGTGCATTATATGATCGGTATTTGCTTAGAGAGATGAATGTAATGGCGGTGGAGGCTTACTTTACTTTCTATCAGACACTGCTTTTGATTCCTGTGTTGGCTATTTTTTGGTACCCGACCAGAGCACGAACTACCCGGTTTAGTTGGCGATGGACCATTCCTTTTATCGGAGTATTCTTGTTGATAGGCGACTATTTGTATTTCTACAGTGTGTCATTACCTGATTCTCTTATTTCGATCATCGCGCTTGTGCGTCGCTCTAATGTGCTAATCGTTTTCTTGTTTGGAGCTCTCATTTTTAAAGAGCACAACATCAAGAAGAAAGGAATGTATTTGATTGGGATCTTACTTGGTTTGATATTGCTGGTTTTGGGAAGATAGAGAAAGCGTCACTTCTGCGAAGGCAAACATCACGTTCATAGATAGTTTTATGGCATCAATTAGATTCCCCGGTATTTTTCGTGCCTCAAAATCCGTGGAATGACGCTTCATTCATTGCATATCCTCGATTTCAAAAAATAGATCCTTCCATTCTGGATTGAAACTGGTTATTAATTCATCTTTCCATGATCTATTCCACTTTTTAAGTCTTTTTTCTCTTTGAATGGCGTCCATGATTGTAGGCAGAAATTCATAATAAACTAGATACTTGCATTGATAATGGCTGGTAAATTGAGAACCATGGCCTTCTCGGTGCTGGTAAATTCGAATGTAAAGATTGCTGGTTACACCAATGTATAAGGTAGTCTTTTGATAGTTAGTAATGATATAGACGTATCCACCTTTAGCCGACATATCAAAATTTAATCATTTCTTCGGAGTTTTATTCGCTAGGATTTGGTAATTACCTGTATGTCATTCCACGACGAAGAGACCGAAGGGAAAGTAGATCGGGGAATCTGACTTAAACTGCACATTAAAAAATGAGCAAACTAAGATCCAAACTGTACATTGTTTTTGGCGGCAGTTTCTTGCAGGTCTTTGATGGCATCATCACTGAATTGACCCCTGATTTTGTAATGGATGTGTTCATTGTTATGAGCAAGCTGAACGGACAATTTATCCTTGTTCACATGGACATAGCGCAGACCTTTCCAGGGAAGCTTGATGATTTGCGATGATAGTCCCGGTTTTAACAAGATTTCATCCTCATCGATCATGATTTTGGGAGCGTTATTATAGCCAGAGCTCCCAAAATAGTTTTGAGCAAAATGGAGTATTCCTGCAATGAAAATTGCAACTCCTAAAATTAGTTTCCAGGTATTCTCAGGTTCACTTAGCACTTGCCAAAGCCAGATTATTCCAAACATTAGGAATAGGCTACCCAATATGATTGACTGTTTCTTATTGAACTTACTTAAACCAAGATGATACTTCCTTTGCATGTAGTAAAAGTATGCAGAAACTAGAAAGTAACGGTTATCAATTCACATCTGGATTGATCCAAAGATGGCTGTACCAATACCATTGACCATCTTTTTGTGCTGTCAGGGTATACAAGAATCTTCTTCTATTGGAAATAGCCGATTTTGGAGTGATGGTCAGGATAAACTCATCTCCGCTTTCTGTTTTAGAGATTGATCCTTCAGCTCCTTGTATAAAGACATTTGCCGCACCTGCAAAAGGACTATCGGCACCTACTTTCAAAGTGAGTTTTGGTTGATTCCCATTGGCCATGAATGTGCCGGGATCTTCTTCATTAATTGCGGGATGATGCATGTTTGCTTTCGACTTGAATTTGTCTAACGCAGCATAGTTTTCCGACATTGGGAACCGAGGGCATCGCAGTAAATTGGTACTGGATCCGATTACTCCAGAGTTTTGAGCAGCAGCTCCTTTGAATCCAAGTTCTTTGACAATCGAGAGCATTTCATTATCCAGTTCTCCATATGGATAAGCAAAGGTCGTAGGCTCTTCACCAAGGTGTTCTTTGATCAAGTTTTGCGTCAACTGAAGCTCTTCTTTGAAATTGCTGTATCGTTTTGCCTCTGGTTGGTTTAGGAAATAAGCATGCGAATGCGTGTGGTTCCCAATTTCTATTCCAGCCTCAGAGGCAGATTTTAGTTGCTTCCAATCCATATAGCTGGCCCCACCTACCGTTTCCGTGTTGATGAATAACGTGGCAGGAAAACCATATTTCTTTAGCAGTGGTAGACCATTGTCATAAAAGCTTTCGTAGCCATCATCAACGGTAATCACAGCAGTTTTTTTAAGGTCCTCATTGGATTGCAAATAGTCGATAGCATCTTCAAAGGTCAGTACTTGATAGTTTTGATCTTTCAAATACTGAAGGTGTGCCTCAAAGTCTTTGAGATCTGTGTTTGTAGAAGGATATCGATCATCACCAAATCGGTGATAGACAAAACAGACTACTTCCTTATCAGAGTCAATAATGGATTCAGATTTAGCGCATCCAATTGAAAAAAGCACTAAAAGCAGTGTGAGTAGAGTCGTTTGAGTTTTCATAGCTGATGGTTTGTTCAACAAAAAATGACGGGTCAATTTGATAGTCATCGTATTGGGTCAGGTCATTTTGACGAATGATCGTTCTCAGCTGATCTACATAGGCTCCTCTGCGCTCGGAGTAATACTTTAAATGGGGTAATAGTTGCTCCACATTGTCAGTTTTTTCTCTTGCACTTCTAAAGTGCCGGTAGGCTCTCGACCTACCCACCGTTTCAAAATAATCCGTGATGGATTCGGAGACATCATCGTATTTTCTCAGGTAGATTTTGTCATCGCCACGGCTGTAACTTGCCTCAATTCTTGGCTCATTAGGGTCATAGGACCAGATACCAAAAAGATTATTGGCTTGTTGGAAAAATCGCGATGATCCCCAGCCACTTTCTACGGCGGCTTGGGCCAACACTATGCTGTTTGGATGGGTCAGCATACGAGAAAGCAATTTCGTTGTATCCTCCGTATTGAACCGAGCTACTTGAAGTTTGAAAAAGCTAGAGTCTGCTTGTGTCCATTCATCTTTCTTGATCAATTCTTTTAGCTCGTTGCGGTCCTGTTCCATTCTATATTTTGAAACCAGGATTGCTGGTAACACCGCTGCGATAAATTTCTCCTTTGATTGATCTACTGTAAGAGATTCAAAACTTGGAATGTTACGATACAAAATCGGTCTTGCCGTGGAGTCACCCAATGGGAAGATCTGCTGAGGTGATTCCAAAACGACTTCTTTTGTCTTGAGGACCACCTCTTTTTTAGTGCAAGCAAAGCTGACTAACCCAATGATTACTATGTAAATCAGTTTGTTCATCTGAGCTATATAAACTCAAATTTGATGAAGAAGTTTTATTTATAGCTTATTTGCGGCTAGCCAATCTTCCTGAGAAGAACGAATATCCTGATGGTTCGAACCCAGTTTTTCTTCCAACTTTTCCAGAGCATTTTCGATGCTTTTGCTAATCATCGCATGTTCGATAGGCTCATTTTCGCTCATTCCCAGTCGGCTCATCATATTGGTGACACGTTCCATAGCGAAAACGGATAACGCCGCTTCATCAAAACCAACATGAAATTCCAACTGCATTTTGGGATCGGCAAACTTCTGTTCGATCAATTGGGTGTGTGAAAGCAGCGGATGTACTTCCATAGAGACAACCTTACTCAGTACTGGAAACTGATGATTACTGAGATCAAAGGCACTACAGCAGATTAAGTCATTCTCAGAGGTTAATTCTCCTGGGTTTTTCAGAGAAATATTAAGGGCGGCTGCCATGTGGTAGATCTCCTTCTTTGTTTGATCAAAGTAATAGATTAACAATTGTCTGCCTGGCTCTTCAGCAAAACGAGACATTACAAGACGATACTTTGCCATCTTGTTGAGGTAAGCCACATACTTCTTAGACGGGCCTTTGGGTTTTCGGCGGAAAAACATCCACAAAAGATAAGGAAAAAAGCATAAAAAACTCCTGACATTTTACGGCCAGGAGAAAAACTATACACCCTTCATTTGACCATGAAAAGTGCACGGTTTTAAGTGCTTTTATAGTTTTACTTTTTCACCGTTAAGTCCCGTTTGCAATAATTCGAAGGATTTATTCATAAAACCCATTATTGGCTTTTTTACTTCACTTTGATATTGATCCGGGTCACACTCTATGGTGTTAGTTACTTCAATGCTTTTGTTTTCTACACTAAAATATGAGGCGTAAGAAGGGACATAAGTATGTGATCTGGTAGCAACTGATTTGAATTGTTCATCTTTGAATACGCCATTTATCGGAATTGCTTCTTTCAGAATCGTTTCCACTGCTTTGTCTGGATAAGCTACACCTGGCTTATTGGCCTTCCCACTGATGTAGGAAATCTTGGCCTGAGATATTTTCAAGTTTGGCCCACCTTTTATTTTAGCAGAACCTAGCTTATTGTTTGCAGAAAGCCAGATGCTTGGTACGTTGAACGAAACATCTACCACAAACATGTCATCCAGTTCGTCTGACAGCTTAGGATTTGGACCATAGAATGAAGAAGAGAAACTTCCGTCATCTCCAGTCACTCCACTCATAAAGGCCCCAGTTTTTTCCTTTCCCTTGTTCGTGATTCGCTTTACAAAGTAGGAGAAACCTTCTGGGATAACCATTAGACTTCCCTGGATCTGCTCTTCATTGATATTTGGACCATCAATTTTAGTCCATCCTTCAAAATATTCGTTGCTTGGAAGATTGTCAGCTGTATAAATCTCGTATCCTTTACTCTTCAATTCACCAATGTAGTATTCATACAATTCATTGGTCATTTTTTGCAAGTGCTCGGGATCTATTCCTTCAACACCCACAGCCATTCTAGCAGTGGCGCTACCCACATAATTACCGCCAAGCTGACGACCACCTTGGGCGGTAGTTTCTGCTTCGGCAATCATTTGGTAGTAGATCTTAAACGATTTGATAAACATCTTTTTTGGAGCCTCTGCTAAATTTTTGCTCTTCATTTCTGTAAGCATCAGGTTTTTCTTACTGAATTCTTGTCCAGAAACAAGCCCCACAGAGAGGCAAAGTAGGGTTGTCAAAACTGTAGTTCTCATGGTCAAATAAATTTTAGGTTAAAGTTCCTGTGAATGAATGCGAGATGTTATCCAACCTTCTGGGCATTTTGATATACCGTGAAACCCTGATATCTGACTTATTTGGAATTGAGAAAAGCGAAGCCCCAGGATACATTAAATAGGAATCCACTCAGTGGTCGATGCCCGATTTCTGCTGAGAAAACCGAGTTGGCAAGGAACTTATAATCTCCATTATGAGGGCTCACGTACCACTGATAACCCAATCTCCACCCGAGGATTCCATCGCTTTTTACATCCCCGGTATTGGCGGCAGCATCTGGCGTGGAAACGGGTAGTACGAGTAAGTCTCCATAAACTCTGGTAAAGCCGGCACCAATGCGTTCTACATCATTGTTGATTTTGGTCTTAACAAATGCTTGAGAGGTCCATTGTCCTCCAAGGTATACGCCAGATAGGAAGATATTGCCACCAAAGCCATTATCGAAGATGCTTGTGGATCGATTGTGTATTCCTCCCCGAACTCCTAGTTGATTTTTGAATTGGCCTTGAGGAATGGTAATGGATCTGGTCTCTTCAATATTGTACTTCTTGTCGTCCTTATATTCTGTGCCCGCATAGGGATTGTAACTTAGAATAATAGGCACTTCTTTTTGCTTAATTTTCGTTTTTAGAGGCATGAAACCACCGGCTTCTAAAAGAAACCCAATTCCCTTTCCGTTCAATTGATAGGCATCGATTCTAGCAATCCCTTCAAGGGTAATTATGTCTGTTAGGCCAAGTCTGGCGTTAGCACCTACAAATATGGAAAGGTTGGTGGTGTTGCTCTCAGCACCCCATTCCGGAGCGACAAATTTGGTGAACGCATTGTCAGGATTGTCTTCGAGTACCTGGTAAGTGATTTGTTGTGAATAGCCGAAAATGGCAGATAAAATGAATGTGGTGAATGCTAAATATTTCATGTGTCGATTTTTCACAAAGCTCATCTACTACCTAACCAATTATTAGACGTATCAAGGGTATTTTGCATACCGGGAAGACGGTATTTTGACTTATTTTCTGATAATGCAGTATCCAATAGATGCACGAATGAAGAATCCATCTATTGGTCTTACCCCGATCTCAGATCCCCAGGTGATCTTGTCGAGTACTCCAGGTCCATCTTTGTAAAACATGTAGCCAATTCTACCACCCAATAGCTTGTTTTTAACTTCTGCAGCTTCTTCATGAGCCTGGCTCTCGTAGCTAAAAGATGAAATCGGAGTAAGAAGGAGATCAAAATAGACTTTGGTGAACCCTCTATAGTGCAATGGTTTTTTAACATCATCTACCTTGAGTACCAAATTGGTTTTCACGGTCTTCATCCACCCAGCATATACACCAGCTGAGGTATAAGGAACCTCTGGTTTTCCACTAATTGCCTGATCTTTATATGCTTTTTTAAATAGATAAAGACCACCTCTCAGACCAGATTGATGGTATTGATTTCCCGGAACCATTATATAGCTTTCAGAGAATGCGCTTTTATTGTCCACTGTGACAAATTCTCCTCCAATTCGAACTTTAATGTCCTTTTCTTTTGTCTTCCCGGATGACTTCAGTTTGTAGCCTCCAGCATTGAATAAAATGAATGGTGGCAATCCTGCCTCAGAGACAATTTTGTAGGATAGCACCCCGTCTACACCAAGGCCTTTTTGAAGTTGCCAATTGGCATTGGCTCCAATGGAAAGTGAGTTGACATTTCGGTTGCCTCCAAAATCAAAACCAAGAAAATCGATGCTGACAAAGTTGGTTCTCGTATCTTCTGGAGAGTTTTCTTGTATGCTATAACCCACCATTTGAGCATGTGTGAGTAAACCAATAAGTAATGCAGATAAAGTGAATAAGGTTTTCATATGACGATGTTTAAAAGCAAACATCTCCTAATATTTAGGATCATAATATCCCCTGAAAAAGCTATTTTATATACCGTGGAGAGGGTATTTTGGTTAGAATACCATCAGTAAGGCAGCGAGAGCCGTGGTGCCAATGATAAACCACCGGTAATAGAGCTCTGGAATTTTCTTTACCACCCAGATACCAAGAAAGGCTCCAACAACTACTGCAGGAATCGTGATCAAATCGAGGTAAAAGCTGTTCCAGGTGATGGTCTCCCAAAAGAATACATGAAAAGGGACTTTAAATAAGTTGACCACCAAAAAGAACCATGCAGCGGTACCAATGTATTCGTTTTTAGGAAGGCGCATGGTCAACAAATAAAGGGCCATTACTGATCCCGCCAAATTCCCAACCATGGTAGTGAATCCTCCGAGCATTCCCAATAATGCTGTGAACCACAAACCTTCCGGTACTTTTTTGGACTTGGATCTTTCTTGCCAGATCATGATTACCAGGCTTCCCAGTATGATGATCCCCATGATCAATCGAAACATGCTGTCGTCGATGCTGTCACCAACGTAAGTGCCAATGATTACACCTGCGGCAGCCCACGGGAAAAGCTTAACCAAATGCGACCAGTGAGTATGCCGGTGGTAGTAGGAGACACCAAAAATATCAGCCATACAAAGAATAGGTAGAAGTAATCCTGCGGAGCCTTTCCCACCAAAAATCATCGCCAAAAAGGGGACAGCCGCCATTCCTGCACCATGCACTCCCGTTTTGGACATCCCAATAAGCAGTGCCACCACGAACAAGAGAGCTAGATCAGCATAGTCTAATGCAAACGAAAAGAGTTCTACCAAGACTAAATGAGGTTATTGGCGTAAGCGTATTTGATCAGGCCGACCAGATTATTGGTGCCTGTTTTACGGAAGATGTTTTTGCGGTGTGTTTCTACTGTTCTTTCTGAAATAAACAACTCCTCGGCAATTTGTTTGTTGGTGAATTCTTTACTGATCAGCTTTAGAATTTCGCGTTCCCTGTCAGTTAGTAGTTTTTGTTCACCTTCACCATTGAGGCCCTTGATCAGAATGCTATTGACATCTGAGCTCAAATAAGTTTTTCCGCTTTTGATGGAGTAGATTGCGTTGATTAACTCATTGTGTGAGTCTTTTTTAATCAAGTACCCATCTACTCCTTCTTTAAGTATTTCTTTGACCAGATGTGCTTCGTCATGCATACTAAGCACAAGAATCTTGATATGTGGATATTTTCTCTTGACCTTTCTTACCAGAGTCAACCCATCTTCATCGGGCAAATTGTAATCAGTGATCAATAGATCAACTTTGGTATGCGTGAGCGAATCCATGGTTGATTGGACATCACCTGCTGTTCCTACAATTTCCAAATCATGCTCCGCTTCAATGATCTTTTGCAGACCACCGATCAACACGGCATGATCATCCGTTAAAAATATCCGCATTTGGTTATTGACACTGTTTTTGCGTAGGAAAGATAACAAATTCATCAAGCAACCTCTAAGTAGTTCATATTAATAATCACTAATGTAGAGGAGTCGTTAACTGGATGCCATACCATGAGTGTGGTATTTGCAACTACCTATTAAGAATTCATCGAGTGCTCAACGAACCGGGCTAGTCTCAATTGACCTTTCTGATGAGTTATTGAGGTTTGATGACTTGTGGTAAAGTTGTTCAGATAACCGAGATTGGAGATTTATCTTAGCTTAATCAGATGATCTTTGTCAGAGATTGAGAGATAGCGCTATCTGATTAAGATAAAACTATTGTTGAGTTTTATCTTTATTGTAACCACAGCTTTCATCCGAATGTCCGACAATATCAAGCTTTTTGCTACCGTACTCTTTTACCTTATCATACTTCAGGTTAATTCACAATCAAAAGACAGCCTACTAAGTCAATGGAAGGATGTGTCAAATAGGCAAATACAGTTAGTTGATACGGCCAAAATGCAACTGCTAAATGATTTGGCTATCAGCTACAAAGAAAACCAACCGGATAGTTCTATTTATTATGCCAAGCTTGTGCTAGACATGGCTGACAGTTCACTGTTTGTGTACAGGATTGATGCATTAAAAACAATAACATCAGCCTACTACATCATTAGCGACCCGAAGTTGTGCCATGATTATTCGCAACAATTAATACAGCTTGCTGAACGAATAGATGATCAAAAGACGGTATTGCATGGCAAATTATACACGGGCCTGGCCTACATGCACCAGGATAAAGTGGAGGAGTCCATCAAGTTGTTTGATGAGTATTTGAAGCTTGCCGAAACACTCAGGGACACTATTTCCTTAGCAAGAGGTTTCTTGAATCAAAGCATCAACTATGATGCTAGAGAAGCATACAAGAAGGCATTGGATGTTCTGGCGAAAAGTATCCATTTTTCAGATGCTATTGGTGATACCTATTACAAAGCTATGGCGTATGATCGAAGAGGTTATATCCATAGCGATTTGAAACAGTATCAAAAAGCTGTTGACAATCATCTCATTGCTCTGGAAATTATGGACAGTGACAATGATTGGGAGAAAGCGTTTGCATATGCTGGACTTGCACAAGCTTATCTGGGACTTAAAAACTATGGTAAAAGCACTGATTATGGTAAGAAAAGCGTGGATCTAGCTGTCAAAATGGATGCTAAATGGGATATTCAAAATTCTGCGATGATCCTATATCAAGCTTATGAGCAATCCGGGGATTTCAAGAACGCATTGTATTACCATAAAATGTATAAAACGTATTATGATTCCATTTACAGTGAGGCCAATGAACGCAAGATTCATGCATTGCAATTGGGTCAGGTAGAGCTGGAGAGAGAAACCCTACAGCAGGAGAACGCTTTGCAGCAGCAAATCCTGCAACAGCGTAACACTCAATTGATTCTTATTCTGGGTTTATTGGCATTTTTTCTATTGATCATCATTGGGCTTTATTATGTATTCAGTAGCAAAAAGAAATTTGCGGAGCAACTAGCCATTCAGCACAAGCAGTTGGATGATCTCAACAAAATGAAAGACAGAATTTTATCCATTCTTGCACACGATATGCGCGGACCCATGCAATCGGTAATGGCAATAGTTCATTTAATCAAGCATGATAAAGCTAATATTAATATTGATGAACTGGTTGACCTGGTGCATGAACGTATTTCGGTGGTTTCCCATAGCTTGAATAGTATATTAGAATGGTCCTTGCGGACATTTAAGGGAGGCGCCACTACACAGGAGGTCATGGATGTGAACGAAGTGATTAAGGAGCAAATTGACTTGTGCAACTATGATGTTGATCAAAAACAACTCAATGTGGAGTTTGAGCCTAAAGAAGTATCCAGAGTTCAGGTGGAAGGTGAACATCTAAGGATAATTATTCGAAATATTCTATCTAATGCGATCAAGTTTACGGATAGAGGTGGAGCTATTCGAATCACTTATCGGGACTTAGGTTCTCAATTGGCTATAGATATCGAAGATACAGGAATGGGCATGTCCCCAGAAAAGGTAGACAACCTGTTCATATCTCGTGGTAAGACCAAAATGGGGACTGACCGGGAAATAGGAACAGGTTTAGGATTGTTTCTGTGTAAGGAATATGCAGAAATGAATGGAGGTACTATTGATGTGAATAGTAAATTGAATCAGGGGACCACTTTTAGCTTGGTCCTGAATAAGGCATAGCCATTAAGGTTGGTGCACCACTTCAGTGATTAATGAGGCATTCACAATCATCGTATTCCCACGGATTCCGGGTGTGGTATCTACCTCCAAATCACCTTTAATCAAGTTGGCTCTGGAATTCATATTGCGCCAGCCATTTCCNGTGCCAGATTTTAGCAATTCCAGNTCAAAACCCATCCCATTATCCTCGATCATCAGGGTAATTTCATTTTCATCTTGTGTCAANTGAATGGTTACNTTACTGGCGTCGGAATACTTGATCAGGTTATTGACCCANTCCTGTGTGATGCGATAAATAGATATTTCCTGAACTTCACTTAACCGCTCTTCCAACCCAAAAAAATCCGTTTCCACATGTACTTGATCAGCTGCATTGATTCTTGCTGCAAACTCATTAATTGCAGCAGAGATACCATGTTTGATCAGCGTTTGNGGCATCAGGTTGAAGCAAATGCTCTTGAGTTCCTGATACATTTCTTCCAATACTTGNGANGANTTCTCAAAGATCTCGTTTCTGTTGGATCCANATTTTTCAAGGCTTTTTAANTTNAGNTTGAGNATGGAAATCATTTGCCCAAAACCATCATGNAGGTCTTTGGCAAATCTGGATCGTTCTTTTTCCTGGCTGGAAATGGTTGCTGCTATTTCCGCTTCTTTAAGTACTTGCTGAGCTTCAAGGATTAATAGGTGCTGTTGTTTTTTGGATCGGCTTTTGTTCAGAAGCACTAGTGCAGTTAGCAAAAGGANAATAACGGCAAGACTGATCAGACCAAATAGATTNCGCTGATTTTGAGCTTTTTGTTCTGCAATGGTTGCAGCCTGTAAGGCTATCTGTTGTTCTTTCTTTTCCGTTTCGTATTTTGTGAGTGTTTCAGCTATTGCCTTTTCTTTTTCCTCCTTATACAACACGTCCCGATACTCATTGCTTTTGAGAAGTTGTTCCAGTGCTTTTGCAGGTTTGTCCCAGGCAGCATAAAGTTCCGATAATGAACCATGTATGTAATACAGCTCATAGGCGCTATTGGTTTGTAAAGAAATCTCAAGTGCTTTCTTGAAGTAGTTCTCGCATTGAGAGTAATCGTTCATGGTAAACCAAAAGCTCGCGAAATTATAATAGCTATCACTGATCTGGGTTTTGTTGTCACCTTGAAGGGCCAGGTCTATCGCTTTGATGTAGTATTTCTCAGCTTCCTCATGGTTTTCAATTCTTTTTAGAAGATTTCCAACGTTGGTTGTTATTCGCCATGATAATTCACGATCCTGATTGTTAATATAGCTTTGTGCCAAATCATAGAACATGATGGCACTGTCGTATTTTTCGAGATTCTTATAAATNATACCAATNTTATTATAAGCTCTCGCAATGCCCATTGAGTCNGACAATTCTTTTCTGATTAAAAGATACTTGTCATAAAAGTNAAGTGCTCTTTTTACCTCACCAATTGCATCAAGTACCGACCCAATTCGAAGATTCAATCGTGACAATTGAATTTTGTAGTTGTTGCTGTCCAAACCTAGAAGGGATTTACTAATTAAATCATGTGATCTAAATAGATATTCTAATGACTTGTCAAATTCACCTGATTTATCATGAATCAAACCAAGTCGGTTAAGAGATAGAAATAGATCGAAGCTATCACTAGGATTAATGAACTCTAAAGCCAGATTGGTATACATGATAGCGCTATCATACAGTCCAATTCTATAGAGTGCTTCTGCTTTAATATTGTAGTAGTTATATGAGGTTTCCGGTTTCATAGCTAATACCACAAGAGCACTATCATTATCACCATTGTTCACTAGGTTTTTAGCAGCGACCAGTGAAGAATTAGTAGATACATCTTGCTTTGAATCACTCTTACCTGACTGTTGTGCAGAACAAAAGGCGCTTATCAAGCATAGGCAAACTATCAAATACCGCATAGTTTTTTCTCAGCAAGCTATAATGAGACTTTGCTGGAAAAAATACCATGAGCACGGTATTTAGCCTAGTCTATGCTACTATTTCTGATTTTTGAGCATACTCTGCGGGCGCATTAATTATCAAAGTGCTCCCTTTAATGCCTATGGTCGTGTCTACCTCTAATTCTCCTTTGATCAGATTGGCTCTAGAGTTCATATTTCGCCAACCATTCCCTTTACCATTGACCAGTTTGTCCAATTCGAAGCCACTGCCATTGTCCTCGATCATGAGTGTTAGTTCTTCATCATCTTTGGTGATTTGGACAGTAGCTTTGGTCGCATCTGAATATTTCAAGAGGTTGTTTATCCACTCCTGTGTAATTCGGTAAAGAGATATTTCCTGAACTTCTGAAAGTCTATTCTCTAACCCGAAAAAGTCTGTTTGAATATGAATTTTGTCTGCTTTGTTGATCCTTGAAGCGAATTCATCAATTGCAGCAGTAATTCCATGTTTAATTAAGGTCTGCGGCATGAGGTTGAAACAGATTCCTTTCAATTCGCTATACATCTCTTCCAGTACTTTGCTGGAATTTTCGAAAACCTCATGCTTGTCTTTATCTCCATCTTCCAGTGATTTCAGGTTCAGGTTGAGGATAGAGATCATCTGACCAAAACCATCATGAAGGTCCTTGGCAAAGCGGGATCGCTCTTTTTCCTGGCTGGATATAGCCGCTTCGATTTGTGCATCTCTGAGTAGAATTTCTGCTTCTTGAAGTAGTAATCGCTGTTTTTTCAGTAATCGGTTTCTGTTGAGCAGGAAGATTCCCGCAAGCAGTGAGATAGCCAAAATCAAGGCAACAATCACCGCGATGTTTCGCTCATTTTCTGCTTCTTTCTCAGCGAGTGATGCAGCTTGAAGTTCTATCTGCTGTTCCTTTTTAGCTGTTTCGTATTTCTTTTCCAGTAGAGCAATTTGACGTTGCTTGTCTAGATCGTATAAAGAGTCTTTCAGGTGATGATATTTCTTTAAGTAGTCAAGTGATACCGAAGGTTTATTGGTCAACTCATGAAAGAAATGCTGCTGCTGAAGTATGTCCAAAATCTTTTCAGCATCACGAATTTCATAGGAGATGGCTTCTGCTTCATTTAAAAATTTCTTGGCAGCCTCATAATCTCCTTGTTTATATGCTACCGTTCCCAGATTGGTTTTTACGGTGGCTATGCCGTAGGCAAACCCTGCTTTTTCATTTGTTTCCAGATTAAGTAGAAAGTATTTTTTGGCTTCTGCTAACTGACCTAGCTTCATCAAGGAGTTGCCCATGTTGTTGTATGTGCGAGTCACCTCACGGTTGCTGCTCAGTTCCTCTTTGAATCCAAGAATTTTTTTGTAGTACTCAACGGCAATATCCGAGTCTCCTCTGTCATCGTAATTGATGGCGGTAATGCCGTAAATCATGGCCAACAGGTCTTTATTCTTCCCAGAGAAGTTTCGATAAATTTCAAATGCTTCTTTCAGGGTACGTATCCCTTCATCATATTCTCCAATATCATGGAATACAATGCCACGACGGCCTTTAGCTCTGATCATCATAGCCGTATCCTTCACCATGATGAACTCATCTAGAGCTTGTTGTGACCGTATGAGTGAGACGTCATATGCCCCGGATACCAGGTTGTTCATGCACAAGGCATAGAGCGTGTTTCCTTTCCAATAGTGGTCTTCTATTTGTTCGAAATAATAAAGTGCAGAATCGCCATGTGCGAGAGACAGGTCAAATTGATTGTACTCCCAGAATCCACGCATAAGGTAATAATGTGCTTGTCCTCTTTGTAAGATGTTGAGTTCAGTTTGTAGTAGCTGATCAAAAAGAACATTCGATTCTGGGTATTGATAGTCTTGAGCCAGCTCTCTCGCTTTTTCAAAATTTTCGGTTATCTGAGCATTTATGGTTAAACCTGCTAAGATCAGAATGATAGAAATTAATAATCGCATTAAAGTAAATAGTTGGGCCTACTTTAAATATAATTAATCCAATTAGTGTCAACTTAACCAGGAACGGTTTCTTCTACAGATGTCGGAACATTGACGATTAATGCATTGCCTTTGATGTTGGGCGTAGTGTCCACTTCCAGTTCTCCTTTGATCAAATTAGCCCTGGAATTCATGTTTCTCCAACCATTCCCTTTTCCATTGACTAATTCAGCAAGATTGAAACCAGTGCCATCATCTTCGATGAGTAGGGTGAGTTCATTGACATCACGAGTGATTTGAATGGTCACTTTTGAAGCGTNTGAATATTTGATCACNTTGTTTACCCATTCTTGTGAAATTCGGTANAGGGATATTTCTTGAATNTCAGNNANTCGCTCTTCCAGNCCAAAGAAATCCGTTTCCACTTGAAGTTTNCCAGCAGCATTAACACGAGCAGCAAATTCATNTAANGCNGCAGTGACCCCATGTTTGATCAAAGTTTGTGGCATCAGATTAAANCAGATNCCTTTGAGCTCCTGGTACATTTCTTCCAGCACTTTACTGGAACTCTCAAATACGGTGTGTTTATCTTTCTCTCCATCTTCCAGGGACTTGAGATTTAGATTCAGAATGGAGATCATTTGTCCAAATCCATCGTGAAGATCTTTGGCAAATCGTGAGCGTTCCCTTTCCTGGCTAGATATGGCAGCTTCTATTTGTGTCTCTCGTAATTTGGTTTCTGCTTCTTGCTGAATCAATGCTTGTTTTTTTCGTGAGCTGGAGCGTAAAGCAATGACGAATAGAATCAATAGAATTATACCGGAAGTCAGGCCGAGTATGATGGCTATATTTCGCTGATTAGCGACTTCTTGTTCAGCTATACGCGCTGCCTGTAGTGCGATCTGCTGTTCTTTTTTCTCCGTTTCAAACCGAGTTTGCTGCTCAGTTAAGGCTTCTGATTGAGCTTTGGCATAGGAAGAGTCTTTTTCTACAGCCCACTTTTTATAAAAATCAGTGCTTGCCCGATAGTTTCCGGCAGCCTCATAATTTTCAGCAATTGCCTGGTAGATATTTTCGATTTTATAGTCCAGTTCATCGTTTTGAGCTAGTTCCAGAGCTTTCATTCCGTATTCCAATCCCTTGTTTGGTTGATTGAGTTTAGCGTACAGTGATGAAATGTTCGTTAAATCAGATACCAGCATCGCTGGGTTAGGTACCTTTTTTCGGATTTCTTCTGCTTCTAGAAAAGCAGATAGTGCTTTTTCATAATCGCCTAATGATTGATAGGCATCACCCTGGATGTGCAAACCATTGGCAATAGCATGAAGATTGTTGGTTTCTTTTCCTCTTGCCAAACCAAGGCTTGTATAGTGGATGGCTGAGTCAAACTGGTTGAGGCTTCCGTAGCAAGAACCCACATTGTTGAGAACAAAGGGATGGTCATCATCCAGGAGAGCTAGTGCTTTCTGAAATTCGTCAATTGCTTTTTGGTATTGGTGTAGCTCCATAAATACCAGACCGATGTTATTGTAAGCGGCCATTTGTCCGAAAGTATTACCGGCTTCCTCTCGGAGACGCATTACTTCATAAAATGTCTCAATGGCCGTTTCAAACTCCCTCTTGGAGATCTGATATAATCCCTGGGCATTTCGCACTGAGGCGTAAGTCTCTTTGTCGTTTAGTGAGTCCGCAAGGTGAATGGTTTTATCAAAATAATAGATTAACGAGTCCTCATTTCGATAGCTTTCAAAATAAGTGCTGAGCGTGAAATAAGCTTTTACAAGACTCTTTTTGTCGTTTTTAGTATTGGCTAGTTGTTTGGCTTTCGTACTATAGTCATACATTTTGTCCGCATCTGAGTAACGAGACAATTCAGCCACTCTTAGCCAAACCTTGATTCGTGAGCTATCCGCGAGGTTCTCACGAAGAGTGTTTTCAAGGCTATCCAGCTCTGGAGTTTGTGCTGACAAATTCAAGAGAGAGAAAAAGCAAAAGAGAGCTAGTAGGGCTTTCATAAAGTGGTGAAATCTTTTTTGGACTTCTAAGTTAGGCGAAGCGTCTAAAAACAAAAAAGCCCCGACATTAATGCCGAGGCTTCTTCTTAAGTTTTCAGAACTATTTATTATACGATAAAATCGTTTTCTCGATGATGTCACAGCACTCATGTAATTGCTCTTCTGTCATCACCAATGGTGGAGCAAAACGAATGATGTTACCATGCGTTGGCTTAGCCAACAATCCGTTCTCGCTTAGTTTCACACAGATATTCCAGGCAGTGCTACTACCTGGGTGATCGTTGATGACCACCGCATTTAAAAGACCTTTTCCACGAACGAGACACACCAAATCAGTCTTGGTAATTAATTTCTCCATGCGCTCACGGAAGATTTTTCCCAGCTTTCTGGCATTCTGTGTAAGCTTCTCATCACGGATTACCTCAAGGGCAGTCATCGCTACCTTGGCACCGAGTGGATTTCCCCCAAAAGTAGAGCCATGTGTGCCAGGTGTGATCACTTCCATGATGGGGTTATTCGCCAATACGGCAGAGACAGGATAACCACCTCCAGACAAGGCTTTTCCTAAAATCAGGATATCCGGCTGAACATAACTCGCTTGTTTTTCACAATGACCTCCACATGAGCAATCACCACAAACAGCCAGTAAGCTTCCTGTTCTTCCGATTCCAGTTTGAATTTCATCGGCTATGAATAGTGCGTTATTCTCTTTACAGATCTTTTGAATCTCCCTCAAGAAACTCTCATTTGGCACCATTACACCAGCTTCCCCTTGAATAGGTTCTACGAGTACACCTACAATGTTGCTGTTGTCAGCGAAAACTTCTCTCAAAGCATCCACATCATTATAAGTTACCTTAATAAATCCGTGCGTATATGGGCCAAAGTTCTTTTTGGCATCAGGATCTGAAGAAAAAGATATAATGGTAGTGGTTCTACCATGGAAGTTTTGATCAAAAACTACAATCTGACCTTTATTCTCTTCTACGCCTTTTTTCTCNTAGCCCCATTTTCTACAGATTTTGATCGCTGTTTCTACAGCTTCTGCACCCGTATTCATNGGAAGCNCCTTGTCAAAACCGAAATATTCNGTAATGTATTTCTCAAAAGGGCCCAACACNTCATTGAAGAAAGCTCTACTGGTAAGAGTCAATGTTTCGGCTTGCTCCTTGAGTGTGTTGACAATTCTTGGGTGACAATGCCCCTGGTTAACAGCACTGTATGCCGACAAGAAGTCATAGTATTTCTTTCCTTCTACGTCCCACACATATACACCTTCACCTTTGGCCAACACAACAGGTAGGGGGTGGTAGTTGTGTGCTCCATGTTGGTTTTCAAGGTCTATAAATTCCTTGCTCGATTTCTTTTTGGTATCTGTCGCCATAAAATGTTTTCGTTAAACTTCTCAGCTTCTAAACAATGCTTCAATTTTTAGGTTTTCAAAAGTACTATTTTAGAATGGAGATGGCGAAAGGAAAGAAGTATAAAGGCATGGAGGAAGAAGATTTTTATTACACCAAAGAGGGGTTTTTGGTGTTTACAGAGAAATATCACCAAAAAAGGGGTTATTGCTGCAAAAGTGGTTGTCGACATTGTCCATACGGATTCAAAAGAAATTAGAGTCTGTATTTGTTATTTAAAAGATTATGATGATCTTTGCACTCCGTTTTTTAAAACTGAGAAATCATGTCAAAAGTTTGCGAAATATCAGGTAAGAGACCACAGGTAGGAAATAACGTATCTCACGCTAACAATAAAGTGAAGAGAAGATTCAATCCGAATCTTCAGAAAAAGAGATTCTATATTCCTGAAGAGGATAGATGGGTAACGATCAGAGTGTCTACTTCTATGTTGAGAAGCATCAACAAAAACGGAATCTACAACGAGATCAAGAAAGCAAGAGCTAAAGGTACTACTGCCCTTTAATTCTTTTACCTGTCTGAATAAAGCATTAAGCCCTGTTCCCTTTGAGGAATTGGGCTTTTCTTATTTTCATACATTTCTTTTACATCTTACGTAGACCATTGGTGTAAGATGCTTCTTGCCGTACTTCATAATTTAGATAACTTGGTGACTTATTTTCAATCCATTGAAACATCAAACCATGAAGTACTTCTCAGGCATTCTGTTATTGGTCAGCATTTGGGCTCAAGCTCAAAAATCAGACCTTCCTTCAGATTTTTTAACGGCTGATTTTCACCAGGAACGACGAGATCTGGTACGATCAAATATGCCTAAAAATAGTGTTGCAGTATTCTTTGCTAACGCAGTCCGCAACAGGTCCAACGATGTGGATTATGTATATCATCAGGATCCAAACTTCTACTATCTAACAGGCTACACAGAGCCACATGCTGTCTTGCTTATTTTTAAGGATCAGCAGAAGAATCCCAATGGAGGTAAGTATAACGAGATAGCTTTCATCCAGCCAAGAAATGAAATGGCCGAAATGTGGACTGGTCGCCGATTGGGCACTGAAGGTGTTCAGGATAAGTTGAAAATCAACCAGGTCTTTAACAATACGGAGTTTAAAGACTACAATATCGATTTTTCTAAATTTGATAAAGTCTTGTTCTACGATTTCGAAGAGGATGTAAGAGACACTCGTACTTCAGGAGACCTATATGATTTGATTAGTTGGTTTAAGGAAAAGGCTAATTATCCATCGTCATCAGAATCTCTGGAACTGGAAGCAACCGCACAAAATCTGGATACCAGGGCTTTGGATAAGATTATGGTGTCACTTCGCGGCGTAAAGACCGAGGCTGAGTTAGATCTTATTAGAAAGGCTGTTGATATCTCTTGCATCGCGCAGCGAGAAGTAATGAAAGCGATGAAGCCAGGTATGTCGGAGAGAGAAGTGCAAGGGATACATGAGTTCATTTTCAAAAAGTATCAGGCCGAATATGAAGGGTATCCGTCAATCGTAGGAGCGGGACACAATGGCTGTATTCTTCATTANATAGAAAACTATAAGCCGGAAATCGAAAGTGATGAGATGATCCTAATGGATTTAGGTGCGGAATATCACGGCTATACCGCAGATGTTACGAGGACCATTCCAATTGATGGTAAGTTTTCGAAAGAAGAAAAGGCTATTTATGATCTGGTTTATAAAGCTCAGCAAACCGCATTTGAAGCTTGTAAGCCCGGAGTGAATATCGGTCGTGATCTCAACGAGGCAATTGTTAAGCCAATCATCAATGAAGGATTGGTCGAATTAGGAATTATAGATAGTGTTAATCAAAGGCATCTTTATTACCCGCATGGGTTGGGTCATCACATTGGACTGGATGTTCATGACAAGGGGCAGTATGAGTTTTTGGAGCCAAATATGGCTATTACCATTGAGCCGGGCATCTATATTCCAAGAGGAGCTAAATGTGANAAAAAATGGTGGGGAATTGCCGTGAGAATAGAAGATGACTTCTTAATTACTGAGGATGGATGTGAGTTGCTATCTGATTTAGCGCCAAGAACCAGTGAAGAAATTGAAGCCTTGATGAAAGAACCGAGCCCGTTGGATAGTTTTATATTGCCAGCTCTTGATGAGAAATAAAAAAAGGCCCGATTGAGCATCAATCGGGCCTTTTTGCTTTAATAGATATGCTAGAATTATTTCGTAGCATACTCCATAAATAAACTCGTTGCTTCAGACAGGAATTTATTGGATCCGTCAACCACTCCTTTCTTATACTTTTCAGGGTCACATTTTGCGGTTTGGACCTTGCTTTCATCCACATTCCATGATTTGGTAAATGTCGTTGCACCAATAGTGGAAGATGAATTAGAAACAGCGCCTGCTGCTGCTTTGAACTTTTCGTCTTCAAAGACACCTTTGACGATCAAGTCAGATTTCATTGGAAGTGTTACATAGGATCCTCCAGACCAGTTGTACGAATAAACACTGCCGCCTCCAATTCTAAGAATAGGTTTAACGACGATTTTGGACACACCACCTACAGCGCTGGTTGCTAGTTTGCTAGCTCCAGATTCTGCATCAACTATAAAGGGCACTTCAATAGAAACATCGGCAGTCAACCCATCATGCTTTATCAGAGCTGATAATAATGGTTTGCCCTTTTTATAGAAGCTTTTGAATCCTGTAGGCATACAGCTGACATATCCAGAGATTTTCTCATAGTCAGGCCCTGTGTAGGCGATCATTTCTCCTTTTGCTACTGATTTGTTGCCACTCAAATCGTCTGCTGAGATAATTTCATATCCATTGGACTTCATCATGTTCACATAGTCCTGATAGATCTGGTCAGTAAGTTTTTGTAAGTCAGATTCATCAATTCCTTCGAATCCTACACTAAGACTAGCGGAGGTTGATCCATAGTTTACACCAGCACGTGTTGATTCTGCATCGAAAAACAGCATCTGGAAATGGACTGTGAACTGATTAATGAAGATTTGATTGGCTGCTTTGGACATTTTCTTCTCGGCGAAGTTACCGGCAGCTCTACCTGTTTTAAACTCGATCTCCTGATCGATCGTTTGGGCGAAAAGGCTACTAAATAGTAGTCCTACGCACGTTGTAATAATGATTTTTAATTTCATGGCTATGATTGTTAAATAAGTTTATTCAAATTAATAGCCATATAAGATGTGTTGTAATCCGTGCTGGAGGGTATTTTGATGGTGGGAATAAGTGATGAAAGAGAAAAATATCTTGAATACACGTTTGATCGAATGGTATTTCTTTTCTACATTTGCACTCCTTTTAATAATCGGGCAAGAATCATGGCAAAGAAAGGTAATAGAATACAGGTTATACTTGAATGCACTGAGCACAAGAACTCTGGTGTGGCAGGTACTTCAAGATACATTACTACAAAAAATAGAAAAAACACTCCTGAGCGTATTGAGCTTAAGAAGTACAATCCTATTTTGAGAAAATACACAGTTCACAAAGAAATTAAATAACCATGGCTAAGAAAGTAGTTGCAACCCTAAAGCAGCCCGGCGGAGCAAAATTCGCTAAAGTAATCAGAGCCGTTAAGAACGAAAAAGGTGGATACACCTATAAAGAAGAAATGGTTCTTGAGGCAGACGTAAAAGACGTATTGGCTAAGAAAAACTAAGCCAACGTTTCAAGATATTTAAGGCATTAGCCGTAGCGATATTTTCGTTACGGCTTTTCGTTTTATCCATAGTGGTAAATAATAGTTGCTGCATCAGAGGCATTGCTGATAGGATTCATTAGAATTGTGGAAAAATATATTAAATAAATCCAATCAGTTATGATGCGAAAGCTTTACGTACTATCATTTGTATTTGCTCTTCTAATGAGCTCTAAGGTCGTTGCACAAGATTTAGACTTTAAAGTAGGTTTAAATGTGGCCACTGAGAGTGAAAAAACAGGTTTGTTTCTAGGTGCTGAATATGGACTAACACCGGTGATTGATCTTGTTGCAGGCATTTCGTTTTTTACTCCAGAGTCAAATACTTACAATGATCCATTTACTGGCAATAGAATTAAGACACGCGCTGGTTTGTGGATGTTTGATATCAACGGTAATTATAATTTTCCTGTTGGAGATGGATTTACCTTATACCCACTGGCAGGTCTGAATGTCACCACTGTTTCCTGGAAAGTTGATAATGAAAGAGATTCTGATTCTGAGTTAGGTGTTAATATCGGGGGAGGAGCTTCATACGATATTAATGATAAACTTGATGCCTTCTTAGAAGTAAAATACATTCTCGGTGATTTTGATCAGGCATGTCTTGGTCTTGGCGTCTTGTTAAGATTGAAC
>PBTY01000057.1 GCA_002729235.1 Rickettsiales bacterium | reverse complement strand
GGCCATGGCTCTACAAAGTATTGAACTGTTGATGGCACAACCACACATGCTGGACCTGATACATCGTCTGGGTTCAGTCCTGAGGGTTTGCCAATCCAAATTTCTACTTCAGAATTGAAATAATTACAATCATTTTCTTCCTGAAAGAAAATTGTCGCTTTTCCCGATGATGAAGGACTTGCAGCCCTAATAAAAGCTGATGAACCGGATCCCGTTCTAGTTGTAGAGTGAATTAATGAAGTTGGTGTTACGCTCCAAGATAAATTCATTCCTGGAGGCGGGTTAGTCAACGTGATTGTATTACCAGAGGTACATATCGCTGCTGTATTTCCAGAATACACACCTTCAAAGGAATGGCCAAAGTCTTCTTCGATGTAGTACCACATTTGTCCAATTTGCATTGGTGTAAATTCATTTTGACACGTAAAAGTAGAATATGACATCAAGTTATGGACTGGAGGAGTCCAAGCGTCATTGTCGTTATCTTCATTATAATCACTCCCGAAATTATAATTTTGATAGGAACAGGATGGATTGTCGTTAATTCCAGTGACCTCTTTCAAGGTGACCCCATTGCCATCGTCTTCAAAACCACTACCGGGATCAGCATCTGTATCGCATAGAAAATCCCCATTAATCTCACATTTTTTATCTCCATCGGTAGCGAAGCATCCTTGAACGAACTTGTTCTCTCTTGAACGGCTTACCATTTCCTGATAACAACCGTTACTTATGGTGGCATTTTCTTCATTGAAAGCAAGAGATATTACTCTTCCTGGATGATGTGTATGTAATAACCCAAGTGTATGTCCTAATTCATGTGCTGTTGTTGAGGCTATACTAGGAATATTATTTCCTGCTGTTTCTACATAGCAACTCCATTTGATCGAATTAATGTTACTAATTTGAGTGGAAGGAATAAACGGAGTAATTGCATAGCCCAAACCTGTGAAGTTAGAGCTTCTGACTAGATGTAAATTTAAAGCACCAGCGACTCTCTGAGAGGAAAACATAAAAGATGTTTCAAAAAAGTTGTCTATGCCTGTTCTGTTACTTTCATTGTTTTTAAATTCTATGTCGGTGATATAAAACTGGATGTCGGAATTGGTATTCAGAAATAGTGCATTGACTTGGGATATTAATGTTTCTACAGCTACTTGATCTAGGTTAGAAATCACATTCCCGGCATTATTCCGATACACATGTACCTTTAAGGGGATTAAATATCTGGCTGTCGGACAAGATGTTCGGAACTGAGATCCACCGTAGTACCCTCTGTTATTCAGGTAGTCGATCAAGTATTGATTGTTGTTGTACCAGGGAAAGCTCACTGCTGTGGCTGAGTCCAGATCTGGTGTATCATCCTGAGCTGTGGTTATTAGCACGAAACATATTAGGGAAATTATCAAGGTAGAGATTTTCTTCATGATATCATTTAGTTAAGCATCAATTTTTTTTTCGGAACCAAAAAGTGGTTCTTCCGCTTCCAAGGTTTTCAGGAATATCATTGGGAAGTTCTCCACTCACTTCATTGTAGTAGGTAGTATAGTTATCTGATCTAACTGGAAAATGAACTTCTAGCGTATCCGTATCTCCATTGCCTATATACACATGGTACGTTCTGGTAAATGCAGAGTCCAGTTGGCATTGGTTGAAGCAAGTAATCTCTTGAAAAACGGAAAAATTTTGTACAGTGTACCATCCATCCGAAAAGGCGAAAATTTCATGGTACATGGTATCTCTTCGAGAATTGGTAATGACAATGGAGTCAGGGTGTATGGGCTGACCATCAACCCCCATCAAGTTTTCGTAGGAGTCAGGATCTATAAAGCTGAAGGTAAATGTAGAGCAGTTGATTCTTGGAATAAATTCACATTCGCCTTCGTTTGTTTCCGGTTTACAGGATATGAGTAGACCAAGAATGCACAAAAGATTGAAGAAACACTGATTTTTTGAAAGTGTAAAAAATGGAGTATTAGTTTTCATATTGCTGGCTTAAAATAGAGGGAATTTTTATTTTTAGCAAATAACTGATTACAAAGATATTGTAGACTAGTTTATAAGATTCATCAAAAGCTGAATCTATTTATTCTTCGCCCAAAACCAAACTCAACCCAAAATTCACCATCAATCGATTATAAACAGGATGCTGGATACCTGGAGATTCTGGAACATTAATTGGGAAGGCATAGCCAAAACTTGTTCTGATTTTGAATGGTCCCTGACCATACCTTGAATTGATAAAAGGGTTGAGTGCTACAAAGTCGAATGGGTTGTTATAAACCCAGTCTTCATGATTGATATAGACATACTTATTGAAATCGATGTATTGCGCTTCTAAGCCAAGGGCTATTTCCAGGGGGTTCTCAGTATTCGTAATCACAAAGGCAGAAGTCAAATACCATTTATCAAAAGCAGTATCACTGTAGAATTTCCGATAGGTGGGAGTAATGGTGATGGTTTGGTAGTCTGTATGACTTCCGGAACTGTATCTTTCAGCACCACCAGTTACATACCCATTACCATATCCACCATTCAGTTCCAATTGGTTCTGGTCACCAATCTTTTTGTAGTACACGAGACCAAAATCATAATATCTAAGTCGCTCTAGTCGATTGGAATACCCCTTTGTGATTAATTGTGTTTTCACTCCAAAGTGATTGATAGGTGACCAGGCAGCATCAAAAGAAAATAAGTGACTGGTGAATTTTGAATCACTCGCCATTCCGGTAGTCACCTCCACTTCTCCTTTTTGTTTTAAAAAAGAAGTTTTTGGTGTCGAGGCAACAAAACTCTGTGGTGGTGCACAACCAAACCCGAAATACCAAAGAATAAGAATCGATATGTAGTTAATCTTAGCGATAATCTAAGATAACGTTTTGTTTGATAAGTACATAGAGTAATTAAAAACTAACCCACTGATAGATGTTGTAAAGCCCAAGACCCAGAAAGGCGATACCAGGCACTTTGTGTACCAGGCACTGGTTGTTGGCAATGTTGGTGAATTTGCTTCCTAGTCGGTTCACAGTGAGGAGCAGTAGAAAAGTGCCTACAGTTAGGCCGGAAATGTAGATCCAGAAGTGGTATTCTTTCAGTGAGATCCATTGATTGGCTTGTAAGTAAGCAGTTACCGTAAGCCAAAAGGGAATGGTTAGTGGATTTAACAGCCCCAGAATAACTCCTTTTTTAAAACCATTTCTGCCTTTTATCTGAGCAGTTCTGCTCATTAACTTCTCCGTGTCGGTTTTGCTAAAGAGATTAATGACTCCTAGCACAATCATGGCAATGGCCGTGATCAGCGTGAAGTTTTCGGTAAAACCCGGACGCTGACTCAAGAAAATCTGAAATTTCACCGTAATACCGGCATAAACAAACTCGGTCAGTGATGCTGCCAATGCAAAGAAAAAGGCTGGTCGTTTGAGTCCCTGCACGGATAGCTGCATGCTGGTGATGTTGATCGTACCCGGAGGGATCGACCCCAGGTAGCTCACTACGAATGCCACAATCAGGACTTGAAGACTCATTTTTAATGCTGGGCGATTTTGTTGTATGCTTTAATCGCACGCATTTTAGCCATTCCTTGTTTCAATGTCCAGTATTTGACCCCTCTTTTGTGATTGGCTCTGCTCACTTTGGCCAGCTGACTTAGATGCCATAAGATGGCTTGATATCCTTTGTAGAGTGGAAAGCCTGGCTGATAAATGTGTCCGGGTTCCGCACCAGCGCCATTTAGCTCTACGATTTTGAAATTTTTGAGACGGGCAAGATCCTCAAAGCTCTGACATCTCAGATCAAACCGTCCAAAATAAAAACCATCAATCTGATTGGCTAATTCACTAAAAGCCTCGTGAAGTTTCTCTGCTTCTGCAGTTAGGTTCAGGAAGGTCGTCCCTCGGCAGTGATTTCCAATGGATTCTACCACCACTTTTTCACCTTTGGCAGGAATGCGTTTGAGTGTCTCAGCAAATCGTGGATGCTCAAAGTCGAGTTGCAGCATGGCACGTGGACTACTCTCCAATAGCTCTTTCACACTCTGTCGTCCATCTCCAATCACATGGAGAAAGTCTTTTTGAACGATGGACGTTACTTTTCCCTTTGTCTTACCGGGTTGCTTAATGAAGAACACACCGAGTTCTATTGGGTAATCAGCGAACTCCTGAACCAGGAAAGGAACAGGACATTTATTGACATAGTTTTCTAAATCCTGTTCGGACTTAATCACTTCTACTAGATTGCCACGCTCGCCAATGTCCGGCTTACAGATGAGTGGATAGCCGATGGTTTGAGCGAATGCTTTGGCCGACTCAAGATCCCCTTTTAGAACCAGTCGATAATTAGGAACAAATTCTGAAGGGATCAGATCAAATATTTTGGACTTGTTTTCTCCCAGCATCCCCCCAAAATCAATGGTTGGGTTGGCAGCAGTAAAAAAGAAAAAAGACCGACATCTCAAGGCCAGCCAGCCGTAATAGAAATAAACTGGAAAATAGAGAACACCAAATGGCCAGTACTCCCAGTGATTAGCTTTATGCCAAAACTTTCCAAAGCCTGAGAGCATCAGGCATTCTGAGATTTTTGATAACGTACCGTAGAGCTAGCCACCCCAAAGTGATCCGGAAGGTTGACCTGGGTAAAATCCGCCTTTATACCCACCTTGATCAACGCCATGTGATGGATGGTGTGCTCGATATTGTAGGCTAACTCTCGCAAATAACTAGAAGGAATCGCAGAAGTCTCATCCGCTTCAATTTCGTAATTAGCCATCAAGGTGAGTGGATAATCTTTTCTGGTTTCAGCCAGGAAAGTCTTTGCAGAATGAATAATGTCCTGAGCCAATTTTGGATCTTTCTCCAGGTAGGGATCATGCTTTCGGTTATCGTAGTTGATCACTTGATCGCTAGCAGAGTCCATTAGGCAGATAAAAAATTCCAACGTATGACGCACGTGTTGGCCAATGCTGCTATTGCTAAGTGTAGCTACTGGTTTGCAGAAAGCTTCAGCGGTAAATTGATCGACTACACTGTGTAGCTGATCTAGTAGGTTGATTGCAGAAGTATTGATTGACATAGAGGATCGGAGGCAGGCCTAGTGCTGGTACCTGGTTTGCCAGTTGATTTCAGATTTTTTGATCAGGTTCTTTTCGTCCTTTTCCCATGGTTTTAGTGTGTTGGTACCAAACCGATCGTAGAACAAATACAGTTTTCCATCTGTGATCTTAAAGGTCTTTGGGTTCACCACCACTTTTTCACCAGTATCTCCCATAGCGTAAGCACACCATCCACCATATTGTGGAGCATACTTGCCCGGTGTTTCTTCAAACTTTTTCTGGCTTGCCGCATCGTGGAAGTAAAAAGTAGCACCATCATATGTGCTTGAAAACTGAGGTTTCCCTTCCTTCGGTGTGCCATCAAAATAGCTTATTACATCATAGCCATCAGCTACCACTCCATCTTTGTTCACGTTCCAGTTCGAATCCTGAACGAACAGAACAGTAATTATCCAAATTAATTTTAGCATAGTTGTGATGTATTTATACGCTTAAGTTAAAAAATTATCACCTAAAGCGCGACAAATTATTCTGAGCGGTCAGCCAGTTGATTGACTGTTTCTATACTCAGATCCATTTCAAATCCCTTACGGATTAAATACGCGATGGTTTTCTGTTTTCTTTTCCAAGTGTCGGGCTCATTACCTAACGAGCTTAATTTTTGACTCGCAAGTGATTGAAGAACCTCTTCGTAGCGATAAGGATCAATGTTATTCAGTCCATCAATGATTACATCACCTGGGATTCTTAGTAGTTTGAGCTCTTGACGGATGCGTTGTTTGCCCCATTTGTTGAACTCAAACTTATCATGACAATACGCCTGTACGAATCGATCTTCATTGACATAGTTTTCCTGTGTCAACTCAGCCAAAATGGACTGAGCATCATCCTCGTCAAGCTCCCAACCCAGCAATTTTTGCATGACCTGGTAGGGAGCCCGTTCTCTTCCTGCGCAATACTTGGCTGCTTTGGCCTTGGCCTGTTTCAACAACCGCTCATTGCTCATTCTTTGATCAAGCCTTTTCTCTTAAGGACGGTCTCGATGAAACGAATCTCGTTTTCACTTTTGAAGATCTTGAATGGGAAATAAAGCAACTGAGCTTTGCTTGCGAACAACACAAAGTGATCTTTGCCTTTCGTTGCTCTCTTGATTTGATCCCACTTCATCGGCATGCCTTGTTTTTCATTCAGCTTCAATAAAATCTGCTGACTGCTAATCTCATAAGACATCTTTTGGAACATAAACTTGCCTTGCTCGAGCTGGGTAACTCCGGCAAATTGGATCAACCAAAACAAAATATACAATACCAGAGCGATCGTTGCTCCGATGATCCACCACCAATTTGGAATCCATAAGTAACCAGCACAGATAGCCAGGAAGATGAGCCCTACCCACCACTGTTGCTTCAGCACAGAAACAAGTGCTGTTTTGATGTACGTATTCGTTGGTAGTTGATACTTTTTAGTTCTTACAATCATTTTATCTAATTGCTTTTAAGCTAATGTCTAAACTTTTATAGGAATGGGTCAATGCGCCTACAGAAATGAAATCCACTCCAGTCTCCGCGATATCTCCAATATTCAATTCTGTAATTCCACCACTGGCTTCTGTCTGCATGCGGCCACCCACCATTTTTACAGCCTCTCTCAGGTCAGAAGGCAACATGTTATCGAGCAGCACGCGGTAAACATGACCAGTATCTATTACTTGTTGCAGCTCACGAAGGTTGCGAACCTCTACTTCAATCTTCAGGTCCAGGTGATTCTTTTTTAGATACTCGACTGTTGAAAGAATGGCATTTTCAATACCGCCAGCATAGTCCACATGATTGTCTTTCAGCATAACCATGTCATAAAGACCAAATCTATGATTCACACCTCCACCAATCGCCACGGCCCACTTTTCAGGTAGGCGGAAGTTTGGAGTAGTTTTTCGTGTATCCAATAATCGTGCTTTGGTGCCTTTGATCAGACGAGTAATACTGTTAGTATAAGTGGCAATAGCACTCATCCGCTGCATACAGTTTAGAACCAAACGTTCTGCACTCAAAATAGCCTGAGCATTTCCTTTGACAATGAACCCAATGTCTCCATTGTTGACAAAATCGCCATCCTTTTTGAAGAATTCTATTTTGATGTTCTTATCGACGTAGTGGAAAATTCTTTCAGCTAGCGTAAGCCCAGCGATGATCCCCTGATCTTTGATGATCAACTTAGCCTCACTCACCTGGTCAGCGGGAATGCTGCCTAGCGAACTATGATCGCCATCTCCAATATCTTCAGACAATGCTGTCTTGATAAAGTAGCGGATATTTTGCTCGGTGAGGTACGGTTTGGTCATAAGACCGCAAAATTAGAAAAGAAACCCAATTTTGGGGCCTATTTGCTCCGTATTATTCTTTACTGAAGTTGATCGTGTCGATTTTGAAATCCTCTTTCACTTTTTTGATCACCATGACCACACGGTATTTCCCTCCATCGATAGTATAGGTGCCAATAGTGTACTTAAGTCCTTCGGGTGATGCTCCCTGATGGATATACTGAAATCCTTTAGGTGGGTTTTTAAGGAAAAAGTCTCTTAATACCACTTCTGCTTGTGCCACACTGTAGTTGGATGTTTTGCCATCCATTTTGATCTCCAGGTTAGCATTGCAGAATTTGATCAGCTCCTTAGAACTACCAGCTTTCATAGCAGTGCTGATGTTGACCAGCACCTGATCCTGCTGAATGTTGACGAAGCTTAATATTAGTGTAATCGATATGAGCGATACTTTGATCATGTGATAAAGTTATCGAAAATTATGCCACAATTGAATGTGTCTTTCGATAAACCCGATTTTCTTGCAAATCGCTTACACTAGGGATGCTATATTTGCCGCAAGAAACAGCATCAAACCCAATCAACATTTTCGTTGAAAGGTTTAAACATTAATAGACATGAATAAGAAAGTCATACTCATCATATTAGACGGATGGGGAATCGCTACCAACAAATCCGTTTCTGCAATTGACAAGGCCAATACTCCATTTGTAGATAGCCTTTATGGAAAATACGCTAACAGTACGCTGGAAGCTTCGGGTCTGGCAGTAGGATTGCCAGAAGGCCAGATGGGTAACTCAGAAGTGGGTCACATGAACATTGGAGCCGGACGTGTGGTGTACCAGGATTTGGTGAAAATCAACAATGCTGTTCAGGATGGTTCATTAGCTAAAGAAAAAGAATTGGTTGATGCATTTGCATACGCCAAGGAGAATAATAAAAACATTCACTTCATCGGTCTGGTATCTGATGGTGGAGTGCACTCACACATCAAACACTTGAAAGGTTTGTTGACTGCAGCCAAAGAAAATGAGTGTGATAACGTGTTTGTTCACGCATTTACCGATGGTAGAGACTGTGATCCTAAGAGTGGTAAAGGATTTATTAAAGAAGTAGAAGATCACATGGCCGAGACCACCGGTCAGATTGCTTCTATCACTGGTAGATACTTTGCGATGGACCGTGATAAGCGTTGGGAGCGAGTGAAACTTGCTTACGATGCGATGGTCAATGCAAAAGGAGAAGTAGAAACAGAAGATTTGGTTGGAGCTGTTCAGGCTTCTTATGATGAGAATGTCACGGATGAGTTCATCAAGCCAATCATTCATACAACAGATGGCCAGCCAGTAGCAAAAATCGCTGAAGGTGATGTGGTCATGTGCTTCAACTTCCGTACCGATAGAGGTAGAGAAATCACCCAGGTATTAACCCAGGAAGATTTTGCAGATCACGATATGAAAAAGTTGGATCTGTACTACCTGACCATGACCAATTACGATGACACCTTCAAAGGGGTGAAAGTCGTTTTTGATAAGGACAATCTTAAAATGACCTTGGGTGAGGTTTTGGCGAACAATGGCAAGAAGCAGATTCGTATCGCCGAGACCGAGAAATACCCACACGTTACATTCTTCTTCTCAGGAGGTAGAGAAACTGAATTTGAAGGGGAAACGCGTTTGATGTGTCCATCACCAAAGGTAGCAACGTATGATTTGCAGCCGGAGATGAGTGCGAATGATATCAAAGACAAGATCATTCCAGAATTGGAGAAAGAAGAAGTAGACTTTGTGTGTCTGAACTTTGCTAATCCGGACATGGTTGGTCATACCGGAGTGTTTGAAGCCGCAGTGAAAGCATGTGAAACAGTAGATGGATGTGCACAAGCTGTTGTAGAAACGGCACTTGAGCATGGTTATAGCAGTATCATTATCGCGGATCATGGAAACTCTGACATCATGATCAATCCTGATGGTTCTCCAAATACAGCTCATACGACCAACCTGGTACCTTGTATCCTGGTGGATAAAGAGTACAAAGGAGAGTTGAAGTCTGGTAAATTAGGAGATCTTGCTCCAACTATTTTGAAATTAATGGGTGTACCTAAGCCGGAAGAAATGACCGGTGATGAGTTACTCTAATATGAAATACACACTAATAATCCTGGCACTGCTGTTGATCGGCAGTGCCTGTAAAGAAAACAAACAATCCATTCGGGAGATTCACGTGTACTTTGATCTGGACTCGTTGCTTGACGAGCAGGTTTATACCCTGGCAGATCGAGGAGCAACAGTGAACAAAATCGTGAAAATGAACGGGGAAACTGAAAGCCGTTCAATGGAACCGGATACCACTGTCTGGAAAGAAGAGTTTTCGGTTATTAGAGATTTCAATTTGAATAGACCTTTTTATGTCGGGTTGTTTCAGGAACACAAAGAAGAAAATATAATCAGCTACCAATCGTCTGATGAGGATGTGGCGGTCAAAAAGTTTGATATGTTTTATGAAGATGGTGAACTGGTGAGAATCGAGTCACTTCTTCAAGAATCCAAATACATTTATTCCAACGAGAGAAAACTGACCCTGGAGTTTCAAGATGGTCTTCTTAAATTCTATCAGCTTGATGGAGAGCAAAAGATGATTTTGCAGGACAAAGAAGATTATGTTGTCTCAGGATCAATTAGTGTGCAATGAGCGGTAAAGAGCAGGAGAAAAAAATAAGCAAAGACGGGTTCAAAAACCTGTTAGGGATCTTCCAATACATGTGGCCTTATAAGGTCTCATTTATCATCGGGTTAGTACTTCTCATTATTTCCAGTTCCATTTTTATGGTTTTCCCTTATGTATCTGGGAAGTTGGTGGACCTGGCCACTGGCAATGAAAACTGGTTTGCGGATAACATTGGTACAGCTGCGTTAATTCTCCTGGGAATTCTGTTCTTTCAAAGCATTGTCTCCTTTTTCAGAGTGGTGTTATTTGCACGGGTCACTGAGAATGCAATGGCTAATATGCGAATTGAGTTATATGAGCGTATGATTGCCTTGCCTATCACTTTCTTTGACAAGCATCGGACCGGTGATTTGATTAGTCGAATCTCTAATGATGTATCAACGCTTCAAAGCACCTTTTCAACCACATTAGCAGAACTAATTCGTCAGTTTATTATTCTGATAACGGGAATTGGATTAATCTTCTTTTTGACACCTTCATTGAGTGTGTTCATGCTGGCCACTTTTCCGGTGATCATTGTTTCGGCATTTTTCTTTGGTAAGTTCATCCGAAAGCTTTCCAAGCAAACTCAGGTAGAGTTGGCTGATGCCAATGTGATCGTAGAAGAAACCATGCAGAGCATTCATGCAGTGAAGTCTTACACTTCGGAGGCTTTTGAGATGCTTCGATACGGAACCAAGATGCGCTCAGTGGTGAAAACGGCACTTAAAGTAGCGAATTGGCGTGGCGCCTTTATTTCCTTTATCATCTTCATGATTTTTGGAGGTATAGTAGCCATTCTATGGTACGGTGCTAAGTTGGTGCAGTCTGGAGAGATGACTGTAGGAGATTTGATCCAATTCATTTTATACACTACGTTCATTGGAGCATCTATCGCCGGACTTGGAGATTTATTTGGACAAGTATCCCGAGCAGTAGGTGCGGCAGAGCGAATTTTTGAGATTCAGGATGAAATCCCAGAATGGGAAGAATCCAAGGCAGCCAAGGCAGCTGGTTTGAATGGTGATATCCAATTCTCCAATATCCAATTTAGCTACCCAACTCGGCCAGAAGTCCAAGTGCTTAAGGAGATTAATCTAAAAATACAGAAAGGTCAGAAAATTGCTCTGGTTGGGCATAGTGGGGCTGGCAAATCCACAATTGTGCAGCTTTTGATGAAGTTCTATCCAGTTGATGAAGGAGCCATCACCATTGGTGGTCAGGACATCTCTCAGTTGGATGTGCAATCTTTAAGATCTCATATCGGTATTGTCCCTCAGGAAGTGATTCTGTTTGGTGGAACCATCGAAGAGAACATCCGATATGGAAAACCAGATGCTACCCATGATGAAGTGGTAGAAGCAGCGCGCAAAGCCAATGCTCTTGATTTCATCCAGAAGTTCCCAGAGCAGTTTGAAACGACTGTTGGAGAGCGAGGAATAAAACTGAGTGGTGGGCAGCGTCAGCGAATTGCCATTGCACGAGCGGTACTGAAAGATCCGGATGTTCTTATTTTGGATGAAGCCACTAGCTCCCTGGATGCCGAGTCAGAACATTTGGTGCAACAAGCATTAAATCAATTGATGGAAGGACGTACCACCATCATCATTGCCCACAGATTGGCAACGATTCGTTCTGTGGACTGTATTTACGTATTGGATAAAGGAGAGATTGTTGAATCAGGAACTCACGAAGAGCTCCTAACCAGGAATCAGGGGTCTTACAAAAACTTTATTGAGTTACAGCTGCAGGATTAATTATTTGGTTTTTGTGCCACAATGAACATGTCAGCTCCCTTGACTGGTGTAGATTCTATTATCTCAAGGCCATGCAATAGCTGATGATTCTGCAAGTTTTCTGTGTTGAAAAATTCCATTTTTGGCGTGAGACCAACATATTGTGTCAATGTGAGAACAATGCGTTGCCATGATTGATGTTCTCCGATGCACGGTGTGTAGCTGATGAAATAGCCACCTGGCTTGAGCAACTCATGAAACCTTTCTTTAAGTGCCCGTTTATGATTCACAAAATGTAGGACATTAAAAGCTAAAATAGCATCAAAAGACTGTCGGGTTAGATTGAGCTTCTCTATGTTTCCATAGTGAAAATCAATTTTTTTATGATGAGAAGTACTTCTTGCTATTTCAATCATTCGAGATGAAAAATCTAAAGCGTCAATATGTGAAACATGATCGGCAACCTTGTGTGTGAGAGTACCATCTCCACAACCGAAATCCAGCAATTCATCCATTGGTTTTAGGTGCGAAAGAGATTTCTTAATGATTAGCGTTCCAGTTTCGCTCAGATCGGTTTTTGTAGCGACTCGATTCCAAAAACGTTCTTCCGATTTCATTTATAACCACTTCCGACTTTTCATGAAAATGACCATGATGACGGCAACTACACCGATCAAACTCCAGAATCCTACAGGATAACTAATTGCCCAGCCAAGTTCTGGCATGTGTTCGAAATTCATTCCGTAAATACCGGCAATGAATGTCAGCGGAATGAAAATGGATGACATGACTGTCAACACCTTCATGACCTCATTCATCTTGTTGCTTAGCTGCGAAAGGTATAGGTCCATCACACTGTTTAGGATTTCTCTATAGGTGTCCAGATTCTCAACTACCTGAACCGCATGATCGTAGGAATCGCGCACGAACATGAGAGTTTGATCTGAAAAGAACTGACCTTGAGAATTGCTAATGGCATGAACTACATCTCGAACAGGATACATGAATCTGCGAAGCTGAATCAAATCACGCCGGATCACCTGAATATCGTTGAGTTCAATTCTGTCCGGTCTTCTTACAACCAAATCATCCAATCGTTCGATTTTATTCCAGACCTGATCCAGTGTCTCGTAATAGAAGTCAATTACCACATCTATCAGCATGTAGGACAGATAATCCGCACCACGTTTACGAGCGCGACCTTTTCCATTTCTTAGACGAGTGCGAATGTCATCAAACACGTCCCCAGGTTTTTCCTGGAAGCAAATCACAAAATTCTTGTGTGCGATAATACTCACCTGCTCAATGTCAATCTTGTTAAGATCTTCGACATGATTGATCATTTTCATGGAGATGTACAGATGATCCTCAAACTCCTCCACCTTAGGGCGCTGATTGGTGTCCAGAATATCCTCCATGGTCAATGGGTGAAGTCCCATGAGTTTACCAATGGCCGAGATGACTTCCACATCATGCAGGCCCTGAATGTTGATCCAGGTGACACTATCAGAATTATTGAACTGTGCCAGTTCAGCTACGTCCGTGATGTCTAACTCAGTGATGTGGTCATCGGTGTAGTCGATTACCTGAATTTTTATTTCCTCTGTGTAGACTTTACCGGTATAGATTAAGCTTCCTGGAGCCAGACCTGTTTTGGGTCGCTTTCGGCTTACAGAAATTGGGACATACTTAATGGGATTTAGCTTGTTGAGCTTCTTCAGTTCGTTTAATGTGCTGTTTATCATGCAAAGACCTCTTCGGGTTCTGTTATGGTATTTCTAGGCGCATCGTCTGGCAAACATATTCCAGGAGGCAAATCAATATCGGGTGGTAAAGATACTGGCAAACCTCCCTCATCATCACTATCCGTATCGTTGTTTGGTCTTTTTCTATTGGTTCTGATAAAGACAAAAACGATCAAAATGGTGTAGAGAATCCCGCAAAGAATGATGTCCCAAATCATAATGGTCTTAGCAATAAACAGGTGAACTGGATAAAAGTTAAATAAAAAACAGCCATTTCGACACTTTGTTGGCTAGAAATCAACTGATTTGGTCCCCTAGTTTTCTTATTGGTATATATTTACTTACTTTGTGCTTCCAAAAAATGCCAGCTTTTGGGACGCCCTAAAATTATTCGTTACGTATGTTGTTGACCTTGTTCTCTGGTGAAAATGAAGGACTTCTCTTTGGAGTCTTTGGAGTGGTGATTATCGCCTTCCTCCTTGTTGATTTGGGCGTGTTCCATAAAGCACATCACAAAGTCTCTCAGCGAGAGGCACTTTTACAAACTTTATTCTGGGTGGCTGTTTCTGTNGTCTATGGGTTTTTAATCTATTTCTATGGCGAAGGCCCTCAGGCATCAATGGAGTTTTTCTCTGCATATGTGACGGAGAAAGCCTTATCGGTTGACAACATTTTTGTAATCCTCTTGATTCTAAGATATTTCAATGTCAAAGAAGATTACTATCACAATATATTATTCTGGGGTATTTTAGGTGCCATCGTATTTAGGGCGATATTCATTTTCGTTGGTGCTTTCTTAATAGCTCAGTTCCACTGGATCCTTTACATCTTCGGAGCATTCCTTATTTATTCTGGAGTTAAAATCTTCGGAGAGGATGATGAACCAGATCTGGAACCAGAGAAAAACCCAATACTTAAATGGGCCAAAAAGATTTTTCCTTTCACTGACAAACCAGCTGAAGGAAAGTTTTGGATCAAGGAAAATGGTAAGCGTTTGTTTACTTCGTTGTTCCTTGTAATCATTCTAATTGAGTCAACTGACCTGATATTTGCAGTGGATTCTATTCCAGCGGCATTTGCTATTTCGCAAAATGAGTTTGTGATCTATACTTCCAACATATTCGCGGTAATGGGGCTTAGAGCGATGTTCTTCCTTCTAGCGAATGTTTTGGATAGATTCTATCTATTGCAAAAAGGGCTTTCGCTTGTTTTGATTTTTATTGGAGCTAAGATGATGTTGGAAATGGAGATCATTCAGAAAGGTTTGGGATCTTTGTTTGGAACAGATCACATACATATTCCAATATTCCTATCATTTGCCGTGATCATGCTGGTATTGGCCGGTTCGATCATATTCTCATTGATATTCCCTAAGAAACCAGAAATGGTTGAGGCCGAAGTAGATGCTTAAGGCCTAATCATTCGATATAAGACATTAAAAAAGCCTGAGTTCATCAGGCTTTTCTGTTTTATCAGCTTTTAGCTTATTTGGTAAACCCTATTTTCTTGGCTTTCCAGCCATTTTCTTCCAGAGATTTAGCTGATTCCAGGACTTTCTCTTTTAAAGATTGTTTGTAGGCTTTCAAATTGGCTGAGATCTTCTTGTCAAATGCTCCAATAATCTCAGCGGCAAGAATTCCCGCATTCTTGGCACCATCTAACGCTACTGTAGCTACGGGTATACCTCCAGGCATTTGCAGGATAGAAAGCACTGAATCCCATCCATCGATCGAATTTCTAGATTTCACTGGCACACCAATTACTGGAAGAGTGGTCATAGAGGCTACCATTCCTGGCAAGTGAGCTGCGCCTCCAGCTCCAGCAATAATCACTTTCAAGCCTCTATCAGCAGCCTCGTTGGCATATTCTACCATCCGCTCTGGTGTACGGTGTGCTGAAACGACTGTTACTTCGATTTCAACACCGAGTTCTTCCAGGATTTCTGCGGCTTCTGACATAACAGGAAGGTCAGATTGACTTCCCATGATAATTCCTACTTGTGGCTTACTCATGCTTTTACTTTTAATATTTCTTTGACCTTTAGTGCTTTGGCCTTTAATGTTTCTGTACTTTCATCCGTAATGGTAATGTGACCCATTTTACGGAATGGTTTGGTCAGTTTCTTTCCATATAGGTGTAGATGCACACCAGGAATGGAAAGCAATTCGTTTAAACCTTCATATTTAGCATTTCCAGTGAATCCATCTTCCCCTAGTACATTGACCATGGCTGCTGGTTTGATCAACTCAGTGGAACCAAGAGGCAAGTTCAAAATTGCTCGTAGGTGTTGTTCAAACTGTGAAGTAATATTAGCTTCTATGGTTTGGTGACCTGAATTGTGAGTTCTAGGTGCAATCTCGTTGACCAAAATCTGATCATCCTGAGTCAGGAACATCTCTACTGCCAATAAACCTACCATATCCAGCTTGGTAATGACATCTTCTGCCAATGCATAAGCTTTCTCTTCGACTTCTTTAGTTACTTCAGCTGGTGCAAATAGGAATTCTACCAGATTGGCAGTAGGGTGGAAGGCCATTTCTACCAATGGGAAGCACTTCACTTCCCCAGCTTCATTTCTGGCTACGATTACACTTAGCTCTTTTTTGAAATACACTAGCTTCTCCAAAAGGGATGGTGCATCAAATGCCTTGTCCAAATCAGCTGCAGACTTGATGATTTGAACACCCTGTCCATCATATCCACCTTTCCCAAGTTTGTTAACTGCGGGGAGAAATGCTTCATGGCTTTTAACTTCGTCAGCATTCTCAGTCAGGATAAAATCTGCAGTAGGTATTCTATTGGCTTTGTAGAAAGTCTTTTGCTTACGCTTGTCCTGAATCATTTCGACGATGGCCGGTTGTGGAAACACCTTTTTGCCTTGTTTTTCTAATTCTTTCAGCGCTTCAGTACTGACAGCTTCAATCTCGATCGTCAGGACGTCTTTATCCGCTCCAAAGGCCATGATGGTATCATAATCCGTCAAGGCACCTTGAGTGAAGCTATTAGCCATTTTGCTACATGGAGCATTTGGATCAGGATCAATCATGTGAATGTCCAGGTTGAAATCTGTAGATGATTGCAACATCATACGACCCAATTGTCCACCTCCTAATACGCCGATTTTAAGATCCGTAATGTCTTTACTCATGATTCTGAATTGATTCTTGATAGCTTCAGTGAAATATGAGCAAAGATGTAAAGATTTGACCTAACCCGGATAATCAAATCATTGAATCATGTACATCAATTGGCTAGAACCATTTTTTCATGCGCATGTAGACGGCCATGACACCAGCCATGAGGAGCATAATGGAAACTACAGCCGGGTATCCCCATTCTGAATTCAATTCCGGCATGTTTCGGAAGTTCATCCCGTAGAGTCCGGCCAGGAAGGTCAAGGGGATAAAAATCGCTGAGACGACGGTCAGTGTTTTCATTACCCGGTTCATTTCATTGTTTTGATTGGAATGATGCAAGTCCATTAAGTCACGGAGCATCTCTCTTGAAGTATCGAAAGATGCAGCTAAATAATCCAACTTGTCTTGTACATCCTGAAAGTAGTTCACAGAGGTCTGCTCGATGAATTCATTGGCTTCAACGCGCATCTTACCGAGAGCCTCTCGCATCGGGATGGTGTATTTTCTGAGGAGGTTTACATCTTTTTTGATGTCAATTACCTCCTGCATCATGTCAATGGAGGTGTTTTCCAATGCTTTTGCTTCGAGATAGTCTATTTTGCTGCGAAGTTTTTCCATGATCTTATGATAATGGTTGACAACCGCTTCCAGTACACGATAGAACAGATAGTCGTCACCATATTTTCTGACCATTCCTTTGCCTACCTTGATCCTGTTTCGCAAATCATCAAACGCATCACCAGGTAAGCCCTCTTGGAAGGTGATTACCAGGTTTTCCACAATCATGATACTGAGGTGTTCCTTCACAATGAGATCTTCATCTTGATTAAAACTCAACATCTTAGTGGTAAAGAAAAGCAAGTCATCGAAACGCTCGAATTTCGGAAGCTGCTCCAGATTCATGATGTCTTCCACAATCAGGTGGTGAATATCAAATAGATCAGAAATTTCGTCTATGGATACCTTACCAGTATCCTCGATATCCAGCCAATTGATCTTGGTTTTATCTACGAGTTTTGCCGCTTCCTGTGGACTGAGTTCTTCAGCAACGAAATAATCAGTTTGACTATATTGAGTGAGTGTGATCATGGTTAGGATTTACTCGTTTATAACGAACAGACAAAAGTAAACCCTACGATCTGTTGGTCAGTGTTTTGTTTTAGATATTATTCACAAAAGACGTTGAGTGTCATTTCTAAAAACCAGATGGTTATAGATTCAGTTTATAATATGATGGACAAGGAAAAAGAAAAAGAGGCAAAGAAACGCTTCGAAGAAATGAAGAGGAAAGCGGAAGCTGAGGAAAACAAAGATGAGAAACAAGAAACTGATCAAAAGGAAATTCCTCGAGAGGCATTTCGAAAAAACCTGGGTTGTGGAGGTTAACTGAATCGACTATTTTTAGGGAATGAGTGGATACAAAAAGTTTGGTTATGACTTGCTACCGGTTACTGCTGGTGTGTTGCTTGCACTTCTGATTAGTAATGCGCAGCAAAGTTGGAAACAAAAGCAATTTACCAAACAAGTCATGCAAACTATTGTTGAGGAGCATAACGCTAACATTCAACAGATAGATGAATTACTTCCCAAGCAAAGACAAACATTGGATTCTTTGTCTTTCTATGCTGATAGTACTGACATTGCAATAGTTGATGTGATTCGAAAAGTAAATGGCTTATCCACCCCAGACATCATCAACAACGGAGCAGACTTTTTGTTGAAAGGAAACCAAACCGTTTTTGATGTAGATTTATTGATGAAGTTGGCTGCCATCAATGCCGCCATTGATAATTTTGATATGGCATTGCAGCAGGTGACTAGTGGTCTCTACAATGATTTGTATAGTACCCAACCGAACGATAAACGAAAGTTAAGTCTCTTACTCAACGACATCATGAATTATGAGCACACCATCAGGGTGCTGAGTGAAGAGTTTAATGAAGAGTACATGGACAACCAATAAAACGAGCAGCTATTACTTCGGATTGTTTCGTTTCGGCTTTCGCTTGAAATTTCGATTCTTATTATTCCTTCTTCTGTTGAAATTCGATTTTTTCTGGGCTGCAGGTTTGTTGCCTTCTCCTGGCTTTTCAGAAGGTTCGTAACCCTCGATCTCTTGTAGAGGAAGTTCCATTCCGATCAACTTCTCAATATTTTTCAGGTAGTCTATTTCATCCACACTCACCAGTGAAATGGCTTCACCTTTTGCACCAGCTCTTCCAGTACGACCTATTCGGTGGACATAATCCTCTGCTACATTGGGTAGTTCATAATTGATGACATGGGGAAGCAACGGAATATCCAGGCCTCTGGCTGCTATGTCCGTTGCTACGAGTACCCGAATCGTTTTATTGTGTAGGCCGGACAGTGCTTTTACTCTAGCAGACTGTGTTTTATTGCCATGAATAGCCAAAGCTGACACGTCACATTTGTTCATCTTTTCAGTGAGGCGATTAGCCGCATGTTTGGTTCTCGTAAAAACCAGCACTTGCTGCCATTTACCACCAGCAATCAGGTCGATAATGGCATCTGATTTATGCTTTTTATCTACTCTGTATGCCGTTTGATTGATTTTATCAACTGTGGAATTTTCTGGTGTGGCCTCTACAGACACTGGATTATGTAAAAACTCCTTCGTTAGTTTTTTGATCTCATCAGAAAATGTTGCTGAAAATAACAATGTCTGTCTTTTGGAAGGAAGCAGGCTCATTATTTTTCTAATGTCTCTTACAAATCCCATATCCAGCATTCGGTCAGCCTCATCCAGAACAAGGATTTCTACATTGGCCAGTGACAATAGCCGTTGATTGTGCAGATCTAGTAATCGACCAGGTGTTGCCACTAGCAGATCTACGCCGTTTCTGATAGCTCTGACTTGTGGGTTTTGATTCACTCCACCAAAGATCACTGTGGATCTTAAATGAAGATTGGCTCCATAAGTTTCTACATTGCTACTCACCTGGGCGGCTAACTCCCGAGTAGGCGTCAGTATCAATGCACGTATGTTACGCTTTTTGGAAACCTGTTTGTTGGATAACAATTGAAGTATCGGTAGGGTAAAGCCGGCGGTTTTACCACTGCCGGTTTGGGAAGAAGCAAGCAAATCTCTTCCAGCCAAAATCTGGGGAATTGCTTTTTCTTGAATGATGGATGGTTTTTCGTAGCCTTTTGTACGAATGGCTGTAAGGATGGATTCTTTTAATCCAAGTTCTTTAAATGACATATTAATCGATTTGAGATGACAATTCAGATCAAATGTCATTTCTATTTGCTGCAAAGGTAGCTGATTATGTATTGTAACACATCAGCATAGTTAAATCCTATCTCGCAATTGTCGTTTTCCTTTATTTTTTGAAAATGTATCTAATCCCCCAGCTGCCTCTAAAGACATTGTTTTCTCCGATAATGGCTGCTACTTCTGTGTGAAAGCCAAATTGCTTCTTGTCAAATGGGTATAGGTTGAATCCCAATGGTACGACCATTCCTTCATCAATTTGGAATCGTCCACCGATACCTGCGTAGGCTTCATGAGTTTCTTTTTTGACAAATTGATAATGAAGTACCAGTTCTGGTGATAGGTCTTCGATAAGTGTATTAGTATTTAATCTAAACTCAGTAAGGAAGCGCTCACTTGTTTGATAGTTGACTCCAATGAAGCTGAGTTGGGATTGATGGTATGAAATACCTATTTGACTAAATCCAGCGAAAGAGGATAAGACTAGTAGTAAGATAAGTGGTGATTTTTTCATAGTTGACCATTTCAGTTGTCTACAACAAAAATTATACCAGTCCTTCCTGAACTGCAATTCTCACCAATCCAGCTACTTTATTAACCTCCAGCTTTTCCATGATGGTTTTGCGATGGGTTTCTACGGTGCGTACTGCAATATGAAGCTCTTCCCCAATTTCTTTGTTGGACAGTCCATCAGCGACTAGTTTAAGAACTTCTATTTCTCTTGGTGTCAGAGAAGCGATTTTTGAAAATGAGGTCTTGGAGAGATTATTGCTGGTTTGACTAAGAGCAGTTAAAGCCTCCTGGGAAAAGTAGTTTTGTCCTTTAGCCACAGTCTCAACACAAACGACAAATTCTCCTTCTTTGGAGTTTTTTGATACGTAACCAGATGCACCAATTTCTAGTGCTTTGGAGACCGTATTCTTGTCCAGATGCATGGAGAGGATCACGAAAGAAGTCTCTGGCATTTCCTTTTTCAGCCGACTGATCAACTCCAGTCCGCTCATTCCCGGCATATCCAGATCCATCAAGACAATCTCAGGTTTCAAAATTGGTAGTTTTTGAAGTGCTTCTTTCGGGTCATTGATGATACTACCAACCTCAAATTGCTCATGGTTATCAAAAAATTTGCTGACTCCTTTAGCGACCAACTCATGATCATCTACTATGACTAGTTGTTTTTTCATGCGATTGGGATGCTAATGGTGGCAGATGTTCCGCTGGATGGGCTCGGCTCATAATTGACAGATCCTTTCACCATGTCTAGTCGGCTTTTGATGTTGAGAAGCCCGTGGCCATCGGAGCTATTAGAGCTCATGCCTTTGCCATTGTCCTCTACGAATAGTACCAACTTTCCTTTATTCTGGATGAGCTGCACAGATACTTCTGTGGCCTGAGAATGCTTGATGATGTTGTTAATGAGTTCTTGAAGAACTCGATAGAGACTAATCTCAATCCGCTCATCAAAGCGCTGATCTGTCAACCGATGTTCAAGTTCGTACTTGATATCCGAAAATTTGAAACTGTTTTGGAGTAAATCCTCGATAGCACTGACCAGACCAAAATCCATGAGTGTCCGAGGCATCATTTGATGGGATACTTGTCTCACTTCCTCCGCAGATTTAGAGAATTGTTCAATGATGATTTCCAGATCTTCTTGTTGATTTTCATCTGTCGCATTACTAGCAATATTGCTCAGAGCCATTTTCAATGCACTTAGTTGCTGCCCAATGCCATCATGCAGGTCTTTACTGATTCGCTTTCGCTCTTCCTCAGTTGCCTGGATTACACTTTCAAAACCCCGTTCCTTTTCATCTAGAATAGCTGCCTGAAGTTTTTGATTTTGTTTTGCCTGGTATTGGTTGTAGAATATGAATCCAAACAGGATGAGAATTACCAGGCCACCAATCAACCCACCAATTTGGATACGTTTGGCCTGAATTTCAGATTCCTTTTCTGAAAGTTCAAGCTGCTGATTGGCTATTTCTTGCTCTTTTTCGGCGGTTTGATATCTCGTCAGGATGTCATTGAAGTTTTTCGTGTTGGATTCGTTTCGAATGCTATCACTGAGCTGTTTGTACAAGACATGCGCATCATATGCCTTTTCATATTGATCAATCATAGAATATCCTTCGGCCATGTTTTGATAGGTGTCTTTCAACAGTGTTTTATCCGCAACCAATTTTGCTGCTTCTAAAGCCGATTCAAATAGCTGCATTGCAGCTCTCGGTTGATTCAATTTTGCAAGAGAAATGGCTTTGATATTCATACCCATGGCAATCCCATGATTGTATTCGAAAGCTGTAGACATTTTGATTACTTCTTCAGCTTTGTTGATGGCCTTTTGATAGTCTCCAAGTTTTTCGTAGGAAGAAGTAATGTTGATATCCGATACCAATACCCCATAATCAGATCCGGCTTGTTCAAAATATTGTCTGGCCTTTTCAGCATAGTTTAAGGAGCTATCCCCTAATTCAGATCTGTCTTCAGCCATTTCCAGGTATGCTGCAGAAATGTTAATGTGAATAATGGCCTGTGACATGGTGTTTTTATCAAAAATAGGAATTGCTTGTTTGGTATAGGCGATGGCGTTTTCCCATTCTTCCAGACCAAGATATCCTTTTCCAATATTGATGTAGAGAGATTGGATGATATTCGATTTAGGATCTCCATCAGTTAATAATTTTGTGATCTCCAGGGCTTCTGTTAAGTTATCAATGGCCTCCTGATAGCGATTCATGCTGTTGAGCATGTTGCCTTTATTGTTATAGGCTTTTGCGAGTGGCTCATAGTTATCGTGCCGCTTATGTTTGGCAATAGCACTGTCAGCATATATCAATGCTTGTTTCGCCATGTCCAAATCTGGGTTACCAGTACTTGATAAGACGTAGCTCATGTCCAGGTAAACGGATGCCTGGAGGCTGTCTTTGCGGCTAATTGGAAGTGATGTGGTTTCAATGAATTCAACCTGATTACCGTACAGCCAAAGGGCACTGTCCATACTTACTGATTCATAATATCTACCCAGTTTCACATAAGCTGAGTTGGCTATCATTGGATCGGCGGTCTTATTTTCATTAATCACAGTCCATAAACTGTCTATTTGTGCGAAGACGGGTATCGATATAAAAGCCGCTAAATAGTAGCTAAAAAGCCTGATTGACATGATGATATGCGGTGTTGACAGGTGAAAATACCAAAAAACCACGAGGCATCTACGAAGAAACCACGAGAGTATGCTTGAAGTTACTAACAGAGCTTTGGGATATCAAAAATTTTAAATCTCAAAGTCATGAAAAAAGTATTCATCTTAAGTGTGTTGGTGCTCTCAGGCATTATAGCATTTGCACAAAAAGCGGAGGTAAACAGTGAAGATTTACCTATCAGTAAAAAGGCCAAAAAATTTGGACAGTATGGGGGTTCTTATTGGGACTCGAAGGGAGAAACACTACAGACGTTTTATACCTACAGAGAAAAGAGAAATAGCCCTCGAAGTGTAGATGTGGTTGACATTACGCTGGATGGAAAGGTTTCTGGTCCTACCACAGAGGATTTTACACTCGATAATCTAGCAAAATATGATGTTCAGATAGATCCCACTATTTCAGAGGAGGATGACTTCATCAACTTTAACCAACCAATGGTTTGGTTCAAGAGGGTTGATTTGGGTCTAAATGGAATTGCTTTCGACGGCAGCTTCGAAGCGGTCTATGATGATTTTGGCTTTGTTGGATATGAGTTTGAAAAGGACTCAAAGAAAACACTACTGATGGGTGAAGAAAACCAAAGTCTCAACCTCGATTTCGTTCTGGCAGAAGGCCCTATTGTTGAAAAATATAGTAGCAAGGTGTTATCTCGAGGCTTTATGGGACTATCTACTCTAGCGACTTATGCTTATGTTCCAAAAGGCGAAAAAGTAGTGGTTGGTGGAGTAATGAATGGACGTGTGAAAATCGGATTGAATGCGAGTCCTGACTGGCTTCGTACGAGATTCCTGATTGGTACGTATGATACCAAATCTATGTCCTGGATAGACCAGAAGTTCGTGGAGTTTGAGCACACAATGACCAGTTTGGCAACTTTGAAAACCGAGGATGGAGTGGTAGTCTTACTTAGAAAAGACTCGAAAGGAACTCTTGAAAACAACCGTGTACACTTCAAAAATTCTGAATATGAAGGAATCGTCATGCTGGAAATTGACAAGCAGGGCAACCTCAAATCACAGATTGAAATCGACAATGGTGACTTCAATTTCCCGCCACTTCAAGGAATGGCAAATGTTATTGATCCAACGTTTGAGATTCGAAAAGTAGGGTCAGCTTATTTCATTACAGGAGTAGGGTTTGGTAAGGGCACCCAATTTGAGGCGCTGCATATCTACAAAGTAGCTAATGGCAAGGTGTCTTTTGCTCAAAAGTTGTCTGCTGAAGATCTAAATGACTTTCAGACCGCCAAAGGGGAAAAGGTGAAAGAATTGATCAAGAAAAAAGAAGTACCCGAAATCAATGACATTTTAGCTTTCGAGAATGAGTTGCTTATCCTGGGTAATATCAAAGAAGTGGGCAATTTCCTTTTGAGGTTAGATCCAAATTCTGGAAGCAAGAAACAATTTATCGCCACAGCGGCTTGGACTCCCAAAAAGCCAGTTACCATTCCTTTAGGAGTAAGAGGTTGGAGTAAGACCAAGTCTTCCAGTTCTGGAGTTGATTTGCTGGACTACCCTGTTACTGTGGAGCAGCAGGGAGATTGGTATTACATTCTTTACCGAAAGATGAATGAAGGCATGACCCCTGGGAGTACCATTAGCTCCTCTTCTTCTTCCAGCAATGGTGTAATCAGAACAACCTATACTAAATCAGTCAAGATAGATGAGGTATTTGCATTCGGCAAATTGCTAATGATCAATAAATCAACCGGTGCAATTGTGGATCCGGTGATGATTGACGATGAGATCCTGGTGGGATATTATGGAATGTACCTTGGCAAGGATGGAAAAGCCTTCTTGCATGGATATGATGGCAAGAACTACAAAATAACAACAGTCACAGTAAAGTAGTGATGCATCAAAGCCACAGATGCTCCGATGTGGCTTTGAGAACTTTTTGGAGCGGCACCCTCATGATCCATGGGGGTGTTTTATTCACTGACAAACACTCGCTTCACTCGCTGGCTTACATTGGTCAAAATCTCATAAGGAATCGTATTGCTCCAGTGAGCAAGTTCAGAGATGTTGGGTCTCTCTCCAAAGATGATCACTTCATCGCCCTCTTTGGCCATCAAACCAGTTACATCGATCATAGTCATGTCCATGCAGATGTTTCCAATGGTTGGGGCTTGCTGACCATTGACCAGCACGTAAGCTTTTCCGTTACCAAACAGACGAGTATATCCGTCTGCGTATCCAATCGCAATGGTGGCAATTTCTGATTCTGTTGTTACTTTTCCCTTTCGAGAATAGCCAATGGATTCACCGGCTTTTACACGCTTGATTTGTGATATTTTGGTTTTGAGAGTGCTGATGGTTTTCAAGCCAGCTAGCTCGTTNGAGCTATCAAATCCATACAAGCCAATNCCTAATCNNACCATNTCAAACTGATACTCTGGTTTGCGAACAATACCNGCNGANTTCACNGCATGTTTCAATGGNTGGTAACCAAGAGCTTTNGTNATNANNTNATANGCCNGNTTGAAAANNNTNGCTTGTTGATCGGTATAATCATCCTCGGCAGCACTATCCGAACTGGAAAAATGAGTGAAAATTCCCGTCACCTTCACTTGTGGATTTTGCTTTAGGACATCAATTAATTCATCTAACTGGTCTTCGGTAAAACCTAATCTATTCATCCCGCTCTCTATCTTCAAGTGGATAGGAGGAGGTGTTTCGCTTTCTTCGAGAAGTCGACGAAGCATGCTGATGCTGTAGATCTCAGGTTCGAGGTTGAAGGGTTCAAGAATTCCTAAACTATCAGGATTGACANTCATAATCATGATAGGCGTATCTATTCCTTTGCGACGAAGATTGATGGCCTCATCGAGATACGCCACCCCGAGATAGTCCACTTGATGATATTGTAGCAGATGAGCGATTTCCTCTACTCCAATCCCATAAGCAAAGGCTTTAACCATCACCATCAGTTTGGTGGATGGTTTCAATTTGGATCGAAATAGGTTGAGATTGTGGGTAATTGCTTCAAAATTCACCTCCATTACCGTACCATGATTCTTTTCTTCGAGGTATCCAACAATCTTTTCCAATCCATAGGCTCGTGCGCCTTTTACAAGGATAGTCTCATCGGAGAACAGCGGTGCAGCCTTCAAAAAGTCATTGACGCTCCCAAAACCTTGGAAAGGACAATCAAAAGAATCTTTATGACTCACGATCTCCTCTCCAATACCAATCAACTGTGACACTCCTTGATTGACGATGAGTTGGTTGACGGACTGATAGAGTTCCTTGGGGGACTTTCCTGACTGCAAAATATCAGAAAGGATAACGCTCGTTTTAGACTTATGGGGTTGTTGTTTCAAATAATCGAGCGCTACTTGTAGGCCTAGTAAATCATTGTTGTATGAGTCGTCTAGAATGTAGCAATTGTTCTGTCCGCGCTTTAGCTCCAGACGCATCGGTACTGGTTTGAGCTCATCAATACCCTTTTGAATATTTTCTTCATTTTCTCCCAGAAGAATGGCCGCTGAGATCGCATGAAATATATTTTCCAGATCCAGGGCATTACTCCAGGAAATTTGAAAGTTAAAAGTGATATTCTTCACTTTTACCTTATAGCTATGATTATCTGTTTTTTGAAAGTTGATATGCGCTTTGTGCTCGTTGATACCCCAGGTAATCAGATCAGGCTTCAATTTTGCCAAACATGCTTTGATGTTGGAATGGTCAAAGCAACAAATCACTTGTTGGCAGTTGGCAAAAAGCAGTGCCTTTTCCTCTAACTTCTCGTTCAGATCATCAAATCCTTCAGAATGTGCTTCACCCAGGTTGGTGCATATTCCTAGCGAGGGCTGAATCATATTAGCCAATGATTCCATTTCCCCTTTTTTGGAAACACCTGCTTCAAAAATACCTATGTCATGAGATTCGTTGAGTGGCCAGAGCGAAAGGGGTACGCCAAGCTGTGAATTGAAGCTTTTTGGGCTTTTTGCTACTTCAAATTCATGACCCAGTAAAGTAGAAAGCCATTCTTTGACAATTGTTTTGCCATTGCTTCCCGTGATTCCGACGATAGGGATCTTGAATTTTTTACGGTGTGTTTTCGCAAGAAGTTGAAAGGCTGCCATTACATCATCTACCTGAAGAATGTTGATGTTTGAGGCAGACATTTTAATCTCTTTTGCTACCAGAAAATTTTTGCTACCACGCTCGATTAATGATGATATGTATTCATGCCCATCATGGTTGCTTCCAGGAAGAGCAATGAACAATTCATTGGGTGAACCTGTAGCTTTCCGGGAATCATATACGATTGTATTCACCTCAAGATCCTCACCTTGAGCCAGGACTTTAGCATGTAAAACAGACGCTATTTCGCTGATCAGCATAATGCTAAATTATCAATTCAAGTTCAAATTGATCAATTTCATTGACGAAGCCCATTTTTTCCAGGGCATCGGTAGTTTCAAGTTCGGATTCTGGAATGTTCAAAATAGTCAACTCTGTGGCTTGGGTCTGATGTTGGCAAGCAGACACCAATTCCTTTCCGATTCCTTTGCCACGTTGGTCTGGATGAACAGCCAATTGAGAAATACGACCCAAATCAGGCTGAAATACCAAATGTCCTATAGTTTGACCAGATCCTTTAGCAATGAGGACCTGTTCATTTTCCAGGTTGTAAGGAAGCTGATTGCTGCTATCCATAAAACATGGCTCAAAACTTAAGTTGGCATTCAATGATTCATCCCATTCACCAACTTCAATCTCAATTTCCTTTATTAATGAATCAATTGGACTAGTTAGTTTATAGCATTTAAGAACTCTTGTGAATTTGAAATTCAAGCCCTCATAAAGCTTTTGGGCACGGAGATTTTTATCAACCACCTCCAAAAGGATTCGCTCTGCTCCGGTGGTTTTTAGTTTTGGAAACAAATATTCATATAGCCGATGAGCTAAGCCTTCACCCTGACTATTGATGCGAGTTCCAGTGCCACCATTGTAAATGGTCTTTTTGTTTTGATAAGTGTTGAAGGTATGTAGCACAAAAGATTCTACATGGTCTTCATTCATTGCTAAACCGCTCAATTCAGGAAGAATATTAAGTTTGGAATGAATACGCCGGTAGAATTGCTCTTTTCCAGGTCGGAATGAAACAAAATACTTCGAGAAGGCATCCAGAAATGCATCATGGAGTTTCTCGAAGTATTCTATACGATACTCGGTAAAATTTACGCCCATGAATATTTATTCATGGAAGCTGAGTAGCGGAATGTCTATATCAATGGCGATGTTTTTCGTCACCGACTTTCTAAACAATTTGGCAAAGAAAGAATACTCTCTAGGGATCATCGCCAATAGATCCAATTCGTGGGTTTTGGTAAAATCGACAATGCCCTTAGTGATGGAGTCTGCTTGCACAGTACGAGCCGAACAATCATAGTCTTTGAAACGCTCTGCGATTTCTTTGAGTAGCTTTTGATCCTGAGCCGTTAGTTTCTCCGGATCATCCACGATGGAGAAGACATAGACTTTGGAGTTAAAGATCTTGGCAAATATTCCAATTAAGTCCAGTCGTTTGGTGTTTTTGATTTCGGATAGATCTGATGCAAATCCAATCTTCTTCGGTGCGAACTCATGTACATTTTCTGGGATGACAATTACCGGAACTTTGGACGTTTCGATGATATCAGTAGCTCGGGTTCCAATCAGGTGTTCGATCGAATCGTGTTCCGCTCTGGTACCCATAATGATCAGATCAATGTCCTTCTGCTCAGACTCAGAATAGATTGCATCGGTTAAATAAGATACAAAACGATCCGCTTCATGCGGCACATCTTTAAGTTCGATGACTTCAGATTCCAACTCCGCAAAACTTTGTTTGACTTGCGTTTCATAATCCATCATGATGGAATCAATCAAGCTACCACCTACAAAATCGGGGTGAGGATGGTGCACATGCACCGCATTGACCATGTGAATTTTCGCATCCAAAAGTTTCGCTATCTGGATGGCTACTTTGAGCGCATTCTTAGAGCAGGCGGAAAAATCTATGGGAACGAGTATATTTTTAATGTTCATTTCTCAGGCTTTCTTGTTATTAATTAAAAGTAATCTCCTTGTATCAATTTCCCAACGAATTAGGTCGTTGATCGATATGACTTTTTTCATTAAGCTTTGTGGTGGTAACTATGCTTCACGGTTTTAGAGTTTCTTATTCTGTGGAAACACATTATCTTCACCCCCTAAATCAGAAAAAATTATTCAGTCATGGCAATTGAGATAAGTAGTTTCGAAGAGTTTTCCCAGTATATAGGAAAAGATTTAGGGACTTCTGAACCACTAGAAATCACACAAGAACAGATCAATAAGTTTGCGGATGCAACCTTGGATCACCAGTGGATTCATGTCGATATTGAAAGAGCAAAAGCAGGTCCATTCGGACAACCAATCGCTCACGGTTATCTAACGCTTTCACTTGTTCCAAACATGTGGGAGCAGATTTTGGTAGGTAAAAACTTGAAGATGATGGTGAACTACGGCATGAACAACCTAAAATTTGGTCAGCCGGTACCTGTTGGTAGCAAGCTATTGCTTTCTGCTCATCTTGAAAATGTGACAAACCTTCGAGGAATCTGTAAAGCGGAGATTGGTGCACGCATGGAAGTGGTAGGCGAGAAGAAGCCCGCCTTCACAGCGACCATGATTCTGTTGTATCACTTCGATTCTTAAAAAGCTCTTTGCTTAAAGACCATTGCATCAAGGGAGTATTTGCCTGCTCCCATGATGAAGATGGATACATAGCCAATCAAATACATCAAGGAAGGTTCTTTATCTCCCAATGGGTCTGCTCCATGCGCAATGAATGCCGCAGTGATCATGGTGATGATCAATGGGATCAAAATCGCACGAGTACCTAATCCCAGGATCAATAGAGCGGAGCAAATTAGTTCTGCGAAAATGGCCAGACTAAGTGAAACAGTGCTTCCCAGGCCGATAAAATCCATGAAACGATCACTCAGGTTGTCAAAGCGGGTGTATTTACCATATCCGTGAGGAATCATAAGTACTCCCAGGCCTACTCTAAGTATGAGTGAGGCCCAGTTAATCTTTGCTGATTTGATATAAGGAGATAGAAAATCTCTTACCATAGCGAAAAAGTTGTTTTGGTTGCAGGGGTAAAATTACAGTCCAACTTTCATAGCTATAGAAAAGAGTAGAAATAAAATCAGCTGAATTGGCATTTAAGGTTGTTCTATAATACGTAGATTCACTAATCGATACGTCATAGATATGGTGCTGACATTGAAATCATGAGATAGCTCTTGAATCTGTTCGTCATCAATGAAAATCCATTGCTTTTCCTTGATATAATTGCGAATATTTGTTTCTGGCATAAGAAGTGCAGCAGCAAATGCATTCGCTTCTTTTTCTACTTGATTAACTCTATTGGATCTTGCAAATACTTCGTCAACAAAAGTTGATTTGATACTCCGATGTAAGAAAAAATGACCAAGTTCGTGCGCAATGGTGAATCGTTTTCTAGTTTCGTGTTGACTTGAATCGATTCCGATTGCTACTTTTCCATCTTTAACAATTAGCAGTCCTGAAATTTCATGATCGAGTTGTCTATCAAATATTTCAATATTTAAACTGGAAGCAATTTTTTTTACATCTACTTCAAAAGAGTTTTGAGCTTTATCTGCATGCTCTATGAAAACAGAATAAGCTAGCTCTTCAATTTGCTTGAACGATTTCATAAAATCACAAACTGTTTTCTATTTCTTTAATAAGGTTTAATGCCTGATTCTTTCCTTTTGCTTCCAAAATGTCCATATCATTTGGAAAAAAGTATTGAATATTCACTGCGAATAATGAAGAGATTTTCCAAATTAATTCAAGTGTTGGCTTTTGATTGCCAGTTTCAATGTTTGCAATTGATACACGACTTAAGTGAACATATTTTGAAAACTGATCTTGTGATAGATTTTGCTCTTTTCGTAAATGTTTAATTCTATTAGCAACGAACGTATAAATGTGTCGATCATTTTCTTTAGCAGTTGTCATAATAGTTGTCGTTGGATGTGTTAACTAAAGCTAACCTATATCCCTCTAAAATCCTAAGGAATATTAAGCTTTCCCCAAAAAGGACTGCAAAGATAGGTGAAAATACTAATAATCAAACCTAATTTGATGTAATATAAATTGGCCGTAAAAAATGTAAAGAAAAACCGACAATTAAATTGTAAAGTAAATTTCCGTTGGTTAATATTGTAGAGTCAAACTATTGTGATGATATGGGAAAAACACCAATAAAAGTGATTCAGGGGATCTGTTAAATGTGTTGTTTGACTAAATGCTCCAAAAACACGAGAACGGAGAGAGAAGTGTTAAAATGGTTTAGAGATAGTGAAGAATCAGGAGTGGTGATCCATATGATCAAAGAGGTTAACGATGAAATGGGAAATAAGAAAAATAACGCTAGGTAATCAAAACCGCTGTGGGATACTAAATATTGAAAACTAAACTGTGCAATGAGGATCAAAAAAAACCCAATCTACAATTTGTGCTCGTGGATTGGGCTTGAAGGGATAAAGTTTTGGTCGACTTCACTGAGACTGATCATCTTAGTGCGATTCCCTTATAATGTTGAAGTAAAAGTATTGGTTTGAAATGAACAATGCAAGCTTCTGCACATGCAAGAATCATATTCCCCGTTGATTCTTAAGGTGAAAGGGGTTTAACATTAATTGCTAATATTATGCAAAAATTTACTGAAAATGGGGAGAAAACCTCTAAAGCTAAATCATATAAAGTTCTTGTCGATGGTGACAAGTTTGAGTTCGAGAAATCAATTGTTTCAGGTGAGGAAATTCTGATTAAAGTCGGGAAAACCTCTCCAAGATGCTATACGCTTTATCAAAAACTGAAGGGTTGTGATTTTGAAAAAATTAATCTTGAGGAAGTGGTTGATTTAAAAAACCCAGGAATCGAAAAGTTTACAATAAAGCCTCCTGAAGTCTTTTATTATACCTTAGATGAAGAGCCAGAAACCACAGATAGCAAATTCTTATCTGCAAATCAGATTTTGGTGAATGGCGGGATTAAGCCTGTTAAGGATTATTACCTAATCGAGATTGATCACTTAGGAAATGAGCTCTCTCACAAGGAATCACCGAATGAACCGATCGAAATGAAGTGCCCTGGATCTAGATTTATTTCTGTTTTTGTAGGTGAAACCCCAGTGTCATAAAATGGGACGTGTTGAGTTTATAAATCAATTGAAAGCTCTTGGGTATAGTGCCCATGAGCTTTCTCATAATGTGATAGCAATTGAGTATGAAGTGCCAATTGGTATAAACAGAGGTAAGAGGACCTTGCTAGGTTTTCCTGTAGGTAACGACTTTCCAATGAATTGTCCAGCTGGGTTACATTTTAATTCGAATGAAGATGATTGGAAGGAGCCACGACAGAATGTAACAGATAGTCCTCTCGGAGCCGGATGGAGATATTGGAGTAGAAGATTTCCTGATTGGAATAGAACAGATAAGTCTGTCAAAACATTCATGTCTCATGTTAGAAATATCCTTACCAGAATATGATGACTCGATATAGTGTTGTAATACCTGATGACAGTCATCAGGTATTACAAAAACATCTTCTTCGGATGGATGGTCAGGAAGATTTATGTTTTGCTACATATAATTCTAGTACCGGAATGAGTAGGTTCACAGGGTTAATTTCATCAATAATATTACCTGAGGATGATGAACGAATGGTTCATGGAAATGTAAGTTTTAAGGCAAAATATTTTGAAAGGGCTATCAGAGTCGCACGATCCCGCAAAGAAGGTTTAGTGTTTCTTCATTCACATCCAATTCCCGGATGGCAGGACATGAGTTATGATGATGTCATTGCTGAAGAAAGAATGGCTCCAGCTTCTAAGGCTGCTACAGGTTATCCGTTGTTAGGGATGACAATTGGAACTGATCAGGCTTGGAGTGCAAGGTTCTGGATCAAATCTAAATTTGCAAAAAGGAAATATGAAAAAAAATGGTGTGAAAGTGTAAGAGTTCTTGGTGATAAATTATCTCTCACTTTCAATGATGACATTTTGATACCTTCATTTGATTTAGGAAAACAATTGAGAACAATATCTGCTTGGGGACAAAAGACACAAGAAGATTTATCGCGCCTAAGAGTTGGTATTGTTGGTTTAGGAAGTGTTGGAAGTATGGTCGCAGAGATACTTGCAAGAACTGGGTTTTCCAATTTTATTCTTATTGATTTTGATTCTGTCGAGGAGAAAAATCTTGATAGAACAAAATATCTTCAGCAAGACATAGGACGTCCAAAAGTTTACGCACTTGAAGATGTTATAAAGAGGGCTGCAACATCTCCAAATTTAAATATTCAATGCCATGAAAACAGTATTTGCGAAGAGGCTGGGTACAAAGCAGGGCTTGACTGTGATATTATATTTAGCTGTGTTGATAGACCATGGCCTAGACAGGTAATTAATTTTATTAGTTACTGTCATTTGATTCCCGTGATAGACGGAGGAATAATGGTTCGAAGCAACAAGAATAATACTCGGTTAATTGGTGCAGATTGGAAAGTTAATACTATTGGGTTTGGACGTCCCTGTTTAGAGTGTCTTGGTCAGTATAAGACGGCTAATGCAATATTAGAAAAAGAAGGTAAACTTGATGATCCTAACTATATCAAAGGCTTAGATAAAACAGAATTTCAGGAAGTGCATCAAAATGTCTTTCCTTTTAGTAGTAATGTTGCATCTCTTGAAGTATTACAACTTTTAAGCTTATTATTGGCTCCATCTGGATTATCAAATGTTGGTCAAAAAACGTATCATTTTGTAACTGGAGAGTTAGAGTGTGATAAATCCAACTCATGTGATCCAAGTTGCTTCTTTCCTTCTGTTCTAGGTAAGGGTGATTCTTCAGAAATAGAAGTTTTTGGCAAGCATCCAATTGCAGAGAAAGCAAGGGAACTTCGTAAAATAGATTAGATAAATTAAAGTCTCGATAGTTTCAAGTATTATCGAGACTTAATCTTGAAAAAGGACTATAGTTTTAGCTAAATAGATTTTAACTTATCTGCCCAGATTCTTCAGCTCTTTATTGATGTCTTTGCAGAGCTTTTTGGTTTCATTCTCAAGTTGTTAAGAGTATTCTAATGTGGAAATCCTGGATTCGAGTGGCGAATCATTGGGCCGCTTAGGCTTAAAAAGTGGAGTGTATTGGATTCGAACCAACGACCCCTGCCCTGTCAAGGCAGTGCTCTAAACCAACTGAGCTAACACTCCATCTCAAATGATTGGAGAACAAAAATAGAAGAAGTCTGCACAATAAAAAATACCAGGTGATTAGTCACCTGATCACTTTCATGACCAGATGACTGTGGTTGGGACCTTTTTGACTTACAACACGACTTCTCCATTGAAATGGAGGTACGTAAACTCTTCTGAAGCAGAGGTTTTGATTTTAATGTTCTTTTTGAACACACCTGTGTTTTTGGAAATGAAAGTTGCTGAGATGGAGGCTGTTGCTCCTGGCTCAATCGCTCCTTTTGGATATTGTACATTCGTGCAACCACAAGAACCTTTGGCATCTAGTATGGTAATGGCTTCAGCGGTCTCATTGGTAAATTCAAACTCCAGGTTTTTGCTAACTCCAGCTTTTACTTCTCCCAGATCAAGGGAAGTGGTTTTCCAGGATAATGGACTGACTGCTGCTACCGCTGCTACTGCGATACCCAGCATGATGATGAATGTGACTTTTTTCATTTGATTAAATTTTAGTTGAATCCAAAAGTCAATTGTTATCTACGAAAATGCTGTTAACGGCTTCCAAATGATTGTTAATGAGTTGTTAAAGATTCTCACCAGTCAGAATTATCTACGTACTTTAGATGTATGAAAAACCTTCCCATCCGAATATTGGTCATTGCTGGGGCACTCTCTATGATTGCTATTGTGGTGGTACAGATCTTTTGGATCACCCAGGTGATGGATCGGCAGGAGGAAATGTTTGACCGGTCGGTGCAGATGGCTTTGCGCAATGTGGTGGAGACCTTGTGTGAGGTAAATGGGAATGACATACCTAGTAACGACCCCATTGATCAGCTTTCCAGTAACTACTTCATTGCCCGCACCAATTATAAGATAGACCTCAATTCACTGGATTATTTACTAAAAGCGGAACTCCAACGTCGGAGCATCGATATGGACTATGAATTTGGGGTTTATGATTGCCAAAGCGATCGAATGGTCTATGGAGATTTTGTAGCGATGGACAGTAAAAAAGGTAAAGTCAATCCAACTGGCAAGTTGCCCAAACTGGTCAATGACGAGTATTATTTCGGAGTGTTTTTCCCAGGGAAAACAGCAGGAATTGTCAACATGCTTGGAATCTGGAAGGTAACCACCGTTTTGATCTTGATCATCCTTATTGTGTTTTCGTATGCCTTGTTCGTCATTCTTCGTCAGAAAAGACTTAGTGAAATCCAGCGTGATTTTATCAATAACATGACCCATGAGTTTAAAACGCCTTTAGCAACATTGCAGGTTTCGGCAGATGTATTGGGTCAGGAAGTAAAAGAGCCACGTCAGGTACGCTATACGGAAATAATTAAGTCGGAATTGTCACGGTTAGAGCAACATGTACATCAGTTGTTGAAAACCTCTGTCTTGGATCATCAGGTGTTAAAGGCCGAATTGATTGATGCTTCATCCACCATCAATAACCTCAAAGAAAAGTTTGCAGATCGACATCCTGGAATGTTGAAGTCTACAATAGATCTAGATCCTAATTTGATCGTGAAAGGTGATCCGGTGGTGTTTGAAACCATGATTTACAATCTGCTGGACAATGCCTTCAAATATGGAACCAATGGAGTTGATTATCGTGCTTCCTATAACGGAAAGCAATTAGAAATTTCAGTAACCAACCACGGTCCTACTATTCCTAAATCGGAGCAAAAGAAGATTTTTGACAAGTTCTACCGTATCAATCATGGAGACTTGCACGACGTAAAAGGCTTCGGACTTGGCTTATATTTCGTGAAGCAAGGAGCCAGATCCATGAAAGGCTCCGTGTCTTTAACCAGTGAAAACGATCTAACAACATTCATCATAAAAGTACCAGCCCATGGCAAGTGTGAAGATTCTATTGGTTGAAGATGACGAAAACTTATCATTTGTAGTAGCGGACCACCTTAGCCATGAAGGTTTCGAGGTGATCACAGCGATGAATGGAGAGGAGGGTCTCCAGAAGTTTCAACTTTATGACATCAATCTGTGCCTGATCGATGTGATGATGCCAAAGATGGATGGGTTTAGTCTGGCTAAGGAAATAAGAAAGCGAAACGAATTTGTCCCCATTTTATTCCTTACAGCTCGCTCGATGGAGGAGGACCGCCTGAAAGGATTTGAGATTGGAGGAGATGATTACATCGCCAAGCCATTCTCCATTGTAGAGTTGACCCATCGAATCAACGTTTTTATTCGTAGAAGTCAGGTCTCTACAACTACTCAGCCTTCTAATTCCTCCGTTGTGCAAATAGGAGCACTAGCCTTTGATCCATTCAACTTGCAAATCATCTCGGGCGACAAATCAACCTCATTGACTCAGATGGAAGCTGATTTGCTAAAACTGTTGCTAGCGAAGAAAAATAAACTAGTTCGGCGAGAGGATATTTTGGTGGCCATCTGGGGAGAAAATGACTATTTTAAAGGAAGAAGCCTGGATGTATTCATTTCCAGGCTTCGCAAGTATTTAAAAGACGATCCCTCATTGGAATTGAGAAATCATCACGGTGTTGGGTTCTCGTTAATTGATGGCGATTTTTCGGGTTAATCGTTTCCCATTTTTTTCGATTTCTAACAGGTAAATGCCCTCTGATTGACCTGATAGATCAATGGTTTCAGAATAGGTACCATCAAAAGCATCGAAATATCGTCCGAGGATTTCCTTTCCGTCCAGATTATAGATTTTGATGCTCAGTTCACTTACTTCTGGTACGTCGAACTTCAATTTGAAACGACCATTCGTGGCAGGATTAGGATAATAGCTTAGGTTCTCAAGTGTCAACTGGTTTGACTCTGAAACCTTTCCTTTTTTACCAAACTCCTTGGTGTCGTCAGAAATATGGATGCTTTTGTGAATCATGATTTGAATAGTCTGAGCATCTTCACCGTTCATGACCTTAAGGTTTTTTAGTTTGATCATCATATTTTCATCTATTGAATCACCGAAGGCATAAGCGAAGTTTCCATTCTTGTTGAGATCAATGATCATATTTTGCTGCATGTCCTGGAGTTGGCTGGCAATCCCAATATTGATGTGCTTGCTCATTTCTTCCATTTGTAGGTTGAATTGCTTATTAAAAGTAGAGTCATCATCACTAAAAAATACGAAGGAATGACCTCCTTCTTCATCATCTCCAAAGTGAAATGATGGAATAGAAATTGCATCCTGGTCCCCAGTCCAAAAATGGATTTGATTTTCGTCACCCATAAATTCCTTGAGCTCCTCATCGTTTTGCATGGCTTCCTCAGACTCATAAGTCCTCTTGAAAGTTTGCTGTTTGCCATCCACATTCTTGGATATTTCTATCTTCACTTCATTGTCCTGGGCCATAACCAGACCAGATAGCAGTACTACCAATAAAGTAGTTAGAGTCAAATTCTTTTTCATATCTCTTTAGTTTAAAATTGGAAAGTTGTGTGGTGGAAGGAACGGCAAACCCGTTCATCAATCTGTTAAAAGGGGGTTAATCGATGTTAAAAAAGGTTAATCAGGAACTGTGAGGCCACTTTTGGCGTAAATTTGTTTCAGTAATGCATCGATTGAACGGTTGATATTGAAATGAAACGATCTACAATTTTCTGGGTAGTTGGACTGATGAGCGTGGCTTTGCTAGGCTTGATTGGTTTCCAGTGGTACTGGATTGATTCGGTCATTCGAGCCAATGAAGAGCGTTTTAAACGAGATGTGGTAGAAGCGCTACACAATGTATCAGACAAGCTCGAGCGACAAGAAGCCTTGTATGCATTGAACCGAACCTGGTTCTACAATCAACCTATGATGCAAGCCAGTCCATCTGCCATGCAGCCCAATCCACTTAGGTTAAGACAAATTGACCCTCAAAATCCTTCTACTCTTGTCTTGAAGGATACCTTACGAAGTGATGAGATGGGATTCAATATCATCTTTGATTTTCAGGCGACCACCATTGATGGACGAATGGAGGTGGTGGCAGAATCACAGTTGCATGGAGTCCAGACAACCTCGGATGAAGGATCATCAGAATTCGAGCTTTTGCAACAACAAATGCAAAAAGCTTCAAATAAATCTGAAATGGTAGTGCAGGTGATTGAAAATGTATTGACCCCTGAGCGATCTATTCGAGCAAGGGTAAATCCAATACAATTGGACTCTTTACTATCCAACGAATTCACGGATCGAGGAATCGATATTTCATTTGATTATGGAGTGATCTCTCCACTGCGACGAAGGTTTGAGTTGATCAATGACACCCAGTCCAAAGAGGAATTGGAAAAAAGTGAATTAAAAGCCAGTCTATTCCCTAACGATATCGTTGGTGATCCTAATTGGTTGGTAGTCGATTTTCCAGACAAACAGCAGTTCCTATTGAAGCAAATTTGGTTGACCATGGCTAGTTCTGGTTTGCTAATCCTGGTAATTGTAGGATCTTTTGGTTATTCCATTCACACGATCCTGAGACAAAAGAAGCTCTCCGAAATGAAGAATGACTTCATCAATAACATGACGCATGAGTTGAAAACGCCAATTGCGACCATCTCATTAGCATGTGAAGCTTTAAGCGATAAGGAGATCAAACAAATGGAGGGTATGCGTGAGCGCTATCTCAAAATGATCGGTGAAGAGAACAATCGTCTTAGCGAACAAGTGCATCGGGTTCTCCAAATGGCGGCTATTGACCGAAATGATATAGAACTTAAGGAAGAAACTCTTGATATCAAGGAATTGGTGGCCTTGGCAGTAGAAAAAACGTCGCTGCAAGTAGAAGCCAGAGATGGGGCTATCAAAATCATTGATAATGCCACAGATGCCAAAGTCCATGCTGATCGAACGCACATGGTCAATATATTGACTAACTTATTGGATAATGCGAATAAATACTCTGAGGACTCACCTGAGATAACCATACGAATGTTTAATCGTGGAGATACCATCAATGTTGCGATTCAAGATCGAGGCATTGGAATGACTAAAGAAGCATTGAGTCACATTTTCCAGAAGTTTTACCGTGTACATACGGGTAATGTGCATAATGTAAAAGGATTTGGACTTGGACTCGCATATGTCAAAAACATGATGGAACTACAGCATGGAAGGATTTCTGTGAGTAGTGAACCAGGAAACGGAAGTAAATTTACAATCACCTTACCACTGCATAATGGAAAAGCCTAGAGTATTAGTAGCCGAAGACGATGAAAACCTTGGCCAGATATTGAATGAATATTTAGGTCTCAAGGGCTTCGAAACAGTGTTGTGCAGGGACGGAGAACAAGGGGCTGAAACATTTAAGCCGGGGAAGTTTGATTTGTGTATCCTGGATCTAATGATGCCAAAGAAGGATGGCTTTCAATTGGCTACTGAGATCAAGGAGATTGAGCCCGATATTCCAATCATTTTTTTGACTACCAAATCTTTGAAGGAAGATGTGTTACAGGGCTTCAAAATTGGTGCCGATGACTACATCACCAAGCCGTTTAGTATGGAAGTGCTTTTGATGCGAATCAAGGCAGTGCTTAAGCGCACCATGAAATCCGAAACTAGCAAAGAGCTTCCAGAAGAGGTGGTAATAGGTTCAATGAAATACCAATATGCCTCTAACATGTTGGAGCTTCCATCGGGTAAGGTCAAACTCACCACCAAGGAAAATGAACTCTTAAAATTGTTTGTGGAGAACATCAATCAGACGGTAAACAGAAGCATTGCCCTGAAGAAAATATGGCGTGATGATTCCTATTTCAATGCCCGGAGTATGGACGTGTATATCGCCAAACTAAGAAAATATCTTAAAGAGGAGGAGACCCTTCAATTACTAACGGTCCACGGTGAAGGATTTAAGTTGGTGCACTTAAATTAATAGTTCCTTCCTTATATCTTTGTTCGGCTTCATACCCTATATTTATTAGAAGCCAAGAACAATATTGACCTAAAAAGACCTCTTTATGCTATTAGTACCTTCCATTTCTGTTATTAAGGGTAGGACCATTCGCCTCATGCAAGGTGATTACACCAAAGAAAAAGTGTATGACATGAGTCCACTTGATGTAGCGGAACAATTTGAAGATAACGGGATCACCCGTATCCATCTGATTGACCTGGAAGGAGCAAAAAAAGGGACACCAGTAAACTATCCTACATTAGAAATGATTGCTGGTCATACCAATCTCAAAGTGAACTTTGCCGGCGGACTGCACACGGATGGAGATATTCTGAAGGCCTTCGAATATGGTGCGGAAAGTGTTGCAGCTGCTACCATTGCTGTATATAATAAGGACTTGTTCAGTAATTGGATCATGTCTTATGGACGTGAGAAGATCTCCATGAGTGCGGATGCTTTGGATGGCATCATCAAAGTTGGTGGATGGCAAAAGGATACTAAAATCCAATTAGAGGATCATATTGAATATTTCTATGACCGTGGATTGAAGTATCTAAAAACAACAGACATTTCTAAAGATGGTGCTCTGGAAGGACCAACTTTCAAGCTTTACGAGCGACTAACCAAGCGTTTCCCTGAGTTGAGCATTTTTGCTAGTGGTGGAGTGCGCCATATGGATGATATCAAGCGCTTAGAAGATACTGGAGTCTATGGTGTTATCTTCGGCAAAGCATTCTACGAGGGACATATCACTCTGGATGAGCTTGCGCAATTCAACAAATAAGAAAGACTGATTAAAATTCGTAATTCATGTGCCCGACACCATTCGGGTCTTCATCGTACTTCAACTTGTAGATGAAATAGAAGATGAAGTTGAATTTACTTACGGAGTTGATGTTTGTGCTATCTGGCTTCTGACCAACGAACATTGCTCCATCGTTAGTAATCTGAGGTTGTTCTTCCTCTACCTCCACAGCAACACCCGGTGTTTCCATTTTTGGATCCACATTTTCTGATTTGGATTCAGAGTTATTGTTGTTGTTATTATTGTTAGTAGTGGAATTATTCGAATTGTTATTACTTACACTTTCACCATTGTTGGCTTTGTTCGTGTCGTTAGTAGACGCCGCAGAAGCTCCGTTGCTTATTATAAATAAGCACAAAACGGTTAGTGTTATGTAAAGTGTCCTTTTCAGAATAAAATGAGTTTCAGTAAAAGTAACGAAAAAGTTAGTTAAAGGTTTAAAATTCTCAAGATTTTGAAAGATAAACCATCAATATTCCAATAATACCGCCGATTATCATGGCGATCATAATGAAAAAGATGTATCCAGTAATCCAAACAAGTAGTCCTTTTAGGAATCCCCAAACTTTCCATCGTTGCGGATAACATTTCATCATTGCCCAACAGAGGTAACCTGTTGATACAAACATTAAAGGAATAGAAAAGAGTTTACTTGTGATTGAATAAAGAGTTATCATGATAAAAGTGACCCAGATCGTATGAGCTTGGATATAGGTAAATCTTACCAGATGATGCAGGTATGTATGCTTGCGATAGTAAACCTTGGCCGATAATGCCAGAAACGGAATGATCATTCCAGAAAACACCCTAAAATTATCGGAAATCCATTGCATGAATTTTTGTTGGAATTCGGCTTGAGTTTCAGTTGTTTCTTGAGGTGCAAGTCCCATGGACTCGTTACTCGCCATCATGAAATCTTTGACGGTAATTCCTAACATTTCGAAAAGAAGCAGCATCAGTGCAGACATGACGATGTAGTAGCCAAGTGGTCCGATGTATTTTACAGAGTTACCTTTTATGTAAGTGCTCATTACCTGATCCGGATACTTGAACAGGTCAATAACTGTTCTGCCAAACTTAGTATCCAGCCCCATCCATCGATCCATGAAGTCAGATGCTACATATTTCCAGGTAAGTGTATGAGATTCCAGTTTTTGCCCACAATTCACACAAAAATTACCAGATCCCTCTTTACCACAATTGATACATTGATTCTGTTCCTTAGTCATAGCAGATTAAAACTAAACAAAACCTGTATTATTTCGTCTCTTGATGGTCCATTTGGATACGCTGTACCGGGAGGCTTTCTGGATATTCTTTTTGTAGGAAGTTGATGAGCTTTTCTCTTACACTGCATCGAAGATCCCAGGCGGTAGGCGAGTTTTTTGCACTCATTAAGGCCCTCACCACTACGGTGTATTCTTTGGTATCTACTACTTGTAGATTGTCAACATTACCATCCCATTTGGTTTCGGCTTTTAGAATTTCAGAGAGTTTAGCTCTAAGTGGTTCTATGGGTGTTCGGTAGTCTAGATGCAGGAACACGGTGCCAATGATTTCTCCCTTATTTCTAGTCCAGTTCTGAAAAGGCTTTTCGATAAAATAGGTAATGGGTAAAATGAGTCGTCGCCAGTCCCATATTCTGACGACCACATATGTTAGGTTGATTTCTTCTATCCAGCCCCACTCTCCTTCTACGACTACAGCGTCATCAATTTTAATAGGTTGAGTAAAGGCAATTTGAATGCCAGCGAAGAAATTGGCAATCGATTTTTGAGCCGCCAGTCCTATGATGATACTAGCTACTCCTGCAGAAGTGAGCAGAGTTTGGCCATACTTTCTTCCTTCCTCGAAACTCAACAAGATCACCGCCAAACCTAGCATGACCAATGAAACGATGACAACTCGTTTCATGAAGTTTAGTTGCGTAATGATCTTTCGCTCCTTGCGATTGTCTTCTTTGTCTATGTTATACTTATCCAGAAAAATGGCTTCAAGTGCGTATACCAAACGAATAAGAAAGTTGACACTAGACATGATCAGAAGAACTCTGAAAATATCAATTAGTCCATCTGTCCAATCGGATTCCTCCGCATAGGAAAGGGAGATAAAAATGGATATTACTGGAATTAGTATGTTGAATGCAGTTTTGCATTTATTTCTAATGATGAGTAGATCACTGGATTTAGATTTTTTGGCCGTAATCGCAATGCTAATTCTTGCAATCCAAACAATGGCGACTCCAATTAGTAATCCAAGTATTAAGTTCATTGCCGGGAAAGGCAAGTCCATGAGTTTTTGTATCCAGTCTTTAATCATACACTTTTTCAAAACTCAAACCTATGGCTAATGTTCGAAGAAGTCTACAAAACATCTACCATTGAGTAAGAACCTCAAAGAGCCTTTGTGGGAGCATTTTAATTAACTAAGTTTATAGTTATGAGAAAAACGCCCTTATTGATTGTTCTGATGTTAATTGCCATTTCTGTACAGGCTCAAGAAAAAGTAAGTAGTCAAGAAATTATTGACCGGTTTCTAGAGGCGATTGGAGGTAAGGACCAACTGTTAAGTCTTCAGACCAGAGTTGAGAAAACCTCTATCACGAAATATGGAATTCCGGAGAATTCCCTGAATAATGCTAACAAGGTCATGGCACAAACTACCTATTATCAATCACCAGATAATTACCTGGAGCATAGTTTTAGCACTAAGGGTAATTACCACAACGAAACAATTTTGTTCAAAAGACAAACTTGCAGTTGGTTTTATAGATCTAATGGACAGTCGATCTTCTTTTTCGATCCAGAACCTATCAAGTTCGACAAACATTATCCCAGAACCTACCTACTAGAGCCATTCAATTTAAAACCTGAAAAATATGTGGTCGAAGAGGAGGGCATGTATCGTGTAGATTTCAAAGACCACCGTCAAGATGGTGGAATACAGAGTGTATACATAGACAAAGAATCCTTTTTATTATTGAAACGAACTTATGTGACCAAGTCTACTATGACCAGATGGACTTTTGTGTATGAAAATTATCAAACGGTATCTGGTTTCTCAGAACCAAGAACAATCAATCTTTATGGTGGAGGAGAGCTGTTCATGGCAATGGAGATCGAATATATCTCGTATAATGAGAAGTTTAACCCAACCTTATTTGACTCACCAGTACCTTGTCTTCCTGGCGAATCAATACCATTAAACACCCCTTACTATTTACCAAAGGCGATTGTGGATAATTGATTGGATAAGTTCTTAGTGTACCACTGTTGGGTTTTCAGCTAAAGAATTGATTAATCTCATCTTATTGAGAATAACAGGTTCCCTTAGTGCAACTGCACCTAAAATTTAGGCTGGTAGCTTAAAATGCTGCGTTTTCTATTCTAATTTTCTACCACCGTTAGAAAGAAAATACCAACAAATAGGTATTCAATTATTCCATTTGGTTCACGACCTTAGTGATCTCTAACAGACTATATATCTATGCCTAGCATCAATTACAAAGTTGAAATTACTGGAGTCTCTCCTTTATGGAAGCCCACTGTTTATTTAGAAGAAGAGGAAATAAAAATGGAGAGAAAGAAATCGGGAAAGCAATGGATTAATGAAAAGGTACTTGTCCCTGTATCTGGCAAACTTCATGTTTTTATGAGAATTCGTGGGGATCAAGGAATCAAGTTTGATGTTTTAGTTAAAAACCTGGATCGCGATGTGGCCAGAATTGAAGAAAGTGAAAGGACTATAGGTGACACTGGAGGTATTAATAACTCAATAATTAATAAGGATGTTACGGCTTAATATTACGCTCTTTTTTATTTGTCTTTGGTTTTACAGTCAGTCACAGACCACTGTTGTTCAAAGTTCGGATGGCGAATCAAGTTTCACCGTATTTAAAGATGCAAGTGTGGCTCTCAATTTCAAATCAAGTGAGGTTGGAGTTACTTTAAACCCTGTCTATCATCAATTAGATTATAAGAGTAAAACGAAAGGGAATATCTGGTTAACTGATAAAAATCTAAACGTGGGTTTTGACCTTAAATTTAAGGCAGATGAAGGGACGGCAAGTTTATTTGCCGAAGATGGATTGAACCCACAAGGGGAGTTCGGTATTCTCCTTGGCCTTGATATACAAAAAGACCGGTGCCCCAAAGGGATGGAAGATTGTAATGAGAGATCAGCGAAACTTATATCGATATATAATCGGTTCTTTTTGAATCTGGCTGGTGATGCAGGTGAATATAAGCTATACAAGCCTTTGGATACAGATATAGTGGATGATCCAATTGTTAAGGAATCGGATCTTGGCTTTAGTTTATCATTAGGGTTTAATAGAATTGGAGGTTTTTACACCAAGAATTTGACTAAGGCACACCGAATTGTTTGGGGTTCAAAATTGAAGTTTGCCTCTACTAATAATTATGATGACCTGGATTCATACGAAATCAGCAAAGGAAAAATTGTTTACAACAGTGATTCTACGGAGTTTCAAATAGTCACAACTGATAAGAAAACGGGGAGTGGTCCTTTGGATGAGTTTGATGCAGCCGTTCCGGTTATGAATTGGAATAATGATGTCCTGGTTTTCCCTGGTGGATGGGGTCAAAAGGTTGCTGTTGGGTTAAGTACCCGTTCAAAGTTCAAAGACAAGCAGGAGCATGATCTGTTAGGAGGGTTGTATTTGTCTAAAGCAGCAGATGGCAAACCTCAAGATATTATTGGCGGCATTCAGTTACAAATGAGTGACATCCATAAAGCAAATTCCTTGGAGAGAATTTCTATCAATTTAATTGTGGGGTATTCTTTTTAAGCCATTGGTATTGCAAAGAATTCTCAAATAATATAGAAAGGTATCCAGACAAAGTGAAGCTTTCGTCTTGACCAACTGCCCCGATAGCTATCGGGGACAACCACCGTTAATAAATTCTCAGATATAGAATGGCTGAGGCTGTAAGACAGATTCCCTTAGAATTTTAGAGAATATATGTCGAGTCTTGGATAATTATCCGAAAATTCAGGGAATGACGAAGAGAAGTAAGGTGATAGGACACAAAAAAAGCAGTCACAGAAATGTAACTGCTTTTCTGCTTAGGGGCCTGTGGTGACAGAATCGTCATTATGGAAGATCGGAATCGATGGGACCAACTGTTGGTCGGAACGCCTAGTTCGGCGGTCTCCTGAACCACAATCAGGCGCTCTAACCAACTACCCCGATAGCTATCGGGGACAACCGCCGTTAATAAATTCTCAGATATAGAATTGCTGAGACTGTAAGACAGATTCCCTTAGAATTTTAGAGAATATATGTCGAGTCTTGGATAATTATCCGAAAATTCAGGGAATGACGAAGAGAAGTAAG